>JALQYQ010000047.1 GCA_023262855.1 Crocinitomicaceae bacterium
AACAGCAATGGCAATTTCGTTATATCCAAAAGAAGGAAATCCGCTTTGGGAAGAATATTCTACTAGAATGGTGGCGCATACTTTAAAAAGTTATTCTAGCTATACTTTTGATTATCCTTATCCAAAAGCAATTTCAATTAATGCAAGAGATCAAGGAATGGAATACCCAATGATTTGTTGGAATTTTGGTCGTCCAGATGCAGAAGGAAAATATACCGATCAAACTAAATACGGAATGCTAGGGGTAATTTGCCATGAAGTAGGGCACAATTTCTTTCCAATGATTATCAATTCTGACGAGCGTCAATGGACATGGATGGATGAAGGATTAAACACCTTTGTCCAATACCTTACTGAACAAGAATGGGAACGCGGATATCCTTCACGTCGCGGACCTGCCTACATGATTGCGGATTACATGCGTGGACCAAAAGAATTCATTTCGCCAATCATGACGAATTCTGAGTCAATTTTCCAATTCGGAAACAATGCCTACGGAAAGCCCGCAACAGCTTTGAACATCTTACGTGAAACCGTTATGGGGCGTGAATTGTTTGATTATGCTTTCAAAATTTATTGTGAACGTTTGAAATTCAAACACCCAACTCCAGCTGATTTCTTTAGAACAATGGAAGATGCTTCTGCTGTTGATTTAGACTGGTTCTGGAGAGGATGGTTCTACTCTACTGATCATGTTGATATTTCATTAGACCAAGTGAAATGGTTCCAAATGAACACCATGAATCCTGAAGTTGAAAAAGCAATGAAAGAAGCGCAAAACAACGCAAAAGACAAATTTATTGGTGATACCCGCAACAAAGAATCAATCAAACAAACGGTAAATGAAGCAGATCCAGCAATTGATGATTTTTATGCAAAACGTAACATCTACAAAGTTGACGCTCTGGACGAGAAAGAATATGCTGAATTCATGAGTAAATTAAGCGATGAAGACAAACAACTGTTGAATTCAAACAAACAATTCTACGAATTGACATTCTCAAATATTGGTGGACTCGTAATGCCATTAATCATTGAAGTTACATACGCAGACAATAGTACAGAAGTGATTCGAATTCCAGCAGAGATCTGGCGCCAATATGAAAACAAAGTTTCTCGCGTATTGATTTTGAACAAAGAAGTTATTTCGTTCAGATTAGATCCATTTTTAGAAACAGCAGATACTGATTTAAACAATAACAGTTGGCCAGCACGAGTTGAACCAACACGTTATGAATTGTTCAAACAAAAGCAAACAAATGAAAATCCAATGCAACGTCAAAAACGTGTTGAGGAGCTGAATAAGCAATAAGGTAATAAGTAAAACTAAAAAAGGTGCTAAGATTATTTAGCACCTTTTTTTATACCTTATTTTTTATAAAAACTTAAGTATTGATAGTATTTCTCGCGCACAAATTGAATCAATTCTTCATTCGTAGCAGATAACATGAACGATTCTTTCAGGTTTAAAAACACAATAAATTTATCAAATTCCTCCTCTGGCAATTGAATCACTTTATGTGAATTATACAAACGCAACAACGTTAATGTAGCAGTCTTTTTGTTTTTATGTTTTAAATCCCACTGCCAATCTTCGTTATCCGCTACAGTTAAATTATACCCCGATTTTAAAGCACGAACATCAATGTGATAAAAATCAATGTAAGCACTGTATTTAGCACGAATAAAATCGAATAAATCTGCATCTGAAACTTGATTCAAAAACGCGTAATCTAAATTCAAATACGTCACAAAACGATCAAATTCTGTTGTTGGTAAATCAAAAGCTTTGTTCTCGATATACATTGTCAACAATTCATGAATTGCAGCGCGCTTATCGGAATCCAACTTACTTCTCCAACGCATGCTATCCATGGTTTGAATTTCAGCGGTCAATTTAAAATGATCGTATTTATCCTGAATAAACGTGATTAATTCCATTTCAGTCGCCGTTTTCAAGAAATCCTCATTGATGTTTAAAAACGAAATAAATTGATCAAATTGTTCTTCTGTTAAATCAATAATATCGTATGCCACATAATTACGCAAGAGTTCTTTCACAATCCTTCTTTGATCATCGTGGTATTCTTGTTCTGCTATCCATCGTTTATTTTGCTCTTTCTTCGAAAAGGTTTGATACAAGGCAGTAATCGGACTTTGAAACAATTCAGCTCCAGTTACAGTTCGCGTTTCGCGCATAGCCAATTCCTGACGCTCTTCCTTTATTTGTTCCAAGGATTTCAATGGCCTCACCGCCACTTCTGGTAAATCACTAAACCTGCGTTCGATGTAATATCTACCTTTGAATTGGCAATTAGAATCCGCATGAACAACGGTTTTAACAAGCAAATAGTTTTTTACGGAAAGAGAAATTGTATCGCCATCTTTGACATAAATGGAGAAAGTACCGTTTGGCTGACCAAAAACACCTTGTCCAGTTCGTCGGTTCACCAACATTAAATTATAAAAGCTTTGTGTTTCGAGCGAATCAATTACACGCCCTGTGAAAAGTACTTTATCACACTTCTGTCCGAAACTCGAAAAAGAGCTTCCAAGAACCAATAATCCGATGATTGTTTTAGATATCATTAAAACGAATGTAGCAAAAAAGATTCCAAAGGTGTTGAATCCAAAATGTTATTAAGTGTTAATTCAATATTATTTACATTTGTATACTCCATAAATTTACTTTTGTATATTTTATTATTTAACTTTTGTAAATAGCAAAATCCTACAATGATAAAACTCTCACTTTCTAAGTTTATTGTAATTTTGCACTATGAATAAACGAGTTGTTGTAGGACTTTCAGGCGGCGTTGACTCTAGTGTCGCAGCACATTTACTTATCCAACAAGGATATGAAGTCATTGGAATGTTCATGCGCAACTGGCACGATGAAAGTGTAACATTATCTGACGATTGCCCATGGATCGATGATTCAAACGATGCCTTATTGATTGCACAACAACTCGGAATCCCTTTTCAAGTCATTGATTTAAGCAAAGAATACAAAGAACGCATTGTCGACTACATGTTCAATGAATACGAAGCAGGAAGAACACCAAATCCTGATGTGCTTTGTAACAGAGAAATAAAATTTGATGTTTTCTTAAAAGCTGCAATGGGACTAGGAGCTGACTACGTTGCAACAGGACATTATTGCAGAAGAATCGACCACGAAGACGGAACTGTCGGCTTGTTAGCAGGAAAGGATCCTAACAAAGATCAATCCTATTTCTTATGCCAATTGAATCAAGAACAACTCAGCAAAGCGTTGTTTCCAATCGGCGAATTACTAAAACCAGAAGTGCGTGAAATTGCCAAAGAAATGGGTTTGATTACCGCTGAAAAGAAAGACTCACAAGGACTTTGCTTCGTAGGAAAAATCAGCTTACCAACCTTTTTACAGCAGAAATTAGCAGCAAAAAAAGGAGATGTTATTGAATTACCAAACGATCTTCCAACTTACAAGGAATACAACAACATCGAACCAACAGCAGAAAATGTTCAGCTTTTAGCTCGTGAATTCAAGTATTCTGCAGAAATGGGCATCAAAGTAGCAGAACACCAAGGAGCGCATTACTACACAGTTGGTCAACGAAAAGGCTTACATATCGGAGGAAGACCACTTCCTTCATTTGTGATCGGAATTGACACCCTAAACAACCTTGTTTATTCTGGTCAAACAGATGAACATAACGGTTTAAATAAATTCGCATTAAAAATTAATAATCAAGAAGTTCACTGGATTAATTTAAAGTATAAAATTAACATTGGAGAACAACTAACATGCCTTGTTCGAATCCGATACAGACAACCTTTAAAACAAGCAACGTTGATCCAAAAAGAAGACGGTTTATACATTTTATTCCCTCAAAAAGAAAAGGGAATTACACCAGGACAATTTGCAGCATGGTATGTTGGAGAAGAATTAATTGGCTCTGGAACAATTGCTTATTGATTTATTTCTTTGGAAAATACTCTTTAAACGTTCCGTCTTGATAAAACTCAACCATTCGAATAACAGTTGAATTTGTTTCCAAAGAACCATCCTGCTCCTTTGAATCATTCGTCTCCTCTACTTTTTTAACCTCAGGCTTTACTTCTGTTACTGTAGACATTTGTCCAGTAAGCAACCAATGCGCATTCACACGTGGGAAATTCACTATGATTTTCTCTAAGAAATCCAGACTAGGCTTGTTTCTACCTGAAATAACATGACTCACATTCGATCGTTGAACACCTAATTTATCCGCAAAAGCAGATGGTGTCAAATTGTGCATTTTCAGAATTAATTGAAGTCTTTCTTGAATTAACATTTGTAAATTTATTTGCTTTAACAAATCTACATTAAATATTTACAAATGTCAATAGATTGAAATGAATGTACACAAAAAAAGCCCCACATAAATGGAGCTTTCATTATCTTTTAAGATAACTATTTGATTTTGATTGGTTTTAATTCATGTGTATCGAATGGAAAATCGAATTCGACTGAACGTTTTTCATTTGCTCAGCCATTTTAATTGAATCCATCAATTGAGCTACCTCAAAAATGTTTAATTTACTTTTAGTTCCTTGTACTCTATGTTGAGATAACTTGTACTGTGCTAGTTTAACAGTGTTATTAATCATATTTTCTGCAATTAAGTTCATATCCTAAATATTCAATACAAACCCATTTACGGCACCCTGTTTCAGAATGTTACAAAAAATTTAAAAAAAATTAAGATATGTATACGAATTCCTTATTTTAAACTCAAACAAAAAGCATCTAATCAATTTAATTTCAATTAATTAGAAGTTATTTTAAAAGTTAGAAATATGAATTATTTTTTAATAAGCGGATAGATCAATCCTTCCAAGCCATTCACTTTCAATTCGAGAATGAGCTGTAATTGTTCGCCCAATTTTCCGGGCGGAAAACCTTTTTGGCGGTACCAAACCAAATAATGTTCAGGTAATTGTATAAGCAAATGCCCCTGGTATTTACCAAAGGGCATTCGCATATTTGCAAGTTTTATTAACTCTTGATGTTGTTCTTGAGGATTCAAAACCAATTAATTTGCAATTGGAGTTCGTTTAATCGTCTCTAACAAATAGCCCCAGAACTTTTGAACGGAAGAAATCTGCACTTTTTCATCTGGTGAATGCGCCGCACGAATATTCGGCCCAAACGAAATCATATCTACTCCTGGTAAATGTTTTCCTAGAATCCCACATTCTAATCCTGCGTGACACGCTTTCACTTGTGGATCTTCGTTGTACATTTCACGGTATAAATCTGTCATCAAATTTAAAATTGGTGAATTTGGATTTGGTTGCCAACCTGGATAATCTCCCGATTGAACAACGGCACATCCCATATTTTCAAATGCTGCACGAATAGTGTTTGCCACATCTCCTTTTGATGATTCAACACTACTGCGCTGCAACGATTGCGTAATAAATTCCCCATTTTTTATAATTACACGCGCTAAACTTGATGAAGCTTCAACCAAATCAGCGATATCAGGACTCATTCTAAAAACTCCATTATGAACTGCATAAAGCGTGTTCAACATTTTATTAAAATCATCTGAACTCACAGCCATTTCATCATTCGAAACAGTATCAACTGAAAGTGTAAAATGTGGTTCGATTGTCGAATATTCAGCTTTCAAGATAGAAACGAAATGCTCAACCTCTCCCCTAAACTTCGCATCTTCATCTTTAGAAACAGCCACAACAACTGTTGCTTCACGTGGAATCGCATTGCGCAAACTTCCACCATCAAACGAAATTAATTGGATCTCTGTCAATGAATGCAAATGATACAACAAACGCGTCATCATTTTATTTGCATTTCCTCGTCCTTTGTCAATATCCATTCCTGAATGTCCACCCAACAACCCTCGAAGCGTTAATGAGTATTTTACAAACCCTTCATTAACAGGTGATTGATTGTATTTATATGAAGTATTAGTATCAATACCTCCAGCACAACCAATTGACAATTCATCATCGTCTTCTGTATCTAAATTCAATAAAATTTTCCCAGAAAAATTAGAACCATCCAATTCTTTTGCACCAGTCATTCCCGTTTCTTCATCAATTGTAAACATTGCTTCAATTGCAGGATGTGCAATATCAGTAGATGCAAGAATCGCCATAATAGCTGCAACACCAATTCCATTGTCAGCACCTAAGGTTGTTCCATTCGCTTTCACCCAATCACCATCAACGATCATTTCAATTCCTTGTTGATCAAAATCAAAGACCGTATCAGAATTTTTCTGATGCACCATATCAATGTGCGATTGTAAAATCAATGTTGTGCGATTCTCCATTCCTGGTGTCGCTGGTTTCTTGATGATTACATTCTGAATGGCATCTTTTTTTGTTTCCAATCCCAACGAATTGCCAAAATCTACCATAAACTGAATTACACGCTCTTCTTTTTTAGATGGACGTGGAACAGCATTCAAATCTGCAAAGTGATTCCACAATGCTTTCGGTTCTAAATTTCTAATACTCATTTATTTTCTTTTCTAATTTTTTGACTTAACTATTTCGAATGTTATAGATGCGATTGATCCACAAATCCTCCACTTTTGCGCGCGCCCAGGGAGTTTTGCGTAAAAATGTCAAACTCGATTTCACACTTGGATTGCTTTTAAAACAATTGATTGGAATCAACTTCCCTAGATTTTCCCAACCAAATTCTTGTTCTAAATCAATAACAATCTGTTCTAACTTCACACCGTGTAATGGATCCATGCTATTTCACCAATTTTCTATACTTGATTCGTTTTGGACCATTGTCACCCAAACGTTTTTTACGATTTTCTTCGTATTCTGTGTAAGATCCTTCAAACCAATATACTTCGGAATCTCCTTCAAACGCCAAAATATGTGTACAAATACGATCCAAGAACCAACGGTCGTGAGAAATAACCACTGCACAACCTGCGAAATTCTGAATCCCTTCTTCCAAAGCACGTAAAGTATTTACGTCAATATCATTCGTTGGCTCATCCAGCAACAATACATTCGCTTCTGTTTTCAAGGTCATTGCTAAATGCAAACGATTTCGCTCACCACCTGACAAAATTCCAACTTTCTTGTTTTGATCTGAACCGTTGAAATTGAATTTTGACAAATAAGCACGTGAATTGATTTTTTGATTCCCAACTTCCACATATTCCAGACCATTTGAAACAACTTCAAAAACAGTTTTATCTGGATGAATATCTTTATGGGTTTGATCCACATAACCAATTTTCACCGTCTCTCCTACTGCAAATTCACCGCTATCCGGCTGTAACTCGTTCATAATCATTTTGAAAATCGTTGTTTTACCAGCACCATTTGGACCGATAATTCCAACAATTCCAGCTGGTGGCAATTTGAAATTCAAATTATCATACAACAATTTATCGCCAAATGATTTCGCTACGGCATTCGCATCGATTACATTGTTCCCCAAACGAGGTCCGTTCGGAATTGGCATTTCCAATAATGCTTCTTTGTCTTTCAAGTCTTCAGAAAGCATTTTATCGTAGTTTGCAATACGCGCTTTGTTTTTAGCATGACGTCCTTTTGGATTCATGCGTACCCACTCCAACTCACGCGCTAACATTTTTTGACGTTTCGATTCAGACTTCTCTTCTTCTTTCAAACGATTTCCTTTTTGCTCCAACCATGAAGTATAATTTCCTTTCCAAGGAATTCCTTCTCCACGATCCAACTCAAGAATCCAACCAGCTACATTATCTAGGAAATAACGGTCGTGCGTTACAGCGATAACTGTTCCTTTGTATTGTTGCAAATGTTGCTCTAACCACTCAATCGATTCAGCATCCAAGTGGTTGGTTGGCTCATCCAACAATAAAATATCAGGATTTTGTAACAACAAACGACACAATGCAACGCGACGTTTTTCTCCTCCTGAAAGTGTAGAAATCAACTGATCATCTGGTGGACAACGCAAAGCATCCATGGCACGCTCTAATTTTGTATCCAATTCCCACGCGTCAAGTGCGTCAATTTTATCGGAAACAACACTTTGGCGAGCAATCAATTTATCCATTTTATCAGGATCATTCAGAATCTCTTCATCCATGAATGAATTATTGATTTCCTCGTATTCCTTCAACACATCAACCGTTTCTTGCGCTCCTTCAAGCACAATATCTTTAACTGTCTTGTTTAAATCCAATTCTGGTTCCTGTGGCAAATATCCAACAGTATATCCTGGAGAAAAAACAACATCTCCTTGATACGCATTATCTAATCCAGCAATAATCTTCATTACTGTAGATTTTCCAGAACCATTCAAACCGATGATTCCGATTTTCGCTCCATAGAAGAACGATAAGTAAATATTTTTAATGATTTGTTTTCCTTGAGGCGTGTTTTTCGAAACACCAACCATAGAAAAGATGATTTTTTTATCGTCTGACATATTCTAAAAAATGATTTTCTCAAAGTTAATAAAGGAAACTGAAACTACTTTGAAATGCAAAAGTTTATTGCATAAAAAAGCCCTGACATTACTACCAGGGCTTCAAGTTATATAGTTTTTTTTACATTGCAGCCAATCCAACTAGCCCAATTAAAAATAACAGTCCATAAATCGACAAAACCACAATCATAAGAATTCCTGTAAATTTAAATAGGGACTTCAAGTTCTCAAATCCATCTTCAAGATTATTTTGTTGAGAGTTTTGAATTGCTAGTTTCATTTTTACAGCAAAATTGTACAAATACTGTGTTGGAAAATAATAAAGTACTGCCATAAGTATATATGTAATACCTGCAATTACAGGTCCTCCTGCTAATCCAGGGATTCTAGATGCTGATGCACCGGCTCCTATCATAAACAAACCTGCAAGCACCATTAAACCTATGAAAACAAAACCAACTATTGCTAAAAATTTAGCCCATTTTGAAGTTTCTAATAAAAAGTTATTGATTTTAGAATTAAGACTTAATTCTGACGATGTCACATTGTTATCTAAAGTATCCATTTGTAAAGGGTTTTTAATTGTACAAAAAAAAGGCCTCTCCAATTTGAGAGGCCTAATTAAAATAATTCGATTAATTATCTAATAAATCAGATGTTGGTTGAGCTTTATCACCATAAACGTAAGTTGAATCTCCAAATGCTAACATTGGGAAAAATACGTAAGGTAAAATAATCATTCCAACTCCAAAACCAGCAGATTTACCATAAGCTTTTGCCATTTCGATAAACATGATAATGATAATAATGAAGTTTACAATTGGAATCAACAACAAAATAATCCACCAAATTGGTTTTTTAATGATTTCCAACCAAACAACATAATTGTAAATAGGAACTAAACATGCCCAGCCTGGTTTTCCAGCTTTTGAGAAAAGTTTCCACATACTTGCAATCATCAAAATTGCAATTGCCAATACCACAACAAGGTAGGCTCCTAAAATTGCTAATAATCCTTCCATAAATAATAATAGTTTTTAAGTTAACGAGACCAAGATAAATTTTTAACATTAATTCACAACTATTTTTTTTTCAATGTTATTAACAAATTAATGTGTAAGTAGTCAATCATTTACATTTTTTGTAAGTTTGGGTTTATGAAAAAAATCATTCCATTTTTATTCTTAGCACTTCTTTTTTCATGCAAAAAAGGCAAAGCAAATTTCACCTTAAAAGGCACGATTACAGATATTACCTTCAATCAAAATCTAAGTGGAGCCACTCTAAAATTGTACCAAGTGGCTGTTGGAACAACTCAAGAGGATTTAATTGGAACTTCAACGATTGGTTCTGATGGCTCTTATTCGTTTTCTTTCCCAAGGGATAAAATGGAAAAATACATTCTTCGCATAACGAAACCTAATTATTTTAACATTGAAGAAACCGTTTATTTCAAAGATTTAACCATTGAAAACGATAACATTCGAAATTATGGTACACATGCAAAAGCTTGGGTAAAACTTACATTCCGGAACACATTAAATCCATCTGTTTCTGATCAATTTAAATTTATTAAACAACTCGGGAAAGAAGGTTGCGCAGAATGTTGCACGACTTCAGAACAGTATTTGTACGGAATAGTAGACACGTCTATTTATTGTATCAACAATGGAAACGACTATTACTCTTACTTATACTTTAAATTGAATACAAGTTTTTCTGGTTCACAAGAAACTCAAACAATTGCTTTCGATACAACTGAAATTATTCTAAACTACTGATTAATAATTTATTAAATTAGGAATAATTATCCTAAAATGGGATTTTTAGAGAACCAATTTTCATTCTAATATCAGTAAAATACTGATATTTTTGCATTAGGAACCATTTTTGGCATAAGCGTAAAAACACTTAAATTCTAAATATGGAACAAACTACTATTGCTCAAGAGCAAAAAACAGAAAACTTTAGTTTTTCTCAACATTTTGTAAAAGCCCTAATTGGCGCTCTTTATTATCTAATTTTGTATATTCCTTTTATTCTACCATACAATATTTGGGGAAAGGCTGCGACACGTTTAAGCCTTATTTGGGAATCTAAATCATTAGCCTATAACGAAGATGGTGGAACATATCCACTTCATAGCTTTTACTTAAAATATGTTGTTAATTTCATTTTTGATGCACTTATGTTCTTAATTTGGCCTATCGGCTTAATTATTACAATTAAAATGAGAATTGACAATGATGGAATGGAGATCGTTGACGTTCTTATCATGCTTTTCACATGGTACATCTATGTTATTGTTATTAGAGTAATGAAGGAAGTTGTATACTTCGTATTAAATACTTTAGTTGCCTGGTTCTTGAATGTTATTAAAAACATTGGACAATTAATTAAAAACATGTGGTTACTAAACATTGTTATCAAACGAAAAGATTAATCAAATCCACATTAAGTTAACGGAAGAGTCTACTTGTGTAGGCTCTTTTTTTTTACTCATCCTCTAAAACGTCACGTAATTTTTGACGCAATTGTCGATTATACGTTTCAATTAAATATTTCAAGTAATTCGGCGTACTTTTAGAAATACACTTTGTATAGTGTTTTAAACGATGCTCAACATGCTCTTGTAAAGCTGCCATTAATTCTAATCCATGGAAGAAATCTGTTGCAGCAGTTGAAATCACTTCGAAATGATTATCCATGGACATATCAACAGCATCTTTACCTTTTCGACCTTGATCCAAGCATTCGTAATAAACATCCTTGATATTAAATTGCTCCAAGCGACTTGTATCAATTACTTCAGCCAATGCACGCGGGAATTCAAATTCAACTTCGAATTCTAAGTCATCATTCTCTGTTAAACGCGATTCCAAAAAGCGATCTGGAAAACGGAAAGCATCTTGCCAATTCAAATAATCTTGCCAAAATCCAAAACGACGAACATTGTTTCCAAGATCAATCAATTTGAATTTATCCTTGTTCGGCAATTTACGCGAACCACGTCCAATCATTTGATGATAAAGGGTTAAAGAACGCGTTGCACGATTCAAAATAATCGTTTGAACTGTTGGCTCATCAAAACCTGTTGTCAAAATCCCAACTGACGTTAAAATTGCATCAGGGGTAGTTTTAAACCAACTCAATACATCTTTACGATCTTTATCGCTAAACGTAGAATCCAAGTGACGAATTTTATATCCGCGCTTCTTGAACGTTTCTTCAACTCTCAATGAAGTATCAATACCAGAATTGAAAATCAAAGTTTTGTCACCAACAGCCACTTCTTCGTATGCAAACAACAATTTTTCTTGCATAAAGAAATTCCCATAGACTTGATCAGAACTGCTAACGGTGAAATCTCCATTTGATCCAATCTTTAAACCATGCAAATTTACATCGTACGTATATGTTTCTGCATCAGCCAAGTATCCATTCTCAATTAAATTAGAGATTGATTCTCCAACGATTAATTTATTGTAATTATCATTTAATGGAAGTGCCTTATTTGAACTCAACGGAGTAGCTGTGACACCAAGAATGTTTCCGCCTTCATAAAACTGAAATATCTTTCTGAAACTATTGTAATGCGCCTCATCCACAATAACCAAACCTACGCCTTCGATGAAATTTCCATCTTCATTCAAACGATTATTCAAGGTTTCAACCATGGCAATAAAACAATTGTATTCTCCTTGGTCTGGGATCTTTTTTACGTCGCTATTGATGATTTTATTGCGAACACCAATTGCAGCAAGTTGTTTGGATGTTTGTACAGAAAGTTCAATTCGATGCGTTAAGATCAACACTTTCTCATTCATCTTTTCGATGAAGCGTTTAGCAATCTCTGAGAAGATTACGGTTTTACCTCCACCTGTAGGCAACTGAAAAAGCAAATTGAAATTTTTTCCATTTTTTTCAAGTTCGTCAACGATCGAATGAACGGTTTTCTCTTGGAACGGGTAAAGTGTTTTTGCTTCGTATAATTCTGTATCAATCATTCTAATGTGTGCGAAAATGGGGGTACAAAAGTACCTCCTTTTATTCGAAATACAAAATGTTTTTCTAGCACTAACAGAATTTAACAGTTAAGTTCTAATGTATCAAGCAACTAAGTTAACTTGAATAGGAATGTTCTAGTGTTTTTCAACTTGGACTTCTCAGTTTAACTAACTTTATTCATTGCACCAATACTTGAAATGCTAAATCAAAAAATCAGAACAATCTTCTTTATTGAATGTTATGAACAATACTTTCAAATCTAGTTTTAAAAATTAAATTTGTAGGACAATAAGCATTAATTAAATACATATTCAAATGAGCGAAATAGAAACAGTCAATTGCTTAATTATCGGTTCAGGACCTGCTGGATATACAGCTGCTATTTATGCTGCGCGTGCAGACATGAACCCTGTACTTTACCAAGGAATGCAGCCGGGAGGCCAATTAACAACAACAAATGAAGTAGAAAATTTCCCTGGTTATCCAGAAGGAATTTCAGGTCCAGAAATGATGGTTCAATTAGAAGCACAAGCAAAACGCTTCGAAGCTGATATCCGTTTTGGATTTATTACCAAAGTTGATTTTTCAGGGCCAGTTCACAAATGTTGGACAGAAGATGGAAAGGAAATTCACGCAAAAACAGTTATTATTTCAACAGGTGCGTCAGCTAAATACTTAGGATTGCCTAGTGAACAAAAATACCTAGAGATGGGTGGTGGAGTTTCAGCTTGTGCAGTTTGTGACGGATTCTTCTACCGTGGACAAGAAACTGTGATTGTTGGTGCTGGTGATTCAGCGTGTGAGGAAGCACACTACTTATCAAAATTGTGTACAAAGGTCACAATGTTGGTGCGTAAAGACGAGTTCCGAGCTTCTAAAATCATGGCAGATCGCGTTAAAAACACGCCAAATATTGAAATCCTGTTCAACACAGATACAGTTGAAGTTCTTGGAGACGATAATGGAGTTACAGGAGCATTAGTAAAAAACAGTGTTACTGGTGAAGAAAAAACAATTCCATGTACTGGATTCTTTGTTGCAATCGGTCACAAACCAAACACAGATGTATTCAAAGACTTTATTGATTTGGATGAAACAGGTTATATCAAATACGCACAACCTGGAACATCATTAACAAATGTACCTGGAGTTTTTGTTGCGGGAGATGCAGCTGACAAACGTTACCGCCAAGCAATTACTGCAGCTGGAACAGGTTGTATGGCAGCATTAGATGCAGAGCGTTATTTAGCAGCGCAAGAACATTAAACAATTCATGATTTAGAATACATAATTTGTGATTGCCTGCGGCGGTTATGATTTATGATCTGGAATTAAATAAAATCAAAAAAGAAGCTTTCGGGCTTCTTTTTTTTTATTCTAGAAAAACAAATAAGACAACAGTGCTAATAGCAAACATACTGGCACTGCAACAAGGCATCCAAAACCTACTATTACCATCAAATAAGCTAACATGCCACCAATCGATAAACCTTCAACTTCAAGGACAACAATTAATAGAACTGCTATTCCAACCAACACGATACCGCCCACCAAACATGCAAGTGCGGCAATTAAATATTCACGAGGTGTTCGAATACCTATTTCACCAATTTGAGCTTCTTTCTTCTTTTTTACAAATTCAGTTGATTTCTTGACAAATGAAACCTTGTCTTTTATTTTCTGAAGTTTCGTTGCACCTTGAATTGGCTGTATGTTGACCCATCGATTTACAACTGATTCCTGTTTATATGTTTGATCAATACTGTTATTCTTTGTTTCAAGTTCTACATTTGATTTTTCTTTAGACTTTTCAATTTCAACCGAATTAAATGTTTCATCGATTTTCGATAAATCTTCTTCGATTGGTTCATTTAGTTGGTTGTTCGTAGAATAATGTTTTCTCCATTCGAAATGGTAACCGTTGTTATACTGACGTTTGGTAATTGTACAAGCACCAACAAAAAGGGCTAAACAAACAAAATAAAAGGCAGTTCTATAATTCATCTTTCATTTACATTACAATTTGTACACGCATCTGAACCAAGTACATGGACATCAACTTTAAAATCGTATGTGGTTTTTGAAGTTTAAAAAGGTTTGTTAAAAATAACACCGCAAGTTACGTTAAATCGGTAAAAATCCAAAATATTACAACTTTTACACTTAATTTCTCTTTAGGAAGGGAGGCACCAAAAAAAAGAAGTCCTAAGACTTCTTTCTTCAACTAAAATCGGAAGTTATTTTATTTTAAGCTTAGAACCTTCCGAAACTTCTTGATGTAAAATTTCAGGTGCCCCAAGAATAACGACTGTATTCTCACCGCTGATTTCCACATCCAATTTCGAAGAAACTGTTGTTTCCATTTTATTATTAAATCCACTTACCTTTAAAAAAAGCTCTTGTGAAGCAAATTCTTCTGCTGAAATTTTAGACTCACCAGATATATTCATATCTGTCGATATCGATGTTCCCATGAATTTTATTTTAGAAAAACCGGTCACCTCAATCCTACTCTGTTCGAAATCAAATTCAATTTCTACATCTGAAAATCCATTACTGTTTAAATCGATATTCTTTCCTTTAAGATTTAATGTCCCCTTCGTTTCTCCATTCATTTCAATTTCAAGATCTTTCACATTCAAATCAATGTTTAAAGTGCTGAAACCATTTAAATTCAATTCCAAATCAGTTGATTCATAAGTAGAATTCGTAATCATTTCACAATATCCATTCAGTTTAATTTTTTCCAGTTCAACCACGGTAATAATCAATTCGGATGCATTATTCTCATCTGCACTATTCAAATACAAGGTTCCGTTTTTAATTGAATAATCCAGGGGTGTAACTCCATTTTGAATTGGAATGGTGTTCTGTATTGAGCAACTTGATCCTTTGACAAGTGTAAAATGCACAAATCCGTTCGCATCAATTCGCGAGAACTGATCTTTGGGTTCATTATCCTTTATGACAATCGGTAACTTATAATCAACTGGTACAATAGAATTGTCTTGATCTTGGGTTAAAAGTTGATTCGGCGTTAAAAAAGTTATTTCATACAACTCTTCCATAAAACCTTTTTCGATTACTGGATTTTCTTTTCTTTCGGATGATTCAATAGTTGGAGTTTTTATTTCAACGTATTTAGGGTGCGTTTTACTTTGGACATTATTGCTTGATTGAAACGTTGAATTTGAATTTAGTTGAACAATTGCCAAAATTGTAACAATTGAGATAGAAGAAATACTTGTAAACATAAGCCACATTTTTTTAGTGAATAACCATTTTAACGTAGCAAATAATCCCACGAAAACAACACCTCCTTTTAACCAAGAATCGACAGCAGAAATAGAAACCGTTGTAGGTTCTTCTCGTTTTTCTTTGAATAATGCATCTAAATCCAATTCTCTCATACAGCAATTGTATTAGTCGTTTTTTCTGATAATGCTTCCACAAGCATCTTTCTTCCTCTTGACAATCGTTGTTTCAAAGCATCAATCGTACATTCTTGAATTTCAGCAGTTTCCTTGATAGAAAAACCTGCGATTTCAAACAAAATAATACAATTACGATAATCAATAGGCAACTTATTCAACGCTTCATATAGCTCATCATGTTGGAAGTTTTTTTCTATCGAAAAGGTGTGATCTGGCGAATTTTCAATACCTATCACTTCTGAAAATGAAATGGGTTTATTCTTACGACGAAAATTAGCATGAACTTTATTGGTAATACTGAACAGAAATGACAAAAAAGCTTCCTTGTTTTTTAAGGTATCAAATTGTTCAAAAGCAATAATTAAAGTATCATGCATCAAGTCATTAAAATCACAAACACCATAAGAACGTGCTTTACAAAATCGTTCGAAACTCCCGTGCACAGGTTCGTACAATTCCATAAATAGTTTCTTTTTTGTCATTCTATTCGCGTACTATTTGCTTCTAAAACAGTAAGTGTTAACCTCCTGAAAAAGGTGACAAGAAAACTAAAATAAATTAAAGGGCAACATTTACTTTACAACCTGTTCAAGCATTGGGACAAATTTAAATGCACCAAAATCTTCAGAATCAAAAGTGGTTTCAGATGTTTTTATGACACGTTTCATTACTTGATGTACTCCTTCTCCAACAGGAATCACCATAATCCCTCCTACTTTTAGTTGTTCAAAAAGTGCTGGTGGAATTTCTGGTGCACCACATGTAACAATGATTTTATCGAAAGGTGCAAATGTTGGCAAGCCTTTGTATCCATCACCGAATGACAATCGCGGGACAAAATTTAAATCGTGAATAATCTTCTTAGCTTTCAAATGCAATTCCTTTTGGCGTTCAATCGAATAAACACGCGCACCAAGTTGACACAAAATACATGTTTGAAAACCAGAACCAGTGCCAATTTCGAGAATCTTATCTCCTTTTTTCACTTCCAATAATTGCGTTTGAAAAGCAACAGTTATTGGATGCGAAATCGTTTGTCCTGCTCCAATTTGAAAAGCCATGTTGGAATAAGCTTGTTCAACAAATGCTTTATCAAGGAAAAAATGACGTGGAATTTTATCAAAAGCCTCAAAAATAGCTGCGTTCGTAATTCGCTCATCATGTTTTAATTCATTGATGAGTTGTTTGCGCATTCCTTTATGTTTGAACGTATCTTGCATGTTGCAAAAATAGAACTTCACGGCAAACATCTCAAGTCGATTTTCGAACATTCCATTGTTAATCATTCATTCTAAAATTTTATTCAATAAAACCGTTAACAAATCAATTAAATCGTTGATAAATTCAGTACTTGAAATTCGTGTTTTATGTTTTCGTACTCATCTGTGTTTAGTATATTTGACCTGCTTAAAAAAATCTAGAATGGCTATTTCTAAAAAAGAACTTGAATTTAATATCAACGACGATCAAATGCGTCTTAAAATCTCAGCTCTCGAGCGCGAATTAGCGATTGTGGCTGAAGGCGGTGGTAAAAAGCGCATTGAAAAATTGCATGAAAGCGGAAAATTAACTGCTCGCGAACGCATTGACTTATTACTTGACCCAAACACGGATCGCTTTGAAGTTGGTGCTTTGGCTGGTTACGGCATGTACAAGGAACATGGCGGATGTCCATCTGCTGGAGTTGTTGTGGTAATTGGTTATGTTTCTGGTAAACAATGTATTGTTGTTGCAAACGATGCAACTGTAAAAGCTGGAGCTTGGTTCCCGATTACAGGAAAGAAAAACCTACGTGCACAAGAAATTGCGATGGAAAACCGTTTGCCAATTATTTATTTGGTTGACTCAGCGGGTGTTTATCTACCAATGCAGGATGAAATTTTCCCAGACAAAGAACATTTTGGCCGCATTTTTAGAAACAATGCAGTTATGAGTTCAATGGGAATTGTGCAAATTGCCGCGGTAATGGGAAGTTGTGTTGCCGGTGGTGCCTACCTTCCAATCATGTCTGATGAATCCTTAATTGTCAACAAAACTGGAACAATTTTCTTGGCTGGATCTTATTTGGTGAAAGCTGCAATTGGTGAAAGTATCGACAATGAAACGTTGGGTGGAGCAACTACACACACGGAGATTTCTGGGGTTTGTGATTACAAAACGGAGAACGATCAAGAGTGTTTGGCAACAATTCGCGATTTAATGGATAAAATCGGTCAACCTGAAAATGCCGGTTTTGACAGAAAAGAAGCGAAATTACCAAAAGAACCATTGAAAAATGTATATGGAATTTTACCAGCAGACCGCTCAAAACCTTACAGCACAAAAGAATTAATTGAATGTTTAGTAGATGATTCTGAATTCACTGAATACAAAGAAGAATACGGAAAATCAATCATTTGTGCCTATGCTCGCATCGATGGTTGGGCAGTTGGAATCGTTGCTAACAATCGTGAAATTGTTAAAAGTGCCAAAGGAGAAATGCAATTTGGTGGTGTGATTTACAGTGATTCAGCAGATAAATCAGCTCGTTTCATTATGAATTGCAATCAAAAGAACATTCCATTGGTATTCTTACAAGATGTAACAGGCTTCATGGTTGGTTCAAAAAGTGAACATGGTGGAATTATTAAAGACGGTGCTAAAATGGTGAATGCCATGGCAAATTCTGTTGTTCCTAAATTCACTGTTGTTACGGGAAACTCTTATGGTGCAGGAAATTACGCCATGTGCGGAAAAGCGTACGATCCTCGATTGATTGTTGCCTGGCCAAGTGCTGAAATTGCAGTAATGAGTGGCGCTTCAGCTGCAAAAGTATTGTTGCAAATTGAAGTGGCTTCGTTAAAGGCGAAAGGAGAAGAAATTACAGCAGAGCGTGAAAAAGAATTGTATGATACTATTAAAAATCGCTATGACGAACAAATTTCGCCGTATTACGCTGCAAGTAGAATTTGGATTGATGCAATCATCGACCCAGCTGAAACGCGCAAAGTAATTTCAATGGGAATTGAAATGGCAAATCATAAAAAAGCTGAAAAGCCTTACAATGTTGGAGTGATTCAAACGTGATGAAATGATTTGAAGATTCAAAAATTCGATGATTCAAAAATTTAACTATTCAAATTATAACGAACATATGCATTTAGACTGGCAAGTAAAATATTATCCCGAATTAACAACGAATGAGTTTCATGACATCATTGCTTTGCGTTTAAAAGCATTTGTTGTTGAACAAAACTGTTCTTACCTCGATTTAGACGGTAAAGACAAAAAATGCTACCACTTAATCTGTAGAGATGGATTTGGAAAAGTCGTTGCAACTGCGCGTATTTTACCACCTGGGATTTCTTATCCAGAAGTTTCAATCGGACGCGTGGTGCTTGATCAAGCAATTCGTGGAAATGGAATTGGACATCAATTAATGGATCAATCTATGAAATTCATCAATGAGGAGTTTGGATCAGTTCCTGTTCGTATTTCTGCGCAAAAGCATTTAGAAAATTACTACAATAAACACAATTTCATCAGTACTGGAAAAGAATACTTAGAAGATGAAATTCCACACGTTGAAATGTTAAATACCCCAATTTAAAACTATGAAAAAGACTGTATTCATTTATAGTTCGATGGCAGCTTTGGTATTAGCAAGCTGTAAAACGACAGAAAACCAGGAAAGTACTGGCGATGTAAAAAACACATCAAATACAACATCAACTGTTACCGCTTCAGGAAATGGTAGCATTGACTTATCTTATCTAGATAAAAACATTCGTCCTCAAGATGATTTCTTCCAATTTTCAAACGGAACTTGGATCGCAAACAACCCTGTCCCTCCTTCCGAATCGCGTTGGGGAAGCTTCAATGAACTTGAATTGAATAATAAAATTAAGTTAAAAGCTATTCTCGAAGAATGTAAAGCGAAAGATGCTAAACCTGGTTCTGATGCTGATATTCTTGGAAAATACTATGCTTCATTCATGAACATGGAAGTGCGCAACAAACAAGGCTTAGCTTCGATTAAAGGTGATTTAGATAAAATTCAAAATTTAAAATCAAAAGGAGATATAGTTTCAGTTGTTGCAGAACAACACATGCAAGGAATTAATTCATTGTTCGGCTTCGGAATTGGACAAGATTTGATGAATGTTGATCGTAACGTGGCATACATTGGTCAAGGTGGAATTGGTTTACCGAATAAAGAATATTATACAAGTGAAAACAAACGTGATATTCTAAAACAATACACTGTTCATATTTCTACAGTTTTTCAATTATTGGATATTCCAAAAGATTTGGCAGATAAAAAAGCGCAAACGGTAGTCGATTTTGAATCAAAACTAGCAGCTGCAAGTATGGCACCAGCTGAATTACGTATTCCTGAAAAAACGTATAATATGCTAACGCGTGAAGACGTGATTCAAGCGACTGGTACATTCAATTTTGACACTTATTTATCTTCTGTTGGAAGTCGTTCGTTTGATTCAATTGTTGTGAGTCAACCAGATTTTTTAAGAAGAATCAACATTATGATGTCGGAAGAATCCATGGAAGCTTGGAAAGACTATTTGCTATGGTCAACAATTAATCACTATGCTGGACATTTAAGTGAAAAGTTTGTAAACGCAAATTTCTCTTTTTATGGCAAAGCTTTAAGTGGAAAATCAGAAATGAAACCATTGGAAGACCGAGTTATTGATGAAATTACCAATAAAGAATTTGGTGAAATTTTAGGAAAAGCGTTCGTTGAAAAATACTATTCTGAAAAATCTCAGCAACGTGTTAATACGATGGTTGACAATTTGTTAATTGTTTTCAAAGAACGAATCCAAGGTTTAGATTGGATGTCAGCTGAAACTAAAAAAGAAGCCATCAACAAATTGAATTCAATTGGTCGTAAATTAGGATTCCCAAGTAAATGGGAAGATTTTAGTGCATTAACATTCACTGCAGACAATTACATTGAGAACCTTAAAATGGAAAGTAAATTTTCACATTTTAAAAACATGAATGAACTTTCAAAACCTGTTGACAAAGAAAAATGGGGAATGCCAGCTCACATGGTGAATGCTTATTACCATCCTTTATTGAATGAAATTGCCTTCCCTGCTGGAATTATGCAAGCTCCATTCTTCGATGAAAATGCTGAAGACGCTGTAAATTACGGTCGTATCGGAATGGTAATCGGACACGAGTTCACACACGGATTTGATGACATGGGATCTAAATTTGCTGCGGATGGTTCATTTAAAAATTGGTGGACGGAAAGTGATCGTAAATTGTTCGAGGAAAAAACTGGAATTCTTGGTGAAACTTTCTCAGGTTTTTGTCCTATTGATGGTCATTGCGTAAACCCTGATTTAACAATGGGTGAAAATATTGCTGATTTAGGTGGTTTGACAATGGCTTATTATGCTTACAAAAGAACCCAAGAATTTAAATCAGGAAAAGAAGTGAATGGCTTCACTCCTGCTCAACGTTTCTTCATTTCGTATGCGCAATTGTGGAAAATCAATTATACAGAAGAAGAATTGAAAAATAGAATTGCAAACGATCCGCATTCTCCAGGAATGTATCGTGTAAATGGACCATTGATGAATTGTCCGGAATTCTTCGAAGCTTTCAACGTGAAAGAAGGTGACAAAATGAGAAACCCTCAAACGAAAGTTGCTCGAATCTGGTAATACTTAGAAAATAGAAATTAGATTTTAGAATTTAGAAAGCGGTAATTGATTTTACCGCTTTTTTTTGCGCTTACGATTTGGGATTCAGGATTCGTAATTCATGATTCGTAATTCGTAATACCCAACCTGTCGTAGCATCCAGTGCAGAAAGGGTAATTCATGATTCATGATTGAGGATTCCGTCTATCCAATGATTAGAATTTTAAAAGACTAGATTTTTAGTCTTCTGAATAAACCAAAGAAGGTTATTCCTTTGAAATGCACTCCTATTCAAACATAAAAGACCAAAATTTTAATCCGTAGCTTTCCAAAATGTGAATAATAAAAAAGCCCTGTCCAACAATTAGGACAGGGCTTTCACAATAGGTATGTTACAATTATTTAATGCCTAAATAATCTTTAGCTTGTTTATCTGTTGGATCAACTGTATTCACCATTGTCCAATATTCTTTCGCTTTTACTGGATCTTTTGCTGGTGAAGTTACATAGTAATCACCCAAGTATTTAGCAGCTTCAACAAAAATGGCTTTATAGCTATTTGATGCTCTGTCTTCAACTTTCACCAATTCAACAACTTTCTCATAATATGGTTTTGCCGCATATGTTTTGTTGTTATCCAATTGGTAAGTAGAACGAGCTCTCCAGAAAAATCCTGCTGCATACGTTGAAGAAACCGCATTTAATTTAGCGAATGCACTATCAGCCAAAGCGTAGTTTTTAGGTCCAACAAAGTATGCTTTTCCTAAATCCAAATATTCACCTGGAGTCAAAGCTATGCTCTTTTCTTTCAATGTATAATATTCAATTGCTTTGTCATATTTTTTAGCTTTCATGTACAATTTAGCAATTTCTGGAGCTAAATCAACTGCAACTTTACTATCCAATGCAGATGCTTTTTCCAATTCTAAAATTGCCAATGAATCTTGTCCTAATTTAGAATACGCTGTTCCTTTGTATTTGTAATCAGTGTATAAAATTTTGTCAGAAGGAACAATTGTAAAATAATGGTTCAATAATTCAATTCCTTTTGTTGGTCCGTCAGCCAATGTAGTACATTCGATCAATGAATAAGCTTTCATTCTTTCAAGGTAGAAATTCGTCAAGCCAGCTTTTTCAACATTTTCGAATTCTGTAATTGCATCACAATATTGTTTTCCAACAAACATTGCAGTTGCGTAACGGAAACGTGCTTCAGTACTGTTGTTCAATTCCAAATATTTTTTCCAGTTTGCAATTGCTTTTTCAGACTGTTTAAACATCATGTACAACTCAGCGTTTTCACGGTAAGCTGGAGCATACGTTGGATCAATAGCTTGTGCTTCTTTGTATTTTTGATCTGCTAATTCAAAGTTTTTCGCACGTTGGTACAATTTTGCTGTACGAACGATACCACGTGGCGATTTAGGATTGATTTCCAATACTTTGTTATAGCTTTTAATTGCTGGAGAACCATCTGTTGGTGTTTTCAAATACAATGCATCACCCATTAACAAATGCCCATCTTCATTTCGTGGATCTAATTTGATTGCAAGCTCTAACAAGGTGATTGCTTCATCAAGATTTTTTGTTTCCGATGTGATGTACGTTTCAGCAATTGCACGCAATACTTCAGCATTTTTATTTTTTGTCATTGATGTTGCTTTTGCGAATTGTGTCTTCGCTCCTGCTGCGTCACCATTAATCCAAAGTGTTTTACCCGCGCCAACATACGATAAAGGTGCAGCTTGATCAACTTTTAACGCTTGAGTCCAATGAACTTTAGCAGAATCTAGTTCTCCACGCTCATAAAAATTCTCACCGAAGTAAAATTGGTAACATCCATTTGCAGGTTCAGCTGCAATTAATTTTCTAAAATCAGTATCGGCATCCGCAAAACGCTCATTGTCTGTCTTTTGAATTGCCTCTTTCAACGTTTGACCGAAAGAAGTTGAACTAACTAATAACGCTAATGCAACTAGGTTTTTTGTGTTCATGAGTTTATTTTTCTTATTTGTAATTGTCCTTTATCAATTGTCTTGCCAAAAATAGAATACTTTCTTCAAAGTGCCTATATTTCGCAAGGAAACCTTTTATTCTTCATCAAGTTGAATCAAACGAATTGGTGCGTTGGCAGGAACTAAAGCCGATTTTTGTACAATCAACTGTCCTTTTTCACCAATCATGAAATTCACAAAACTTGAAAACACGCTGCTTCTACCCGCAAAGTTGATCATCCAAATTTCTCGTGAAAGCGGATAATCTTGGGAGAAAAGATAACTAGCATACGGTTTTAAATAATCTTTTTTACCATCAACAGAAACAGACATCACAGTAATACCATCCAAAAATGCTAATGCATCAAAATCATCTGCATCCGAAATCCAATTAACACCAATCACTCCGAGTGCACTTTTGTTTTTCTTTACATAATCAATCACCTCTTTATTTCCTTTAACAGCAAATACATTCACAGGCAATTTTTTCAGTTTACACAAGTTCTTCAAATAATAAAAATTAGCTGAATTCTCTTGATCAAACACAACATTGATGCGCGTTTTCAATTGCGGCCAAACAGTATCTTTTCCTGTTAAAATGCGCTTCAACTGGTCAATTGTGATTAAACTATCTTTATTCTCTGGATTTGTAATCAAAGCAATTCCTTCAACAGCTACTTTATCACTTCGTACTTCTATTTGCTTCTTTTTCAAGTCGCTCAACTCTTTCGCATTTAATTGACGTGAAATACAAATCGTTTTGTAATCGCCAGAATAGAATTTCTCAATGATTTCACCCTCAGGCAAATAATTTGGTACAATATTATACTTCGGAAACTGACCTTCGAATGTATCAATACTTGTTTCAAACAAGGGTTTAAATGATTCTTCTATTAAAATTTCAGTTTCATTTTTACCATCTCCAGCCGATCCACTGCCATAATTTGTACATGCAGCAAGTACAACACCAACAATTCCAACAACAATATATTTTATGTTCTTTTTCATGACCTTTATTTTTTAATCATTTTATAAAAGCGATAACCTCTGAAGACTGCATACAAAATCAAAATCGTAAAAAGAATGTTCTTTCGAGACTCTGTCATTGTCCCTGCTGTTAAATCTTCAAATTTTATATAATAAGCGAGCACTAAACACATCACTATTGCAAACAGCGATATAACTTTATTAACTGATTCCATTAAACAAAAATATAAAAAAAATCCCCGAAAGACATGTCAATCGGGGATTATAAAATCAAAGAATAATTATTCCAATGCGAAGTTAATTGGCAACTGGAAATAAGATGCCGTACTACGACCATTTAGTTTACCTGGTTTCCAAGGTGGCATGCTTTTAACAACTTTAATCGCTGCTTTGTCACACTCTGGACAACCTGGAACACCACGAACAATCGATACTTGTGAAATTGAACCGTCAACTGAAACGACAAATTTCAAATAACATTTACCTTGAATGTTGTTTTCTCGTGCAATTTCAGGGAATACAATGTTCTCACTAATGTATTTTTGCATTGCTGCAACTCCACCTGGGAATACAGCTTCCTCATCCACGAACATTGCTGGTTCATCTGGTTTCACAGGATCTGCAACTGGATCTGGTCCTGGATCTGGAGTAACCACGAATGGATCACCATTTCCTTTTTGATCTTCTTTACCTGTTTTAGGCGCATCATCCGTTTGAATGAAGGGAGGATCTTCAACTGGTAAGTTCGTAACTACCGGCGGAGTAAACGCTACACGCTCTTCCAATGGTGGTGGAGGTGGAACTAACTCTTTTGGTGGCGGTGGAACTTCTTCTTCCATTGGAGGAGCCACTTCAACAAACTGACTATCGTCTTTTTTAGCAGTGATTTTCTCGTCTTCTGGACGACTTTGGTAGTATGCAACTGTTCCAAACGTCAATCCTAAGATTAAAATAAAGCTACCCATGATGATTAGGATCAATTTACTGTAATCTTTTCTTAAGACATACGCACCGTATTCTTGGTTACGTTGCTCGAAAACGACATCATTACGTTGGTCAGAAGTTACTTGAGCCCAAGCACCTTGAGAGAAGTAATCATACAATGTTACTCCAGCTACAAGTGCAATTAATATTAATATGAGTGTCATACTATTTTGCTTTAGCTTTTAATAAATCTAATTCCGATTTCAAGATGTCAACCGGAGCAATCATCCCGATGTCAGCAATTTTCAACTCATCTACTAAATCGATGAAGTTTTTACACGTTGCTTTATCGTCTGTTTTAATCAAGACTTTCAAAGCTTTCTTGTTTTGTTTAGCTTCAATCATTTTTTGGGTAAATACTGAATCTACCATTTGTTTGCTTTCCACTAATTTTTCAAGACGCTCTCTTTCTTGAATCACGTATTTGTTACCTTTTGCTAACAAAGCTCTAACACCATCAGGGCTGAAATTTGTTTCTTTCAATTCTGTTGGCGGCTCACCTTGTGGATTTCCTTTAGGAAAAAACTCATCTTCGTAATAATAAATTTTATCCTCAGTTAACAAAAATGTAATCGCGTTATTAATCTTTGTTGGTTTAATATCCTTCATCTCCTCGTCTGTCAACTTAGCAGGATACACCAAACTCATTACTTTAGGCTTTGCGAAAGTCGTTGTCAATACGAAGAAAGTCAACAACAAGAAAGCCAAATCCACCATTGGAGTCATGTCTACTTTCGTAGAACTCTTCTTGGCTCTTTTCTTTCCTTTATCGTGGCCGCCACCGCCGCCGCCTTCTGCTATTTCTGCCATAGTTCTTCTGTATTACAATGGAGCCATCTCCAAAGAAGTTATAAAATTCAAGTTATTCAATTCCAACTCTCTGAAAACATCGATTACTTTTTGCGCATTCGCATACAATGTTTTACTATCAACTCGTAGAATAAACTTCGGCACAAAATCTTTTGGATCTGGATTTAATCCGTCCATTTGTGCTACTTCATATGCTGTTCTTCCTGAGTTTACTGCTGCACGGTTTCCAAAATCAATCCAATCTTTCAATTGATTTTTAGTAGAATCTAAATATGGAATTCCTGAAGTATTAAACTGACGTCTTTCGTCTGTACTTAAATCAATGTATTGAGGTAACTCACCTACAGTACAACCGAACGTTTCCATCAATGTAAATTCTTCGACTTGTTTCTCAGTTAATTTAAGCGATTTGTATTTCCCCATCATACTGTTGATCAATTCTCTTTTTGCTTCTGGATCAGACATTTTAAAGAAAACACGACCACCAGCATCAACAGTTACAAGCACAACATTAGCTGGAATAGCCATGTCACTGATACTTGTTGGAATGTCAACATCAACTGGATCACTAGGACGAATACTTGCAGCAAGCATGAAGAAAGTAACAAGCAAGAAAGCCAAATCCACCATAGGAGTCATGTCTATGGACGGGCTGCTTTTGGGCATTTTAATTTTAGGCATTTCCCTTCAATTTAATTAGTTACTTTTTCTTCTTAATTATTTGTTTGAAGCAGAGAAATCTTGAACGATTGTAAATGCTGCCTCATCAATGCTGTAAGTCATTGTATCAACTTTCGTAGAGAAGAAGTTGTACATAACGATCGCAATAGTTGAACCTGTAATACCGAATGCCGTGTTGATCAAGGCCTCAGAGATACCTGCAGAAAGTTTAGCTGGGTCAGGAGTACCAGATGACATCGCAGCGAACGAAGAAATCATCCCTAATACCGTTCCAATCAAACCAACTAATGTTGCGATAGAAGCACAAGTTGAAAGTACAACCAAGTTTTTAGACAACATTGGCAATTCTAATGCTGTAGCTTCTTCTAACTCTTTTTTCAATGATTCAATTTTTTGCTCTTTGTCCATTGAATTATCTTCAGCAACGTGAGAATATTTCTCCAAACCTGCACGAACAACGTTTGCCAATGAACCTCTTTGTGCATCACACTCTTCAATTGCAGTAGCAACTTCTTTCGTTTCTAATAAACCTTTTACTTTAGAAATGAATTTATCGATGCTTCCTTTTCCTTTCGCTCTTGTTAATGTAATGAAACGCTCAACAGAGAAAGTAATAATGATGATGTTAATCGCTACAAGAATTGGTACGATGAATCCTCCTTTGTGGATCAAACCAAAAATGTGACCAACGCCTTCTTCTACTGGTTCGTTTTCCCAATACGGTAAGTTTGCCTTAGCATCTTTAAGACCGTTAACGAAGTTTGCTGGGTTACCAAATACTAATTTGTAAATAAGTACACCAATTACCAATGCAATAACAATAGCGATTGCCGCCATTAAAGATGAAAAACCACCCGATGTTTTTTGATTGTTGCTCATAATTCTAAATTTTATTTTATCCTTTATTTTACGATTTAGGTGCCAAACATAACAAAAAACTTTCAATAGTACCACAAATACACATGACGTTTTTATTTAATTGTTAGCCTTTTTATTTAATGTGTTCGTTTTAGCATTTTATCTGTTAAAACGAACACATTTCCAACCTATTTCTTGTGTTATTAAATTATTAATTTCTTATTAAAATTTCATTAATCAAGTGCAAAATTGATTGACAAATTGAAATACGATGGTACTTTTTTACCGCCCGACTCAGCAGGAACCCATGGTGGCATCGCTTTCAATACGCGAATCGCTTCTTTGTCACATTCAGGACAGCCTGGGATTCCTCGCAACACTTTCACTGAACTGATTGTTCCATCCGCATTGACAATGAATTTCAAGTAACACACTCCTTGGATGTTTTCCACTTGTGCAATGGTTGGATATTCCAATTCTTCTTGAATGAATCCAGCCATTTTAGGTTGACCACCAACATAATGTGCTTCAACAGGAGGGAATTCCATTGGTGTTGTTGTTCCACCCTCACCTTCTCCATCTTTTTTGTCGTCCACTTTTTTAGTTGTTGTCAAACCATCGCCAATTTTCTCTTTGTTCTCAGCGCCAGTTTTTAAGGCATCTAATTCTTCTTGTGTCAACACTTTTGTTTCAACAGGCTCGTTTTTAACAACTGGTTCGATGTTTTGAACAGTTTTTTCTTGAGATTCTGGTTGATCCTCCACCACTTCTTCTTTTTTCTCTTCCTCTTTTTTAATATCGTCTTTTTTAGTGAGGTCGAGTTCAACTTCAACTTGCGTTGCATCGTTGTGTTTAATAACTGCTACTTCTTCAGGTGCAGAAGAACTGAATGAACTGTAAGCTGCAGAAACACCTCCCATACCAAAAAGCATAGAGCCCATAATAATTAAAAGTGTTTTGTCATAATCACGTCGAATGACATAAGCGCCGTATTCTTTGTTGCGTTTTTCAAAAACGACATTGTTGCGAACGGTTGAAGTTTCGCGTTGCCAACTTTTAGAAGAAAAATAATCGTAAAGCGATACGATGGCAACTAAAACGATAATACTTAAAATCAGAATCATAATACATAGTTTTAAAAGATTGATACTTTGTGTACTTACTCAATTGATTGTCGACAATGATTGATACACTTTTCCTTTTTATTGGTTCAATCAAACTTATACGAAAAACTAGGTAATTCCCGCACTAAAGTGCGAATGGTAGCTTTGATTGATTTAACAGTCGTTCTAAAATTGTTAAAGAAAAATAAACGCTTAAAAAATGTTACTTAAATACAAAGCACCATTATTAAAACAGACAAGTTCATAGCTTGATTTTCTAGTTTAGCTTCAAACGGCGGTTTACGGACTGCCGTTTTTTATTTATTATCTAACTTCGTTTAAAATTAAAGTGAATGTACATTCTTATATATAGCAGAAATTGGGGAGCAATTAGCAATACACCAGACTGGCAAGTCGCATTGTTTTTTTTCGGTCCAATGGTCATAGCACTCATTTATGCGTTAGTCTATCGTAGTCGTAACAACGATAAACTATGGCAAAAAGGAATATTTCCGGACAGTTTAAAATTTAATCGAGACAATTTATTGGAAGCTTACATCTGTCTAGCGGCTCTCATCATGCAGAAAGACCGTACCAACCGTGCCAAGAAATTGAAATTCCTAACAAGCTATTTCCAACAACATTTCCCAAAGGAAACGTATGATTTTTCAGAATCACTCGAATATAGCTTTAAACATCCAATTCAACTTAAAACCATTTCATTCTGGTTAAAGAAACATTTAAAAGATCCTGCAAAACGCTCACAAGTTCTTTATTTTCTTGCTGGAATTGCGGTTGTTGATGGTGTTTATACGCAACAGGAAGAAGCGTTGATGAATGAATTGGCGACTTTGCTAGGTTTATCTGATCAAGATTTAACATCAATTCTAGCGCAATATTCATTTGAAACAGAAGCTGAATACAATGAACGCAAAAACAAACGTGAATCGGAGCAAAGTTCTACAACCTTGAACAATTCGGTGCGAACAGAATTAGCCTATCAAGTACTCGGATTAACTTCATCAGCAACGTTTGCAGAAATCAAAGCTGCTTACCGTAAATTAGCAATGGTCCATCATCCTGATAAGTTCATGAATGAATCACCTGAGCAAATCAAATTGGCTAACGAACGTTTTCAGAAGATTTTGGATGCTTACCAATTGTTGGAAAAACTGAAAAGTTAATTTATTCAATTCAAGGTTTGAAGAAATGCCATCGTATCTACTCCATCCGCATAATCATCCAACATCGGACATTGCGCGTTTCCAAATGGAATAAAGTTTTTTCCGACAATCGCTTGAAGTTGATCTTTGTGTTTTGACAAATACGCTTCAACCTCTTCTGGCTTGTCATAATACTGATAATGTACAATTGCCAGTGGACTAAACAAATCAGTTGATTCTTTCAGTAATACAAAATTGTTATCGAGTAATTCCTGTTGGTTCAATAAAAATACCGCTTTGTTGTAATCGTAATTATTCGCGTATTTGTTGTGATTCACCACGTCGCCATGCTGAATAATTCCTTCAAAGAAACGATTCAAGTTAAATCCTCGTGGAATCAATAAATGTGAAACATTGCGACATCCCAAACCATAATAGTTAAAGATATCATTACCCAATTCATGGAAATCTTCAGCTGTTTCTTCACCCGTAATAACAGCAATCGACGTTCTGTTTCTTCTAAAAATGTGCGGATATTTCCCAAAATATTGTTCAAAGTACTTCAAGGAATTATCTGAACCTGTTGCGATTACAGCGTCTACCTCACCTATTCTTCCCGTTGTAAATTCCATTCGGTTTTTCAATTCCGGTAAAAATTGGATCAAATGATGTCCGAGCGCTGGCAATAAGGTTTTGTCGTCCGAACTCAGTTTACAAACAGCATAGTTTCCAGAAATGACCGCGCACAGAAAATCATGAAATCCAACCAACGGAATATTTCCTGCCATGATCAGCGCCACTTTTTTCGGATTCGTAGAATAATTGTAGCGAGAAACCCAAACGGTTAATTGTTCTTCGGTTAATTGACTTCCAAGAGCCAAAAGCGCTTGTTGCACATTTTCCTTCGTGAACCACCCGTTGTAAAAGAATTGTCGGCCAATAACACCTTTCAGCGTTAAGTATTCCTCTTCGGTCACCCCCGATTCGTAACCATTCCACTCTGCTCCTTCACCTAAGGCAACCATTAACTTGCCCAATTGAGCAAATGCTTTTATAATTTCTTCCTGTTTCACGCTGCAAAATTACCTTCAAACATTCGATTGAAGATAAATATTTCAATTTTTTTGTGCAAAATGAACAAAACAATTCGTCAAGCGTTGCTATATTTGCAAACCAAAATTTTTGAGTCATGGCAATAATGATTACGGACGAATGCATTAACTGCGGAGCTTGCGAGCCTGAATGTCCGAATAACGCAATATATGAAGGTGGTGCTGAATGGAAATATTCAGACGGAACTACGCTTAAAGGAATAATTACAACATTGGACGGTGAAGAAATCTTAGCGGATAAAGCTTTCGAGCCAGTAGATATGGATGTGTATTACATAGCGCACGACAAATGTACGGAGTGTGTTGGTTTCCACGATGAGCCACAATGTGCAGCTGTTTGTCCGGTTGATTGTTGTGTTGACGACCCGAATTACAGAGAATCAGAAGACGAATTATTGGCGAAGAAAAGTTTCTTGCATTTATAAGACGTTTCATTTCAAGGATATAAAAACGGTTCACATCAGATGAGCCGTTTTTTTTTGCTCAAAAAGTGATTTTTTACAAAGATTGCTTGACAATTCAGAATTCTCATTAACTTTGCGGCGGGGTAAGTCTTGTACGACCAGCTCCTTCTGACTCCTCCAGGACGGGAACGTAGCAAAGGTAAGAAGTTGAGCGGTGCGATATGAGTAGCTTACCCCTCTTTTTTTGTCCAAGAATTTGGTTAAATGGTCATCACCTGAATTGCCCACTGCAATTGACTCCAATTCATATTGATTTACAAATAATTAGATAAATGAAGTATGTTAATAGAAGTACATCCAAAGTTGCCCATGCTTAACAAAACTATTACGAAGGATTTCTACATAAATCAATTAAATTTTGAAGTGTTTGGGGATTCTGAATTTGATGGTTACTTAATGTTGAAGAAGGACAAAATACAACTTCACTTTTTCGAATTCAGCAGCCTAAATCCGAAAGAAAACTACGGTCAAGTTTATATCAGAACAAATGATATTGATGAGCTTTACCAACATCTAATAAACTCGAACATTTCAATACATCCAAATGGAAAGCTAGAACTAAAACCGTGGGGTCAAAAAGAGTTTTCTATATTAGATCCAGATAGCAACTTATTGACTTTTGGACAAAATTACTTTTAAATTTATCCATTAGTATTCTTGTTTAAACAATTACAAATGGTGCGACTGAAAAAGTCTTTTCTCACAGAAAAATGTCACTGCAAGCAAAATAGGTTTCATAATTGTGAATAAATCGTAAAAACTACTCTGCTTCCTTTTCTTACTTAACCGTTTCAATGCTTTATTTTTGTCAAAAAAACGGATTTTATGAAATTTTTCATTGACACAGCGAATTTAAACGATATCAAGGAAGCAAATGACCTTGGAATTTTGGATGGAGTTACCACTAACCCATCGTTAATGGCAAAAGAAGGCATCACAGGTGAAGAAAACATTATCAATCACTATGTTGCAATTTGTAACATTGTTGACGGACCTGTAAGTGCAGAGGTGATTTCAACTGATTTCGAAGGAATGGTGCGTGAAGGTGAAAAATTGGCTGCTTTGCATAAAAACATTGTTGTAAAAATCCCAATGATTCCAGAAGGAATTAAAGCAATTAAATACTTCTCAGGAAAAGGAATTAAAACGAATTGTACCTTGATTTTCTCTGCTGGACAAGCCTTGTTAGCTGCGAAAGCTGGTGCAACCTACATTTCTCCGTTCTTGGGACGTTTGGATGATGTTTCAACAAATGGTTTAGATTTAATTGCTCAAATTCGTTTGATTTACGATAACTACATGTTCGATACACAAATCTTAGCGGCATCTGTTCGTCATCCAATGCACATTATTAACTGTGCTGAAATTGGATCTGACGTGATGACTGGACCATTGAGCGCAATTAAAGCTTTGGCAAAACATCCGTTGACTGATATTGGTTTGGCGCAGTTCTTGGCAGATCACGCAAAAGGAAACAATTAATTCTTCAACGTATTTTCACTTCGAATTACTTCGTTCTGCTTGGTGAAAATTCGTTTTGCAGGATATTAAAATAGAAAAGAGCGATTAGATGATCTAGTCGCTCTTTTTAGTTTGCACTTTTTATTTCTTTGGTTCAAGTGGCTCATCACGCAATCTGATGAACGATTGCACTTTTTCATTTTCAATCAAAACGGTCAAATTGTAATAAACCAATTTCCATTCACCTTTCTTTTTCACCATGATTCCGCTTCCACGACAACCGCGCATCCACGTGTCCAAATCTTCATCGAACCAAGCCATTTTCTTGTTTTCTGAAAACATCCAAACGCGATTCGACGGTTTGAAATCCCACGCTCTACCCTTGTCGAAATACGGTTTTGCGAATGCTGAAAAAGCTTCTTTGTCCCAACGCTCACCTGGCGCTGTACCCAAATACACAAAGGATTTATCCATCAATCCGAAGAAAGCATTGTAATCTACTTGTGCAGCGGCTTTGTGCCAATTGTTAATCAACGAATCAAGTTCTTGCGCATTCGTTGTTGAAATTAAGAAGGACGTTACGAGTAAGAGTATATATTTCATATCGGTGTTTTTAGAATTAAAAAAGGCTACCCGATAATCGAATAGCCTTCTCAATTTTTAGAAATTTTATTTTGTACCTGCTTTTGATTTCTCAAGAGCCATACACATTTTTACTGCATTCTTTACATTCACAACTCCACCAGTAACTGAAAGCGTTGAAAAATCAACTTTCTCAGTTGTAGAACCTGGTTTCAATTGTTGCGTTCCTTTGTACGATTTTGCTGATTTCAACATAATTTCTTTGATCTCTTTCATCGTCAACGTAGGGAAATAACCTTGTAACAACGCTGCAACACCAGCAACCATTGGAGCAGCCATTGATGTTCCGTTCAATTTTGCATAATCACTTTGTGGTACAGAGTTGTAAATGTCATGTCCTGGTGCAAATACATCTACTCGTGTTTGTCCGTAATTAGAGAATGAAGCTGCCAATTTTTCTTTTGTCATACGTGTAGACGCTCCAATTGTCAAGAACATATCCAAGGGTTTAGTTTGGAAACTGTACAATGACGTTGGGAAATTTGGATCTGTATCGATGTTTGCGTTGTCATTACCAGCAGCGTGTACCAACAATACTCCTTTTGAATCTGCATATTTGAATGCTTCGAACACTTCTTTTTGGTGAACAGAATACGCTTTACCGAACGACATATTGATCACTTGCGCACCATTGTCAACTGCGTAACGAATTGCCAAAGCGATGTCTTTATCTTGCTCATCTCCATTTGGAACAGCGCGTAAAACCATCAATTTCACATTGTCAGCAACTCCGTCACCACCTAAACCATTTCCACGAATTGCTCCGATGATTCCTCCAACGTGTGTTCCATGCAATGCTTCTGGACCTTCAACGTTATTGTTTCCGTAATTTTTATCTGTAAAATCGTGAGGATTATCACCAATCAACGCACGGTCATCAAATTCAACGTTTAAGTTATAGTTAACCATTTGTTCAATTTGCGTTTTTTGTTCCGCCATGATTTCTTTGGTCACTTCACCTTTCAAAATAGCAATGGCAAAATCTTTCAATTGAATCATTTGCTCTTCTGTAGGATTCCATTTTTCCAAATCCTTCAAGGTGTAATCAGTTTTACCGATTGTTGTTCCCACCATCATTGGAACTTGATCGATCATCATTGTAATCATATCAATTTGCTCCAAATAACCTGAATAATTTGTGTATTCAGCTTGAACTTCGGCTTTCACTTTTTCATACAAAGCGTATTCTTCTTTTTCTGAAGCTGACAAGGTTTCAACGTCAATTCCGTCGAACTTTTTCGCTAAATCTCTTAAAATACGTGTTTTCTCCAAACACGCCTCGTTGACATTCTCACCTTTTGCGTTTCCTAGGAAATTCCATCCGTGAACGTCATCGATGTAACCATTTTTATCATCATCCACTCCATTGTTTGGAATTTCATCGCTGTTCACCCAGATTTTTCCTTCCAAATCTTTGTGCTCAATGTCGATTCCTGAATCAATAACAGCAACTACAACTGAATTTGATTTTCTCTTTTTCAAAAGTTTGTATGCCGCTTCAGTTTCCATACCTGCTTTACCATTGTACCAATTTAGCACGTCTTTGTCAGGAGCTTGGCCATAAAGTAAATTCGTTATTCCAAAAGCAAAAATGGATAAACTAAGTTGAATGATTCTTTTTTTCATAGTGATGTGAACTTAATAATTGTCTAATAATTAACCGAAAAGTAGAAATTATCTTTTAAACCATGCTGATTTTTTAACCATTCGGTTTATATTTACGTCTTAAGGTAAAAATTGCTTACAAATGGTTCGAACTAACTTGTCACTGCTCACTGGGATTCTAGCGTTTCTTTTTCTATCAACGAATTCCTTTTCTCAACATCACAAATTTGGCTTTCAGGCTTATTTGGACAAAGCACCCAATGACATCACGACGTTTTGTGTACCGAATGATGCTCAAACAAAAGAATTGTTAAACAAAGAGCGCATTACTGTAAAATATCAAACGGCGAATTGGTTATTTATTTCCACCACAGCAAGTTGGATTGACGCAAAGACAAAAAGTCGCGAATTGAGCAATTATTACTTTGAATATGCGCCACCTGTCGCTTTGGCGGATAGTGCTTTGGTAAAACACAATGTTGTTCAAGTACACAATGGTCTTGGAGGTTTGAGCAGTTCACATACTGGAAAAGATGTCATTGTTGGTTTTGTGGATCAAGGAATTGATTGGAATCACCCAGATTTCTTGGATGCGAATGGAAATACACGTGTTTTACGTTATTGGGATCATTCAACGAACACAGGTGGAACCGTTCCTCAACCCTATAATTATGGAATTGTTTGGGATTCAGCAGCCATCAACAATGGAACATGTACGAGTACAGAAGAATCGACAGCTCATGGCTCAACCGTTGCGGGAATGGGAACGGGAAATGGAAATGCAAACGGATCGAATACAGGCGTTGCTTCAGATGCTAAAATCATCATTGTAGAAACAAATTTCAACCTTACGAACTGGACTTTATCCATTGCTGATGCGTGTGATTACATTTTTAAAGTTGCTGATACACTCGGATTACCAGCTGTTGTCAACTTGAGTTTAGGATCTTATTTAGGAAGTCATGACGGCTTGGATCCTGCTGGTGAATACATTGATTCCTTATTAACAGCGAAGGAAGGACGAATTGTTGTTTGTGCTGCAGGAAATTCTGGAAGTCAAGGAAAATACCACGTAACAGGAACAGTTGACAGTGATACCTCATTCGTTTGGTTACAAAACAACAGTTCAGCAAGTGCCGCTTTTGGTGCCAATCACATTTATTTTGACTTATGGTCGGATCAAAGTGATGCAACGTTTGATTTCGCGTTTGGAGCAGACAAGCCAGGTCCTGCATACGGATTTAGGGGGAGAACGAGCTTCCACCCTGCTCAATCTTCGATCAATGTTCCAATTTTCGACACCATTTACAATGCCAATGGAAACCGCATTGCAACGATTGAAATTTACACGGAAATCGTGAATGGCAACTATCATTTAGAAGCGTATTACAGCAATGTCGATTCAACAAATTACTTGTTCCGCTTTGAGACAAAAGGCAGCGGAAAATACGATTTATGGAGTGGAACGTGGATGGGTTTAAACAATTTGGTTACGAGCATTCCTTCTTCGGTTGTGATGCCAGCAATTGTAAATTACCACATGCCTGATTCCTTGCAAACAATTGTTTCTTCATGGGCATGTTCCGATAAAGTCATTACGGTTGGAAATTTCCGAAATCGTAAGAGCCACATTGACAATAACAACAACCCATTTGTTTCTCCTGATCCAACTTTACCGGGTAAATTATCTCCAAATTCAAGTAAAGGACCGAACAGACACAACAGTCAAAAACCAGATATTTCAGCGAGTGGAGATATTTCACTTTCTGCTGCACCACTTTGGTTGTTAACAAATCCTGCTTATTGGGCTGCAGTAGATTCTGGCGGTTGGCACGCACGAAACGGTGGAACATCGATGGCATCGCCTGTTATTTCTGGGATTGCTGCGCTGTACCTTGAAAAATGTAACAAAGCAACATACGCCGATTTCAAAACGGATTTAATTGCAACAGCATACAGTGATGGATTCACAGGTTCCTTGCCAAATTACGGTTATGGAAATGGAAAAGCGGATGCTTTGGCCTTGTTGTTAGCGAATGAGTTCACAGCAACATTGGTTGTCAACGATACGATTTGTGCCTACTCTCCTATTCTTATTAATTCGACTTCTTCAACGCCAATCACAAATGCCTTGTGGTCAAATGGATATGAAGGATATCCGATTCAACCGAATACCTCTGGTGATTATTCTGCCTTAGCAATCAATCAAAAGGGATGTACAGCGCAAACAGACACAGCAAGCGTTGAAGTTTTACCGGCATTCCCGATTGATCCAATTACTGTTAACGGAAATCAATTGTCAACATTTACACTTGCTTCGAATTACCAATGGACTTTGAATGGTGCGGATATTTCTGGTGCAACAAACGCTACTTTGGACATTACGCCTCCGTACGGAACGTACACATGTTACACCGTAAATACGAATGGTTGTGTTTCAGAAACGGCTCCAATTGTGATTGTTTTAGGTCTAACGGAAGAAAATTCAGATAAAATCTCCATTTTCCCGAATCCAACGAATGATTTCTTCAAAATAAAATCGAATGAACCAATTAAAGCTGTTCATGTCCTCGATAACAACGGCAAAGAATTGTTTATCAACAAAATAGACACAAACACTTATTCCATTTCTTCCTTTCCAAAAGGAATCTATCACGTGATAATTGAATTAGAATCAGAAAAGATTTACTCAAAAATCACAAGAATGTAATTTGGCTAACAAAGAATTTATATTTTTGGCGACGTAAATAATTAAGAATGAATTTAACAGGTATAATTGCAATTTCAGGAAGACCAGGTCTTTACAAAGTAATCGCTCAAGGTAAAAACAGTATTATCGTTGAGTCTTTGATTGATAACAAACGTTTTCCAGCGTACGCTACGGATCGTATTTCAGCATTAGATGACATTTCTATTTACACGTATGATGAAGATGCACCGTTGCGTGATTTGTTAACAGCAATTTATACGAAAGAAGGCGGTAAAGAATGTCCTTCTCACAAAGAAGATTTAAAAGTGCTTCAAGCGTATTTGTTAGAGATTCTACCTAATTATGACCAAGAGCGTGTTTATCCTTCAGACGTTAAGAAAATGTTTCAATGGTACAACTTATTGCACAAATCTGGAAACTTAAACGTTGAGGAAGAAAAAGCAGAAGAAGTTGTTGCTGAGAAAAAAGCTCCTAAAGCGAAAAAAGCAGCGGTAGATGCGACAGAAGAAGTTGCACCTGCAAAAAAAGCTCCTGCTAAAAAAGCGGCTACAACTGCTAAACCAAAAGCAGCTCCAGCAGCAAAAGCAGCAAAACCAGCAGCAGCTAAAAAAACAACAGCTACTAAAACAGGTTCAAGTCGCGGAAAATAAACTAGTGAACTGTCCGCCGCGGCGGAGTGACTAGTGACGAGATTTTAGAAAATAGATATTAAAAAGTCGGAAGTTCCGGCTTTTTTTATGACATAAGCATATGAAAATAGAAAAAGCAAAACGCACCTTCGTTGCAGAAAATTTACAAATCGATAGTTGGGAATCAATCAAAACGTACTTTGATGATTTACTTGCACGTACGATAGAAACAAAGGAAGATTACGCCAAATGGCTAAAAGACAAAAGTGAATTGGAAGCTGTTTTGGAAGAAGATGCTGCTTGGCGTTACATCAAAATGACAATTGATACACGTGATGAAGCATTGAGTAATGCTTACACGTTTTTCGTAACGAAAATTCAGCCTGAACTGGCGCCATTTGAAGATCAATTGAATCAAAAATTGGTAAACTCGCCTTATTTTGCTGAGTTGGATACAGATCAAGCACATCACATTTATTTCCGTTCGGTAAAAACTGCCTTGGAGTTGTTCCGCGAGGAAAACATTGAAATTGAAGCAGAGTTGAACGAAAAAAGTCAACAATACGGTTCTATTTCAGCAGCACAAACGATTGAACACGAAGGCGAACAAATCACGATGCAGAAAGCGTCATCTTTGTTAAAAGAACAAGATGAAACCTTGCGTAAAACTGTTTTTGAGAAAATGGCTGTACGTCGAGCTGAAGATGCTCAAAAATTGGATGATTTGTACACTGAATTGGTTCAGAAAAGACATCAACTTGCAATGAATGCTGGATTTGAAAATTTTAGAGATTACAAATTCCAATCGTTGGGACGTTTTGATTATACCAAAGAAGATTGTTTCAATTTCCACAATGCGATTAAGAAATTGATTGTTCCAATGGTGAAAACAATCCAACAAGAGAAATTAACTAAATTAGGTAAAACGCAGTTCAAACCGTGGGATGCCGATGTTGATCCAGATGGAAAAGCGCCGTTGAAACCATTCTCAACAGGTGAAGAATTATTGAACGGAAGCATTGTAATGTTTGATAAAATCGATTCATACTTTGGAAATTGTTTGCGTACAATGGACGAAATGGGTCACTTGGATTTGGATTCAAAAGCTGGAAAAGCACCAGGTGGTTATAATTATCCCTTGTATGAAATTGGAGTTCCATTCATCTTTATGAATTCTGTTGGTGCGCAACGCGATTTGGTGACAATGGTGCACGAAGGTGGACACGCAGTGCATTCATTCTTGAGCAGAGATTTGGAATTAACTGGTTTCAAAAGTTTACCTTCAGAAGTAGCAGAATTGGCTTCTATGTCGATGGAATTGTTGACCATGAACCTGTGGAACGAATTCTACAAAGACGAGCAAGAATTGAACCGTGCGAAGAAAGATCAATTGGAAACAATCTTGAAGATTCTTCCTTGGATTGCTCAAATTGATGAATTCCAGCATTGGGTTTACGAAAATCCAACGCATTCGGTTGAAGAACGTCACGCAAAATGGGTTTCAATTTCAAAAGAATACGGAACTGGTTTAACGGATTGGACAGGATTTGAAGCCGTACAAAAAACAGCATGGCAACGTCAATTGCATTTATTCGAAGTTCCTTTTTATTACATCGAATATGGAATTGCACAATTAGGTGCATTAGGCGTTTGGAAAAACAGCATGACGAACTTCCAACAAGCGATTGATGCGTACAAAGCGGCTTTGAGTTTGGGGTATACGAAATCAATTCCTGAAATCTATGCAACAGCTGGAATTCGATTTGATTTCACGGAAGCTTATTTGAAAGAGTTGGCTGATTTTGTTCAAGCGGAACTTTCTTCTTTGAATTAATTTGTTGTAAATTGCTTTAAATTAATCTCTTGAACATGAAACCGCTAATCATCTTTTTTGCTCTAACACTCTTTTTCACGGCGAAAAGTCAAACGTATTTTCCTCCGCTGACAGGTACGACGTGGGAAACGATTCCACCTTCCGATTTAGGCTGGTGCGACGATTCGATTCAAGTATTGTATGATTTTCTTGAAGGATCGGATTCGAAAGCATTCATCGTGTTGAAAGATGGAAAAATCGTTCTTGAAAAGTACTTTGGCACCTTCACCCAAGATAGTGTTTGGGTATGGAATTCCGCAGGAAAAACCTTAACGGCTTATGCAGTTGGAATTGCGCAAACCGAAGGAATGTTGAACATCAACGATCCATCTAGCGATTATTTAGGAACGGGTTGGACAAGCCTCACTCCTACTCAGGAAGCAGCAATTACCATTCGCCATCAGCTTACAATGACAACTGGTTTGGATGAAGGTGTTTCATTTGATTGCACTGTTCCAGCTTGCTTGCAATACCTTGCCGCTCCAGGAACACGTTGGTCGTATCATAACAGTCCATACACTTTATTGGATGGTGTTATTGAAAATGCTTCCGGTTTAACCTTGAATCAATTTATTCAGCAGAAAATCGGGTCTAAAATCGGCATGAACGGTTTGTTTGTTCCTTATGGATATGACAATGTGTTTGTTTCAAAAGCACGCGGAATGGCCCGTTTCGGATTGTTGCTTTCACAAAATGGCGTTTGGAATACAACGACTGTTCAAAGTGATGTAAATTATTTGAACGACATGCGCACGCCGTCACAAACCTTGAACAATAGTTACGGTTATTTAACGTGGCTCAATGGTCAGTCGAGTTTTATGTTACCGAGTTCGCAGCTGGTTTTCCCTGGATCGACCATTCCAAATGCGCCAGACGATTTATACGCGGCCTTAGGAAAGAATGGGCAAATCATCAACGTGGTTCCTTCTCAGGGATTGGTGATTGTTCGCATGGGTTCGTCAATGGGAAACAGTTATGTCGGCAATCAATACAATGATACCATTTGGCAACACATCAATAACTTAGGTTGTGTAGCTGGCATTGCAGAAAACACGAATGATTTTTGGTCGATTCAAAGCAATCCAACGACTGATGTGATTACAATTAATGGACTAAACGAGTCTGATGGTGTTTCACTTTATTCACCAGCAGGTCAACGCATTGAGATTGCGCGAAACAACAGTGCCTTGAGTGTATCTGCACTTCCACGCGGAATTTATTTTGTGCGCTTGGAACGAAATGGGGTGATGAGAACATTTAAAATTCTTCTTAACTAGAATTTAGAAGTTAGTCCGCCACGGCGGATAGAATTTAGAATTAGTCAGTATATTTGACCTTTATTTAAAAGAATCAGTATGACAATTCAAGAGAAATTGGTGGTTTCGTTGAACTACAAACTATCAGATCACAAAACAGGAGAGAAAATCGAAGAGACTAGCACAGAAAATCCGATGGTATTTTTATATGGTGTTGGAGCGATTATCCCTGAATTCGAAGAGAATATTTATGGAAAAAAAGTGGGAGATTCTTTTGAGTTTGTCATTAAATCAGAAAACGCTTATGGCACTGCAGATGAGAATCAAGTTGCAATGATTCCTTTAGATGTTTTCCGTGATCCAAACGGAGAGTTCAATCCAGAACATTTTCCAGTTGGAGCTTTAATTCCAATGTCAGATAACGAAGGAAACAATTTACGTGGACGCGTTGTTGAAGTGACTCCAGAATTAATTAAAATGGACTTCAACCACCCATTAGCAGGAACAGATTTACATTTCATCGGTGAAGTGTTGGCAATTCGCGAAGCATCACAAGACGAAATTGATCATGGACACGTTCACGGAGAGCACGGACATCATCACTAAGAAAAAATAAACGATTGAGAAAAGGAATGACGCAGGTTGTTCCTTTTTTTGTTGAATTTGAATTCATTATTATTTTCTATCTTTCCATTTGTACCCACCTTTTTTCAATGGTATACGTTCAAAATTGTTTTTTTTTGACATTTCCATAACCTTATCAATGTCTTTTTTAGTTTCATGAATTTGCTTGGTTTGTTGGTTAACACAGCCAATACAAAAGAGAATCAATGAAATATAAAAACCTTTCATAATTTTCTAACTATATGTTGATTACAATTTACCTAAAAAGCCATTAATTCTATATTCTCCCTTTTCATTTTTCAAAATTAAAAAACCATGTGGCGCATCGAGATCACTTCTATTGGAACCGATGTCAATAATTGTTTCATGCGACTCTTCATGAATTGAATAGAATACGTTTGAGGAAGTCAAATCCTTTGCAATTGAATCAAGAAATGCTGTATTCTTTAAAGAATCTGACCAATCCAATACACTCAAAAAACCTTCATTCGTGCAAATTTTATTGATCCGATTAATGTTATGCGATTTTAGTTCTTTGGCAAGTATCGACAAACCATTTCGATTTAATGGCTCATTTGAAGTACAGCTAAGCAGTAATAAACCTAAAAACAAAACAAATAAGAACTTCATAAAAGAGATTTAGTTACGTTTTTTAATCTCTGAAAGATAATAGAAATTATTTATATCAACAATTTTAAAACAATTAATGAGTGGTGGTTCGTAAATATCACATCTACAAAAAGCTTTACCACTTACCACTACAACCCTGAAGGGGTTGAATGAGAGCCCAGAGCAGAGAATCGAGAACCGAGAGTCGACATGCCTGTCGTAGCCTCCAGCGCAGACAGGAAATCGAGATTAGCCCAAAACCCTGAAGGGGTTGAATCATTAACCTTTTACTAAAAACAAAAAAAGGGACGCGATAAATCGACGTCCCTACGATTAGATTTAATGTTGTAAATCAATCCCAACCCTGAAGGGGTTGAATCTTAATACTACAAAACCTTACAACTGATTCACAACCCTGAAGGGGTTGAATAATTAAAATGAATAATGGTTAAACTAAAGAATAAAAAAATACTCAAAAATGAATTAAAAAAATAATGCACCTTTTTCCTTTTTTTAAAACAAATATTCGCCTTTTATCAAAACAAATAATGTCCTGAATTGTCTATTCTATAGTGCATGAATAAATAGTTGTTTAAACCCTTTTCATGTGCTTTACTTAGGACATGGATATGGAAAAAACCTTTCGTTTAAATGATATTCTCGCACTTGAAAAGCAAAAGCGTACAAATTTAATCAACAGCATTGGAGGATTTAAAAGTGTTGGTTTGATTGGAACACAAAACAAACTGGGACAAACAAATCTCGGTATTTTCAGTTCTATCATCCACATAGGAGCGCATCCTCCATTGATTGGTTTAATTTTTCGACCGAGTAACCCAATGCGCGACACACTTTCAAACATTCTTGAAACAGGATATTATACAATTAATCACATCCATGAAGGAATTCTGTCGCAAGCGCACCAAACGTCTGCGCATTATCCAGCAGAACAATCCGAATTTGAAGCAGTAGGACTTAGTCCTTCCTATATAGATTCAATTCCGGCTCCTTTTGTGGCGGAAAGCAAGATTCAGATTGGTGTTCAATTCAAAGAAAAACTAGAAATAAAAAGTAACAATACACAATTAGTTGTAGGAGAAATTGTTTTCATAAAAGTCCCAGAAAACTGTTTGGGCGCTGATGGATTCGTTCATCTGGATAAAGTTAACACGCTCACTTGCTCGGGGTTAGACGCGTATCACTCAACCAATTCAATCAATCGTTTTAGTTACGCAAAACCGAATAAAGACTTAACATCGCTCCTTTCCAATGAATAAAACTGCTCTGTCAATTGTTTGGTTCAAGCGCGACTTACGTGTGAGCGATCATGCTGCTTTACACAGGGCACAGCAGGGGAATTTACCGATTCTCCTACTCTATTGCTTTGAACCTTCGATTATGGAGTACGATGATTCAGACACACGTCATTGGCGTTTTGTCTATGAATCGCTGTTAGACCTACAAAAAAGCTTCAATGCTTCGAACGCGAAACTTCACATTTTCTTTAATGAAGCTGAATTTGTCTTTCGAAAATTAGCAGAGAAGTATAAAATTGAAGCGGTATATTCTCATCAGGAAATTGGGAATAAATTAACTTTTGACCGCGATCTCCGATTAAAACGTTTCTTCAAAGAGCAATCAATAGCGTGGCAAGAATTCCAAACAAATGGTATTATTCGCGGACTAAAAAACCGAATGACCTGGGATGAACAGTGGAAAAAAGTAATGACTTCCCCCTATTATCCTTTTGAGGCAAGTGTTGGAACTTTTTTTGAACTTTCCAATGACGATGAACACGAATTAAAAGGACCCGACTTACCAACTGAAATTACACAACGCAACACGTCTTTTCAGGAAGGTGGAGAATCGTGGGCATGGAAATACTTAAAAAGTTTTATTTCGGAACGCTACGTCAATTACAGCAAGCATATTTCAAAACCATTGTTGAGTCGCACGGGTTGTAGTCGACTTTCGCCTTATTTAGCTTACGGAAACATCAGTATGAGAATGGTGTATCAAGTTACCATTCAGAATTACGAAACGTCTCGAAATAAACGAGCATTATCCAATTTCATTTCACGTTTGCATTGGCATTGTCATTTCATTCAAAAGTTTGAAAGTGAATGTCGGATGGAATTTGAGAATGTCAATCGTGCATTTGATGCGGTAGTAAAACAAAAAAACGAGGCTTACATTTCTGCTTGGCAGCAAGGAAAAACTGGCGTTCCAATTGTTGATGCGTGCATGCGTTGTTTGGTTGAAACAGGTTATATCAATTTTCGCATGCGTGCGATGGTGGTTTCCTTTTTCGTTTTTAACCTTTGGCAAGATTGGCGCGAGTTGCATTATTTAGCGCGTCAATTTTTGGATTATGAACCGGGAATTCATTACCCACAATTACAAATGCAAGCTGGCGTTACAGGCATTAATACCGTGCGCATTTACAATCCGATTAAAAATTCGGAAGATCACGATTCAGAGGGACTTTTCATCAAACGATGGCTACCAGAATTGAAGAACATTCCGCCACATTTGATTCACGAACCTTGGAAATTGAGTTGGATGGAACAACAACTCTACGGCTGTGAAATTGGCAAAGACTACCCTGCTCCTATTGTCGATTTGGAAGAAACACGTAAATACGCGAGTGATGTTATTTGGTCATTTCGCAAGAATACTGAAGTTAAAATCGAAGGACAACGAATCTTAAACATGCATGTCAGCCAAGATTCAACACGTAAATCGAAATCAAATGCGAAACGTAAAAAAGCAACACCTACCGACTAAGGTCTGCCCTGTTTGTGAACGTCCATTTACCTGGCGAAAAAAATGGGAAAAGGTTTGGAACGAGGTCATTTATTGCAGCGATCGTTGCCGTAAAACAAAGAAATGATGGAAGAAAAAAAGATAGTACGACTGCTTCTCGGAGATCAATTGAATTACGCTCATTCGTGGTTTAGAACGGTGCATCCAAACGTTACATACGTTTTCATGGAAATCAGAACGGAGACAGATTACACCGTTCATAATATCCAAAAAGTACTTGGATTCTTTGCTGCCATGCGCGAATTTGCCGATTGGTTGCGTGAAAACAAGCACCAGGTAATTTACCTGCATTTGAACGATGAGGACAATCTTCAATCCTTTGAAAAAAACATTCAAGCACTGATTCAACAGCATTCTTTTACTCATTTTGAATACCAACTTCCCGATGAATACCGCGTCGATGAAGTTCTGAGTCAATTATCCTCGAAACTCAGTATTTCAAGTGCTTTCGTTGATTCCGAACATTTCTTTGGAACGCGTGACGAATTGAGCCAGTTTTTCGAAGGAAAGAAAATGCTTTTGATGGAGAGTTTTTACCGCCACATGCGCACAAAGCACAAGGTTTTAATGGATGGCTCACTTCCAACCACTGGGCAATGGAACTACGATTCAGACAACCGTAAGAAATTACCAAATCAACACAAACCAACTGAACCATTGGTGTTTGACAACGACGTTTCGTCGATATACAAAGAGCTCCAAGTTGCGCAAATAAAAACGCTAGGAACCTGTGATCCGAAACGGTTTATTTGGCCCGTCAATCGTCAACAATCCTTGGACTTATTGCGCTTCTTTATTGAGAATTGTTTGCCTTTGTTTGGAACGTATCAGGACGCTATGATGCCTCAGGAGTGGTCGCTTTATCATTCTCGCCTGTCGTTTTCCATGAATACCAAAATGCTTTCTCCAATGGAAGTCATTCAAGCGGCGATTGACCAATGGAAACAACATCCAACAACCATCGAATTCAATCAATTGGAAGGTTTTGTTCGACAAATCATCGGTTGGCGGGAATACATGCGCGGAATTTATTGGAAGGAAATGCCACGGTACCGCGATTTGAATTTTTTCCAGCACCAACGGTCCTTACCTGAATGGTTTTGGACGGGAAAAACAAAGATGAATTGTATGCGAGACGCCATTCAGCAATCTTTGAATTACGCCTATGCCCACCACATTCAACGCTTGATGATTACGGGAAATTTTGCCCTATTGGCTGGCGTTCATCCGGATGAAGTGGATCAGTGGTATTTGGGAATTTACATTGATGCCTTGGAATGGGTTGAAATCACGAACACGCGTGGAATGAGTCAATTTGCAGATGGCGGAATTGTTGGGACGAAACCCTATGTTAGTTCAGCCACATACATTGATAAAATGAGTCATTACTGCGGCACTTGTTACTATTCTAAAGCGAAAAAAGTGGGCGAAAAAGCCTGTCCTTTCAATAGTCTTTATTGGAATTTTTATGATCAACATGAGGATAAACTAGCGAAAAACCCACGCATTGGGATGATGTACAATGTTTGGCGAAAGATGAAACCCGAAGATAAAGCAGCACTTTTGGAGCAAGCAGCCTACTACATCGATCACATCAATGAACTTTGAGAAACTTCACAAAATTAACGCACATGAAAACAGCAATCGTTTGGTTCAAAACAGATTTACGCTTGGAAGACAATGAAACTTTAGTAAAAGCCATCGCTCAGAATGATCAACTAATTCCAGTTTATTGTTTCGATCCGCGTCATTGGGAAACGAGTACGTTTGGCTTTAAAAAGACAGGAAGTTTCCGCACGAAATTCTTGTTTGAAGCATTAATCGATTTAAATAAACAATTAGAGCTAATCGGCTCACATTTAGTTGTTTTAAATAGCTTACCTGAAGAAGAACTTCCACAACTAGTCGCAAAATATGCTGCGACAAAAGTGTATGCAAAACGCGAAGTTGGGTTTGAGGAGAAACAAGTAGAATCTGCTGTTGAAACAGCCTTGTGGAAACATAAATGTGAATTGGAACGCTTTAGTACAAGTACGCTTTACCACGCAGAAGATTTGCCTTTCGCCATCAAATCAATTCCAGAGGTATTTACTGAATTTCGTAAGAAGGTGGAAAAGGAATCGATCATCCGTCCTGTGTTCAAGCGACCTGCACGCATCAATTCACCAGCAATGAAACCCTTTCAACTTCCATCCTTTGAATCTCTTGGACTTGAACCACCACAAGCAGATGAACGTGCTGTCCTTGCGTTTAAAGGAGGAGAAACAGCAGCATTGCAACGTTTGAATCACTATTTTTTTGATACGAAAGCGCTCTCACGTTACAAGGAAACGCGCAACGGTTTGATTGGAGCAGATTATTCATCAAAGTTCTCCGCTTGGTTGGCTTTGGGTTGTATTTCGCCGCGCTACATCGTTGATCAAATCAGAAACTATGAAGAGCAACACGGTGCCAACGAATCGACTTATTGGCTGATCTTCGAACTTATTTGGCGCGATTATTTCCGTTTCATGATGAAAAAGCACCAAGCAAAGTTCTTCTTAAAAGGTGGAATTCAAGGCAAAGAACTCAGCACACAAACTGATTTAGCAAAAGCGCAACAATGGATCAATGGAGAAACAGGCCTCGACTTTATCGATGCAAACATGAACGAACTCAAACGAACTGGTTTTATGAGTAATCGCGGGAGACAGAATGTTGCCAGCTATTTTTGCAATGAACTAAACCTCGATTGGCGTATTGGAGCAAGTTACTTCGAAGAAAAGTTGATCGACTATGACGTTTGCAGCAACTGGGGAAATTGGGCTTACCTGGCAGGAGTTGGCAATGATCCTCGCGGAAGTCGCGCGTTTAACATCGAAAAGCAAGCGAATGAATATGATAGAAAGGGAGAATATAGGAAGATTTGGCTGGATTGAAAGTGGAGTTTTTAAGGAGCGTCTATGAAATAAAAAACTTCCTGTTTTTCCTTTCTTTCATTAATTATTTTAAATCAGGATGCATTTACCGGTTCTACTCACCCATTGAATAAACAATTAAATCAAACTTAATTTTACGGAACAAAAACATTTTTATCGTTAATTTGAAACTTCAATTCTGAAATCAAATTAAAAAATGGGAATAGAAATCATCATTGGTGCCGCCGTCGGATTTGCCTATTTAGGCGCTCAATACATCATTAAGAATGGATACAAGAAAAAATGTTCAAAATGTAGCAAATGGTTTGCACTTAAACTGATTAATTCAGAGTTAATAAGCACAAAAAAAACACAAAAAGTTAGAACGACTAAAGAAGAGTCTGGACAAATGGAGATAATTCAAAAACACGGTAAAACGATTATCAAACCAAAACTTCGTTCAACATTAAAGTGGATTCCAGCAGTGACATCCCGTTATAAAAACACTACAGAATGTAGATTTTGTAAGGAAAAATTCATCACATTTTCGGAGGAAACAGTGTAGAAAACTTAGTAAAATATTTTCCCGTTTTTTAAATTTGAAGGAACAATTCGTGCTGTATCATTTTCAATAACGACCACTAATCGCTTGATTACTTTTGTTGCATCAATTTGACATGAATAACTCAAAATCTTGCAATCTGAAGAGTCCTTCATCCCTGTCAATTTGAGTTCAAAGCCTAAATCTAATTTTGAAAGGGATTTCTGCAATTCACTCATTGAATAGTGTTGTTTAGTTTGTTTGTCCAATAAAGGAATCATTTTATCAATTGATCCAACTCGATAATACGTATTGAACATTGTCCCGATATCAGAACCATATTCCATTAAAACTGGATTTGCCATTGACGCCTCTGCTACCGGATCAGAATTTGTTGTATCTGCTGGTTGATTCTTCAATGTTGAATTATCTACATTATTCGATTTCCATTGACGTGTGCATGAAAATAGAACGATTAACGTTATGATCAAACCTGGAATGAAGATATTTGTTTGTTTCATTTTATCGATTGTTTTCTTTTTTTTAAGTTGTAATTGCACGTTATAAGTACCTTCTCGCACAACATCCTTTAACTGATTTTCTTACGAAAAGTCGAATTTAAAAATAATTAATAAATTTACACACCATGTTAATCATCATTGGTAGGCGCTAAAACACAACAAATGAAAACTTTTTTATACATCTTGGTAATTTTGATTTGGTTATTCTGCTTTACAATAGGTTGTCTGTTGTTTGCACAATACATTGAACTTCCATTAATTCAAGAAGTGATCGTTGGTGTATTGTTTGTTGGTAGTTTGATTTTCCTTCGAATCAAAAAATTTCAACCAAGTTGGATGAATAAACTCGAGGATTAACGGAAATAGATATCGTTTATCCCGAATTCTCGCACCAAAAATCCATCTTTCCTTCTTCTTTTATTACCCCAGAATTCCGCATTCTTGAATAGAATTGTCGATTTCGTGTAGCTCTTTAGAAATCTTTATTTTCATTTTTTCCTATGCACACACAATAAGCTATAAATTCTTTCGTTTGCTTTTTACTGTTAAACTCTAAAACAAACGCTATGAAAACGAACATTCTCCTTGTTTCGGAACAAATGCCGTATTTTAAATCTGTGGCTCTACGTTCTCTCCCTAGTCGCTACATTCACTTAGCTGAAGACTTAGCACAAGATGCCATCATCAAGTCAATCGAAAAAATTCATTTGTACGATGCTTCGAAAGGCAACTTTAAATCATGGTTATTCAAACTTACTCAAAACCTTTGCTTTGATGCGGTTCGTAAACTGGATAAAATGAACGTTGTTCCAATGAGTATTGAGTTATTACATGACAAAGCTGATCATTCGAAAGAAATTCATCATGCTGAATTGAAAGTTATTCGCCGCGCAATGAAAAACTTGAATGAGCGCGATCGCCAATTGATCTTGTACAAGTTTGTCTTCAATTTAAGTGGTCGTGAAATGGCACAATTGCTTGAGATTCCAGAAGCACAAATCAACACTTATTTCAAACGCGCCAAAATGCGCTTAGTTGAATTATGTGAAAAAGCAGCTTGATATTTCCTGATTGTTCAACCACTCTGCGGTTATTTCAATTCTTTTTTGACCACCTATCAATTATTTCCATTACCTCTTACTTCAAAAAATCATACACCTCATGGTGAATTAATCGCACGCGAATTCCAATTTCTTGACGGAAATATTTTTGTTCTGTACCGTTTATTGTTTCGGCAAATATTGGCGTGAAACCTTGACGATAAAACAAATCGTATTGGCGTGTTTTGCTGCGTGCTCGCTTACTTGCTGACGAATAATGGTGGTACAAGGATAAACCGATCTGACCTCCTACTTCACCGAATGATTCATTCGGATGTTCGCGCGTCCCTAACATGTAATGGTATTCTGGCGCTACTATCAATCCTAATGAAAGGTAATGACAAACGCCATTGATTCTTTTGTTCATCAATTTGACCAAGCGCTTGTTGAAAATCAATGATGCATCCAACGTATGACTTTCTGTCAAGGGAAATGAGGTGTTGCGCGCACCTGAATTTAAGAGATGTGAATACGTGTATCCAACACTTGGATAAATTCCACGCGAAACCATTGATATAAAACCAATACTTCCATTTACGTTAGTTAATGAGAATGGATCTCCTGCTTGTTTCAGCACTGACAATGGCTGAGCAGAAATATACATGCCATAATTCTTTCCTGTACGCTCATAAAATTGTCCAAATGCCGTTGTTCCAATTACAATCGTCAAAAGAGCTGAGATTATTTTTGCTTTCATCTTTTCTACTTTTTAGTTAATGTTCTAAATCCTACAACATGGTTTGATCCGTATTGACGAATGCAAACCTGATCATCTTGATTTCCGCCTAAACAGATGATTTCATTCGTGGTTTCATCTTTTCCTAAGTAAATTGCTACGTGGCCCTTCCATGAATCTGGATCTTCTCTCCAAAAAACAACAATATCACCTGGTTTTGGATTTGAAGTGGCTGTTCCTTGTTCTAACCAAGATTTGGCAGTCGCTTTTTTCGAATAAGAGAATCCTGCATTCTTCGCACAGTAGCCAACGAAAACACTGCACCATGCTTCCTCATCCGATTTGATTGAACCGTTTCCAGTTTCTTTGAAAAAGGTCATGATGGTCTTGTTATCTTGCTCACCTTCAATTTCCTTCACGCCAAAGTACTTTCTTGCTTCTTGAATGAGTGGATGTTGCAACAAACTCGCATCTGAAAATTCCAATTCTGCCAATTCATTTAAGAATTTATCTGTTGACGATCCCCATGACTCAATAACTGATTTACTACTTGTCGAAGTTGTCGAAACAAGAGCGTTTGCATTCAAAGTTTTTATAAGCGGTAAAGTCGGTCGTGATTTAACTATACCTTTTAAATACTCAGCTACTTCTAACTCTTCACTCCCATTGTTTTCAATGAAATATTGAACGACCATTCCATTTGGCAACTGCACACTCAATTGTCCTTTTTTAGCACTTATTGGAACAGAAACTAAGGTCTTTGCTCCTACTTGTTCATTCGTTACATTCGTTACGAGTTGAGGAGTTCCAAAACGATTGTTTATGTCATTGAAATCCGTAAATGTTACTTTAACTCCAGAAATGTGTTGATCGAACAAAATCGCTACTTTTCCATTGGCTACCAATTGTTGCTTTGTTGGAAGAAACGAAATGTATGAAGTACTTTCTTTTACTTGCTCGACATATGCCAATTGATCAAATTGTTCGGATGTTATAGATTTCTCCAAGAGCTGATCTTCTTCCTTTAATGGTAAGTGGGAATGAATCATGACCGATGGATCGACTTTTAACCATTTTTCATCCATTGAAGCATCGCTTAAGAGCGCTTGTTCGCCTAAATTGATTTGATTCCATGCATGTGCTATTCGAACAAAGTTCTTTCCTTCCTTTTGTTTCTTATAGCCACGAATTGAACGCACATTCAAACCAGCCTTGTTGCCAAGTTGTGCAATTAATTCGGCCAATTCTAATCGATTCACCTTTCTATTTTCACCAGCAAGTTTTGTACGTAAATCATCAGAACTTTCATGTTGAAGATCAATGGAAGCTTCATTATCCAAATCTGTTTGTTTGTGGACAAATTCAACAATGGATTGATAGTTATTCCATTGAGAATGTCCACCTTTTGTAATCCATTTAGCCAAATCAGCCAATTCAATTTTTGCTGCTGCATCTTCGTTTCGAACGATACGCTGTGACAAAGGATCCAAATAAAAAGGGAAAGCGTATTTACTTTTATTGACTGTTTTCAAAAGGAAATCCTTCTTATTGAACATACTTTGAAAACGCGAAGTGTAAACTTTGTTATCGATGAAGGCAAATTCCTTTTTGTATAAATCACTTGAAAATTCTTTGTCTGAAACCTTGAATTGAATTTTTCCAGCAGCAATTGAATACGTCCCGGAATTACGCTTAACAGTACTTTCATGCACTTCGGCCAACACTTCTTGGCCTTTATTGTACTTGCGCACAGGAACATACACAAGATGCTCGAAGGATTTATCTTGATACAAACGAATGAGTTCAGTTTCCTCTGTTGATTTTGATGGGACAAACACGTACTTGATTGCTGACTTGCTGATTTTCCAAGAAGTTGGTTTGGCTTGTAAGGTACTGATAGAAACTAATATTCCAATGAAGAAGATCAATCCATTTTTCATAGTGCGTAATTTTTGTTCGACATTTATAAAAAAGTAAAGATCTTTCCATCCGTTTGTTTTAGCTTGTTTCTAATAATACGCGTTGCTGATTGATATGTAACAGTTGGTAGAAAAAAAAACTCGAACCAATTCATAATGGTCCGAGTTTTAGCTTGTTGAATCGGCGGTTTCTAGATGAATCTTGGCGTATTTTCTTTTGGCTGAATTAACTTTTCAAACTTGTCATAACTGAAGCGCTCGGTTACAAAATGAAATTTGTTTTCCAAAATCGGACTCAGTGTTGCAGCATTTATTTTTGCACGAAAATCCTCTTTCGAAACGAATGCAACCGTTTTATCCGGCAAAATTGCAACTAATGAATAATCATTTTTTGTAATCGGAATGTGTTTCCAGTCGAATGCATTGAATTTAAAGACGGTACGTTCTTTTTCATCAATAACATACAGCATAACGCGATTAAAGGCTGGGTTCAATTCGTTTTCAAAATCGAAACTTAAGTTTACCGATGCCAAGATTTCAAGGCTTTTTAATTTATCGATGTTGTACACTCCAAATGAATTGATCTCAAATTTGTTTAATAACCCTGCTTCTAACTTCAAGCGTTCTTCTTCTTGATCAATTGCAGCGAATTCAATTTCATAAGCCACTAATTCCGTATTGTAAGCTAACACAGCATCCGCCAATTCACTCGCTGATAATTCAGGTCGCGCCTTCATGGAATATGTTTTTTCAATTATTTTACCGTCATAATCTGTTTGGAAGAACTTAAAATCCATTGTATAAACATTCGTTTCTTCATCTATTTTCTTCAAGGAAATCTTATCCCAATTGATGCGTAATGCTTCTTCTGGTTGCAGTCCTTTATCAGCAGAAACAAGTGTCCATTTTACATCTTTCCACGCTTTCAAATGTGGCATACGTTTGTAATCGGACACCAATTCGAAAACAAAATCATTCGAATCAGCAACAGGATTTATTGGTTTATCTGGACGTTCAGGTAAATTCGCCAAAGCGCTATCGCGACGAGCGTTTGGAATCGTCTCAAATGCAGCGCCATTGTCCCAATTTAAATTATCCGTTAAAAAATAAAGTTTAAAATCCGCATCAGGTTGAATCGCAGAAGCTAATTCAACGTCAACTTTTGCATCTTTTTTCAATTGAAGTTCTTCACCATTTTGTAGTACTTTCAATTCCATCATACCTGCAGAAGCAAAGTATTTTTCTCGATCATCACCCGTTTGCATCGGAATACCTGATTGAAAAATCTCACGTGCATTTTGAAACTCACGGAAATTTAATTCCACTTTACCTTTAACTGGATTTCCATTTTTATCTATGAGTGCATTAGCTGGAATTACAATATGTGTTCCTGTCGTTTGATGAAAAACTGTTCCTTTTGAGGCATCAAATTCCTGCTTTTGAAAAGCTAAACTCTTCCCTAAAGGTGGGATAATTCCTTCGTCGTAATGTGACAATTTCAAATAAACGATATAGCCCAATATACTCAGTGAACTCAAAATTATCGAGGTGAACAAAAATACTTTCTTCGTTCTTTTTATTTTTAAACTAGTCATAGTCTTGAATTTTTAAGGTTAGTCAATCAAATGATCTGTTGTGATTCCATAATCAAAACAATACAAGAAACCATCGTAGCAACCGATCAACGCATCGATCTTTCCATCTTTGTTGAAATCACGTAGTACAGGTGTAAATTCTGAGGAAGCCGGTAAATAAGCTTTCACATGAACTTTTCCACTGTTCAAACCAATGAGCATTAATGGTGATTGCCCTCGGTTTTGCAGGAAATCGTACTGAAATAAGACCACTGCACAGTCTTCGTTATTATAGCGTATTTTTTGCAGCGCAACTTGTCCGTCTCCGTAACGCGGATAGATTTTTTCTTCATCCAATTTTCTAAAGGCGCTATCGATGGCTATGATTTTCAAATCATCTGGATTTTTACCCGGAACTAGGATGGATGTTGTTGTAAAAAATACTCCGTCAGTTTGACTGATTAAACTGTTGCCTAAATCACTATTCGCGTTGATGCGTTTAATCAATTTCCCTTTGGCATTGTAAAAGGCTATACAGTCTTTACTTCCATCGTTTCGATTCCATTGCATCACCATCAATTGCGCTTTGGAACCTTCACCAATAATCAATGGTTTTTCTCGTCCCATATTCGAGACAAAACCTGATTCTTCCTCTCGATCTATTGACCACAACATTTTTCCCGTATTTCCAGAAATTGCTATAAAACCACCCCAATTTGTGTTGTAAACGAGATCTTGAACAGCATCACCATTCAAGTCAACCAAACTTGGCTCGTTGAAAAAAATATTCGCTTCCGTAAAGTGCATCTTTACTTTAAATACTGTTCGGTTATCACCTGGTTTCCAACCTTCAAAGTCTTGATGATAATACGACCAACGTTCCTTTCCCGTTTTTGCATCAACAGCAACAATTTGACCTGTTTCAGTCGCAAAAGCAATTGTCTTCTCTGTACCTGAATTAAATTGAACTGGTCTGTGTTCAATATCTCCGGAAGCAGGTATTCGCCATTGAATTGCGCCCAAAGCGTCCACACAAAGAAATTCTTCGTTATCATTTCCGAAGTAGAATTTTCCATCATAGCTCAGGATTCCATTCACATCCATATCACCAAATTGATCGTTGGCAAAATGAATTTTTTGAGCACCATTTGAAGCACTCAAAGCAAAGACACCGTTTCCATCGTCGATTGCATAATCACGAAAATGGCTACCATTTGAACCAATGTAAATCAAACCATTTGATTCAACTGGAATTGTGCGGTAGCTGGTATTACCAATTTTGGCTTTCCAATGGTATTTTAATTCTGTTTTGAAAGTGCCACGTTTACCGGGTAAAGCAGCGCTGATGATTCCAATCACCAGCAGAAATAGAAGGAGTTTTTTCATACTTTATGATTTAAATTAAACGTTCATGGAGAGTTTGAACTAGACTATAACGGAAACATCAAAAATGTAACACGTAATAATTAAGCACTAACTAACGAGTAATTTTAAACCATACGCCTTGTTTGTTTATTATAGTACGAACGCATCGCGATAATGTAACAAGGACTGAAAAAATATTTTTTGAATTAGAATTGAATTAGAAATGAATTAAAAACTGTATAAATACCATTTTCCGTCTCGAAGAATAACATTCATTTCTTCATTTACTTCACTATCATAGCCAAAAGTGACTGGAACTTTAGCCGTAATTTTTGTAACATATATAACCTCTCCAGTAACAGTTCCTGTTCCAAAAACACCACTAAATGCACTTTGCTCCTCTTCAGTAGCATTTGCAATTTGGCAAATACTTTTTGTATCACCATCATTTTCTTCCATTGGATCACAAAGGTTATACAATTCATAGTAAGCACCTGTATTTGCAACTTCGAAAATCTTTTCTACCAGCCAAACCGGATTGTCTCTCGGATCAACCTCTTCTTCTTCAGTATATTCTACATCAAGAACCTCTTCGTCATCGATCGTTTCACCATCAGTTTCGTATACAATCATATCCTCCTCCTCAACTGGCATGAATTCAGTGCCTACCTCCAAGAAATAATCGAAATATTGCTCAATGTTAGAAAGCGTTACAACTTCCAAATTAAGCTGACCACTTTGTTCGTTAACTGTAAACGTATTTGATATCAAATCAATCGTTTTTTCATAGGCTCCACTTTGCTCATAATTGCCTAAATAACTTTCTCCATATTCAATTAATCGCATATTCTTTAACGTTCTATCATACTTCAGAATCAACGATTTACCAAATCGGCCTACACCAAAAGAAGATGAAATAGTTAGAATACTATTTTCATAGGTAAAGTAATTCATATCACTTTCCCATGGAAACCAATAATAATTGCCACTTACTTTATAACTTGAGCTAATGAATACCAATATGCAATAACCAAAATCTTCGCTTTCACATGTTACTATCAGATCTTTCGCTGCATCTCCGTCAAAATCAGCGGAAAGCGCTTGTGGATTGTTATCGTAATCAAAATACTGTGTAAAGTTCCCAGGTAATTCGTACTGCTGAGTCAATGCAAAACTTGAAATTGCAACGAAACAAATTAATAGTGCCTTTTTCATCTCTTTTTATTTCATTTAAAATTAATCACAACCTTCAGTAGATTTTTCATGCTCAAATAAAATTTCTTCTCCTTGATATATTTTTATAGACCAAATTGAACCGCCGACAGATAAATAGGAATCTAAATCGATTATTAATTCATCTGTAATGGATAACTCGTCTTCAAGCTGGATCAATCGATCACTGCCAAGTTTTTCACGAATTTCTAAACGTAGGTTATCACCTGATCCTTTAATTCGGATTTTTTTATAATTATCTCCATCAAAACTGCACAGCCCTGAATAACTTCCATTTTCAAACAACGTACTATTGCATGAATAGGATTCACTGTATTCACCTGATTCCTGATCATAATCAGCGCATTCACCATCAATAAACTGTATCAAATCAATATCACCTTTTTCAAATTTGATTTCTGGATCTTCAGCACGTTGGTTTTTCAATTTGGATGAAATATCATAATTTAACAAATGACTTACCTCACTAATTGGCACACTAAAAGGTAAATTTCCTGCTGCTCCAGAAGCCACTTCATATTTATCATAAGAAAAAGTGAAATTTCCATTTTCGATATAGAAATTTTTCGGGCAATAAAACTGACCATTCTCAAAGGTGAATTCATAACCAAAGTCGGTTCCAACAGGACCTAAACCGTATTGTTTTCTAAATTGTATTTCAGCAATTCCTGTGAAAATTTCGATATTACTGATGATATCTTGAAGACCAAGTACTTTTGCTGTTTCACGATCGACCAACTTATATTCAGCCGCTTGCCAACCCGTTCCACCACACAAATATCCATACATATACATTTTTACTTGATCAAATTTTACAAAATTTGTATCAATCGAAATAGAATCATGAAGCTCTGATCCATATTCAATGTCTTGGCATTCAATTTCAGCATCACTTTTAGAAACGGATAAAAGCCTCTGTAAGAATTCTACACTTATACTATCTTTCTGAAAGCTAAGCGTATCTTTTACAAATGAATTTTTAATCACAAATTCTTCGACCAAATCATTTACTTTACGCTGATATGGAAGTAATTCTCCTTCATCCGCTTGATAAAAGGCATAATAGGTGCTAAACTCTTTTCCTTCAGATACATAACCCTGCTGAATATGCCATTTATTCTCTGGCTCGGGATTAAAAAATGTAAAAGCTAAGAAAATACCAATCGCAGCAGCGGCAATTCCCAAAGTAATCCACAACCACGTTTTATTCTTTGTCTTTTCTACAGGTGTGTTCGTCGAATTAGAATGATTGACAACAGGCTTTGTGGGACTTGCTTTTGGGGTTAAAACAATTCCTTTTTTCAAATCCACAACTAATTCATCACACGATTGATAGCGCCCTTCACATTCCTTTGCTGTTGCTTTACATATGATATTCCACATTGAACGATAGTCAGTTCCCATCGTTTGTGTTAAGTCCAAAAGTGGCTCCTTTACAATTCGGTCATAAATTTCATATTCCGTTGTAAACGATTTGTATGGACAAACACCCGTCAATAACTCATAAAACGTAACACCTAGTGAATAAATATCACTTCTATGATCCAATATTTGTCCACGCACTTGTTCTGGTGACATGTAATAAACAGTTCCAATTTGAGTTCCTGTTTTCGTTAATTGATGATTTCCTTCACCAACCAATTTTGCAATACCAAAATCGAGTACTTTGATTTGATCATCCGCAGTAACAATAAAGTTGGAAGGTTTTACATCGCGATGAATGATTCCATTTTTATGTGCATAGATGAAGGCCTCAACGACTTGAATCATGAGCTTTTTTGCTCTTTCAATTGAAATCGGAGCCACTTGAGCCTTGATCAGCTCATCCAAGCCTTGACCTTCCACGTATTCCATGATTAAGTACAACCCTCCATCCTGCTCCACGTAATCAATCAGACCAACAATGTTCGGATGCTGCAAATGCGCCAACATGGAAGCTTCATTTTTAAAGCGCAAACGAATTTCTTCATTTTTCACCAATTCAGGCTTTAACACTTTTATAGCTACTTTTCGTTTTATCGCAACATGTTCTGCTAAGTATACATCTCCCATTCCACCTTCACCAATAAGGGAAATAATCGTATAATTTTGAATTTGTTGGTTGATCATCCTTTTATATATAATTTGTTTAAAGTTACCTGTAATCTTCGAAATGAAGATCTGTTACTTTTAATTCGCGGTAAGAAACAAAATTAAAGTTTTCATCGATACCTAATTCCACTTTAATCTTACAATATTGGTACATTTCCTTTGATGTGCGATAGCAGGAGAAATCCACCCAATACGTCCAATAATCTATCCCGTTTTCTTTACGGTCAAATTCAATTTCATCATTTATAACACTTGCTTCAGACGCCACATATTCTGTATTGTTCTGATGATTTTCATTCAACTTATCTGGATTTGTGTTTTTCCAATTGATAAATTGTAGAATATCTGCAGCATAAAAATCCCAAGCATCATAAACTGTAGAGCCAACTGCTGAATAATATCGTTCAACTTTGTTTTTCACCTGGCCATATGGATAAAAAGGTTCTTGAATTTCTTGTTCAATTTCCTCAAGTGAACCATTTGTACTTTCCGTATTTACCTGAGTGCTTGTGCTATCGATTGGTTGTTGATTTAATTCACTTTCAATTGGCTCATCAGATGGTTTAGTTTGCTGCCAAACGAAATAACCAATACCTAATACAGCAACGATAATTAAAACAATTAACCAAGCTTTGCTTTTCGATTCTTTTTTAACAGGAACAGAATCAACTGTTCTTACAGTTTGTTGAATTGGTTTAACCACTTTCGGTGCTTCAACAAGTTCTTTCTTCAAGTCTGAAACAAAATCAACACACGATTGGTAGCGATCATTTAGTTCTTTTGCTGTTGCTTTTGAAATGATGTTCCACATCGATCGATATGCGCTACCCATGGTTTGCGTTAAATCGAGTAATGGCTCTTTAACGATGTTGTCATAAATCTCATATTCTGTTGTCATTGATCTGTATGGACACACGCCTGTCAAAAGCTCATAAAACGTAACACCCAATGAATAAATATCACTTCGATGATCTAAATTTTGACCTCTCACTTGTTCTGGAGACATGTAATAAACCGTTCCAATTTGTGTACCTGTCTTGGTTAAATGATGATTTCCTTCACCAACCAATTTAGCGATTCCAAAGTCTAGAACTTTTACTTGGTCGTCAGCTGTAACAATAACATTGGAAGGTTTTACATCGCGATGAATGATTCCATTTTTATGCGCATAAATGAACGCCTCGACGATTTGAATCATCAGCTTTTTTGCTCTTTCAATTGAAATCGGAGCCATTTGAGCTTTAATCAGTTCATCCAATCCTTGTCCTTCAACGTATTCCATGATTAGGTACAAACCTCCATCCTGCTCAACATAATCAATCAGACCAACGATGTTGGGATGTTGCAAATGCGCCAACATGGAAGCCTCATTCTTGAAACGTAAACGAATTTCTTCATTCTTCACCAATTCAGGTTTCAATACTTTGATTGCAACTTTGCGCTGAATTGAAATGTGTTCAGCTAGATAAACGTCTCCCATTCCTCCTTCTCCGATGAGGGAAATGATTTTATAGTTTTGAATTTGTTGGTTGATCATTTTTTAATACAATAGATTAAAATTTACGAATTGAACGAACATTACAAATTTCATATTTATAACCACTTCCACTGCTTACATATTCACTACAATTTTCATGTGATAATGATTGCAAAGATGGAAAATCTCGCCATACAGTTGAACTCCAATAACGACCACAAACAATACCACTTATTAATTTACTATTATCTGCCATTTTTCGCAGTTCATCTGAAGATGGCAAATACCAATCAGAATAACCATTCATATTAAGTTTTTCACAAATACTCATTGCTTCATCCCAATTATATTTTCCTTGATCAATTGTCATACATACTAATCCATGTTCTCCTGTATTATCTATGTAAAAAATTATTCCTCCTTGGTGTTTTTGTCCAACTTTTAATTTAATTGACTTTTCAATAACTTTTTCTTTTTGTTTAATGTTTTGATCAGACTTTGAGGTAAGTTCATCGGTTTTATCAATAGTTACTTTTTGCTTTTTAATATTATCATCAATACCCTTAGAATCATTCACTTTATCATTTATTGCTCTTTTTTGAACAGGACTAAAAGTTGAATTCTGATTCCAATAAATAAAAGCAAAAAATGCGATTAGAAAAATGATTCCAATCCATACATATTTTTGATTAATTTTTGTGGTTAAGGCTGTTGATTTAGCCTGCATCTTTTTTTCTCTCTCTTCTCTATTTCGAGCCATTTCATCTGCAACTTTTTCGATTTCCTTTAACTTTTTATTTTGAGTTATCGCAAATAACTGCATCTTTTTTTCTCTTTCCTCTCTATTTACAGCCACTTCATCTGCAACTTTTTGAATCTCTATTAGCTCTTTTTCGTAGACAACTTCTGCAAGTGCCTTCGATTCCTGCTTCGAAAGTAAATCATTGAATTTTGCATATGATGCCAACTCTCTAATTTCATCAAAATCACTTCTACCATAGATATCCTTGCTTGTTGTAGACTTGATGACATCATCCCAGCCCGTATTCGTCAACGGAAGTGGTTCTTTCATAATGCCCACTTGAATTTCTGGAAGCGTTAATGCATCGGCGTCATAAGGTTTTTTATTCATGACCATTTGCCATAGTACAACCCCTAAACTGTAAATATCTGTTTGTGGGGTTATTTCAGACGTATTTCTTACTTGTTCCGGACTCATGTACATGGGTGTTCCCATTTGCTGCGCCATGCTAGTTTTTGTATAGTCAACGGCGCCGTCGTTCAAGTTCTTTGCAATCCCAAAATCCAGTAATTTGACACTTTCATCAGGCGTCACCATGAAATTGGAAGGTTTTATATCGCGATGTATTAAACCTTGTGAATGCACATACTCAACAGCATCAATCATTTGCAGAAACAATTTCTCAATCGTTTCATGTGATAAAGGCGAATTATCTGAAATATATTGTTCCAATGAAACCCCTTCAATATTTTCCATTACAAAAGCAACAATATCGCCCGCGTCGATTAGATCAGTCACTTTTATTATATTCGGATGCTGCATCTTCGCCAGATTTCGTGCTTCTGCTAAAAATCGTTTGCGAATATTGGGATGCTGTACGAATTCATCTTTCAATAGTTTGAATGCATATTTTTGACCCAATGTTAGGTGCTCCACTAAATAAACATTTGCCATTCCTCCTTCACCCAAAAGAGAAATTATTTTGTAATTATGTATTTGTTGGTTTAACATTTTCCCAACTTAAATATTTGCCAAAATGGCAATTGTGATAAAAAAACCGAGCAGGGTTGTTATACTACCAAGCACAATTCCTGCAATCCCTAATCCTTTGTTGGATGCATCATTGCCATTTTTATCTTTTTGTCCATTAATTCCAAGCACCAAAGCAAGTACGCCAAGAATGAGTCCTAAAAATGGAAACCAGAACATTAGAATACCAAGTATCCCTAAAATCAATGCTGCAGTGGATGCTCCATTATCCATTGAAGGTTGAACAAGTTGGTTGTTAGTGCTTGAAGTAATTTTAGGGGGAGCTTTAGGAGCTTGAGTATTGGTTACTTGTTGCTCTTTTTTAATCAAAGCTTGCTTGAATTGTTCACAAGATTGAAAACGTGTATCAGGATCCTTTGCGGTCGCTTTGTTCAGAATACTAACAATCGCATCACTTATGCCAGGATTTACCAATTTTGGATTCGGCAATTGTTCTTGTACAATTTTCGAATACACTTCAAATTCGGTTGTACATGAATTATAGGGATTTTGAGCCGTTAACATTTGGTAGAACGTGACACCTAATGAATAAATATCCGATCGTGCATCGACTTTTTTTCCTTGAACTTGTTCGGGAGACATATAATAAACGGTGCCAATTTGGGTTCCCGTTTTTGTCATATTTTGCAAACCATCGCCATCTACAATTTTAGCAATCCCAAAATCCAATACTTTGATTGTACCATCATTTGTAATTAGAATATTGGCTGGTTTAATGTCTCGGTGAACAACTCCTTTTTCATGGGCATGCGAAAAAGCATCAAGTAATTGTTTCATGAAAGCAGCGGTAACATCTTCATCTAAAGGACTACCAATGTTTCGAAGATAGGTCTCTAATTCAACACCATCTACTAATTCCATGATTAGGTACAATCCATCTTCATCTACATAATAATCGTAGAGGCTGACAATGTTCGGATGTTGCAAACGTGCCATTGTTGCCGCCTCGTTTTTAAAACGCTGACGAATTTCTTCATTCTTTGCTAAGTGCGGATGAATTGCTTTTATGGCAACTTTACGATCAAAATTGGTGTGCTCTGCCAAATAAACCGTTCCCATTCCTCCTTCACCGAGTACAGAAGTGATTGTATAACTAAGAAGTTGTTTGTTGATCATTGTATTTTATGTTTTGTAGAAATTTTGCCATGGTACTTTAAAAAATTCTATCTAAACCTAAATAGGTTATTAAAGCTTCTACTATTTTGGTTATATCTACTCATTTTATTACTTAATTAATTTCAATTCAACTCTTCTATTTAAAGCTCGATTTGCTTCTGTTGAATTATCCGCAACTGGTTTTGTAAAACCATAGCCTTTCACGACAAGCATTGATTCTTCAACACCTTTCGAAATTAGATAATTAGCAACAGAACGAGCTCTAAACTCCGATAAAGCAGCATTATATTCTGCCTCACCAATGTTATCGGTATGGCCAGAAATTTCAATTTTCAGCCCATCCATTTTCGCACGTTTCAGAATTTCTACAACACGATTTAATTCACTGAAACTTTCAGGTTTCAAATCATATTTAGCAGTTTCAAAAAATAGGTTATTGATAATAACACTTCGTTGATTATTGATCATTTCATCGTAGGAAACAACATCAACATTTAAATTGATGTCTTCCATTGTTTCTTTATTTCTCAAATCGACATTGTTCGAAGCTGGAAAATACGAAGGATGATCTACAAAATACCCATAGTTCTTACCCGTCGGTAATACAATAAAATAACTACCATCCACTGGATTTGAGCGAGCTTGCCCTATCTGTTCGCCTGTATTTAAATCTTCCCATAGGATGTTTGCTTCTATTGGTTTTTTATTGATATCGACAATTGTTCCAGAGATTGTACTTACAACCTGAGGTCTTAATTCCAAAGGCAAAACAAACTCGAAAATATCGGAATTCGATTGGCGTAAGGAGAAATTAAAAATCTTATTGGATGCTTGTGCGAATGCATTTCCTAAATCATTTGAAGTTTCAGCATGAAAAAATTCACCACCTGTCTTTTGAGCAATGTATTGTAAATCCTCATATGCTTTACTGTACTCATCAACTTCCAGTGCAATCGTGTAAACTCGATTAAACAATTTGTTAGTTTTCATTTCCTTCATTAACTGATCCATCGAAAAACAGCTTGTTGCATCTCCATCCGACATTAAAATGATCGACTTGTTTTTACTTGCTAATGATGCTGAATTTTTAAGATAATAGGCGGCGCTGTATAATCCTTCATACATTGGTGTTGCACCAAGTGGATTTAAATCAGCTATGAAATCCGTCAAATCTCTTGCATCAGTTGTAAATTCTCGATAATCAGAAATTGGTTCATAACAATCACCTTCAAATGCAAAAATGGCTACTTCGGTATTGTTTTCTAAGGCATTTAGACAAACTTCGGTTGCTGCTTCTCGCATTGCTTCAATTTTAGAACCATCCATACTACCTGAAACATCTAACAAAAGTACTAAACTTGATGGCGCTACTGCTTGATTCTTTGCAGCATAAAACACATGTTTTCCATCAGTAGAGAATTTGAATCCCCAATCATTGCCCGGTGTATTAATTTCCTTTCCTAGATTCGTAGGCTTTGTCCAAGACTGATAACCTTGCTCCTCATTTAGAGTCGTTTTATACACGTCCATTCTACCAATCCCTGAATGGCCATCACTCGAAAAATAAAGGGTTTTACCATCAGGATGGATATATGGTCCACGTTCTGAATAGGGTGTATTTATTTTGTCACCTAAATTTAATGGTTCAGTCCATGTCCCATCGGCGGCCAATTGACATACGTAAATATCAGTCGGATAGTTATCATCACCATGATAGGAAAGCGTATTATCCGTGTAAATGTTTAGGCCACCTGGACGAGAACTTACAAAAATCAAGGTCTTACCATCAGCTGACAACATAGCATCTCCTTCATAATATGCAGTATTAATTGGTTCAGGTAAAAACTCTGGTTCAGACCATGTTCCATCTTTTTGTAACCTAGTCAATTTTATATCTCCACCATTTTCATTTGACCACAAAAACATGGTATTACCATCAGCACTAACCGATAATGGAGCCTCATTTCCATCATAAGTAGACAATGAGGGAACTATGCTATTTGTAATAAATTGTTGTTTCTGATTACCAGCTACAAAAATATCTTCTCCACCAAAATTATCTTTACGGTCCTTACCACAAAAGAATAATTTTTTACCATCAATACTAGGTACTGGTGCATATTCATCTGTTAGTGTATTAATTCCTTTCACACCCTGAATTTGAACTGGGGCATCTACATTATTCAATATCCCTATTAACTCGCTAACTTTGTTTTCTCCCGTTGCGTTAAATAATGATTCAAAGCGTTTTAATTGAGTGGTTGCTTCGGCCCAATTTTTTGTCTTGGCATGAAACTCAATTAATCGCTGTAGGGCTACAAAAGCAATATCATTAGGTGCCATTTTTCGAATAAAATCTTCGTATTCGGTCAAATTATAATTGGAAACACCAATTTTTAAAAATAATTTATCGACTTCTGCCACTCCAACACCATATTCTTCCAATTCAATTTTATGCTTTCGATCAAGGTAATAGCCAAATTCTTTCTTGAAATATGAATAGGTATTTAAACAACCATCAAACAGAAATAATTGCATCAATTTAGTCTGAAAACCAGAATAATCAGCTATTTTATCGTTATGGGATACAAGATATTTTAAACCAGAGATATCACGCATTTTAAGAGATAACAATTCTATGCTATCCATCGCTTGATTGTAAAAATCACTTGCTTCATTGGTTGAGCAAAAACGAATATAACCGGCAATCGTGCCGTCCGTTTGCTCTCGAAACAACAATTTATTTTTTTCAAATTCTGCTTCTTTTTTTAGATGTGTATTGGGGTATTTTGATAAAAATTGAATAACTGCCGTTGACTTACCGATATTTTTTGCTTTTTCATACGCTCGCTCATCACGTAAAACCACAGCATCATTGCGTTGAACTGCAGATGGATATTTATCTAAAAAAGTAATGTATGCCTCCTCGGTATTAGCCGTGGTTGCTTCCAAAAACGCGAGCTCATCTCTTCTCAATATCGCATATTTCATTTGCTCTCCAGCTTCTTTAAAAACATCTATGAAATGTTGAAAAGCCAGAATAGTATTGGTAGATTTTGCAATTTCCAAACCATAGTCAATAGATTTATTTCGGTGAAATAACATTGAATCTGGAATGATTCCTTCTTTTTCAAATTTACCTCTTTCCTTTTCACCCAAGGTGTAAAATGACGCTAATGCACCATTAAAATCGGCATAAGCTAATTCAGGATTAAATTTTGAATATGCTTTCGTGTTATTCAATAATCCCCTAACATATAGACCACGGCAGCTCATTGGATTTTTAGAAAACTCTTTAGCAATCGAAGCTTCTAACTTTTCAAATTTTTGTTTTTTAATCAATTTGACTTCTCCCGGTTGAGAAAAGGCAAGTTGAGAAGACAATAAACATACAACTAAAATGAGTTGGCGCAGATATAAATATCTATTACTAATTCTGTTATGAACTTTATATTGATTAATCAAAATAATTAATGAGTTTGAAGTTGTATCACAAAAAACATAAAGACAATGGCCAAATAAATCCAAATTACGTCCCTGTTTTCCAATAGAAATGTTTTTATGTCAATCGGTTTTTTAATTCCTGATCCTACCGTTTTTTTTGCTTTCGATTCAAAAGGATTTTTACGAGGTGTCCTTCCTAAAAATCGATTTTCCCAATCAAAAAACTGTTCATCGCCAACAGAAACAGTATCACCAGGAACCAGTAAAACAGGTTCTGATATTCGTTTTCCATTCACAAAAGTCCCATAACTTGAATTTAAATCCGTTAGAAACACATTTAATTGTGGATCAACGAAAAATTCTGCATGAACCCGCGAAACTGTAATATGATCCATTACAATTTCACACTCGTCATAACGACCTAACTTGTATTGTTTAGCTTGGTTCATAAACTTGGTATTTATATATTCTTACCATGGATTTTCAGCTACAACATTTTCGATAGCCTCACGCGAATTAACTTTCACTTTTACTTTATACCAAAAATTTGATGCAGGTAAATCAGAAATAAATACATCTGCCTTAATTTGCTGAAAAGCTTCCAATGTAGAATTAATTCTTATTGGTTGAGTGTATATTTCAACATTATTTGAATTAAGTATTGATAGATTATAATCAACAGACCCAAAAGGTAAATCCATTAAAGTTGCGTTAAAAACGGTAACATAACCTGTAGCATAATAGCCGTATTGAGATGTGATATTGGATTTGTCTTTTACCATCCCTACATTACTCTCAATTTCTTCAATTATAAAATCAACTGCAGCATTAAATTCAACTTCATATTTCTCGCATATTGCGTCAATCTTCAAATCTGAGTCTTTACTTTCTTCATTTTTAAAATAGCCTTTTTTTATGCAAAATTTCATTAATGGGGAATCAATATATGCACTTGCACCTAATGAATTCACAATCTTATATTCACTATTGATTTTTCTTACGACAAATTTCACATTGCATGTTTTGTTCCATCTACTGTAGGTTCCATAAACTAAAATTGATCCATCCTCTTCAATTGATGAATTTGAAATTTTAAATTCTCTCAAATAATAGATAGATCCATTTATGTTCTTAATTTTAGGATAAACCTTATCGTTACGAACATCTAAATCAAGATCATTTACGAATGTTTTAACTACCGATTCAGATGCTGTAATTTTTTCTTTGTCAGTTTCATAAGTCAAGAGGAAAACTGCAAAAATCAAAAGTAATACCACACTCGGAATTAACCATTTTAGAATTTTCTTTTTGTTTAGTACCTTTTTCGATTTGACAACATTCTGTAAAATACTGTCATTCAATCTACTTTCACTATCAATAACTATTGTTTTATCCTCAATCAAGGTATTATCACTATTTAAATTTAATGAAGTGACATCTTTTTCAAACTGATCAATATCCAAATAGCGATTCTCGGCTTTTTTTTGAGTTGCTTTACTGATAATTGAATTCCAAGGTGAATTATTTTTAAAAATTAAATCCTCAGTAACAATTTTCATTTGTAGTTCAAATAAGGTAAGCGATTCTTCATCAAATGGTGATTTTCCATTAACTAAAAAATATAACACCAATCCCAAACTATAAATATCTGTAGAATGAGAAATTAAAGTTGGAGTAGAAATTTGTTCTGGACTCATATACATCGGGGTACCTATTTGTTGAATAGTTCCTGTTGATGTGTAATCTGAAACTTCTGAATTAATGTTCTTCGCTATTCCAAAGTCAAGCAATTTCAAATTATGTTTGTTATCGATGATAAAATTTGAAGGTTTGATGTCTCTATGTATAAGCCCTTCATTGTGAACATATTTCAAAGCACCGATCATTTGAACTACAAAATCTTTAATTTGATCGTTATCAGGAATGCCATTAGCTATAATGTAATCATTTAATGACAAACCTGGAAGGTATTCCATAACTGCACCAATAAAATCAGCTTCATCTATTAAACCATAAACTTTAACAATATTTGGATGATTCAAGCGAAACATATTTTTCACTTCCGCGATGAATCTATTTTTAAGATTTGGATTGTGTATAAATTCACTTTTTAATTTCTTTATTGCAACCTTATGATTAAGTTGGTTATCAAATGCTAGAAAGACATCTGACATTCCTCCTTCTCCAATTTTTTCAATAATCGTATATTGTTTGATATTGATCTGTTCCATATTGTCCGTTATTTTATTCTCATCGAATCCTTCATTTTCAAGGCGATATAGATTCCTACAAAAAACAAGAACGAAAGTACACCAACCGCCACTAAATCAAGGTGCATTGTATAAGCCCAATCATCTCCAAAGGTCTTTTCATAATTGTCATGAAAACATGCTTTTAACTGTTCAATTGAACTTTGCGTTTCCCATTTTGTAGAAATTTTCTCAGTTGCTTCAACGGCAGAAGACTGCATGTTCGGATCTTGAGGAGGTGGCATCTGAATATTTGGCACTTCTACCCTGACATGTTGTTGAACATTACAAAATCCTTCATTCCCCCAGCGCGATAGCGTCAAATAACTCAATGCCTCTACTAATGGTGACGATATTTTTGCAACAACTCCGGCTAACATGATCTGAGGAATCAATGCAATTGGAACCAATGTCATTACTTTTTCTGTTGTCGAAACAATTGCCGACAACAATAAGCCCATCATTGATGCAGCAAGTGAAACAAACAACATCCATAAGAAGGTTTTTGCTGGCGCTTCCCAACTTGGATCATCATTCGAAAAATTGATTGTGATGATCAACGTAAATAATAGTGATTGGATGGCTGCAAACGTCCCTAATACGGTTATTTTTGATAACATATAGGCCAATATACCTTGATTAAACATGCGTTCTCTCTTATAAATTGGCGCTTCACCAACAATCTCTCTTGCTGCGTTATTTGTACCAAACCAAACAGCACTTACGGCTAGTAGGAATGGAACAGCAGATGTTATATCCTGGAATATTAAACAAATTAAACCTGCAATGATTGGTGCTTGACCTACCAAAACCAGGGTATTCAATCGATCGTTCAACTTTATATTGAAATACCTCAATGTTAACCACCAGAATTGATGAAAGAAATTAGCATGTCGCGAATTTTGTTTTTCTTTTGGCGCCTGCATGGTTCCTAGTGCTGGATGATTTTGTTTGTGATTATTGATCCATTTAGTTGCTTGAGGCATGGCCAATTGCGCATACACCTTTATCGTGTCATCCACTTGGAAATGACTTAAATATGCACTTGTATCCCCTTGATACACTTTATGCCCTCCTTCAGCCATGAAAATTACCGTATCCATGTAATTTAAATCCTCCGGTTTATGTGTTACCATGATCACCGTCGTACCTTTATTAGAAAGACTGCGTAAAATCTCTAAAAATTCTTCAATCGTTTGTGGATCTAATGGTGAAGTCGGTTCATCTAAAAACAAAATCAATGGATCCGTGAGAATTTCAACCGCAATTGAAACACGTTTTCGTTGTCCACCACTGATTTTCCCTACTAAATTGTGACGTATGTGTTCAATGTTTAGGTCCTTTAAAACTTGTTCGATTTTTTGCTGAATAAAGGTTGAATCGCTGTGTTCGAGCCTTAGTTTAGCTGCATAAAACAAGGATTGTTCCACTGTCAATTCACGATGCACAATATCATCTTGAGGAACATAGCCTATTTGTGTTTTGAGATAATCATAATTTGCATTTAATTCTAAACCACTGATAAAGACCTGCCCACTGCTTGGAGGTGAATCACCATTCAAGGCTTTCAAAAGTGTTGATTTTCCACAACCTGAAGGTCCCATAACCGCCAATAATGACTTAGATGGAATTTCAAAGCTACATTCATGCAAACCAATTTTACCATTGTCAAATTGCTTGACAATTCGTTCCGTGCGAATGGCAACTTCTTGTGTTAAATCTTTAATTTTTCCACTCAGACTCAATTGAAAACGACCAATAATAATCGTATCATTTTGATTGACTTTCATCGTACCATTGACACGACGACCATTGACATAGGTCCCATTCAGCGAACCTAAATCCGTTAAGATAAATTCATTCGAACCTTTTTTCTCAATTGTCGCATGATTTCTACTGATGGATTGATGTCCCAAAAAGACATCACAATCTGGATTTCGTCCAACGGTTAAAAGGCGTTTTGCATTGAATTTCTCCAGAATATTTGTTGTGGAAAAATTGTTGTCGCCGGTATTTTTTGCACTTGTTGACCGTTGATTTTTGGCCATTTCGTAGTTATCCGGATTGAACACCAATTCAACACCTGCGTGTCCCGAAAAATACAATTTATCTGTTGAACGCACTTGATATGGAACTCCCGATTCAATGCGACGATCGTTTATGAAGGTTCCATTACTGCTATTCAAATCTATCACATGTAGATTTCCATTTGCATCAAAAATCAGCTGTGCATGCTGACTCGATACGACATTGTTATTCAAACAAATTTGTGAGGAGGAAGAACGACCAACAACGACTTCTGATGGTTGTCCGTATACAAATGCGAATTTAACAAGGAGCTTTCCTTCGCTGATAAAGCCCAATTTCAATTTTCCAGAATCACTCATAATCTTTCAAAATGGTAATTTTTTGAGTGAGTGGTTCCACCAAAAAATGTTGTTTAATTGGTATTTTTATTTCTCTGCCTTTTATTGCTATCAACGCATAACCGTCGAGGTAATAATCTAATTTTCCTTTTAAAACCTTTGTAAAACCTGTAAGGGCTGACGACAAATTATCGACCACCACTTCACCTTTTATTGGTTCAATTGCATTTGTTTCAATTTCCTTATTTATATCGAAGTCCCATTCTGCAACTCGATTTTGCTTTGCCTCATCTCCATAAATGACGTAATGCATCGTTTTTAATTCAAGTGGTAGAGTCAAGGTATTTTTAAAATCGAAGGCAACATTGAATGTACTTTCTTGTATTCCCGGCTTAATTAATTTCACAGCTTTCAATTTCAATCCATCACCTTCCATCGATTGCGCAACTAGTGTATTTACCAAATCGTCTGTTTTCAACCAGGTCTGAATTGATTTATGACTGGTAATTCCCAGAAACGTAAATTTACCGGTCAAATCAATGTCAATTTGAATGGAATCGACCAACAATATTTCGCGCAAATCACCATGCATAGAATCAGGATAAAAATCCATTTCAACTGGTAAACTCGTCATTGAATTCCGTTGAAATTTGACAGATTCAACGGAAGATCCCACGGCAATGAGGTGTTTTTTGTACATCATTTTAAAAGATATCTCTTTACCTCGTATTGAAAACCAGTTGTCGTTAAAAATTCCAACATTGACTGAGGCTTTAAAAACCCCATTATCAAATGAATGAATTTCAAAAGAATTGATCGTTTTAAATTCAGGATATGAAATTGTTTGTGCAAGTATAAATCCAACACAGAACACCGTGATGAATACAATAAAAATCTTGGATTTAACGATTCGCTTCATGAGTTATTTATATTTACACGTCCTTCTGCTATTTTACCTTATTCCTCTCCAGGGGTACAATCAAACCCATAGTTATTTAGAATATGCTGTTGAGAGCATTTGGCTCTTTTCTCTGAATACGGATGAGAACGCAACAAATTATCCAGTGCATTGAATTCACCCTCATCAAATTCTTTTTGCATGCGTTTCCACAATTCTATATTCACACAACCGTTATAACCAGCTGCAATCGCCAAATCAATGCCCGTCATATCACAATGTGTTTCTTTTTTCTGTCCAAATGAAATCGTTGCCAATTGAGCCAGGGCGGCACCTTCTGCAGTAATCAGTTGTTCTTTTTGCAATTGTTCTTTGATATGACCAAGTTCATTGTGATTGATTTCATGCCCAATTACACAGGCCAATTCATCATTTGTTTTGCAGAAACTATACATTTTTGTTGTTACAAAGATTTTAGCACCTGCCGTAAAAGCATTCAATTCATCCGATTCGATTAAAAAGATTTGATAATGAAATCCTTTCGGCTCTTGAATCTCATCCACTAATCGTTTTAATATGGCTCTTAAATTTTCAATTTTTATTCCAGACTCAATGAACTGGTATTCATTTCTACAGTCGTTCAATAATTGATTACCAACTCGTTCTTCATCCTCCACTGTCACTTCACCACCCAAGGTATTTGTCACCTCACGATCAACGCGTTCGAGCACATCAATAACTTCTGTTGTACCTAAATCATTATCATCATCCAAGCAACTGAAATCGTAGGTAATTTTTTTATCTTTTTTGATTTTATCCGGTTGCTCTGTTTTATCGTTTGGTTTGTCTGGATCCACTACTGGTGGTTTTCCATCGCCTATCACAAATTCGTTTATCACGAACCATAAACCGATTAAAGCAGCTATTACAGACAGTGTAATAATCACCGTTTTTAATGTACTATTCATCTTTTTCGGTGCTGGATAGCTCTGCTGTGCATATGCAGGTTGCTGCGAATCATTTCCGCTTGAATAATTTACGTGATTTCCTCCAGTTTGCTCGTAGGAATTGAAATTTCGCCAACGCAAAGGAACATCCAAACCGGGTTTTACGATATCGTTGGGTTGAAGCAAAACAGATTCCGTTATTCTCCTTCCATTGACAAAAGTTCCATTGGCAGAATTTTTGTCTGTCAAAAAAACATTTCCATCTCCATCGTAAAACAATTCACAATGATAACGCGAAACAGATGCATGCGTAAGAACTATGTCATTGTCTTTTGCACGACCAACTTTTACAATTTTAAAACTCATATAAATTGAACAATATCTAATTGAAACGCTTCACAACTTGCATAGCGCTCTTTTTTATTTTTATTCGTTGCTTTTTGAAAAATGCGATTCATTTCAAGTTCATGCACCTTGTCTAATGAATTGTTTGCCTCTAAAACAGGCATTTTATTCAACTTAATCGCTTGAAACAATTCATCTCTCGATTCGCACTGATGAAAAGGCAAACGTCCTGTGAGTAATTCAAACATCGCAATTCCGGTAGAATAGATATCCGTTTGAAAATCCACTTTCCCTCCTTCCACTTGCTCTGGACTCATGTATGCAGGACTTCCCATTGCTTTTTCGCTTTGGGTCGTTTTATCATCTTGCGAAATACCAAAATCGACCAACTTAACAGAATTCGACGATGACAACATGATGTTCGATGGCTTAATATCCAAATGAATTAAATTACGTTCATGCACATAACTCAAAGCACTTAATACTTCATTCAACAACAACGCAACATTTTGCAATGGCAATGGACCTGTAACGGTTGTCATGTAATCATACAGATTTTTCCCATCAACATATTCCATCACAAGATAATGGTTATCATCCGTTATAATAAAATCCATCAACTTGACAATATTCGGATGATCCATGTACAAATACTGATTGGCCTCTTCAATGAATTTTTTGCGTACAAAATCACTCTTGAACATATTCGCTTTTAGCTCTTTTACAGCAACTGGATGACCGGTAAATAAATCAATACCTAAATAAACAGTGGCTGTTCCTCCACTGTTCAATACTTGCACAAGTTCTATGTTGTTGATTTTTTTCATTTGCTTTAGTCACATGGAATTTCAAGTTTCCAACCTAAATCAATGATTTCTTTTTCCAATTTTTCTTTGTTTCCTTTAAACTTCGGTGAAACCAAATTATGTTCAATCAGTTTATCAACGCTCAAATTAGGACAATTACCGCTGTATTTTTTCACAATTGAATTCAGATTTTCTCCTTTTACAACCGTATGAACTTTTAGAACATTCTGAGGTGCTTTAACAATTGGCTCTTTTGATTTTACTTTCTTCTTTTCGACAACAATTTTATAGCCATGCACTTCAAAATCTCCTTTTTCATTGATAACAGAAGCACCTACTTTCAGCGATTCAACTTCCTTCTTGGTCATATCGTTGATATTCTTTGGAGCGCTTTTTACCTGCTGTACATCAGAAGATGGTTCATCTGATTTTTTCGGTTCAACTATCATTTCAGAATAAACCTCAACCACCACGCTATCTTCAACAATGAAAATGTGATTTACACCTTCACATTGACTATTAATTATAGTATCTGACTCAAAATCAACTTTCATATCTTTTTTGATGTCATTGACATTTTGACAAACGTAGTTGGTAAGTTCTTCCTCTGTTAAAAGCTTCTTTGATTCATTTGGTACTTCTTCTTTCCCCATCAACATCACCATCACAGCGATACTGATTCCAAGTAAAAGAACACTTCCACCGATGTAATAAGCTAATCTACTTTTCTTCGGCTTGTCTGTATTAACACCCCCTCCAAATTGTTGGGTGGAAGTCAAATCGATTGCTTTTGGTTTAGGATTGAAATGCACAAAGCGTGATTGAGCATGCTGACTTTCTTCAATCAAAACGAGTGTTGCTGTAACATTGTCATGGCCACCACCATTCAAAGCGGCGGTAATCAAATTTTCCGATGTAACCATTAGGTTATCCTCTTTCATGATTTTTTCAATATCACGATCGGTTACCATCCCATTTAAACCATCGGAACATAGCAAGAACATATCACCAACTTTCGGAAGAATTGGTGATTGACAAATAGTTCCTTTTACCGTTGGAGCAATTCCTAAGGCTTGTAAGATTTGATTTTTATTCGGGTGATTTTCAGCGTCTGCATCATCAATCACACCTGAATCAACCAATGTTTGAACAAATGAATGGTCTTTTGTGATGCGATTCAATTTACCATCCGATCTTAAGTAGATGCGAGAATCACCCACATGTCCAATAAAACATTCTTCATCGCGAATTAATAAAACCACAGCAGTGGTTCCCATTCCTTTTAAATCTGGGTTACTCAATGCAGATGCGTAAATTTGCTCATTAGCGAAGGTCAGAGCACCATCAATGGCCAGAATAACATTGTCATAGACTTCTTTTTGAAAAAACTCGACCATGCTGTTCACGGCAATTTTAGAAGCTTCTGCTCCACCAACGTGTCCACCCATTCCATCACAAACCACAAATAAATGTCCGTTGGGCGTTAGTGCTTCACCGAAATTATCTTCGTTTGCACTTCTAACTTTACCTACATTGGTAATTGATTTACTGCTGTATTTCATACGCTTAAATTTTCTTTTAAATGTGGAATGTCAAGGTGATTTCACCAACTTGAATGCAATCACCATGTTTTAATTCTGTCTCTGTCACTTTCATATCGTTTACGAAAATTCCATTCGAACTATTTAGATCACGAATGGTGTAGACATAATTTTTAAAATAAAGTTGGAAGTGGTTTCTTGAAACTGTTGGGTGATTGATTGTCCATACATTGTTTGCATCGCGACCAACGGTTAAGCGCGGTGTTTGAATTTGATAACTTCCTGTCTCATTGCCAAAACGGAATTCGAACCAAGGGAAATTTCCTCTTTCTAACATCTTTTGCAATTGCAACTCATCTTCTTGTGCTTGCAATTGTTCTTGTTTTGCTTTCATTGCTGCCTCAGCTTCACGTCGCTCCTCTTCTTTCATGCGTTGAAGCTCCATTTCTTGCTGCGACAATTTTTGTTCTGCTGAACGCTGATGTTGCTCCATTTCAGCAAATTCTTTTTTGCGTTGAATTTCAAGCTCCTCCTTTTTCAGTTTGTTCTTTTTGTACATCATTACAATGACAACAATAAGCCCAATGAATAAGATGAAAATCACGCCTGAGATCAACGGATTATCTTGAATTAACTCAATGATATTTTTAGAAGGTACGGGCAAACTGAATCCAGATTGACCATCCTTCGAATCAATCTTTACAGTATGATTTTTTCCATCTTTTTCAAATGTTGAAGTATATGAAAAAGGATAATATAACCCCGCATGACGATTTTCAAAATCTGTTAAAAAAGAAGCGACTTCTTTCGAAACACTTTTAATATCGTTTGTCGACACCATGATATAACGCCCATAGGTTTGAGCGCAAAGTGCCTCTATGTCATAATAGGTACTTTTCTTGGAGTAGGTAATTCCGTAGATTGGAATGTTCAATCGTCTTGAGCGTGGACCAGGCAATTCACCTGCTAATTCAAGCGGCATAGATCGATCATCTGACACAACAAATAAGCCAGTTGGTAAGGACAAATTCTGTGCTTCCAATAAATTCAAAGCTTCATTAATGGCAATGTGTGTTTGAGCACGCCCTTGATATTCGATACGCGGATTATCTTTGATTTTATCAATGCGCGCTAACAAGTCTTGCACATTGTCGGTGAAATTCAATTTAGTTGGAAACAAAATTTGTTTATCCACTAAACAGCTGAAACCAACGATTTCAACTTTGTCTCCAGGTTTGATGGTTCCGTTTTTAAAGGAAGCAGCTAAAACATCTTTGTACCATTGCATTTCTGTTTTGTTCGCCGTATTTCGAATTAAAAAAAGAATTGCTTTGTTTGACGCAACAGAATCTGGCTTTTGAAAAGCATCAAAATTAACTTTTACTGGCTGATCATCCTCGTAGAATTGGATACCATCCGTTTTAATACCTTCTGGATCACGTACCCATAATTTCCCTTGAACTTGAGGAAAGTTAGAGGTGTTAATTGCTCGAACATCCACTTCATTTTTCTGTGCAACTGAATTAAAAATACTGAAAAAGACAGCACACCATACGAAGATGAAGCGCTTCAATGGAGCGCTTCGTTTAATAATCTTGTTCATTCTTGAATGATTTAGTGTTTTTCTAAAATTTCACTGCATTTGAAAATAAAGGTGGTATTCGCCAAACGAATGACATCACCATCATTTAACGGATAGGCCTTTTCGATTTCCAATTCCTCATCATTTACAAATGTTCCGTTTGCTGCCATTTCATCTTTGATATAAAACTTACCTTTTTTGTACAAGATGTTCGCATGTTTGCCCGAAATTGTCGTGTCTTTCGTGATGGTAATTGAATTACCTGCGTCTCTACCAATTGAATTATTTCCTTCATAAATACGGTAATCAACTCCCATTGGATCAAGTGTATAAGATAAAATCCAGCCTACAATTCGTCTTGTTGATCGTGGTGCTGAATCAATTGATGCATTTCCGCCAGCCGCTGCAGGTGTTTCTTCATCCGTTACACCAGCAATGTATGTTCTATTTAAATCTCTTTTCGGTTGACCTGGTGCTGCAGCGTTTCCACTTCCAAATACTTTCGTTTGATCGGAACCATCATTGCTACTTTGACTTCCAAACACCTGTGTTTTCGCGTTATCATTCCCTGCTGATGTGTTTCCCCCTCCTGCAACAATTGTTTTATTTAAATCATTTCCGCCAGCATTCGAAGATGCAGATGATCCACTTGGACAATACGGACAAGCTGTTAAATCTTCTTTGTAGAAATGACCATTGTCACATTTTTTAAAACCATTCATGTTGTTTACGTTTATTGTTTAATACATCGGACATAGAGTCCATAATTACTATTCTTTTCTTCGATTACCTTTTCAAGAAGAAATGGATCATCATTAATTTCAGTGATTGCCAACAATTGTATCTTCTTTGGCTCAGTTACTTGGCACCAATAGTAAATTTTGTTTCCAAAATACCATTCTTTGCTATCATCTAATCTAAATCCGTAAGGTTTAATATTCAAACCATAGCGATTGTTACCTTTAATCTTCCAGTTATGTGTTGCAGCATTTGTTGTATCTTTTGACTTCAGTAAAAGTGCACTTTTGACATCTTCAGTAGCAATTAAATGTAGCATTTCATCCACCTCTGCATAAGAAGGGATTTTCATTCCAATTGGAGCCAATTTACCGGATTCGACAGCATAATAGTTATAAATGTATCCATAATTTCCTGTTGAATCATCTCGGTGAAAACAATAAGCAGGTTCACCTATACGAAAAAGTGAATCCCATTTTGCACGTGTGTCAGCAAAATAGATTGGAGTTCCATCATTTAAGGTGGTGACTTTTAAGTTGTCTACATCCCATTTTTGATTCCCTATGGTTATCAGCTTTGAATCGCGCTCAAATGCATCCAGTTTTCCTTGCGCTTTGTTTAGTTCTGACAACAATTGTTTATTCACTGCTTGAAGCGAATCATTGGATGCTTCACTCAATTTCAGCAAGGAATCCTTTTCCAGGTAATTGGCATAGATTACTTTGCATTTTTTGTCGACTTCTTGTTGAGAAAAGCCAAATGAACAAATCAAGAGGAACGCAACAAATAGATTTACTTTTTTCATTTTATGAATAATCAAGCTATTAATTTTCATCCCAGCAATTATCACAATCGCACTCACCGTCATATTCCCATGCTTTTAGAATACCGTAATATCCATTTGTTTTTCTTTTACACAAATAAAATTCAGTACCACAATTATAACATCTAACGTATCTGTTGACTGAAGTTTCGCTTGTCACGGTTTCACATGATGGACACATTGCATCGTACGGACATCCGTTATTTTCAGAAGGACCAGATTTTTCCGGACAAGAATCCTCGGCATCAGGAATCCCATCACTATCGCCATCTGAAGGACAACCTCCATTTTCAATGTCTCCAGCTAATTCTGGACAATTGTCTTCTGAATCTTTAATACCGTCTGAATCCGAATCAGGACAACCTTCTAATGTTCCCGCAAGCTCTGGACACAAATCATATAAGTCCTCTACTCCGTCCATATCTGAATCAGGGCAACCGTAAACAGTTCCATAATCATACGGACACATGTCACTTTTATCAATAATTCCATCGCCATCAGAATCCTGAAATTCCAGCACATAAATCAATCCGATGCTCACAACCATTGAAACTAGCAATCCGATTATTCCAATGATCAATCCGGCATTTGCTGCACCTTTTGTAGATCGGAGCATTTCATTTTTCCGAACATTCGATAGTCCTTTCGCACCGAAAATAACAGCAAGTAAACACAACAAGAATCCACCAAAACTAGCGAATGGAATAAACGAAAGAATAAGGCCTAAAATCCCCAAAACCAAACCAGCAGTTGCAATGCCATTTGTTTGATTCATCATTGGCTTGTGATGATGGACCTGCTGTGCAGCTTGCTGCGGATTTGCCTGGGCTTGACTAGGTTTTGAAACTGGAGGTGCAGAAAGAGTTGCTTTTGCTTCAATGGCTTTCAAAAACTCATCACACGTCTGAAAACGATCGTCGGGTTCTTTTGCTAATGCCTTCTTCAAAATAGTTGCGAGATATGCTGGTACACCTGGATATATTTCCTGCGGTGGTGGCAAATCTTCTTTTACAATCCGTGAATACACTTCATATTCTGTCGTTAGTCCATTGTATGGATTAACTCCTGTCAGCATTTGATAAAACGTAACACCCAACGAATAGATATCCGATCGTGTATCCACTTTTTTACCCTGCACTTGTTCTGGTGACATGTAAAAAACAGTTCCCATTTGGGTTCCTGTTTTGGTTAGGTTATGATTACCATCTCCCAACAAACGAGCAATACCAAAATCTAAAATTTTGACACCGTCATTTTGAGTGATAATAATATTTGCCGGTTTTATGTCACGGTGAACAATTCCTTTTTGGTGCGCGTAACTAAATGCAGAAAGGATCTCTTTGATAATTGGAACTGCTCTTGTTTCAGGCATTGGGCCTGTCACTTTTTGTATAAAATCATCTAAGGGTGTACCTTCGACGTATTCCATCACTAAGTACATTCCCGTTTCATCTTCTACATAATCAAACAAGCCAACAATATTCGGATGTTGTAAATGAGCTAATGTTGATGCTTCATTTTTAAAGCGCTGTTTAATTTCCTCATTGGCCATGAATTGCGGCAACAAGGATTTAATCGCAACAGTTCTATTCACCTGGGTGTGAGTTGCTAGATAAACGCTACCCATTCCTCCCTCACCAATAAGGGATTTAATTTCGTAATTTAAAATCGATTTTCCAATCATGTAGTAGTAGTATTCTTTCAATAACCAATTTAATAATTTTTTGCCGATTAAGAAAGTGGTTTCGTCGTGGTAAGCAAAGATAAAAAAAAACTGAAACGAACAAAGTTACCTTACATTTTTATAGACAAAAGATTCTCCTTAGTTCTGTTATACCTATATATCAGCGTTTAGCTTCCAAATTCCAACTGCATTTAAACCGCTTGTAGTGAAAGTTCGTTGGTACAAATATCAAGATTATTTGAAATGTTCTTTCTACAAATTACTCGTTTATAAATAACTACAAATGATTTTTTGATTTATATAATTGAAATAATATATTTGTGCATTAATCAAAACAACCACTATGAAAATGAGACATTTAATGTTAATTATTGGCCTTGCCATAAACTTCCATTTTTTTTCACAAACCGAATTCACGCCTGGATTTTATTTAATTAACAACGGTGCGAAATTCGCCCAAAGACAGAAATTGGAGTTCGATTACATGCCGTACATGCCAAGTTCAGCGGATGAAGTTGAATCCTACGGAACGAATATTGAATTTACCGAAGATGGTCCTGTGGTAACATCTCCAGATGGTTATTTATATACTGAAATTGAATTCTTTGGAACCGAAGCTCGTTTGCAGGAAGGACAGGTGGTTATTGCCTTTATGATGAATAATAATCGCGTGTATTGCTTTGACATGGATGGACATCCAATTGTTTTTAGTAGCATCAACGATTTAACAAAGGTTCCAAGTACAGGATCTATTGGAATGTACATTGCTGAATCGAATGAAGAATTAATGGATGGACCCACTTTAAGTTTCGGATACTATTGGATTTTAAGCCAAAACACAACCAATGAGACTGTAAAAATTCAGTTGCCAAAAACGACAGTTGATATTAAATCAGAAAAGGTTACCTTTTGGAAAAAGCATGTTGGTAAAATTTACGACAGTGCATTTGAGTCAAACAGCTCTGAAAACGAAGAAATCCAAATAACAACCGTTAAGTAATGGCGAATCAGTATTTTTTAATTGAAAATGGACAACAACAGGGCCCATTTACAAAAGAAAACTTGATACAATTGGAAATCAAACCTGAAACAATGGTTTGGTCGGAAGGATTTGATGATTGGAAGAAAGCCAAGGACATTGATGATTTGAAGTCACTATTTTTAATTGCAACACCGCCACCGTTTAGTCAGGCCAAATCTGTCACTCCTCCACCTTACATAGCCGCAGAAAAAGGATTCATTGAACGAAATAAATTGATGCTTTTTGTGGCAGTTGGAGTAATAGTCGTTGGAGCCTTATTATTAGTTGGATTAAATTCTGGCGACGAGACTGAGCCTGTTGCTGATGACAACATTGTGCAAGAACAAGAGCAGGATCAAACCAATGGATCAAATGAAGGTTCTTCAAATCCTGAAATGCAACCAGGTGCTTCTCAACCTCAACAAGCCCCACCGAATCAACAGAAAGAACGTCAACTTTCGGAAGGTGAAATGAGAGAACGTTTATATCAAACTGAAAAAGCGAATCCAACAGAAAATCTTAGTGCATCTGGTTCCTACAAAGTAAATTTGGCTGCAAATACGATTATAACTGGCACAATCTACAACAATGCATCCTACGCTGGTTTCAAGAACGTGAAGCTTATTGCCAAATTTTATTCTAAAACCGATGTTGTATTGGGTAAAGAATCGTTTGTAGTAATGGAATTTGTTGATCCTAGCAATAATGTCGGATTTACACACAAAATTACTGGCTGGTGGTCCGACATTGACCATTGGTCATTGGAAGTTGTATCTGCTGAAGGGTATTAATCAAAAAAATATATCGTATTAACTAATTATTAAAACGTCTACTTGAAATGAAAATCGTATTAAATTGCCTGTTTTTTCTTTTATCAACCATTGCTTTTAGCCAAAATAGTGTCCAAGTTAGCATCTCAAACTCGAATTGGAATAACAAAACTATTCTAGCTGAATTATTTGGCAAAACATATGTTGAATCAATTGGTTCAGCCAAATGGAAACCTTATGCTGGCGAAGCGGTTCAATGTTCGTTTGATGGATTTTGTTATACCACGATTGACTCAATTTACAACTTTAAAAATGAATCCCTGAATTATAAAATCGTTGTGCTTAAAACCATTTCGTATGCTGACAATGATTTTATGGGACCATCCATGGCAGAGGGCTCAACAGTAGGAATTGCATTATTTTCAGAAGAAAAGAACAACTGGAAATTGGTGAATTTCAACCGATCACTCATATTAAATGGAGCAGCTGGAATATTAGGGAATATTGAGCTCATTGACCTTGGCAACAGTTCTTTATTATTAGCATTAAGTGATACAGAACATCAAGAGACGGATACTCATACGCATCTTTTTTCGTTGGATACAACTAATTTCGGAATGAAGGTATTTTCTACTCGAACATTCCATCGTATTATGGATGAAAATGACGCCATCTACATTTATGAATTTTCAGAATTTAGTATTAAAAAAGCAAGTTCTGAAAATGAAGAACCAGTAATGGAATTGTTGAAAAAGCGAACAACAATAAAAGAAGAAATTGAATCTACGGAAGTGCTATCAAAATCACTACTAAAATTCAATGGTGTAGGATTTTACGAATAAAATGGTTCGTTTTATTTAGCTCGTCTGATGATTCATTGTTGGAATCTATTATATGCTCATTTACCTCGACTTTGACGGAACGGTTGTAGAACATGCTTATCCCCAAATTGGTGCGGATAATCCAAACGCTCTAAACGTAATTCGTCGTTTGCAAGATGCAGGCCATCAGATTGTTCTGAATACCTATCGCGCCGATTTAAATGATGGTTCCTTGCAAGAAGCAATAGATTATTTGCATGATCCTGGAAGAAATTTAGTACCAATAAGCGAACATACTCCCCTAAAAATCAATCCTCCTGCATGGAACTGGGAGCAAGCAGTTAAAGACAACACACTATTTATCGATGATGTTTCTTCTGGAACACCAATGATTCCAAACAATCAACTACCCTTCGGTCAACAAGTCGATTGGAAAACCTTGGAAAGTTGGTTTGAGGAAAATGGGGTGATTTGATGTATTCAACCAGCAAAATGGCTTATGCATGATACAAGCCAAATTTGATGGTAGACTTTCTGAAGCAAAGAAATTGTTGTTGAGGCGGTGAGCAACACTTTGACATATTGTATAGCTCTATGAACGCTTAGCTACCTCAAAGTATTCAAAACTACTTTCCATTTTTTCAATTTTATTGATCAACGATTATTTACACAACTCAATTTCCTATCTTTGCCAAAATTCTTACCGATGAAAAAAACAGCTATTCTACTTTTTCTGGGATTTTCCTTTCAACTTACAGCTTTTGCTCAAGTATATGTCATTCCAAAACCTGTTGGAGTTTTCTACCCTGCTTCATGTTCTAATACTGTTGTTCTTGAAGGCTATAATTTAACACCTTCACAATATCTAAAACTGACGGATGAATTTGATAATCAAATCGGTTCAGTACTTAATTTGCAAGATACACTATACAATTTCTGCTCTTACGTGCCTGATAGCAGCTTCAATAATTATATTCGCATTAATCATACAAATGGATATAACACGACTAATTCAATTGTAAGTTCTACGATTATACAACCGCATTTCAATTATTCCATAACTGCAATCACACCCCCAAGCTCTGATACTATTTTTGATGGCTCGCTTACGATTACATTCGATTCAGCAAGTGTTTTTAATGCCCATTCAATTTTCGTAAGCCAATACAATACGGGGTATTCGGTGGACACTACATTTTTAGATGCATACAGTCTAAAAGTTGATTCTTTAAATAAAGGATATGTTGATTTTCTAATTTGGAATCCAATCGACACGAATGATTATTGTCATTTTTCAATTTACTTGAACAATCTTGATGAACTTTACCCAGATACAGGTTTAACGATGAGTCTTAGCTTGCATCATGCTAGCAACACCTGTGAAGGTTGGATCAATTTGGCACCCGTTGGCACAACCTACCCAACTTACAATTCATGGGCAGATGGTGCATATAATCAAACATTACGAACCAGCCTTTGCCCCGGCGTTTATTCAGCCTATTCAACAGAGGAGAATGGTAACATCGTGAATGGTAGCATAGATACTATAATTATTACCAATGCAAATACCTCTTATATAGATTCAAGCATTTTTCTTTACACTCCGCAAGATACATCCTACTATTTTTCTGAGAATTGTTTTTTTGATTATCAATCACCAATCGATTCTGTTCTTTACACAGAAGATACTGTTGTAAATAACGGCGGAGTAGTAATTGTAAATTTCACGATGACAGTCTTCCAAGGTTCAAATTTTGTAACTACTACTGATTCACTCGTGATGATCAATGATTCACTTATTTTCTTAGACGTATCACTCTATTGTGATGATTTTAAATCTACGTTTAGAGGTCAACACATCGTTTATCTTCGTGGTGCTGAAGACCATCATTTTTTCCAAAATGGATTAGGCTTTGAAGAAGAATCACTTGGAAACTTCGAACTATTTCCGAATCCAACCAGTGAGCTACTGACAATCCGTTTCGAAACAGTACAAAATTGCGACCTTCGGATTTACGCTCCAAATGGTGCCATCATCCGTCATGACTCATCTGCGAATTCTATTGAAAAAACAATCAATGTAACAGATTTGCCAACTGGAATCTATTTCTTGAATGTCATTACAGATTCATCTTCTGAGATTAGACGATTTGTAAAGAATTAATCCATCCTAGTACACACATGAAAGAAATCCTTGCATTTATTATCTGGGGCGGTACCGTTTTTTGGTCCTACCAATCACCCATGGAAGTTACAATCTTTGAAGTGAAAGAATGTTGGGAAGAGGACTGTTGATTCATAATTCATAATTCATAATTCATAATTCATAATTCATAATTCATAATTCATAATTCATAATTCATAATTCATAATTCATAATTCATAATTCATAATTCATAATTCATAATTCATAATTCATAATTCATAATT
>JALQYQ010000035.1 GCA_023262855.1 Crocinitomicaceae bacterium
AGATTCCTCGGTTTTTATTGTATTAGGATCAGTAGTTGTAAAACTGCTTTTAAGCATGGTTTTCGCACTTATTTTTATTTATGGAAATCGAATTGACAAGCTGGGATTTCTAATAAGTTTTTTCCTTCCATATTTTATTTATTCAACCTTTGAAATTTATACGTTATTGTATAACTTGCGCGCTCTTAAAAATTAACAAAATCTTAAAATAGATGCGCAGAAGTGGCTTTTTTACTAAAAAACTGAATTCATTTTTAATGTTTTCTGCTATTTTTTGTTTTTCTTTTCTTCCTGGCTACAGTAATGAAGTAGAAAATCATTCAGAAAACCATGCAGAAATTGCAGATTCAGCAGCGGTACACGAGGGTGTAAATTCAGATTCTTCACATGCAGAGCACGGCGAAGAGAAATTCAATGCATCAGAATTAATTTTAGAGCATATTGCTGATAGTCATGATTGGCATTTATGGGGACATACTTCAGTTCATTTACCAATAATTTTATACACAGATAAAGGCTTTGAGTGTTTCTCATCAGGTAAATTTAACCATGGACACGATAAGGTAGTTGGTAAGCATTATACATACGCTATTGAGCATGAGCACATTAAAGTTGTAAATGCAGATGGCACTATCAACGAAGAAGCATCAAAAGCTATTGTAGATATTTCAATTACTAAAAACGTGATGTCGATGTTCTTATCGATGATCATTTTGATGTTAATATTCACATCAGTAGCGTCAGCATACAAGAAAAGAGAAGGTAAAGCACCTAAAGGGTTCCAATCTTTAATCGAGCCGATTATTTTATTTGTTCGTGATGAGATTGCTAAACCGAACTTAGGTTACAAGTATGCTAGATTCATGCCATTCTTATTAACGATATTCTTCTTCATCTGGGTAAATAACATTATTGGTTTAGTACCATTTTTCCCAGGAGGAGCTAACTTAACAGGAAATATTGCTTTCACAGTAGTAATGGGAGTAATTACATTCATCGTTACGAATGTGAACGGAAATAAATCATATTGGAAGCATATCTTTTTACCACATGTTCCATGGTGGTTATATCCGATTATGATTCCGGTAGAGATTATCGGGGTATTATCAAAGCCATTTGCTTTAATTGTCCGTTTGTTTGCAAACATCACAGCGGGTCACATTATCGTATTGAGTTTGATATGCTTAATATTCATTTTCAAAACAATCATGATTGCACCGGTATCGGTAGGTTTCGTATTGTTTATGGATGTGTTAGAGCTTTTAGTAGCATTTTTACAGGCCTTCATCTTTACAATGTTAACAGCATTGTTTATCGGAACAGCGGTTGCTGAACCACATGGAGATCATTAATAGATAGAATTTAATTTTTAACTTAAAATAAAATAAAATGACAGGAAGTATCGCAGCAATCGGTGCCGGATTAGCAGTAATCGGTGCAGGTTTAGGTATCGGAAGAATTGGTGGTTCAGCAATGGATGGCATTGCTCGTCAACCAGAAGCCACTTCAAAAATTCAAACAGCAATGATCATCGCTGCAGCCCTTGTAGAAGGTGTTGCATTATTCGGTGTGGTAGTTGCTTTGTTAGGAAACGGTTGATCCAACAAAAAGCCTGTTGCGTTTGGCAACGGGCTTTTTTAAGATTCTTGTAATTTAAATTTTAAAAAACATCAAATAAAGATATGGATATAGTTACTCCAAGTTTAGGATTGGTATTTTGGACCAGCATTTCTTTCTTATTGTTATTATTCTTGTTAGGCAAGTTCGCTTGGAAACCTATCATGAAAGCATTAGATGAACGTGAGCGTTCTATCGAAGAAGCTTTAAGTTCAGCGGAGAAAGCAAAAGAAGAATTAGCGAGATTAAATAACGAAAGCGAGCAATTATTAAAAGAAGCTAGAGCTGAGCGTGATTTAATTTTGAAAGAAGCTAAACAATTACGTGATAATACAATTGCTGAAGCAAAAGGATTAGCTCAAGTTGAAGCAAACAAGATGATCGAAAAAGCGAAAGTTGAAATCGATAATCAAAAGAATGCAGCTTTAGCAGAAGTTAAAAATCAAGTTGCTACATTATCAATTGATATCGCAGAAAAAGTATTGCGTAAGCAATTAGAAGATAAATCGAAACAAGAAAATTTAGTTGCCGATTTATTAAAAGAAGTGAAGTTAAGCTAATTAAAAGCGAAACGAAAAATTAAAGGATATGTCAGAAATTAGAGTTGCCACCAGATATGCCAAATCACTAATAGATCTTGCGATTGAACGCAATGAGCTAGAACGTGTAAAGCAAGATATCGATTTATTTTTATCTGCTGCTAAATCGAGTTCAGAGTTAGTTGCAGTATTAAAAAATCCTATCGTACCTATTGATAAGAAATTAAAAATAGTGAAAGGTTTATTTAGTGCGCAAGTAAGTAATACAACACAATCTTTTTTTGATATCGTAGTGAATAAAGCTAGAGCTGAAGTGCTATATGGTACAGCAGTTGAATTTATTCATCAATACAATGAAAAGAAAAATATTCTAAAAGCTAAGATTGTTTCTGCTGTTGCATTAAATGATGCATCGAGAAAAGAAGTAATTAGCATTGTAGAAAAAGCAACAAGTAAGCAAGTGGTACTTGAAGAGAAAGTAGATGCAAATTTAATTGGAGGTTTCTTATTAACAGTAGGAGATAAACAATTCGATACAAGTATTGCAAAGAGCTTACAGAATTTAAAAAAGAGTTTTAGTAACTAATACAAACATTATATAAACACATAATATTATGGTAGAAGTAAGACCAGATGAAGTATCGGCGATCTTAAGACAGCAATTGTCGGGCTTCAAGTCAGAATCTGAATTAGAAGAAGTTGGTACAGTATTGCAAGTAGGTGATGGTATTGCACGCGTTTACGGATTGACGAAAGTACAATCAGGTGAGCTTGTGGAATTCGATAACGGTTTGCAAGGTATTGTATTGAACTTAGAAGAAGACAACGTGGGTGTGGTATTGTTGGGAAGTTCTGATAAGATCAAAGAAGGTGATACTATTAAACGTACAAAGAAAATTGCCTCTATTAAAGTTGGTGATGGAATGTTAGGACGTGTAGTAAACACATTAGGTTTACCTATCGATGGTAAAGGTCCTATTTCAGGTAATTTATATGAGATGCCAATCGAGCGTAAAGCTCCAGGGGTTATCTACCGTCAACCTGTAAATGAGCCATTACAAACTGGTTTGAAAGCTATCGACGCAATGATTCCAGTAGGTCGTGGACAACGTGAGTTGATCATTGGTGACCGTCAAACAGGTAAAACAACTGTTGCGATTGATACAATCATTAACCAACGTGAATTCTACGATAGAGGAGAGCCTGTTTTCTGTATCTATGTTGCAATCGGACAAAAAGGTTCAACTGTAGCTGGAATCGTTAAGAAATTAGAAGATGCTGGTGCAATGGCATATACAGTAATCGTTGCTGCAAATGCATCAGATCCTGCTACTATGCAGTTCTATGCTCCAATGACTGGTGCTGCAATTGGTGAGTTCTTCCGTGATTCTGGACGTCCAGCATTGATTATTTATGATGATTTATCGAAACAAGCGGTAGCTTACCGTGAGGTTTCTCTTTTATTACGTCGTCCTCCAGGTCGTGAGGCTTACCCAGGTGACGTATTCTACTTACACTCACGTTTATTGGAAAGAGCTGCGAAAATTATCGCTGATGATGCAATTGCTGCTCAAATGAACGATTTACCAGATTCAATTAAGCACTTGGTAAAAGGTTGAGGTTCTTTAACTGCATTACCAATTATCGAAACACAGGCGGGTGACGTTTCTGCGTACATTCCAACAAACGTAATTTCGATTACAGACGGACAGATTTTCTTGGAGTCTGATTTATTCAACGCTGGTATTCGTCCTGCAATCAACGTTGGTATCTCTGTATCACGTGTAGGAGGTAACGCGCAAATTAAATCAATGAAGAAAGTTGCTGGTACCTTGAAATTAGATCAAGCACAGTACCGTGAGTTGGAAGCGTTTGCGAAATTTGGATCTGATTTAGATCAAGCAACTAAATCTGTATTGGATAAAGGAGCTCGTAACGTGGAAATCTTGAAACAACGTGAAGGAGATCCAATGTCAGTTGAAAAACAAATTGCGATTATCTATGTTGGAACAAAAGGTTTAATGCAAAATGTTCCAGTAAACAAAGTGAAAGAATTCGAAAAAGAATACTTGAACTATTTAGAGGCAAAACATGCTGATGTATTGGTTGCATTGAAAGCTGGTAAATATACAGATGAGATCACAGATACATTGACAAAAGTTGCTAAAGAATTAGCTGATAAATACTAAACAATTTTGAATTTGGGATTCGTGATTTCTAATTACGAATCCCGAATCCTGAATCTTGAATTATATTATGCCAAGTTTAAAGGAAATACGAAATAGAATCACCTCAGTAGGTTCAACAATGCAAATCACTTCAGCAATGAAGATGGTGTCTGCTGCAAAGTTGAAAAGAGCGCAAGATGCAATTACACAAATGCGTCCTTACTCTGAAAAACTACAAGAGATTCTTAGCAATTTAAGTGCAACCTTGGATTTATCTGAAAACGCATTTTCTGACACACGCGAAGTGAAAAACGTATTGATCGTTGGTATTACTTCAAATCGTGGATTGTGTGGTGGTTTTAATAATAATGTTATTAAACGTGTTACGCAATTGGTGAATGAAGAATACAAAGATGCAAATCCACGTGTTCTTTGTTTAGGAAAGAAAATTCGCGATTCTTACAAACGTTCTGATGCTTATTTCATCAATGATGCTTTGGAGCCTGTGGAAGATATTTTCAATGCATTGAATTTCGAAAACACAACTGTAATTGCAAACGAATTGATGCGCATGTTTACAGCGAAAGAGTTCGATAAAGTAGTTGTGGTTTATAACCGTTTCGTTAACGCAGCGACACAAGATGTTCGTACTGAACAATACTTGCCAATTGTTCCAACAGTTCAAGAAGATAGTTCATCTGCTGGTGATTATATTTTCGAACCAACGAAGGCTGAAATTGTTGCTGATTTGATTCCTAAATCGTTGAAAATTCAATTGTTTAAAGGATTGTTAGATTCGAATGCTGCTGAACACGGAGCTCGTATGACAGCAATGCACAAAGCAACAGATAATGCAAGTGAATTACAAAAAAGCTTGAAATTGTCTTACAATAAAGCGCGTCAAGCAGCAATTACTAACGAGATCTTAGAAATCGTTGGTGGTGCTGAAGCATTGAATAGTTAAGAAACAATTTCTCAAGTCATAAAAAAAGCAGTATCGAACTTCGGTACTGCTTTTTTGTTTTTTAAAGAATCACGAATTAGAAATCACAAATCACAAATCGTGCTAACGTAAGCAAAATCCCAACACCGTATCAATAAATTCGTCCGGCGCTTCTGCATGCACCCAGTGTCCAGCTCCAAGGATTGTTTTTAGTTCTGAATCTGGAAAAAGTTCTTCCAATTCGTCAATGTCTTCATCTAAAATATAATTCGATAATTCTCCTCGAATAAACAATGTAGGAAGCATTACTTCGTGTTCTGGAATACGAGACAGAATATTTTCCATTTCGCGCTCTAAAACGCTTAAATTCATTCTCCAGGCTAATTGACCTTTCTCTTTCCAATACAAATTCTTCAAAAGGAATTGACGCACGCCTTCTGAGTCAATGTGCAACTTTAAAATAGCTTCAGCCTCACTACGAACTTTGATAGCATCCAAATCAATTGCGTGCATTCCTGCAAGAATATGTTGGTGGTGCATTGGATAGGACTTAGCGCCAATGTCAACAACTATCAATTTTTCCAATAACGATGCGTTTTGTTGGGCGAAAAGCATTGCTACTTTGCCGCCCATTGAATGACCAAGTAAAATAGATTTTTTCAAATCTAAATCATTGTATAACTCTTTCAAGTCGTCGACCATAAGCTGATAGGAAAATTCATCAGACCAAGGAGAATGTCCATGATTTCTTAAATCCACCAAAATCACACGGTAATATTCGGCCAATTTCTTTGCATGTGTTTGCCAATTATCAGAAAAACCGAACAAACCATGTAAAATAACCATTGGTTGTCCTTCTCCTAATTCGCGGTAATGAAGTTTCATATTTATTCTCTCAATCGATGATTTTCGATGTTAAAATTAAGAAGAAATGTCGGTTTGAAGGAATTTTAAATTGGATGTTTCGTAAAGAATTGGATACAAAAAAAGGGACCGAAGTCCCTTTTGAAGAATTGTTGTTAATTAATTTTTAATCAATTGCTTTATTTCTGTATTATCCAATAAATCAGAACGCATGATCAATGTGTAAATTCCTTTTGCAAGTTCATTTAAGTTAATGTTATAACTATTTGAGCCTGCATGAGCGTCATATTCATATTGCGCTATCAATCTTCCTGAATTATCATACATAGAAACAGAAATCGTTCCTTTACGTGCAGTAGTTAAATCAAAATTAACGGATGAATTTGCCGGATTAGGGAATAATTCAGACAAAATTGTTTGATCCAAAGATCTGTTCAATGCAATTGTTTGTGAATAGCTGTACTGTCCATCAAAATCCGTTTGCTTCAAGCGGTAATAATTAATTCCTTGATAAGGATTATAATCAAATTCTTGATAGTTCAAATGGGTTGTACTATTTCCTGCTCCGTCAACAATGGCAATTTCTTCAAAATCAATTCCATTTCTTGAACGCTCTAATGTGAAATAATCATTGTTATGCTCACTGACAGTTGTCCAAGTCAACAAATTATCTTCTCCAACCATTTCACCCATAAAATTGATAAGTTCAATTGGAAGTGGTGTTGCTGATTGTGCCACTCCGAACACAGAAAAACCTGAAAGGCCATTTCTATTTACTTGGGTTGAAGTTGATGCTGCACATGTTCCATCAAGAATCCACCCTGGCATTGGTCCAATTGCTGGTTTTTTCATAATGGTCCAACCTGAATAGATATTTGTAACATTCGTTGGATAAAGTGACATATTGTAAGTTGATGCAGTATTTGGAGTTGCTGTCAATGTCCAGTAACCATTGTTCATTGCATCCATGCTAAAGGTTGTTCCACAATCTGTACCGCCTTGAACTGGTGGTAAGATAGACCAAATGTCAAATCTAGAATCAATATAAGTATTTGTGTTAGATGTGAATGCTGTAACTGCACGTTGGAATCCTTTTGTAACATTTCCTACAGGCCAGTTATAAGTTCCCGAAGCTGCAGTGTAACGTCTTAAATTTCCATCAACGAAACTTGTTGTAGTTCCAGTTGACACAGAGGCAGGTGTCGAATTGTTAACTTCCACTCTCAGAGCGCCAGTAGTAATCGTACCTTGATTAAAGGTAAGTGTTCCTGTCGTAGCACGAATGAACATGTTCGTTTGAAGATTAACACCTGAACCAATTGCTCCTGTGTTATTCATGATAACATTGTTCAAATCTAATTGTGTTGAACCTTGGTTGTAGTTTTGAACTCCTGATCCATTAAATTCTAATGTACCAGCTAAAACAGGTGGTCCAGCAAGGTACGTATTCGAATAGGTTGAATTTCCGTTTGCATTGTAGAAGTTTCCTCCAATTGTAACATATTTACCATTTGAATTGAAGATACTCGTATTGTTTGTTGTTGTAAACGTACCAGCAATTTCAATATCATTATTCAAAACAACTGTACCAGCAGATTTTGTAACTGTAAGATTTCCAAATTTACTTGTCCCAACAAGGTTACCAGTTACATTTTGAGTTCCTGATCCCATGAATAAAATGGTAGATGTAGGATGACAAACAACCGTTCCGTAGTTCGTAAAGTTTCCACAAACTTGTAGTACAGAATTAGCTTGTAATGTAAGTGTTGCTCCTGGCTGAATTGTAATATCTCGCACCGCTCTTGTTGTAGACGCAGCAACGATTGGTTCATTAGCTACTGCAGCAACGAAGGCATCAATTCCACAAGTTGGTGAATTACATCCTCCCCAATTGTTCACATTATTCACCTCAGTTGGTGTAGTTGCATCACCGCCAGACCAATATACTTCAGCAGTTCCAGTTGCAGCGGCATAATTGATAACTGCATTTCCTCCTCCAGTTAAAAATTCAATTCTAAAACCAGAAGTACTATTTGAGAAATTACTTACTGCAATTAGATATTCATCTCCAGCCACAGCATTGATTGTAGGTTCATATGCTGCAGAATAAGTTGTAGAAGGATTATATCCACCACCACATTGCGGACAAACTGTTCCTGATAGACTTGAAGGGGCATTTCCTCCGGTACCTACACCAGTTACTCCTAAATAGGAATAGTTACAAGCAATTGGAGGAGCTGTACCTGCAGCAATTTGAGAACAATTGTAAAAATCCGTTCCTAATACACCGCCCGAACCATTTGCAGTTTGCCATACTCCAAAATCATAATCTGTTGAACTTTCAGAGGCAGAAATGAAATCATTTGGAACAATGTTGAAATTTAATGTACCTCCTGTTGAAATTGGAACTCTATACCAAACTACATTTCTTTCTCCTGATGCCAAACAATAAGATGTTGGGATATCACAAATATTTCCATTTCCGCTATAACCGGGATTTGAGACAGACATTGTAGATTGACAAACTGGATTTGGTTGGCTACAATCTTGACCTTGAATTCCAGGTAAAACAGTAACGGTAGGATCAATAGCAGTTATTGTAAAGTTTCCAGTAGCGTTCGATTCACCATCAACACGAATGTAAACGGTTGTTCCTGCTGACCCTGTAATTGTCAATTGTGACATATAATTGGTAGAGTTTCCACAATACCCAATATCTGTATTCGCACTTAGGAAAGTTAAACTTGCACATGTACCACTATAAGCTGCAATTTGTGTATTCGTTAATGTTCCTGCAGTCGTTTTAACAAACAATTGACCAGATGCAGGTATTACAGCACTGAACCATACAGTATTAACGTTACCAGTTGTCCATGCTGCAGGTACTGCTGGTTCGCCTAAACCTCCTGTACAATTGTTGTCACCAAATATAGATGTTCCAAGTGGAATTGCTGTTGCTCCAGCGCAAACATCGTTGGAAGGAGTTCCTCCTAATGAAGTAAGTTGAATGTCATAATTAACAAAAGAAGGCGAAGACCATGTATCAACAATGACATAATAGGTTCCTGCTGCTGGAACAGTAAATGAGCCTGTTAAAGTTCCACTAGTTGCTCCACCACCATTCGAAATACAAGTTGTACCCGCAGTTCCAGGACAACCAGCATAGACTTGATAACCAATGTATGAAGAACTTGCATTTGAAAGAACCAAACTCAAGCAATCAGGGCCAGTTGTAGTAAAGGCATAGACTTTATCTTCACCTGATTCGTATAACGTACCACATGATCCAAGACTGGCATTTGAATAATCATTTCCAAAGCAAAGTGTTGATTGACCCGTAGCTGTATAAGGTAAAGTCATGTTTACAGGGTTAGAACAAGTTGTTCCTGCTGGAATTCCTCCTGTAGGTGTTGAAATAGTTAAGGAGTAAGCGTTACAAGTTGGACTTGGCCATGAATCCACTACTAAGTAATAGGTTTGACCTGCCACGACAGCTGCACAACCAATCGCTTGATTTCCTGCTGAACTTTGACTGTAGGCAACGCACGTTCCTCCTGTAGTCGGACAACCCTGATACAATGTGATACCTACATAAGAACCTGTTGAAGTTAAATTTATTGAGATATTACCACTTGTACTTGGAACAAATGAAATCACATGATCTTCACCGCCATAATATAAGCTAGAACCGCAAACTGCGCTATTCGTAGAAGTGATATCGTCTCCTTTTCCACAAGTTGTTTGTGCACCAGATGAGTAAGGAAGTGAAACTCCCAAAAGGTTACCACTTCCTAAGGTACATGCCGCAGAAGTACTTGTTATACAAATTGTGAAAGAGTTAGAAGCGCTTACACCTTCTCCAGCACCATTATGATAGACACGAACATAATAAGTTGTTCCAATAGTAAGACCAGTTAAGCTGACAACTTCAGCGACACCACTTCCTGTGGCATTAACGCATTGCATTGAAGTTAAAGTGCCAGCACAAGTTCCAGACATAATCTGAACAACCGCATTGAAACCTGCAATTCCTGTTACTGTTACCTGATGAGTCGTACTATTTGCAACAAACGTATACCAAACATCATCGTCTGCAATTCCAGTACAAGTAGCTTGTGATGAAGCTGTTGCTCCAAAAGTTGTTCCATTAGTCGCGGTACAGATTCCTGAACCAGCAGGAGCGGGTGTTAATAAAGTTGGAGTTCCACAATTATCATTCGATGGAATTACAGGACAGGCAGTTGTAGTAACATTATAACCTGTGGTCCAAGAATTTGTACCTCCTGAGTCATTTGTAACAACAACGGTACATGTTATTCCGGCAATTGACGGTCCATTTTTAACATTTGCAATTACAATTGTAAAAGCCGCGTTTTTACCAACATTTACTCCTGCTGGAGTTGTAAAAGATATGGTTGTCGCGGTTTGAGTAGTAAACGCCGTTATAGCAGTTCCTTTGTAAGAACTACCAGCAACTGTTGCTGTCGTCGCGTCAGTACCTGCAGGAAAAGTTATTGTTACCACTTTAGTGGCACTTTGTTTAGAATCATTATGGTTATAAGTAGTTTGACTGAACGTGTAATTTGAAAGTGCACATCCTTGAGTACTGGACATAGATAGACTCGTACCAATCAAAGTATAATTAGTTGCATTTGCATTAATACTGGTAAGAATGCAAAAAGATAATATAGTTAATTTAAAAATATTGATAGCTTTCATATAAGAAGGATAGGTTATTTAATACATTCATTTTGAACCATTGAAATACTCGCTCCAACTTTCATTAATGGTTGGTAAGCTTTAGTTTTTAGCATGATTGCTTCGAACGCTTGATCTGCGCTTCTATAAATAGTGGCATCAAACTCAAAATAAAAGACATGCATTTTCTCACAGTACCCAAGCTGTTTTATTCCAGTTACAGAAGAAAGTTGGGACTGCAATTCACTCAATTGTTTTGGATTGTAATGCTCAAAACTAATGATGAGTTCATTTGATTTTGGTTCGTCAATGATGGATAAATTGACTTTTCTAGAGTTAAAATCCTCAATGGAAAATGCAAAAAATGAATTGCATGAGAGGAAAAGACAAATGGTTACAAGAAATTTCATAGAGTGGTAATATTAGTTAGTGTGAGTGGAATGTTAAATAAACACCCTTAGTGTAAACGAATTTTTAAAAAATTATAGATGGAATAAATAAATGATTGTCAACTGATTGACTTTGGTGTGTTTTCATAAAATCTAATTGATTTTTCATTTGAAAACAAGCGTAGAGTAGTCTGTGGTTCATAGATTTACTAGTTTTACGGGGCTAATGTATAACATTATTAACAATAAATAAAATATTTGTGATGAATGGTTGTTATGTTTTGTTGAGTTAAAAGAAATTATTAGTTTAAACTGTTAATATCGATAATTGTAAAATAATTTGTACATTGTTAAACCGCTTGGTTCAACTCGATATTGAAAACCCTAATAGAAAATGGCATTTTAATGTTACTCCACAATTATGAAATCATATTAATTGCAATTGCTGTAGGAATTGGATTGTTGTTGCTCGGACTACTTTTTCGTAAGATGAATGAGTTGGTATTGCAAAAAAATGAATTCAAAGCTTTAAACAATAGTTTTCTTCAAATTGTAAATTCAACCAAGGATAGTTTTGTCCTTTTCGATAGCTCTAACAATTTTTCACATGCCAATTCAGAAGCTGAGTGGTTGCTGCATGATGTGTTGAAATTAGAAAAGTCAAAGTTGACGCTTGATGCGATACTAGAAAAATTCACTCAAATCACAAGCTTAGACATATCAAAGGAAATTGCGGGTGGTGACTTTTATGAATTGACAAATTTGGAAGTTTTAATGGATTCAGGTGAAAAGATTCACTTTTATTGCCGAATCAATCCCGTTCTCTCAAAGGGTAAGAAACAATACACGTATATACTTGCACGAAATATCACAGAAGAAATTATTAAACATCGTATTGCAGATGAAAATGGTTTCTTCATTTCTGAAATCATGAGTTATTCGCGTGATGGGTTTTTATCAATTCAAAGCGACTATACGATACAATCAATTAATCCGGTTGCAACATCTGCATTAAATTTAAACGGACAATCGGTAATCGGTGAATCACTTTTGACAATTTTTCCTGAAATTGAAAACACGGATTTGATTACAAATTGTGAATATGTTTTGCATCAGCAAGAACCACTTGAATTCGAGTACTTTTTTGCTCGTCGTGCGTCTTGGTTCAATGTTAAACTTCTTCCCAATAAATTCGGACTTTCCTTTTTCTTTTTTGAAAATACAAGCGCCAAAGTAAACACTGCAATTAATGATGCTGAACGTTTGGCATTGGAAGATTTCTCTAGAAGAGATGTAAGCTTCTATCAAATTATGGCGAAGTCCATAGATAGTGTTCAAATACTTTTCCCTGGGATGTTTTGTGCAATTTATGTGCTAAATGAAGAAGAAAATGAACTTAAATTTTTCTCTTCTGGTTATTCTACTTTCTTACCAACTGTTCCTAAACCAATTCAAAACGATTACTTTGGATTCAACGATTTATTGAATAACAAACTGAAAATTGAACCGACGGATCCACATTTTGACCACTTGAATGGCGTTTTTTCAAATAAACGATTCAATACGATTTTTTCGCAGCCAATTTTTGCTGATCACAAACCAATCGGTGTTCTAATATCCTACTTTGATGTGGATTTTAATAATTATCAAAACATCTCAACCCTTCAGGAGAAAACAGGTTTTTTAATAAGTAAATTGTTCAATTACCGCAAGATATTTAGAGATTTGGAGAAATTATCAATCGTTTCAGAAAATTCTCAAAAAGCTTTTGCTACGATCAATATTGATGAGCGAATTACATGGTCAAATCGTTCATTCAATCATTTGTTTCAAAAACAACGTGATGAGGTTCTTTTCACATTATTCACGGATTTGATAGGCGAAGAAAACACAAAATACACCGATTATCAAGCCTTAAAAGAAGGTGTGTCCAACTTTGAAAACATTAAAATGCGTTTGTCCTATTTTAGAAAGGATAGCGATCCAAAAGAACTTCAGCTTACAACGCGTACAATATTTTCAGGTGATGAGATACAATTATTGATTGAAATCGAAGATATTACAGAACAAGTGAACTACGAACAAAAATTAGTTCAAGGTCGCGAATTCTTGAAAAAAATCACTGATACGGTTCCAATTGTATTGTTCCAATGTGAAATTGATGACAATGGACAATTCAATTTCATGTTCTTAAGTAAAGAAATTGAGCGTTTTGGAGTTGATTTATCGGTTGAGCGAATTTACAAACGACCTGAATTAATTTTCCGATTGATTCATCCTGAAGATCTACCTCGCGTTATAAATACCATTGAAATTTCTCAAAAAGCACAAATTACGTGGAATGTTGAATTTAGATTGCAAGGAAGTGACCAGCAAACTATGTGGATAAAAGGTATCGGCGTTCCTGAATTTCAAGCGGATGGAACTGGTGTTTGGTACGGTTATTTTGAAAATATTTCCGACAAAAAAGAAAAAATTAAGGAAATAGAAGCGATTAATACACGATTTGCTTATGCTTCCAAAGCTGTTAATGAAGCGATTTGGGAATGGGATATCGAAAAAAATACGCTTTTCTGGAGTGATGGTTTGTCTTCTATTTTTGGCTATTTAAGAGCAAACTATCCAACACTTGATAATTTATACGAATTTATTCACCCAGACGATTATCAAGATTACGCAATTCAAGTTCAAAAAAATCTAGACAATAAAGAATTAGAGTTGTTTAGTATGGAGTACCGTTTCAAAAAACCGGATGGTTACTTTGCTAATATTATTGATAAAGGTTACATCATTCGTGATGATTCAGGAAAACCAGAACGTATTATTGGCTCGATTCGAGATGTTTCAGAATCTCGCCTCTTTGAGAAGAAGAAAAAAGAACTGATCAATGAAACACAGGAATTCGAAAGAAATCAATTTTCAATGGAATTGCACGATGGTTTGGCTCAACAGCTTGTTGCATTGAACCTATACATCTCTCATCTTGAAGAAGATGTTCCAGCTGATAAACGCGAACGCATCGAAATTTGTAAGAAAATTGTATTGGATAGTTTGAATCAAACCCGCTATTTATGTTATAATTTATCTCCACCAGAGTTGTCGAATGGACTTATCTCTGGCTTAAAAGCTTTATTCGATCGCTTAAATGCCTTGAATGGGATTGATTTCAAATTCAACTACGATGAGTCGCTCACAAGTGAATTATTTGAAAGCATTGATATTTATAATGTGTATCGTATTATTCAAGAATTCGTAAATAACTCCTTGAAACACTCTCAGGGAACAGAAATAGCGTGTAAAATTGAACATCGTTCGCGTCAAAAAGCCATCAATGTTGTAATAAAAGACAATGGAAAAGGATTTGATACGGCCAATGTAAAATATGGATTTGGTATACAAAATATCAATAAACGAGCAAACCTAGCAAATGCTAAAATTCAAATGAACAGTGGAATAGGGGAAGGTTGTAGTTTGAGTATCAACTTACATTATACCTAAACAATTAACTAGTTCTGATTTCCTCGCACAAATAAGTCTTACCTGCTAAAACCTCATTAATCGCCAATTTTAGTTCTGATAAAGAGGAATTTTTTGTAACATATCCTTTGGCACCGGATTGCATTGCGCGTTGTATGTAAGTAGGTTCGGTATGTATAGTTAAAATAAGAATAGATAATTCAGGATGTGTTCTTAATAGTAAGTCAGTTAACTCAAGTCCGTTATGTCGACCTGGTAAATTGATATCCATTAAAACTATGTTTGGTTGTACCGTTTGAATCACACTTTCAACTTCATCCGAATTTCTTACCACTTCAATGATATCGAAACCTTCTTCGAGTAGTGTTGAATGCCAGATATCGGCAATTAGTTTAAAATCCTCAACTATAACAGCTTTTTTCATAATTAGTCGTGGTCAATTGAGCTTTTGTAATGTCAAAAAACTCAATTTGAGTGGTTTTTTAGTTTGATTTCGGGCAAATATCTCAATAAACTTTTAAATGAACTACGATTTCTAAATTAAATTTGATAAATGAGTAGAAATGTTAGTAAGCTGGTTGTGATAGGATTATACTAACAACTTAGTGGAGTTTTATTGATAATATTCAAAAGTGCCAATGATAGAAGGCTTCTTTGAGTATTTTTAACCGAATTCAATTCTGACTTTTTTAGTATAAAAAATGCGATTTTAAGTTTATAATTTTATTTTTTCCAAATTACCAATTGAATTATTAAATTTGGAATGAATTGAATAGCTACCACTATGGAAAATGAAATCAGAGTACTGATTGTTGATGATCATAAATTAATCGCTGAAGCCTGGTCTTCGCTTTTGGAACATGTTGACGGAATAAAGGTTATTGGAACAGCTGATAATGCAGATGATGCCTTTAATTTTTGTTTAGAACATAAGCCTGAAATTGTATTAATGGACATCAACTTAAAAGGTGGTAGCAATGGTCTTGAAGCAACAGAACGAATTCACAATAGCTTGGCTAAAACACGTGTTATTGGACTTTCGTTGCACGACGATATTTCGTTTGTAAAGAAATTTTTGTCGATTGGTGCAAAAGGTTATTTGACAAAAAACACGAATAAAACAGAATTAGTTGAAGCAATTCTTAAAGTTCATGAAGGTGAATCATACATTGCTGCGGAAATTAAGGATCGCTATTTCACTTCTCTGTTGGACATCAATAACACCGAATCGAAAAAAGAATTGACATTAAAAGAAATTGAAATTGTCAAATTAATAACTCAAGGATTTACGTCAAAAGAAATCGCTGAAAAGATTTTTGTTTCGCCTCGTACGGTTGAGACACATCGTCATAATATTTTGAAGAAATTGAATATTCCAAATGCCGCTCAATTAAGCAGCTGGGCAAAAGAAAAAGGATACATTTAATTTGGTAGTATAGAAATTTTAAAAGCACGGTTATCGTGCTTTTTTTTTGAACTGAATTTTAGCTGTAAAACACTTTGTTCTCCGAGCATCGGTCATCGAGCTTGGACTCCACTGAGCTTGACGAAGTGTCGAGATGCCGACTTACCAACCCCCAGCGCGAAGCGCACCAACTCCTATATCCCTATTCTATAAACACAAAAAATCCCGGGGTCTGAAGCCGGGATTTTTAACCATGAAACTACCTCTGAAAGTAAACTGTGTAAATGAAACGATTACATAGTTTAAAGTTGTTGTTCTTATTGATTGCAATCTAGATCAATGGAAGAACCGATATCTTGTTTTTCTATTTTTAATTCTTTTTTAATCTCTTTTGTAATGTTTGAGATTTCCTTTGTTAGGTACGTGTGATCTGAAAACGATACGAACAATACCAGCACAAAAATCGATTTTCTAAGTGTTGAATAATTCATGACGTTTCTTATAAGAATGTTACTTTTTTCACTGTATTCATACCTGTTGTTGTAGTCAAGCGAACCATGTATTCACCAGCTTCCAATCCTTCTAATCTGAAGTTGTTCACTGTGCTGTTGATTTCGTGTGCTTGTACTTGTTGTCCAGCCATGTTGTACACCGTAATCACTGCTACTTCAACACCATTCCAGTTGATTGTTGCTGCTTCAGTTGCTGGGTTTGGATACACATTCATGTCAATCGCTGTGTTTTCTGTTACACCCATTACTTGACCACTTGTATTTCCTTGCATTTCAACTGGGTTGATTGGGTTGTTTACTACTGATCCTGCAGTTGTTACGATTGTATTCAAATCCATTGTGATGTTGAATGATGTGTTACATCCGTGTGCATCTGTTACTGCTACTTCGTAGAATCCGTTTGTTACGTTGCTTAAATCTTCCATTGCAGCTCCTGTGTTCCAAGCAAAGTTGTACGGTGCTGTTCCACCTGCTACTGTAAGATCGATTGTTCCGTAAGAGTTCGTAATGTTTGCACTTCCAACTCCAGTTGCTGTTAACACTTCTGGTTGAGCAACATCGAAGCTAGCGTAAGTGAAACATCCGTAAGTATCAACGATGCGTACATTGTATGTTCCTGCAACCAAGTTGTAGATGTCTTCTGTTGTTGCAGCGTTGTTCCAGATGTATTCAAAAGCTCCTTGTCCACCTGTGATTTCCAATTCGATGCTTCCAGAGTTTTCACCGTTACAGTTAACGTTGTTGATTTGAGCATCGTATGTTACTGCTGTTACTGTGTCAGCAATCACTTGGTAAGTTCCGATACATCCTGTTGCGTCTGTTACTGTTGCTGTGTAAGTTAATCCGTCTTGTAAGTTGTCTAATGTTAATGTTGTGTCGTTTGTGTTCCAAACTACTTGGTAAGGAGCAACACCATTTTGTACTGTTAATGCTACTGATTGAGTAGAAGTTTCACAATTTACAGCAGTTGTTCCTGCTACTTGCATTGTTGCGAATGTAGAAGCCATTTGAACTGCTGCAGCTGCATCTAAACGTCCTGCTCCTAAACCACCTGCGTATGCTGGGTTGATAGAATCTAAGTTGAATGCTGTTGTTTTTAAGATGTATTCTACTTGATCAACTGTTAAACAAGGATTTGCAGCTAACATCAAACCAACTGTTCCTGAAACATAAGGTGCAGCGAATGAAGTTCCGTTTCCTGTTAAGTAGTAACCTGGAGCAACTGTTAAAGCTACATCGTATCCTGGAGCAGCGATATCAACTGTTGCGTTGTGTTGGTGAGTTGTTGCTGGGTTACCAATTGTGCGTTCGTGGTTGTTTAAAGGACCTACACTTGTTACAGAGATTACGTGGTCGTGTGCTGCTGGGTAAACCAAGTTTGAAGGACCACCACATGTTACACCATTTCCAGCTGAAGCAATCAAAACAACGCCATTGTTATATACTTCATCCATGATTTGTTGTGTGTAAGCATTTGCGAAACAACCTGAAGACCAGCTTAAGTTAATTACACGAGCACCACCGTATGTTGCTGCCAACACTTCGTTGTAGTTCATTGCACGTAATTGCAAAGTGCTGTTGTAACCGATAGAACTTTTTCCTAAGTTATTGTTTGTTCTTCCTGCTGCTGTTATTGCAACTGCTGTTCCGTGTGTTGTTGTTGGGTTCATGTTGTTTGGAGTTACGTAGTTGTATTTTCCAATCAACTCTTCGTGGTTCAATGCGAAATTTTGATCACATACTGCAATTACCACTGAAGAATCACCTGTTGTTACGTTCCAAGCATTTTGTGCGTTGATTAAGTTTAATGCATAATCGTTAGCAAATGTTGTGTAATAATCATTTGGTGTATTTAATGTTTCGTATACCGGAGCTAATTCTGGATTTGTAAACACTGTAGATAAACGTGCTACTTCTTGTAATAAAACATTCTCGTCACAGTTACAAGCAATTTCGTACACATTTTTCAGACCTTCTGTACGAGCTGCTGGCAACGCTTGAGCAATTGAAGTGATGTTTAAGTCAGCAATCATGTTGTTGATTGTTGGGTTGGTAGAAACAACTTGACCGTTTACTGTAGAAATTCCAGTAGCGTTAAAGTTGTTGATACGTGTCCAAACTTTTCCTTCTTGTGCTTGAGCAGCGATTGCTGTTAAAGTAACAACTGTGAAAAGAACTGCGTTTTTAACTGTGTGTAAAAATTTTGCTTTCATGGCGTTTGTGTTTTGTTTCATGAGTCAAAGGAACATCACAAAAACCGCCTATCCATGGGGATTTCCGTTTTCAAAATCAAAATACATGATGCTGTCTAGGTAGTGCTACGTAGAAGGTATTAAGGGCCTAAGTAGTTGTACTTAAATTAGGGATTAGTGACCAATGATTAGTGACTAGTGACCAAAGATTAGTGACCAGATAAGAACCAAACTATTCTTTTGTTAGCGATTTATTTTCATTGAACCATTTGGATTTTATTGACTTTTTTAACCCTGCACAGAAATAGAATAATTTAAACAAAACGTCTAATCACTAGTCATTAGTCATTAGTTTCTAATAGAAATAGATTTATTTAAATAAAACCGCTAAGTGACTAATTAACATCACTCAAGATAAAGTCAATCGTTAAAAAAAAATCTCTTATCTAATTAAAACTGTGATAACATAGTTTGGTTCATTAAAGAATCATTGTGGATGTTGTTAAAGGTGTATCTAACATGGAAAAATAAATGCAAAAAAAAAGTCATGAACGATGTCATGACTTTTTAACCTAAACCTATGTAAACGACTACTACTTGCTTTTTTGTGGAACCAGCACCAGAGGTTCTATCCTCGCTTGTTCTAGACAAAGGTGCAGTGGTTTTTGCGAGAACACAAGGAAATCAATTCATTACATATAAAAACACGTATATACGCAGGGTGCTAACTAAGTAGTTCTACGTATGAAACATGTAATTGTAAGATAATTAACTAGATATAAAAGTGATTTCGCCTTAAATCGTATGAAAATGGAAACGACAAATAGGGAATGTAAAAATTAGACGCAAAAAAAAAGTCATGAACGATGTCATGACTTTTTAACCTAAACCTATGTAAACGACTACTACTTGCTTTTTTTGTGGAACCAGCTCCAGAGGTTTTATCCTCGCTTGTTCGAAACAAAGGTGCAGTGGTTTTTGTGAGAACACAAGGAAATCAATCTATTACATAGAAAAACAGGTACATACACAGAGTTGTATCTACGTAGTTCTACTTAGTTGAAGTCGATTTTTGAGAATATATGGCAAAAAAATAGTCCTTTCAAATCGAAAGAGCTAAACAATAAACTAGTTATTATCAGATAACTTCAGATAAAATTCCAATTAAATTTGGAAGTTCGATTTGTGCATCAGACATTGATACTTTTTCTTCCGTTTCCTTTACGGTTGAACTTTCAGTTGTCGTTGTAGAAACATCGTTGATAGCCTCTGAACTCGTTTTACCAACAGTGAATTGTTTTTCATTCATCGTTGTGATGATTTTTATCATTTGATCCAAAGTAACTTTATCCTTGTCAAAAGAAACTTTCGCTGTTTGTACTTCCCGACCTTCAACAAAATCAAATTGAACACGTGACACTCCACCCGTAGCTTTTAATTCTTTACGAATCGAACCACCGCATCCAGCTTCACAAGTCATGCCTTTTATTTCAATTGTTGCTGTACGATTTGGAATAACTTCAGCTTTCGCATTTTCTTTTTTCCCTTTTTCCGTTTTTAATAAAACAGTAGTTGGTTCTGTGCTACAAGCTCCAATTAACAATAGTGTAGAAGCGGCAATGATAATCGTTTTCATACTCAAATGATTTTGATAAAAACAAAGTTAATCCAAAAGTAAAGATGATATGTTCAAAAAATGTTAAATTCTCAAGACGCAAGAAAGATTTTTTTAAATGCTTAAAGTGGAATACTAATTCTAAACGTTGTGCCTACATCTTGCTGAGATTCAAGCACAAAGACTTTACCTTTATGGTATTCAGTTACAATACGTTTTACCAATGACAAACCTAATCCCCATCCTCGTTTTTTGGTTGAAAACCCAGGTTGAAATATCGTTTTTAATTGTTTCGGATGAATTCCTTTTCCATTGTCTTTAATATCGATATGCACCCACTCAGGAGAACGATGAACTGTAACGATCAATTCACCTTTATTTTCCATGGCATCAACAGCATTTTTACAGATGTTCTCAATTACCCATTCCATTAGCGGAGGATTATGCATAGCGAGAATTGGTTCTTTTGCTTCAAAATGTATGGCAACTTTATTCGATATGCGCGGTCTTAAATAATCCAAGACGGATTTTATTGTTAACGTAATATCTGTTTCTTCCAGTTTTGCTCCCGATCCAATTTTTGAGAAGCGATCAGTAACTTTTTCTAATCGATCAACATCTTTCTGCATTTCTTTCGGAATCATTGGATCAATATCTTGAGATTCGAGCAATTGTATCCATGCCATTAAGGAAGATAGTGGAGTTCCAAGTTGGTGAGCAGTTTCTTTTGCCATTCCCGCCCAAACTTGGTTTTGTTCTGCTTTTCTAAAGGTGCTAAAAATGAGATAGCCAATAAAAACAAACAAACCAATGATAAAGAAAATAATGTACGGGAAATATTGTAATTGCTTCAATTCCTCTGAATCGTCAAAATACAAGATATTCTTCGTTCCATTTTTAAAATCGATGACCAATGGTTCGTTTTGTAGCTTCAATTCTGCAATAGTTTTACCAAGATTGACACTATCAACTTTTTCATTAGGTAAATTACTTCCTAAAACTTTATTTGTTTTGGCGTCCACTAATAAAACTGGAACCATTCCTTGGTTATCAATTAGTTCTTGATTAAACGAATTTATCAGTGAATCACGTTCCTCTTCCAATCGAAGAATTTCTTTGGAATCGTCATAAACATAGGTCATGAACAAACCTTCATATACTTCAATTGTAAATGAGGGATTGTTATTTTTCCAATCATTTGATAGTTTGAGCAGTGAATCTTCAAAAAGTTTAGTGATTTCCTTAGATGATAGAGTAGGGTGCTTTTTCCTAAACATACTTGTGTCAATCGGCAAATTGATATAACCAGATATGTTTTTATCCTGATCTAACAAAATTACAGGAATGTCTTTGTTGTCTTTGATAATTTTAAGTGGAAATGTAAAATCAGGAATTTGATCCAATGGCGTTTCTTTGGACAATTCTTTTGTAGCATCAATCCACAAGGCCATTTCTTTACGTTCTTTATCACGTAATTGAATAAATGTGCGATCAGTCAAACGAACAAGCTCTAATTTTTTCTTGATAGCATCCGCCCATTGTTCTACGCGTTCTCGTTCGCGCTCACCCATTTTCGAAACGATATTATTCGAAACAAACAAAGATGCCCCAACCATCACAAGTGCGAACAGCATGAGTGCAATTTTCCATTTTTGTTTATTTGAATATAAGTTCATCGAATTCGTTTCCTAGTGGTTAAATTTAACGAGAAATTTGGTCTAAGATTGTTTCTTGCATGAAAACATCTTGTATGCTACGATTTATACAGCTTTAAATTCTTAATTTTGCTCAAAAAAAAGCGACAATGCGCAACTTAATTAAAAAACCAATTTTCATCTTTTTTGCACTTTCAATTCTAATTGCTGCTCCATTGTTTTTGCTTCCATTGAATTTATTTGATGGAGAAATAGTTTATCAAAATGGATTGTCAACAGTTGTTGAACCGCGTCCGTTGAGTTTGCATTTTGTTTCAGGAATTGAATATTGGGGGGAGCATTTAGACGGGGTTAAAGACTATCATTTGACGCCACGTGGCCGCATGCTCGCAGTTGGTTTTATTATTGGTTTTCCTGCATTGATTGCGTTTCGAGTTTTTTTGAAAAATAATCAGCCTAAATAATTGAAATGTAGCGAAATAATTTAGTAAATTCGCTGAGAAAACAATCAGTCCGTTCTGGGATTGATAACGACTGCGAAATTTATGAAACCATTCAAATTAACTGCGATAATTGCAGTATTCTTATCATCTATTTGTTTCAGTCAACACAATAATGAACTATACAATAATGGTGCATTAATTCATATTCAAGCAGGTGCAGAGGTACATGTGTTGGGTGATGTCCATATGCGTGGAGCAACTGCAACATTGGAAAACAATGGTTTGCTAAAAGCAGATGGAGATTTGTACGGTGATAACTTATTTCAACAACGTGGAACTGGAATAACACGCTTGCAAAACAACCTTGTCAATATAGGGCAAAATCAAAAAATTTCTGGGTCATTCGCTGTTCGTGGGACAGGTTCAACAAATTTAGGTGTAAACGATGGGTCATTTTACAACCTTGAATTAGGAAATGGAATTGGTATCGTTTGGTTGGAAACGAATGCAATAGCTGGTTCAACGGCTTACGTGGCTGATGTGAGAGGAAGTGTCAATTTCAATTATGCTGGTTCTTCTAATCGAATTATCACGCATTCGCCTTTAGCTATCCCAACAAATGGAAGTGGTTATTCTGCTGTATTTGGATTAATGAACTCAACTCCTGGTTTAGGCACACTAGTTAACAATACTGTAACCTTGAACGGAAACTCGAGTCCTATCGATGCTGGTTATATTCAAGGAAAATTTAGAAGAAGAATTGATCCCGCTGGAGGAGCATATGGCTTTGTTGTTGGATTGGAGCCTGCAGGAGCAGGAGCACAGCGTGGAATACAATATACTCAACTTAATTTTGGAGCAAATACATATGATGTTTTAGAGTCTTATTTTCAAACTGGTTTATCGAATACATTTGCGCCGCAATTGGAATGTGGTGGCTACTTAATAAATTATTGGGGAGGAACAGATCATGGGCAATGGGTGATGACCAATCCAGCGGCTGGCTCAGGGACTTACAGTATGACAGTTTGGCCACAAGATGATAATTTTCCTGCAAAAACTGTATGGTTAATCACGAAAGACAATACGATTCAAGGAACACCAGATCAATGTGGACCATCACCGGTTAATCTAACGCGAGGAGGTTTCAATGGTTTTTCTACTTTTGGTGTTGCAGCAGCAGATGCCTTTGTATTACCGACTGAGTTAATACAGCTATGGACTGAATCAATGAGTGATTTTATTCAGGTTAATTGGTTGATTGGATCAGAACACAATGTAAGTCATTATAACTTGGAAAGAAGTGATGATGGTGTCAATTTTGAATTAATCTCAACTTTGGCAGCTGCAGGTAATTCTGAAACTGAATTGAGTTATCAATACGATGATCACAATGTAAACCGTAATCAATTGTATTACTATCGTTATCGTGTTTTTGATTTAGATGGAACTGCTGAATATTCACCGATTGTTCAAGGTAAATTGGTTTCTAATTCTCAAAATTTCTCAACAGAATCTGTGTATATCTATCCAAATCCTTCTTCAGATAATTTGAATATCGGAATCGCAAGTTCTAAAGATAGAGAATTAGTAATTGAAATATATAACTCAATAGGTCAAATTGTTTATAATCAACGAGGCGCAATTGAAAAAGGAAATTTTGTTCTTCCAATTAGTTTGGATCAATGGGTAACTGGAATGTATAATGTGAAAATCACAGATGTATCAAGCGAAGAAATCGTTTGGCAAAAATTCATCAAACAATAATCAGACTGCAATGAAAAAAATAATTACTACAACAATCTTAACAGCCTTAGCAAGCTCAAATTTATTTGCTCAAAATGTGGGTATTGGAACTAGTACACCTAGTGCTTCTTCAAAATTGGAGATTTCTAGTACTAACTCAGGATTATTGATTCCTCGTGTTGCATTGACAGCATTAAATGCTGCAGGACCAATTACGGCACCTGCAACAAGTTTGTTGGTATACAATACAGCAACAGCTGGAGTTTCACCCAATAATGTTACGCCAGGATACTATTTTTGGACAGGTACAGCTTGGTCTCGATTGTTGAATTCAGCAAGTGCAGATTGGACACTATTAGGAAATGCTGGTACAGTTGCTGCTACAAATTTCATTGGAACAACTGATGCGGTAGATTTTGTTACACGCACAAATAATACTGAAAGAATGCGAGTTTATTCTGGTGGTGGTATTTTGGTAACGAGTCCAAATTTTAATGCGAATGCAATGAGTCCAGCCGTTGATGTTCAAGGCGCTTGGCTTCGCCTTGGAGATGCGGCAGGAAATCAGACTTTTACTAATGGTATGGGTATTAAATTCCATGATTCTGGGGTGAATCATGCATCAATGCAGTATATTTCTTCTTCTAATTTTATCAACTTTGGAACTTCTGGCGGAAATGGAAATGCACTAGCATTAGATTTAGCTGCTACTCCTGCTTTAGCAATCGATTTGAGCAACAGACGAATAGGAATTGGCACGAATGCACCTGCTGAGGCAATTCATGTTATTGGAAATGTTCGATCAAGCACTTTAGCTGGTGTCGGATCAAGACTTGTTGCTTCTGATGTGAATGGAACTTTGACAAATATTGCTACTGGTACAAATGGACAAGTTTTAACACTTGTTGCAGGTGTTCCTGCATGGGCAACTTCTGCCTCTACTGCTTGGAATTTAATAGGAAATGCTGGAACGAATACAGCAACGAATTTTATTGGAACAACAGACAACGTTGATTTTGCAACTAGAACCAATAATATAGAAAGAATGCGTATTACAAGTGTAGGTAATGTAGGTATTGGTACAAGTACACCTGCTTATCGCTTAGACTTAGCTACTGGGACTTTTGCATTTGGGAATAGCAACGTTAGAACGGAGACAAGAAATGATGCTGGTCTTCAAGGAAACGCGGGTGCTCAATCAGGTTTTTTTGAAACAAGTGCTCCAGTCAATTTTCCGGCAGGTGCAACAAGCTGGTGGCATTTGATAGATTCTCGTCATAGCAATAATGGGAACAATTACGCAATGCAAATTGCTGGTAGTTTCTTCGATCAAGACCTATGGTTCAGAAAAACAAATGGTTCAGCAACACAGGCTTGGACAAAGATACTAACCACATCAAATGGTTGGTCAACAACTGGGAATACTGGTACAAATGCATCAACCAATTTTATTGGAACAATTGATGCCGTTGATTTTGTAACGAGAACGGGAAATGTCGAGCGTATGAGAGTTATGAACAACGGAAACGTTGGAATTGGAACCGCTGCTCCGAATTCAAAATTGGAAGTAGTGGGTAAAATTTATTCCACAGGTCCAGCTGCCGAATGTTCAGCCCAAGACAGAACATCAGGAACCCAATACACTATGTATGGTACAGGAGGACTGATGAAATTATGGAGAGCTGATTATGGAGACGTTATAAATATGACAAATACTGGTTTTGTTGGTATTGGTAATGTTACTCCAGGTGTTAGATTGGATGTAAATGGTACAATAAGAGCAATGGATGTTTATGCTTCTGGAGGACAAAATTTGATAATTGGTGATGACACTTATTTCAGTGATTTGGATGTGGCAAACAGACTTGGCTTAATAAGCACATCAAATGCAAATATTGGAGAATTAAAATTAGGTAATTCTGCTACGAATCCAGTTCTTTCGGGTAATCCTGGGTATTTGTACATCGATCAAGAAATACGCTTGCAAAATAACGCGAATGTTCTAAAAAGAGCCACAGCACCAATTATATGGACTGATCAATTTGATAGTGGTTTAGGTGGTGTTTACAGCGGAAATAGTGAATCTGAAGAAGGTGGTTTTTGGGCAAATGGAAATTACGCAATGATTTTGAGCCCTGGTGATAATGACCTTTTAAAAATTGTCGATGAGGATTATTTAGACAACACTGGCTCTGCTTATGATAACAACGCAATGCGTGCAAGAATTGACGGTAATGGACAATATTTCCAAATTTCAGATGCACGATCAAAAACAAATATTCAACCTATTCAAAATAGTTTAGAGAAATTACTTGCGATTAATGGCTACACTTATGAATTCACTTTACTGGATTCAGAAAAAGCAAAAGGACAGAAAGCAATGCTGACAACAGGAGTTTTAGCGCAAGAATTAGAAAAGGTTCTTCCAGAAGCAGTTAGCAATTATGAAGGAAATTATATGGTGAATTATGCAGCAATGACACCATTGTTAATTGAAGCTATACAAGAACAGCAAACTATGATAGATGCTCAAAAACAATTGATTGATGAGCAAATGAAATTATTGCAAGAATTGAAAAAAGAAGTTGAAACTTTGAAACAAAAATAGAATTTGTTTATTCAAGAAAAGGGAATGGTAGGAATACTGTTCCCTTTTTTTATCACAAAAAAAACTCCTACTTATTGCTAAATAGGAGTTTAAAATAGTTCTATAATTTGCTTATTGAAGCAATGAACGCATGTTCACTTTCTCGTCAATAATTTTGTACAGTTCTGTAATGTTCACGCGGATTTGCTCCATCGTATCGCGATCTCTAATTGTAACTGTGTTGTCTTCCATTGTTTGATGATCAATCATAATACAATAAGGTGTCCCAATCGCATCCTGACGTCTATAGCGTTTACCTGGTGAATCTTTTTCATCATAGGTACAGTTGTAATCGAATTTCAATAAATTCAATACCTCTTGCGCTTTTTCTGGTAGACCATCTTTTTTCGTCAAAGGCATCACGGCAACTTTAATTGGAGCCAATGCTGGCGGTAAACTCAAAACTGAACGTTCTGAACCATCTTCTAACTTTTCGTTTTTGTAAGATGCGCTTAATACAGCCAAGAACATACGATCTAATCCTACCGAAGTCTCAACTACATATGGAACATAGTTTTGATTCAACTCTGGGTCAAAATATTGGAGTTTTTTACCAGAATATTGCTCGTGTTGTTTTAAATCGAAATCTGTACGCGAATGAATTCCTTCCAATTCCTTGAATCCCATTGGGAAATCAAATTCAATATCTGCAGCTGCATTGGCGTAATGTGCCAATTTGATATGGTCGTGAAAACGGTATAAATTATCGCCTAAACCTAATTTTTTATGCCAATTTGCACGTGTTTCTTTCCAGTATTCGTACCATTTCATTTCTTCTCCAGGGCGAACAAAGAACTGCATTTCCATTTGTTCAAACTCACGCATTCTGAATATAAACTGACGCGCAACAATTTCATTTCTAAAGGCCTTTCCAATTTGAGCAATTCCAAATGGGATTTTCATACGACCAGATTTCTGAACGTTCAAGAAGTTGACAAAAATTCCTTGAGCTGTTTCTGGACGCAAATAAATCGTCGAAGCATCACCCGCAACAGAACCTAATTCAGTTGAAAACATCAAGTTGAATTGACGTACTTCAGTCCAGTTTTTAGAACCCGAAATCGGACATGCAATTTCCAAATCAACGATTAATTGATAAACGCCTTCCAAATCGTTGTTCTCCAAAGTTGTGCGCATTCTATCTTCAATCTCAGTGATTTTTTGAGCATTGCGCAATACATTTGGGTTGGTAGCACGGAATTGAGCCTCATCGAAACTATCGCCAAATTTTTTGAAGCCTTTTTCAACTTCTTTGTCGATTTTCTGACGAATTTTCTCAATGTGCTCTTCAATCAAAACATCCGCGCGGTAACGCTTTTTCGAATCTTTATTGTCAATCAATGGATCATTGAACGCATCAACGTGTCCTGAAGCTTTCCAAGTTGTTGGATGCATGAAAATCGCTGAATCGATTCCAACAATGTTGTCATGCATTTGCACCATTGATTTCCACCAATAGGATTTAATATTGTTTTTAAGTTCAGAACCCAATTGACCATAGTCATAAGTAGCTGCTAAACCGTCATAAATTTCTGAAGATGGGAATACAAAACCGTATTCTTTCGCATGGGAAATTACTTCCTTTAGTTTGTCCTCTTTTTGTTCCATGCCGTAAAGATAATTACAAGTTGTGAATTGTAAGATAATCGGAGCATCTTAAAACAAAGGTTCAGTGAAATTTAAACACGAAATGTGTTATTTCATGCTATCCATGATTTGTTCAATGTAATTGAGGATTTTCTCCTTACCGAATGATGATTCACTTGAAGTAGTAAAAACGGGTGGGAGGGCATCCCAATATTTCAGCATTTCCTTTTTGTACTTCGCAAGATTTTTTTGCAAAGCTGTTGAGGAAAGTTTATCAATTTTTGTAAACACCATGGAGAACGGAATTTGTTTTTCTCCACACCAATTCATGAATTCTAAATCTATTTTCTGTGGCTCTAGTCGGCAATCCAAGAGCACAAAAACATTTAATAATTGTTGCCTTTTAGTCAAATATTCAGCAATGAATTTTTCCCATTTTTCACGTTGAACTTTTGATGCTTTTGCGTAACCGTAACCCGGTAAATCCACCAAAAACCATTCGTTATTAATTATGAAATGATTGATTAATTGCGTTTTTCCTGGGCGACCAGATGTTTTAGCCAAGTTTTTATTATTGACCAACATGTTTATCAAAGAAGATTTTCCAACGTTTGAACGACCTATGAATGCGAATTCTGCACGTTCATCGGTTGGACAAAGTTTGTAATCTGAGTTAGAAATAACGAAGGCTGCTTCTTTAATTTTCATCTGAATTTTTTTGCAAATATACGCAAGAATGGCGACTGAGGATTTACATATTCTCTAGATCAACCGTTCTCATAGCGACAAACGATTTTATAATTCGTTCACCAATACCAGGAACATCCACATGAATGAGATAAACACCCGATGCAACTGGAATATTCTGGTTGTTGGTTAATGTCCAATCTTGGAAAGTCGATGGATTATCTTTTTTGTAGGTTTTAATCAGTTTTCCTTGCGAATTATAGATTTTGATGGTACAAATTTCAGGTAGATTGGTAATCTTAACACGGTTATCCAATTTGTTGAATTCATATTCCGAATAGGCATTGTAAGGATTTGGAACAACGTTGATTAATTTCAAAGCATCTGCTAGCGCATCTCTGCTTGAAGTTTCAGTATGAACAGCCTCCATATTCCATGAATACATCGGTTTTCCATTGTTAGCTCCTGTTGCATTAAAGTTCTTATACTCCTTGTTGACGCGCACTTTTATTGTTGCATCTGTTGAAAGCAATGTTTTTCCTTCATTCAATAAAGGATTAATCACCCACATTAAACTACCATAAACTTCTCGTTTTGCAGATGCGCTGTTTCCTTCCACGAGCAACATTTTTTGGTAAAGGTGGTTTCCACTTAAATCTTCCGCAACTTGAGGATTGTATTCAGGAAAATCGTAAGCATTACTGTAATTATTAATTGTTTTTGCTTTGGTACCAAAAATCCAAATAGAATGTCCTCCACCTAAAATTGGATCTCCTAAAGGTGAAGAAATTCGATCAGTTGGATTCCATATCATATCTGCACCATTATCCGCCCCTAAAAATGAATTTTCACCAAAAGCTATATACAAACGTGCACCCGTTTCCAAATCGACAGCATACCCAGGAAACCAACCCATTCCAGTTCCAGTTCCATCTTCATGACCATATTTGTTAACACTTGGGCTTTTACGCATCATTCCTGGTTTACAAGCGCCTACATTTAAATCCTCGTCACGACCTAATTCAATAACTGGACATCTTGTCCATTTTGATTTATCGTTGGTTAAAACGATGTTTACACTTGGCAAAAATGATAGCATTGCATTTGTTCTCGCCGCACCAGGACTTGTTAAAGTGTAGTAAGCAATTGGCATGTAATCACATTGATATCCTACTAAACGGTGCGGTGCAATTCCACCATTTAGTAATTTATCAAAACTATGTTCATCATCAACCCCAACTTCATCATCATAACAATAGCTTTGAAGATATCCATATTCATTACCTGCTAAGGGTTCTCCAACATTAGTTCCAGAACGAATCCAATTGCTTGGAAAAAATGAACTGTTGTCTTTTACGAAGGTTAACCAATTTTTGGAGGAATCAGCAAAGTAAATTGAACTGCTTAATACAACAGACTTTTGGTCGTATGTGACAAGGGCACCAGAATATTTATTTTGTTTTATTTGCACAGAAATTCCCCATTGAGGAATGATTTGTTCATTGTCACTAGCAATTGTAAGTTCTGATTGAACCGAGTCTAATAATTCGCCACCTTCAGAAGAATAGCGGTAAATGGTCCAACTAGAGGTATCAGCACCATTTGAAACACTGCTTGTGTAGTCCCTAAATTTACATTCAAAATAACCATCTGCAACATTCAATGGATCAACAACTTTGATTTTGATTGGACCAAAATTTTGCGCGTACGTTACTTTATCCTGCTTACCATTCAGAATTATTTCCACTAAAGAATTACTTGTTAATTCTAAAGGATTATTTCCATTTCCATATCCGTCTAATCGTGTAATTTCTGGAGATTGACCATATTCCAAATAATGCAAGGTTCCATTTGATTCAGGCATTGGATTGTGAGGAATGACCTCTATTGGTCGAACTTCACCAACCGCTGCTTTGCGACTAGCCAAATACTTGCGTTTTTGACCATCGAGTGCAGATGGATCATTCGGATCATAGTTTTTATAGTTATTGTATCCGTATGCGACTGCTAAATAGTAATATCGTTTAAAGTTGATCAATTGGGTTGTTCCTTGCGCAAATAGATCATTTTTCACACTAAAACTGTGTTTGATTCCGTTGTCGCTTCCATTTACACGTTCAATTGGAATACTCGCTCCTAAATCATCATCAAATTCGAAATTGATAATTTGTGATACACCATCTTTGATGTCACACTGAGCCACCAAACGTGCTTTTTCAGCATTTCCAATATCCGATAATGAAACTTGGGCACTTGCGAGTTGGAAAATTTGGTAGCCTTGGAAGCGGTAATATTTATCTGCATTCGGATCACTCGAAACGATGAATGGATCATATTCAGAGTAGGCTTCTTTGTAATTATTGGAGCTCGGGGAATTGGATAAGGTTAAAATAATTTCATTTTCTAATTCTTGGGCAGCCAAATCTGGTGCATGAGGACCTTCTAAAACTTTGAAACAATTTTCGAAGAGTGCTTGCGCTTTATCATCTGCACGCTGCAACACTTCTACAGATGCATATGGATCGCCGCCGTTTGAACGTGCCCAAACAACACCAACAGTAATGTTATTCACAGCTCCAGGTTTTAATATAAATGGCCCAGCAGATTCTACAAAACGGCGATCATTCGGAGGATTATTTGATCCAACTTCTGTCCATGGTTGTTGTGGCAAACCACCAGTTCCCCAACCTAAAGGGTCTGTATCACCGGGAAACATGAAATCACATGGCACATCTGGATTGGATTCTGGATCAGAGATATGGCCACTACCTCCATATGAAAATTGTGAGCCATCTTTCCAAAATCCTCTTAAGTAATTATAGTAATCAGAAGCATTGATTGGATCTGTTTGATTTGGATTTGCACCATTTGTAGTATTTGAATAGTACAAAAAGCGACGCATTCCAAAACGCTCGTTATCAATGATTCCGTCACCGTATCCAATTCCATTTAAAGCTTGATTATAACCGATTCCAAATCCGTTGTCAATGCCGTCGTTATCTTGATATGGTCCTTCAAAGAAATCAACGCCAACTGCAGGAGGTGAAGTTCCGTAACCCTTGTATCCAGAATTGTCACTATCAACATTGTCACCGTTGTAATAGTAACCTAAACCTCTATTTACATCACAGCCAACATAATCATCATAGGGGTCACCAAGTGCTCCGTCCGTAAAAAAGCCAAAATACGTATTGTACAAGGTTTGTGTCCCTCGATTGATTAATTCATAGTTGTAAAATGTCATGTTGTTGATTTCATCATTGGAAGCAAATGAAAACGCTTGAGCTCTAATTTCCATTCCAATTGCATCAGCGCCTGTTTCAGTATGAATGTTTCCTTTGTCATTCATAACCCACCAATAATTCAAATCTCCAAAAAGGGAAACACGTCGGTCAGTTTTACATTCTTTTGTGCGATAAATGTCGTGCCAAGGAAAGTCTCCTTCTTGCCAATTGTAAATACCATCTTCGTTTCGGTCGTAAAATGGAGCTAAATAATAATCTTGACCCATCGAAACATCACCGTGAGCAGGCCATTGTTTTACAATCGCAGGAACTTCATAATTTGGAAATAGTTCAGCTTGTGTATTCGTTCCGTTTTCTTGGTCTTCTATTCCGGCATCGTACCATGCGGCAAATTCACGAATCATATCTTGTGTTGTCACAAAGTGCTTATCGTATTTTGCACAATTTTCATAGGTCGTTTCGGCAATTACTTTCGACAAAGGACCTGTCCAATAATCTTGTCCTTCTCGGTAACGAAGCGCTGCTAATTTTAATTGATTGTTCACATCCGTTCCTCCTAACCAAAGCGCAGCAGTAAAAAGAGCCATGATTCCAGAGTTTTTCGGAACCTCGTATTGCGAATAATTTTGATTTGGTTTTTGCCAAAGGTTTCCTGCTGTATGTACGAGTATACGCACATTGTTTAATTCCATGTAAGTGGAAGTTGTAGGAGGTGTACATTGGGCAGCTTTCGTTGGTTTTTCCTTCACCAACACTTTACCAGCTCCTGCATATGGTTGAGCCTGAACTATAAAGGTGCAAATACAGAAAAATACAACAAGTGCTGCTTTCATAAATTGTAGTTTAAGTGACCAAGATAATGATTATTGTAAATACAAGTTAGGCGTAATGAGTAAACTGTATTTTTTAAACGGTAAAGTGTATTGATTAAAAAAATATTAACGTTTCAAATGTTTCGTGAATTCCACCAAAAGTGTTGTTATGTCTTCGTATTCGACAAAACTTAAATTTGCTTGGGTATCGAACACGTCGTGGTAGTTTTTATTGGGTCCCATGGTATAAATGAAAAATGCTGGAACGCCCATTTGTGTGAACCAATAATGATCTGAATTGGCAGCTGGACCGCGAGATTTAACCTGTTTCAAAAGGTTTTTCTCTGCATTGATAGCTTGTAATTGTTTGAATTCGTTTTCGAACAAGGTAGCATTCACAACGGTAATACCATCTTCACCACTACCCATGATATCTAAATTCAAGAGAAATGAAATTTTGTTTAACTTCACTAAGGGATGTTCAACAAAATGCTTGGATCCTAAAAGACCAGCTTCTTCTCCTGCGAAGGCGATGAATAAAATATTGTAATCAACAGGATTTTCTTTAAAGTATTTGGCCATACTTAAGAGCATTGCTGTTCCACTTGCATTATCATTCGCCCCAGGAAAATATGTTTCAGCACCCATTCGTCCCAAATGATCGTAGTGTGCCGTATAAACGACTGTTTTCTTTGATTTCTTCTTTGCTGGTAAGTAGGCAAAAACATTTCGTGATGTATAATTTTTAATCAGTTGGACATCGATGGAAATAGTGAAACTACTGGTTTTAGAAAAAATAGAATCTTGAATCTGAATCAAGGGATTTTTTAGCTGTTGATCGGAAACAGACCACGTAAACTTTTGATTTGTTATTTCAATAACAGGCATCATTCCCGCTAATTCTTCTTTCAATCCAGCAACTTTTTTTAAGGTGTCGGCTGACAGATTTACAAAGTTTAATGCTATCGCATTGTATTCTTTCCCGTTTGAAATTGATTTAATTTCTTCGATCAATTTTTCAACGTTTAAGGCTGTTTCAATCGGAATTAATTTTGGGTGAAGTTCTAATTTTCCTCCGGCACTTGCAGGATCAACCAAATAATGAACTCCTGGTGTAAGCGTTCGTCCATTGTGCTGAATAGACATTTTATTTGGAAAGGTATTTACATCCAACTTGAAGGACTGAAAATAGGATTTCTTCAATGGCTTCAATCCAATTTTTTTAAATTCAGCTACGATAAATTCCGCAGCCAATGAATCTCCTTTATTCACATAGCCGCGACCATGGAATTCGGGAGAACAAAGCGTTTTTGTGATACGTTGTACTTCTTCAATTTGTGCAAATGTCTGATTACTATAAACAACCGAGATGAATAGAAGAACGAATAGTCCTTGTTTCATAAGCATTGAAGGCAACTTGAACATGAAAATTACTGTTGGTAACGACGTTTTAATTTAGCAACAAATTCTTCAACTGTTTCGCTTTTTAAATCCCAATTGTGATTATTGGCATAAGCGGATGCGCGAATCAGCATTTCTTCTCGAGAGCTTAAGTTGTCCAAAACTTTAATTGCATCAGAAAAAGCTTCACTTGATCCATCAAACAATTCATTGATGTATTGCAAGCGTTCATTTAATCCAAAAGCACCAATTAATGTGCTCAATGCGGTCATACCAAATTGAGGTGCCGAATCACCTGATTCCTTAGAAAATTTGTTGTAAAAATCTAAGTTGCTATTTTCCACAGGAGTAACTATTACTTGCTCCATGGTAATATGCTCTTCATGAACTCCATCCTCTGTGCTTTCCGTGCTTGAAACAGATAAATGCTCAAAAGTATTGTCTTCTAAGACTTCTTCCTTTATTTGCTCAGCTGAATCATCGAATAATGAAAAATCGAATGCTGGTTGTTCTTCAATTTCTTCGATTTCTTCTTCGATAACTTCCTCTTCTACATCCAATTCGATTTCCAATTCAGGCATTGAATAGATCGGAGTTTCGACTACAGGTTCAGCTACAGGTACTGAAACAATTGATACTTCAACTTCAGGAGTTTGAACAATAGGTCGTTCACCAAATATTTTTTCTTCAAAAGCTTTATAGCGCAGAATAATAGCACGTTCATGCAATTCCTGAGTGTTTACCACTAATTCTTCTAGTTCTTCACGTGTTAATTTTCCATGATTTAATTTTGAGAATGCTTCCTCAATTGCCATTAAACGCGCCTCAATTGTAGATAAATTTGCCATATTCTTTTGAATCTCTATTTTTCAACATTTTTGTAAAGTTGCTAACGTTGCTTTGGCTATAAACAACAAAATAACGACTTTTAAAACGTAAAGTTACCGATGAGGTAGCAACGCAAAATGATCACGAGAAGAAACTTGTCTTCGATGATTTGTTAATAACCTAAAGCGAGAAGAAAAAACGATGTTTTTAGAGCAATTTCCTGGAGAAGGCAGACAAAATGGTTGGATTGAAGTAATCTGTGGATCCATGTTTTCTGGAAAAACAGAAGAGTTAATTCGTAGAATGAAACGTGCGCAGTTTGCCAATCAAAAATTAGTTTTATTTAAACCAATCATCGATGATCGCTACCACACAGAAAATGTTGTGAGTCACCAAGGTTCTAGTTTGAAGGCGATTCCTGTGAATGACTCCAAAGAAATTCTTGATCTTTGGAAAAATGAAAAAGTAGTTGCCATCGATGAAGCACAATTTTTTGATGAAGGAATCATCGATGTTTGCAACGAATTAGCAAAGAAAGGAACACGTGTTATTTTGGCTGGTTTGGACATGGATTACAAAGGTGTTCCATTTGGTCCAATGCCAAATTTACTTTCGATTGCAGAATATGTTACGAAAGTGCATGCGATTTGCGTTTCTTGTGGTAATTTAGCTCAGTATTCGCATCGTACGGCAAATGAAACAGGTCAAGTGCTTGTTGGAGCAGTTGAAAAATATCAACCATTGTGTCGTGCGTGCTACAATAAAATTGCGCATTGAGATTAGGAATTGGATATAAAGAGTTCGTTAAACAGATTGAAGGAACAGCTGATACAAGCAGTTCTGCGTTTGTTATTGATCAAATTGTATACGATACACGTAAACTAGTCAGCGCAGACAACAGTGCATTTTTTGCATTGGAAGGTGAGTTCAGAGATGGACATGATTTCATTGAAAATGCCTACAAAAAAGGTATTCGCCTATTTGTTGTATCAAAGAAAATTGACCAAACACATTTTCCAAAAGCACATTTTATTTACGTTGACAATACACTTTTCGCAATTCAACGTTTAGCTGCTGCACATCGCTCTAAATTCTCATTTCCAATTGTTGCAATTACTGGAAGTGCAGGAAAAACAACTGTAAAAGAATGGTTGTATCATTTGTTAAGTCCGAGTCTGCGTGTTGTAAGAAGTCCGAAAAGTTATAATTCTCAATTGGGTGTTGCTTTGTCCTTGTTAGAATTGCATGCAGATTGTGATTTAGCATTGATTGAAGTCGGTATTTCGAAACCTGGAGAAATGCAGCGATTGAAGGAAATTGTAAATCCAACAATCGGGGTTTTAACCTCTTTTGGACGTGCCCACGAGGAAAATTTTAAGTCGACCGAGGAGCATTTACACGAAAAGCTTGTGTTGTTCACTGAAACACAGAAAACATTTTTTCCGAATTCAATTTCCTTGGATGCAAGCCAACTAAAAGCTATTCATGGTGTTGCAATAAAACCTGAAGCCTTTAAAAAAGAGCTTGCTTTGGTTCCGTTTCAAGATCAAGTTGGACAAACAAATGCGCTTATTGCAATTGCTCTGGCAAAGCTGTTCTTGGAAGATGTCAAAACGCTAAAATCGAGTATTCCGACCTTACCACAACTAGCTTTGAGAATGGAAACATTCGAAGGAACCAACGGAAACATGGTGATTAATGATACCTATAACTTGGATTTGGATGCTTTGAACCATTCTTTGGAGTACCAAATGCGCGTAGCTGGTGATCGTAAACGCGTTGTAATTATTGGTTTGGATGAAGACAATTATTTCCGTAAAAAAGAAGTGGAACAAGTTGTCAAAGGTTTTGCACCAGATCAAGTAGTGATTATCAAGAATAGCGATACAATCAAGCAACGGTTTGAGAATTCTGTCATTCTTATTAAAGGGACACGAAGGGCTGATATGCAACGTTTCGCACGTCAATTCCGATTGAAAAACCATAAAACTTTTGTGGAAATTGATTTAAGTGCGGTGCGACATAACATGACTGTTTTCAAACAGCAATTGGCGCCCAAAACCAAATTGTTGGCAATGGTTAAAGCGCAATCTTATGGTTCTGGTGTTGAGAAAATGGCGGCTTTCCTTGAACAACAAGGAGTCAATTATCTTGGAGTCGCATATGCTGATGAAGGTGTTGAATTGCGCAAACAAGGAATAAAATTGCCCATTTTAGTAATGAACGCTGAAGAAGATGGCTTTGAAGATTGTATCAATTACAACTTAGAACCTGCGATTTATTCATTTCAGCAATTGGATCAATTTGTTAAAGAGTTGATTTTTCAAGGTCAGATAGATTATCCTGTCCATTTGAAAATTGATACAGGAATGAAGCGATTAGGCTTCGAATTGTTTGATATTCCGCGTGTTTGCGAAATTATCAAATCACAACCTGAAATAAAAATCAAAACAGTTTACTCGCATTTGTCGGATGCAGATAATCGTCGTGATAAGCGATTTACGCACCATCAAATCCAAAAATTCAATCAGGCAACACATCTGTTGAATCAACAATTGAATTATCATTTCGATCGCCATATTCAAAATTCAGAAGGTATTGCCAATTTTCCTGAAGCACAGTTTGAAATGGTTCGTTTAGGAATAGGGATGTATGGACTCAGCTCAAACCCGATGATTCAACTAAAATTGCAACCCGTCTTGAAATGGTTCAGCTCTGTTTCTCAAGTGAAAACCTTGTCAAAAGGAGAAAGTGTTGGTTATAATCGCACATTCATTGCTGAAAAAGAGATGAAGATTGCAGTTGTTCCTGTTGGCTATGCAGATGGGTTCAGACGATCACTTGGTAATGGAAAGGGTGGAGTAGTGCTACATGGAACATTTTGTCCAACGGTTGGGCGCGTTTGCATGGATATGATCATGGTCGATGTGACGAAATTACACGTAAAAGAAGGCGATAAAGTTGAAATTATTGGTTCAAAACAAACAATTCAAAAATTCGCTGATGCCATGGATACAATTCCGTATGAGGTCATGACGAACATTTCGAAACGTGTGCACCGTGTTTATTTAGAAGATTGATGTTGTTTTGATTGTAGGGTCGTAGATTTATCGCGACCAAGTGGCAAAACATTTATATTTAATGGAGCTTTTATTAATGATTGTAGCGAGATTTGATAATTGCGAATTTAAATATTTAAATTTTGCAAAGCAAAGGATTCCATTTATCAAATAGTCGAAATACCTACGACAACAAACGAATGCATTCTTCTCTCTGTGCCCAAATTTCGTCAAAAGTCAAGTTTAATTCTGGTTTTCGTGCAACCCATCTTCTCAAATAATCTTGATGAATTTTTTCTTTCCAATCGCCTGTTTGATGCGGTTCAATGCGCTGTTCACGAATCAATTTAGGCTCAATTAAAGCCAAACGGTTGTTTTTTGATGTGAAATCATATCGATCATGCGTACTTAATCGAAAAAAGCAATGCATTTCTGGTAAATTATTGTACGGTTTATCCTTAAAAAAATCCGTTAATTCAACATGGGTTTCTGGACTCATCAAGAATATTCCTGCAATCAGTTCTATTTCTTCAAGATTATTTTCTTCGCACAATCGCGCCAAAATTCCATGTTTTGAAGAACATGTGCCGCGATTTTCTGTTAAAACTAACTCCAATTTGTCGCGATCTGAAATTCGTCCGTAAGGTAAATTTTCGATGAAATCACAAGCCGCAGAAAACATCGTTATTCCGCGTTCACGAAATTGTTGTGAGAACTGTCCTTCTTCAAGCTGAAAATCAGGTAGTGCCATTGTTTTATTTTCCGAGATTTAAGTCTTTTCCTGAAATTGTCTTGGTTTCATCAACTTCAACCTTTTTTGAAAGAAAGAAAATGCCTCCTTTTACTTTGCCTTTGATGCGAACTTTTACTTGGTCTTTTTTCGCGTAACGCAATGCTGTGAACATTGCTCCATCTTCTAATGTTGCCAAAAGAGAAAGCGAAAGCGAACTCTCTTGTTTCGCTTTCATTTTCACTTTTTTATTTAATTTGACTGTTCCCATTAATTGATCCTCGAGGTAAACTTCAACCGTGGAAGGTTTAATTTTCAAGGCATACCAATTGGGATTGTATACTTTTATTCCGGCCGATAAAGAAATTTCTTGACCGTCCATTTTTTCCATTTTCACACCTTCTGAGCCACGAAATTCAGGTTCTTGAAATGTTGCACATCCCGTTAAAAGAACAAATGCTATTAGAATAAACAAGAATTTTTTCATGACTTTTAGGTTTTATATTACTTTGATAATTCCGTAAAATGCTTGTAGAAATGAGGAATAGTTTCGATTCCTTTGTAGAAATTAAACAAACCATAATGCTCATTTGGTGAGTGAATTGCATCGCTGTCTAAACCAAAGCCCATTAAAATTGTTTTTAATCCCAACACTTTTTCAAACATTGCAACAATTGGAATACTTCCACCGCTTCGAACTGGAATTGGTTTCTTACCGAATGTAGCTTCGTATGCCATTGATGCAGCCTTATAACCGATAGAATCGATTGGCGTTACAGCTGCTTCACCACCGTGATGCGGTTTTACTGTTACTTTTACACTTGCAGGTGCAATTGATTCAAAATGATTTTTAAATAATTCAGTGATTTCATGAGGATCTTGATCTGGTACCAAGCGCATTGAAATTTTCGCATATGCTTTTGAGGCGATAACTGTTTTTGCCCCTTCACCTGTGTATCCACCCCAAATTCCATTCACATCCAGTGTTGGTCGAATCGAACCTCTTTCCATAGTTGAATATCCAGCTTCACCCATTACATCAGCAATGTCCAACGCTTTGCAGTATTTTTCATGAGAAAACGGAGCTTTTGCCATTTCAGCTCGCTCTTCATCTGAAAGTTCAACAACTTTGTCATAGAATCCCGGAATTGTAATGTGATTATTTTCATCGTGTAAGGAAGCAATCATTTTTGCTAAAGTATTGATTGGATTTGCAACACAACCACCATACAAACCAGAATGTAAATCCCTGTTTGGTCCAGTAACTTCCACTTCAACATAGCTCAATCCTCTCAATCCAGTTGTAATTGAAGGAACATCGTTTGCTAACATTCCGGTATCAGAAACAAGAATAATATCGGCTTTCAATTTTTCCACATTTTGAGTAACGAAGATTCCTAAGTTTTCACTTCCAACTTCTTCTTCACCTTCAATCATGAATTTCACATTACATGGCAATTCATTTGCTTTTAACATAGCTTCAACTGCTTTCACATGCATGAACATTTGACCTTTATCGTCACAAGCACCACGTGCAAAAATCGCTCCTTCTGGATGAATTTCTGTCGCTTTGATTACTGGTTCAAATGCTGGACTTGTCCAAAGTTCGATTGGATCAGCAGGTTGTACATCGTAATGACCATAAACCAATACAGTTGGCAAAGACGCATCTATCATCTTTTCACCGTAAACGATTGGATATCCTGCCGTTTCGCAAACTTCAACCTTCTCAATACCAATACGTGTTAAATCTTCAGCAATTTTGTGGGCGGTTGCATGAACATCTTTCGCATAAGTTGGGTCAGCTGAAATTGATGGAATTTTAAGTAAATCAATTAGTTCGTTTAAAAAACGTTCTTTGTTTTCGGTGATAAAGTTTTGTGTTGAATTCATCTTTGATTTCTATTGAATGATACTGGTCAAAATTCGGAATAATTCCCGAAAAAATTGGTGGACTTAACTTTTTTCTTCAAATTCGTGCAACCAAAAATCAAAAACGACTGTCTTAGGACTACATAAATACTTTTGTATAATGATGAAATCAATATTATTTACGATTATTGCTTTGACTTTAGGCTTTTCGTCAACTGCTCAAATTACGGTCTCCAATACTCAAACACCGAACCAATTAGTTCAAAATGTATTATTGGGATTTGGGGTAACAGCGACTAATATTACCATCAATGGTAGTGCAGCTAATTCAAATAATTTATTTGGAAATGTTACGTATTTCACATCTGGAAATTCAACCTTTCCAATTCAATCGGGAGTTTTGCTAACTACTGGAAATGGTGTTGGTGCAATAGGGCCAAATTCATCAGGTAGTTTCACGAATAACTCACCAGCTACACCTTCTGTTTCAACCGATCCAGCATTAAATTACATTGCGAATAGCGGTGTAACAAATGGTGTTGTTTTAGAATTTGATTTCATTCCTTCAGGAGATACAATTTCATTTAATTATTTGTTCGGATCGGATGAATATCCAGAATATTCACCCTCAACATTTAATGATGCGTTTGGATTCATTTTATGGGGTCCTGGAATCAGTGGTCCATACACAATGGCAGGCTATCCAGCTGGAGGAGCAAATTTAGCCGTTGTTCCTGGTACATCAACTCCGGTAACAATTAATAATGTTGGTCCTGGTGCCGCACAAAATCCAACGTATTATCAAAATAATTTAGGTGGTGCTGCATACGGAACGGCTATTCAATACGATGGTACAACAACATTATTATCAGCTAATGCAGATGTTCAATGTGGACAAACGTATCACATCAAGTTGTGTATTTCAAATGTTGGTGACCAAGCCTTTGATTCTGGTGTATTCTTACAAGCAAACTCATTTAGTTCAGAAGCTGTTGAGATTGCAGTAGCAACTGTTTCTGGAGATACAAGTGTATTTGAAGGATGTACCGATGCAAGTTTAATGTTCATTCGTCCTCAAACACAGTTGGGAGATACAATGATCATCAACTATCAAATTTCAGGAACTGCAACAATGGGTGCTGACTACAATAATTTAGCAAATCCAATTACATTCTTACCAGGAGAAGACACAATCGTGTTAACTATCAATCCAACATTTGATGGAATTCCAGATAATAATGAATATGTGACAATTACTGCAATGACAATTTCGCAATGTGGTGACACGATAATATCATCTGGAACACTTTATATTGTTGATGATGTCGTTGTTAATATAACTGAAAGTGATCCTACCGTCTATTGTGTAACAGATTCTGTATTGGTAACCGCAACTGCAACAGGTTTGTTTGGACCGTTTACATATGATTGGGCGGATGGACAAGTTGGAGATACGGCCTATTATCCTACTGTACAAGGAACAATGACTGGATCAATCGATTATTATGTAACAGCCACTAACTCCTGTGGATATACTGGTGTTGATACTGTGACTGTTACACTGAATCAAACGCTTGCGGTAGATACAATGATGACAGGACCAGCAACATGTGAACCTGTAGGTTGGGTTTCAGGGATGATAACAGGTCAAACTGGTGTTCCATCATACCAATGGACAGGACCAGGGCCAAATAGTCCAAATTCAATTGATGCTTCAGTTTGGCAAAATTTATCATCTGGTTGGTATTATTTCAATGTGTTTGATAATGTTTGTGAAGTACATGATAGTGTTTTTGTTGATATTTTGAATCCTCCAATGGCTCAATTTACAGCAACTCCAAGTTCTGGATGTTCACCGTTAACGGTCAATTTGATTAATACAAGTCAAAATGCGTTGAATTACATCTGGGATTTTGGAAATGGTCAAAATGCGAACGTAACAACAACAGCAAATCAGGTTCAAATTTATAATTCATCTGCTGTTGTTCGTTTGATTGCTGCTCAAGGAAATTGTGCTGATACTGCTTATCAAACTATCACAGTAAATATCTGTGGTTGTATGGATCCAAATGCTACAAATTACAATCCTTTGGCAAATTTTGATGATGGTTCTTGTATGTATCCAACTCCAATTGTCGAGGCTCCAAACGTTTTCACTCCAAATGGTGATAACGCAAATGATTTATTCTATTTGACAACAGAAAACTCGACTTCTATTGAGCTAACGATCCTAAACCGTTGGGGCAATGTAATGTATAATAAAGAAGGTGTTAATCCTGCTTGGGACGGTAAATCTCAAGGCGGCGCTTTAGCGGAAGAAGGAGTATACTTCTATAAATACATTGTGAAAGGATTCAATGACCAAGTAGTTGAAGGTCATGGATTCTTACATCTGGTAAGACACTAATTTTAGAAAACAGAATATAAAAAAAGGCGACTATTTCAGTCGCCTTTTTTGTTATCAACTAGTTTGGTTGAAGCGTTAATATAAGAAGTTATTATATGGATAACGCACCTTAAAAATACGTTTCACTTCTTCGTAAATGGTCATTTTTAATTCTTCAATATTTTCTTTGTCCGTTGCAGAAATGAAAACACAGTTCTTGTTGTTTAGTTTGGCCATCCATGTCTTTTTCAATTCTTCCAAGGTCAATTGGTCCTCTGTTGGAGGATTCGGGTCGTTCTCATCGCGTTTCGCTGGAACGTATGCATCTATTTTATTGAAAACAAGAATCGTTGGTTTCTCCGTTTTATCCAACTCATTCAAGGTTTCGTTTACAATGTTGTATTGATCCTCAAAGGTTTCATGCGAAATATCTACAACATGCACCAATAAGTCTGCTTCACGAACCTCGTCTAAGGTTGATTTAAACGATTCTACAAGCTGATGAGGTAATTTGCGTATGAATCCAACTGTATCTGTTAATAAGAACGGTAAATTCTCAATAACGACTTTACGGACTGTAGTGTCCAAAGTGGCGAATAGCTTGTTTTCAGCAAAAACTTCAGACTTCGATAATAAATTCATCAACGTACTTTTTCCAACATTGGTGTAACCCACTAATGCAACACGTACAAGTTGACCGCGATTACTTCGTTGAACCGCCATTTGTTTATCTATTTCCTTCAATTTTTCCTTCATCAAGGAAATGCGTTGTTGAATCACGCGTCGATCTGATTCTATTTGTGATTCACCTGGTCCTCTCAAACCAATACCACCTTTTTGACGTTCCAAGTGTGTCCACATGCGTGTCAATCGCGGAAGCATGTATTGTAATTGTGCAAGTTCAACCTGTGTCTTCGCATGAGACGTTCGCGCTCTACTTGCGAAAATATCTAGAATTAAAATGTTTCGATCGAGAATTTTACATTCTAATTCGCGCTCAATATTGCGCAATTGGGAAGGAGAAAGCTCATCATCAAAAATGACAAGCTCAACACCTTCTGCTTTTATATAATCTTTAATTTCTTGAAGTTTCCCTGTACCAACAAAGGTTCGAGGATTCGCCATTGGCAGCTTTTGAAGAAATTTCTTTTTAGTAATTGCTCCTGCTGTTTCAGCAAGGAATTCTAATTCTTCCAAATATTCTATTGCCGTTTCCTCTTTTATTTCTGAAGTAATTACACCAACTAATACGCATAATTCCTCAACAGCATCAACGGTAACGTGTCCTTCTTGCATAATTATTTCCTCATTCCTTTTACGTATTCAGCAACAGCTGATACATTTTCTTTTGTCTCCAATGCACTTTTCATTGGAGGCATTCCGTTTTTCCCTTCATTGATTCGCTGAAGAACCTCGTTATCAGATAATGTTGAAACCGTCAAATCTTTTGCACCAGAAGCACCCAATTTTCCATCTTCTCCATGACAAACTGCACAATTTTCTACATACAGTTCCTTGCCACTTGGAGGCAACTTGGCTTCCGTAGCATTTGATTTTGTTCCAGAATTACAGGAAAAAATTAATAGACAAGAAGTTGATCCAACAAGAGTTAGAACCAAGCTCCGCCAAGCGCTGTTCTGAAAGGCCATGGAATAAATGCAATAATTAATAACAAGCCGATTACATACCAAGTAACAATCTTTTTGTGTTTATCAGCATTTTCAGTTGCTTTCTCTGCTTTCTTGCGACCAATCGTTATAACAACTATCGCTAAAAGCATTCCAATGAAATGTTCTAAACCGAAGAAACGGTGCATACCATTTGCATCTGACATCCATTCACCTTCAAAAGAAACTTTGTGTCTTGAATTGATAAAATACAATCCCAATCCAATCAATAATTGCGTGTGAAGTGTAATCATCGCAAATAGATTTAGCATTTTATCTTTCTTCTCGTACGTTCCTTTTGATCTTGAAACAAGCGCATTAACAATTGCAGCAACTAATAAAATCAATGCAATCCAACGTAGCCCTGAATGGGCGTGTAATAAACCATTATACATAATCTCTCAAATTTTTACCAAAAATAACTAAAAAAGAAACAAAAGACGGTTTTCATTAATCCATCCGTTTTAATTAATTTCACGTTTTTAATTCAATTTTCGAATGAAGATAAGTTTATTTCTATTTTGCATCTTTTTCGGTTATGCCTTTGGACAATTAACACCTCAAAATGGTACGATTGACTCTAAAGCTACGTATTACGCCTTGAAAAATGCAACAATTGTGGTGTCGCCAACCAAGACAATACACAATGGAACCTTGTTGATTAAAAATGACGAAATTGTTGATGCAGGATTACTCGTTTCAATTCCAGATGGGGCAATTGAAATTGACTGTAATGGTAAAACAATTTTACCAGGTTTTATTGAGTTGAACGCCTCAGTAGGTTTGCCAAATCCAGTACAGCCAAGTTTTTCTTTCAGACCACAATTGGAAAGTGCAAAGCCAGGAGCTTATTATTGGAATGACGCTGTTCATCCGGAAATTGAAGCGAATTCACTTTATTCAATCGATGCTAAAGCAAACAATGAGTTAAAAAAGTTTGGATTTTGTTCGGCCATTACTCACGTGAATGATGGAATTTTCCAAGGTTCTGGAGCATTGGTTGGACTTGGTAATGAAGCCGTTCACAACCAAATATTAACGGCAAAAGCTGCTCAATTTTTATCCTTCAATAAAGGTGTGTCCCATCAAACGTATCCATCTTCGCAAATGGGTTCTATTGCACTTATTCGTCAAGTGTATTGCGACGCAAAATGGTATGAAACGTCTGATAAATCAACTTTAAATCTGTCACTTGATGCTTTAAATCAATCCAAGAATTTGCCATCATTTTTCTACACAGAAGACAAATGGGAAATCTTTCGAGCTGCGAAAATTGCCAAAGAGTTTGGGTTGAACTATGCATTTTTCGGTTCTGGGAATGAATACATGGCACTCGATGAATTGAAAAAACTCGGTTCAACAATAATTTTACCATTGAATTTCCCTGCTGCTTATGATGTGAAAGATCCTTATGTCAACCGTGAAATACCTTTGAGTGATTTAAAACACTGGGAATTGGCGCCGTCGAATCCTTACTTTTTACAAGAAAATGGTATTCCATTTTGTTTTACAATGACAGGACTGAAAAACGGTGATGAATTTTGGAAAAACATCCGAAAAGCAATGGAACGTGGATTAACAGCTGAAAAAGCACTTGAAGCATTGACTGTAAATCCGGCTAAACTTGCTTATGCGGAACAATTTCTAGGAACATTGGAAAAAGGGAAAAAAGCCTGTTTTACGGTTTACACTGAAAATCCGTTTGAAAAGGAGGCTGTTTTACTCGAATCATGGGTTCTTGGACAACAAGAAGTTCATCAAGCAATTTCATCTCATGATATTGCAGGTCGTTACAATATTGTGATTGATGGGAAACAATATCCAATCGAAATTTCTCCAGAAGGACTCGGTTGGACAGGTAAAATTCAAGTCGTTAAGTCTGCAAATGATCCAAAGAATCCATCTAAAAAGGATACGCTGAATCCGAAAATGTTTGTTCAACTTGTTGGGGAAGATGTAACCTTACAATTTAACATGAGTGATGAAAATTTCAATGGTAGTATTAATCTCCATGGAAAAGTTAGAACCAAGTTTGGAGTTTTTGAAGGGGATGGAACGATTCCTTCAGGTAAATGGATTCAATGGTCAGCAATTCGCAATGATAAATTAGATGCGAAAAAAGAAGCAACGAATGTATCCCTAGACACTAGTTATTCATCACATATTTGGTCGCCTAACATGGCTTATGGTTTTACCAAGGAGCCAACAACTGAAACGATCGTATTTAGAAATGCCACAGTTTGGACCAATGAGTCACAAGGAATTTTGCACGACGCTACTGTAATTGTCAGCAATGGAAAAATTAGCTTTGTTGGAACAGGTAACTTTATGATTCCTGCTGGAGCAAAAGTAATCGATGCGAAAGGTAAACACTTAACATCGGGCATTATCGATGAACATTCACATATTGCTATTTCCAAAGGTGTAAACGAAGGAGGTCAAGCCATTTCCGCAGAGGTGAGTATTGCCGATGTTGTGAATCCAGATGATATCAATATTTACAGGCAATTATCTGGTGGTGTAACTGCTGCTCAATTGTTGCATGGATCAGCAAATCCAATTGGTGGTCAATCAGCATTGATCAAATTAAAATGGGGTTATGAACCTGAAGCATTTTTAATTCCAAATGCACCTAAATTTATAAAGTGTGCGCTTGGGGAAAATGTGAAACAAGCCAATTGGGGAGATTTTAATACTGTCCGCTTTCCTCAAACAAGAATGGGAGTTGAACAAGTATTTTATGACGGATTTTTACGTGCAAAAGCATACGAAGAGGAATGGAAATTATACAATTCAGGAAAGAGTAGTTTAACTACCGCACCACGTAAAGACCTTGAATTGGAAGTATTGTTGGAGATTTTGCATGGACAACGATTTATAACATGTCATTCGTATGTTCAATCTGAGATCAATATGTTGATGCACATGGCAGATTCCATGGGTTTCAAAATCAATACATTTACCCACATTCTTGAGGGCTACAAAGTAGCTGACAAGATGAAAGAACATGGAGTAGGAGCTTCAACATTTTCTGATTGGTGGGCTTATAAGTTTGAAGTGAATGATGCGATTCCATACAATGCGAAATTAATGGCCGATCAAGGGTTAATCGTTGCAATCAACTCTGATGATGCAGAAATGGGTCGTCGTCTGAATCAAGAAGCTGCAAAATCAGTGAAATATGGTGGAATGAGCGAAGAAGAAGCTTGGAAAATGGTCACTTTGAATCCTGCAAAATTATTGCATTTGGATGATCGCATGGGAAGTTTAAAAGTGGGTAAAGATGCAGATATTGTTTTGTGGACAGCAAATCCATTGAGTATTGAAGCAAAAGTTGAAATGACACTGGTTGATGGAGAGGTATTATTTGATAGTGTTAGGGATTATCAGATGCGTTTGGAAAACCAACGTGAAAAGTCACGACTTGTAAGTAAAATGCTTGCTTCAAACGAAAAGGGTGAAACTACGAAACCATTCTTTAAACGTAAAAGACGCCACTTCCACTGCGATACAATTGGAGAAGAAGGATCAGAAGGAGAAAATAGCCATTAATTGAGAACATGATGAAATTGAAATTAATAGTCCTTTTTAGTGTTTTGACAACCTTGAGTTTTAGTCAAAATCCTAAATCTATTTTATTACTAAATGGATATTTGCACATTGGAAATGGGGATGTCATTGAAAGTGCATTAGTTGGAATACGTGATAACAAAATTGATGTTGTATTGAATTCTTTGGCAACGAGTTATAAGAAAGAAGAATGGGATACAATAATCGATTTGGAAGGGAAACATATTTATCCCGGATTTATTGCACCGAATTCAACGTTAGGTTTAACCGAAATAGATGCTGTTCGTGCGACAAGAGACTTCAATGAGGTTGGTGCTTTTAATCCACATGTGCGCACACAAATAGCCTACAATGTTGAATCAAAAGTAATCAGCACTGTACGCACCAATGGCGTTTTGTTTGCTCAGGCGACTCCTCGTGGAGGTGAAATTTCAGGAACATCTTCTGTCATGGCGATGGATGGATGGAATTGGGAAGATGCTACCATATTAGCAGATGATGGCATTCATGTAAATTGGCCTTCTAGTGCGGTGAATTACTCTGAACCAGGAAAGGATTTAACAAAGAATGATGGGTACGTAGCGGCCAAAAAAGTAATTTATGACTTCTTTGAGTTGTCTAAAGTATACGCAAAAGGAGAAAACGATAAGATCGATATTCGTTTGGAAGCTATGATTGACTGTTTTAAAGGAAATAAACGTGTTTATTTGCATGCAGATGATTTACAGCAATTAAACGACATCATTGACTTTGCAAAACACTTTGAATTGAATTTCCCAGTGATTGTTGGTGGTTATGATAGTTATTTAATTACGCGTTTGTTGAAGGATGCAAAAATTCCTGTGATGTTGGGTAGAACACATAGCTTACCTAGAAATGAAGAAGATCCAGTTGATTTACCTTATCGCATTCCGGCGTTATTGCAAGAAGGAGGCGTTTTGTTTTGTTTGCAGAATGAAGGAGATATGGAAGCAATGAATGCTAGAAATCTTCCTTTTCAAGCTGGCACAGCTATGGCTTATGGCTTGACAGAGGAACAAGCGATTCAGTCAATATCATTGAATGCATGTAAAATAATGGGAATTGATAACGAATATGGAACCCTTGAAGTCGGGAAATCGGCAACCTTGTTTGTATCTGAAGGGAATGCTATGGATATGCGCACAAATCAAGTTACCTTAGCTTTAATTCGCGGGCAATTTATGTCGCTGGATAATTCACAAAAAGAATTGTATTCTAAATACCAGAAAAAATACAAAAAATAGGAAAACACAAGAATAAAAAAAGCCATTCAGCTAAAAGTTGAATGGCTTTTTTGTGTTAAAGAATCTTTAATTTATAGAGAGTTTTTTCGTCCACTTTTGATTGCCACTCAGTAGTTGAAGAATGAAATAACCACTTGGAACGTCATTGATTTCAAGGTTCATTTTTGAACCACTTGACCAAGTCCATTCTTTGACAATTCTACCTGTTAGATCCACCAATTGCACTGTTTCAATTGCACTGTCATCACTTAACTCTACAGTTATGAACTCATCTGCTGGATTCGGATAAATATTCCATGATATGAATGAATTTTCAGTAATTCCAAGATTGACATTAAATGGATTTGAAACATGAACACAACCAAAAGAATCAACAATTTCAACCTTATAAACTCCAGTCATCATGGCATTTATAGTATCGTTTGTTTGTCCACTGATTGCAAAATCATTCAATAACCATTGGATCGTGTAGCCATTTGGAACATTTCCTGCAATCAAAACGCCGTTTGCGCCTAATGAAATTGTTGGCACAATGGATGGATTACAATAGACAGCTGTCATTGTATCAGAAAATGCAACACAACCTGTTGAATTGATTGCAATAACATGATAAATTCCACTTTGTGTAACAAGATAAGATGTAGATGTTGCATTTGTAATTGGACTTCCATTGAAATACCATTGATAAGCATAACCTAAATCAGGTGTAGAAAGTGTATGACTAGGTGTGTCGTAAGCAATTGTTGGATCGTTCGGATAGCCATAAACATGGATTGTATCTTGAGAAATAACTATTGGATTTGGATAAATAATTTGATGATTCACAGTATAATTTACGGTTGATGTACCCGCAGTACAGCCACCACAACCATTTAAACTTAAGGTTGTACTACCCATTAAATCATCCGCACCAAGAATTACTTCACCAAAACTGTCATCTGCATCATAAACTGTAATCGTATAAGTGTTAGCTGCATTCAAAACAAGACTTGTTGTCCAACTAACAGGTGGGTTTTGATCTCCAATAATGGTTGATTGATAGATTGGATTTCCATTTTCCTTAATAATGAAATAGGCATCCGCATTGTCATAAGATGGAAAGCCACCACCGTAATTACTCATTGCTGAAATTCCAACACCTGTTAATGTATATACGTCAATTGTATCTAAATTGTCCCAAGCTTTGTATTGGACAACATAATCACCAGGAGTTGTATAAACTTGTGGAACTGGATTTTCCAGTGTGGAAATATTTCCATTACCAAAATCCCACCAGTAAGCTAACTCACCTGGATTATTATTCGTGAAATCAACCGTAATTGGTGAACATCCAGAAGCGCCAACCATTGAGAAACCGTTATTGGAAACACTCACATTATTTGGTAAGATTTCCATGTAGATTTGGAATGTAAATGGATAACCACTAATAACAGTTAAATCAGCCAATACTGTAACATCAATCGTATAACTTCCTGCAAGAAGCGGTGTTCCTGAGATGTTGACACAACCTAATTGAGAAACTTGGGGATTGTAATCACAGTTCGTTGCAAAATTATTGCATTGCCATGATAGTCCAACTGGTAATGAAACCGAGTAAATGTGAAAATTGGTAAAATCATAACCCATAGTATCCAAAGGCATGAAAAAAGTAATATCGGTGCTATAGGCTTGTCCTACATAACCTGTAGGAAGAGTGTCTGGATAAATACCCGTTTGTGTTTGTGTTGAGTCGATCGTACAAATTTGACTTTGGCCATAGAACGAAATCAATACAAGTAGTGTAGTTAATATTTTAAGCATAGTCTTTAGTTTTACGGACTAAATGTACAATTTTATTCAATAACTTTTTATGAAAAGGACTCAGCGTTGATAATTGAGAATAAGTTGGAAAAAACGAAAGTTTTCAATGAATTTTTCTAATTTTGAATCATTCAAAATAACAAGTATAAATTTAAAAATTACAAATATGGCTTTCGAATTACCAAATTTACCGTATGCGTACGATGCTTTAGAGCCGCATATTGATGCACGAACAATGGAAATCCACCATTCAAAACACCACCAAGCATATATTACAAATTTAAATGCTGCAATCGCTGGTACAGAATTAGAAGGACAATCAATCGAAGAGATTTTAAAAGTATGTAAAGACAAACCAGCTGTTCGTAATAACGGTGGAGGATTTTGGAATCACAATTTATTCTGGGAAGTGATGGCACCAAATGCAGGTGGCGAGCCAACAGGTGAATTAGCTGAAGCAATCAACAGTGCGTTTGGATCTTTTACAGCGTTTAAAGAGGAATTTGCAAAAGCTGGAGCAACACGTTTCGGTTCAGGATGGGCATGGTTATGCGTTGAAGGAGGAAAATTAGTAGTATGTTCTACTCCAAATCAAGATAATCCATTAATGGGAGAAGGGTGTAACGGAACGCCAATTTTGGCAATGGACGTTTGGGAACATGCTTATTACTTGCATTATCAAAATCGTCGTCCTGATTATATTAATGCATTTTTCAATGTTATTAATTGGGATGTTGTGGCTGCGAAATACGCTGCTGCGAAATAAGAAATCTAATTTTTTATGATAGAAGCCTAGAAGAAATTCTAGGCTTTTTTATGATTAGAATATTAATCTACTGCTTCAATTGATACGATTTCAGGAGCCATAATTTTAACAGCTTCTTCTAGACCTGCCTTTAATGTCATTACGCTCATCGAGCAATCACTGCAAGCGCCAAGTAGACGAACACGCGCAATGGCATCATCCGTAATTTCTACTAATTCCATATCGCCACCATCAGCGTGCAAAAAGGGACGCAATTGTTCTATTGCCTCGTTTACTTTCCCACTAATCTCTTCTTTATTCAATTCCATGAGTTATACCTTAGCCGATTTACGTTCTTTAACTGCTTGAACGTTCGCAACAAAAGTACGAACTAATTCGTCAAATGCATTTGCTGTTGGTGTATTTTCTTGAAATACAGCAGGTCTACCTGCATCGCCAGCCTCACGTACACTTTGAACCAATGGAATATGACCTAAAAATGGTACGTTCATTCCTTCTGCCAAATTTTTTGCGCCATCACGCCCAAAAATGTAGTACTTGTTTTCAGGTAATTCAGCTGGAGTGAACCAAGCCATATTTTCCACTATTCCAACTACAGGTACATTTACTGTATCCATTTGGAACATGTAAACTCCACGTCTAGCATCAGCCAAAGCAACTTCTTGAGGGGTAGAAACGATTATTGCACCATCCAATGGAACAGTTTGCACCAATGATAAATGAATATCCCCAGTACCCGGAGGTAAATCAATGAGTAAGAAATCCAATTCTCCCCAATATGCATCGGTAAACATCTGTGTCATGGCTTTGGCAGCCATTGGACCACGCCATACTACTGCATTGTCTTGTTCTGTAAAGAAACCAATTGACAGCAATTTTATGCCATATGAAATCACTGGATTAATCATTGGTGTTCCTTCTACATCAATCATCGTAGGACGTTCATTCACAACATCGAACATTGTTGGCATAGATGGACCGTAAATATCAGCATCCACGATTCCAACACGATATCCCGCTTTCGCCAATCCACCCGCTAAATTTGCTGTAACAGTTGATTTTCCAACTCCACCTTTTCCAGAAGAAATAGCAATGATGTGTTTTACATCTGGTAAAATTTTGCGACGAACTTTACTTGCTTCTGTAGGAATCGGCTTCACTTGACAATTGATTGTTATTTCCTGACCGAAAACGCGTTTCAAATTAAACTCAACAGCTTCTTGCATACGTTTTCTTGCATGCATCGCTGGGTTTGAAACATGCACCACCAAACTGATTTCATTACTTGAAAGATGCAATTCTTCAACAAGGTTCAATGAAACAATGTCTTTTTTTAAATCTGGTTCTTGAATATTACCAAGTACCTCCAAACAATTTTCACGATTCAATTCCATGTTACAAAATTAAGCAAAAAAAAAGGTTGTCACGCTTGGACAACCTTAATCTTATTTTTGATTTTTTTATTTAATTGGTTTAAACGATTTTATCGATTTTGCCATTAATTCAATGATGTTTTTTGCTTCATAACCTTCATCACGACTTCTTAACTCATAGGTAATTCCATCAATTATCTTTTGCCCATAAACATGATAGGATTTATGCTCAACACCCACTTTCGGGGACGCTTTTTTCGATCCTTTAACAATCAATTTACGTTCATAAACAATCAAATCTTTCTCGTCAACTAAGTAGTTGATATCGAATACTTCTTGTTCCTTAAGTTCTTTTTTCTTGTATTCTACCATGTCGGTATAATCACCATAATCTTCAATGTGTAAATTGAAATTTGAGCCAACATTAATATCCCAAATAAAATCACCGTCTGTGTGGATAATTTCCGGTTTTGTTGATGCACCAATATTTGCAGTTTCATCAGGCAACATGATCATGGCGGGAATTCCATTTTCTTTCAGATTAATACCTTTAAATTCGTAATAATCATCATCCAATGTCACACCTTCTTCTTTCACTGGTTGGTTGTCGCCACCGCAAGAAGTAAACAAAGCGCCCATCAACAAAATGCTAAACAGCCCGTAAGAAAGAAATTGGTTTAAAGATCTTTTTTTCATGAACTAATTCTTTGTGAAAGAGTTATTTTCTTTCAGATGTACAAATATATAAGTTTTTTACTACTCTGTTTAAAACAATTTGACTGTATCTTTGTTTTAGTTTTGTTAGGCATCCCATAGCATATATCTGCTTGGGTTTTGAGCATTCAAAAGAAATGGCAGAATATAAAATAAAAGATTTAGAAACCTTAACAGGAATTAAAGCCCATACAATTCGTATTTGGGAAAAACGTTATGGTTTGATTTCTCCTGAGCGAACAGAAACATTGATTCGCACCTATTCCGATGAAGAACTTACGATGTTATTAAACATTGCTATGCTAAATAAGCATGGAGTTAAGATTTCAAAAATCGCCCAAATGAAACCAGAGCAAATTTCTTCCCAAGTTTGGGATTTAATGGGTGAAAAATCAACTGACAGTAGTACTGAAAAATTTATTTTAGCCCTATTGAACCTTGATGAAAATTTGTTCAAGGATACACTTCAATTGTTGATTGATGAAAAAGGTCTTGAAACTACGTTCAAGGAAAATTTGATACCTTTTTTAGATCGTATTGGTGTGATGTGGATGGTTGGAACAATTAATCCTGCTCAAGAACATTTTATCTCTAATCTTATTCGTCAAAAAATTATTTCTGCAATTGATAAATTAGAAGTTCCACAAGGGAAAGAACATCCTGTGATGTTGTTTTTACCAGAACACGAATGGCACGAAATCAGCTTATTGTTTTATCATTATGCAATTAGACGCAGTGGTTTATACACAATTTACCTAGGTCAAAGTTTGCCTTATGATGCACTTCTAGAATGTATCGAACGCTTCAAACCACGAGCTTTGGTGACATCATGGCTTACATCTGTTGATTCAAATTACATGCTGAATTTCTTTAAACAATTGTATAAAGATTCAAACGGAATTCCCGTTCATGCAGGTGGATATCAAATAAATACGAATAGAGAGCAAATTCGTCAATTTATTTGTGAGGTCAAGTCTGTTGAAGAAATGGTTGAAAATTTAAATCAATAAAATTCCTTTAACGCCAGGTCCAAGTTCAGGAATCGCCTTCATTTTATCTTTAGAGATTGTTTCAGGTAAGAAAACGAATTTTTTATCATACATATCATCGTTTACCCAGAAGCTCACCCAATATTCGTTGGCCAAACCAAAAACGTCTTCCATGATTGGTTCAATCTTTCCTGATTCATTTGGTAATAATAATTCAATACAGCGTCTTAAAGTTGATGTTTTGATGCGTTCTCCTGTTGCAACGTTTTCGCCGTATCCTGTACTTGTGATAATAATTCCTTCCATAATATCATCACGAAGATTAAGCAAATAGACATTGTAAATATCTGCATTATCTTCTCCTTTTTCTAGTACAACCGCTACACCTACATTTTCTACTTTTGGCCCTAATAATCCTTCTTTCATATTTGTTATTCCGTTTGAGCTGCTATTTCTCTCCCCAGTCGAAGAATGGTGAAAAAGTCTGATGGATGTCCAACTTTCGCGTTGTTAGCCTTGCAATATGCTTTATCACCTTTTTTATCTTCTGGGATGACAAAGTTATCGTTTCGTTTCATTCCAAGGCGCACGATGACTAAATTTTCTGAAGGAATTGAAATAATATATTGACCTTTTATGCCGCGACAATAGTAAATAGGGGTTTTATCTCCTTGATATGTCCAAATGTGTAAGCCATAACGCATGTTGGAAATTCCTTCTTCGGTACTTATTTTTGGTGTTTTGACCATCTCCTTCATAAACCAAAGAGGAACAACTTGTTTATCCTTCCATTTTCCATTATGAAGGATTAATTTACCCAAACGGCCAAAGTCGCGAGCAGTAGCATAAATACAGCAAAACGATTTTTCATCTCCATTTTCTTTATCCAAACTCCAATACGCTTCATGTTCTGTTCCAATCTGCTTCCAAATTTTTTCTTGGGTGTATTCTGAAACTGTTTTACCAGTTGCCTTTTCGATAATAAAACCTAATAATTGGGAATTGCCACTTTGATAATTGAATTTTTTACCTGGTTCTTCAATTGCTTTTTGACGTGTTACAAGTCCATATAAATCTGTTCCATAATACGATTCAGCATTTTCAGACAGAGGATTGGCACCACTTTCTTCCCAATCTAAGCCAGAAGACATCATTAATAAGTGTCGAATGGTAATTTTCTCTTTACCGTTTGACGTATAAGCTGGTAAATAATTCCCAACAGGTTCATCCAAGCTTTTAATTTTTCCTTCTTCAATGGCGATACCTATGAGCAAAGCAACAACAGTTTTTGCTGCAGAAAAGGAATTTGAAACGGTTGAAGCCGATTGTTCATCAAAGTACTTTTCATAGAGCAAAGAATCATTCTTAAAGACTAAAAATGCTTTTGTATCAAGTTTGTTTAAAAATTGCTGATCCTTCGAAGCCATTTTATACAAATTGAACGGTTTCGCTTTTTTCCATTCTTGAGTTGTATCAGCTTTTTCGATGGTGCTATATGGAAAAATGGTTAAATCATAAATGCTCGGACCAATTCTTCCTTCGAAATAAGTGTGACGAATACCTTTATAGATATAAAAACGACCAGAAAGTACTATAAACAAATTCACTAGGATCAATAATCCGAGAATGAAGAAAAAGAAAAAACGAAGGGCTTTTTTTATTTTTCGGGCGATATTATTCGGTTTTTTCGACATACGCGTAGTGGAATTGATCAGCTAACTTTTGTTTCAAGATAGTTGAAACTTCAGCCATAGAAAGCGCATATCCCAACTCTTGTTGCATGGAAGTTACGGCTTTGTCATCAATTCCACAAGGAATAATGTGAGAAAAATAGGATAAATCTGAATTTACGTTAAATCCTATACCATGCATTGTTACCCAACGTGAACTTTTTACGCCCATCGCACAGATTTTTCGTGCCCGAGGAGTATCACCTTCAATCCAAACACCAGTTAGACCGTCGACGCGTCCTCCAATAATTCCGAAATGTGCTAAAGTTAAAATGACAGCTTCCTCCAAATATCGCATGTATTTGTGGATATCGGTAAAGAAATAGTCCAAATCAAAGATTGGATAAGCTACCAATTGGCCAGGACCATGATAGGTAATATCGCCACCGCGATTGATCTTGTAATACGTAGCATCGTTTTCAGCTAGTTCAGTTTCGTTCAGTAATAAATTACTTTCACTTCCACTTTTACCTAAGGTATAAACGTGAGGATGCTCGCAAAAGAGAAGGTGATTTTCCGTTTTTAAATCTTCTTCGCCATTACGAATCCTAATTTTTTTTTGAATTGCTTCATTGAATAATACTTCCTGTAAATCCCAAGCTTCTTTATAATCAATAAGACCAAGATCACGAAAGTGTACTTCAGGAAGCATTATTAGAATTTAGAAAGTTCGTCTTTTAGGAAATCTATTACCTTGATATCCATGATGTCAGCTTTGTTTAAATCGCACAAATAATAAGAAGCCCAATCTACAAGATGAATAAAATAGAAGGATTTTTCAATTTGTGTGTTTCCGATTGCTTCAATTTCCATGATTCCTGCAGCCTTTTTCGAAATGATTTCTTTCGTGATATCATAACGCTTTTGATTGCGCGGATTCATATCGTTTGTATGCAACATCAAAACTTTAAAACGATCGTCACCACCGCCCCAACCAACTAATTCATTGTGGTTCATTTCAGGAATGGTATGATGCCATGATAAATATTTTGAATTTTCGTTGAATTGTTGACGTGCACGTATTGCAACAGCTTCGTATTGCGGACTTGCATAGATAACACCAACCTTTCCAAACAAGAAATTAGCTACTTCTTTACCTAGAGTATGAATAGATGCTGATTCATTGATTAGTAAATCATATGAATTACGAATTTCAGCTAAATTTGATGCTCCTATTATTCCCAATTGCACAAAAATATTGATCAATTGAACAATTGAAAAAGCAGTTGCCGAACGTGGCGGATTACCACCAGGTACAATCACAACATCATAATTGTTTTCCAAACAAAATGAATGCATTTCTCCACCAGAAGTAATGCCAATAATATGTGCGCCTCTTTCTTTTGCTTCCTTCACACCTGCTAATGTCTCCTCGGTGTTTCCTGAGTAAGATGAACCAATAACTAACGAATGTTCGTTCACAAAATTTGGTAAATCATAATCTTGTAATAACAACACTGGAATTTTCGCTTCTTTTTGTACCCATTGAGAGACAATTTTTCCTCCAATTCCTGAGCCTCCCATTCCACAAATCACAATATTATGAATGTCAGCTTTTGGTTGTTTGAAACTGTGTGCCTCAGCGATTGCAAGAGCATCTAACATGTTCTGAGGAAATGCGGTGATAAGTTTTTCCATAATTTTCATCTAATCGTTTGTAAAGATAATGATTGGCATTAGAAATTCAATAAATTATTCCACTCTCTACGAATTTCCCAAAAAGTTATAAATTTCATTGGAGAAATAGGGAGTATTGTTTCTGTTAATCGTAATTTTACCAAAAAAACGCATGAAATCAAGAAGAGCAGCTGAAACCTTATCTATTACTACAAAAGTTGTACTACCAAATGACACAAACACACTTGGAAATCTATTTGGTGGACAGTTGTTGGCATGGATGGATGTGATTGCGAGCGTTTCTGCTCATCGCCACTCAAAGCGAGTTGTGGTAACGGCTTCTGTAAACAATGTAGCCTTTCAAAAACCGATCAATCATGGTTCAATCGTAACATTGGAAGCGAAAGTTTCACGTGCGTTTAGTTCATCGATGGAGGTGTTTGTTGATGTTTTCGTTGAAGATCATGTTACTGGAAAACGCGAAAAATGTAATGAAGCTATTTACACGTTTGTTGCTGTTGACCAAAACGGTGGGCCTATTCAAGTCCCAGAATTGATTCCAGAAACAGAGGAAGAAAAAGCACGTTTCGAAGGAGCCTTGCGCAGAAAACAATTGAGTTTGATTTTGGCAGGAAAAATGAAACCAAGTGAAGCGTCTGAATTGAAAAAATTGTTCTTGGAAGAATAATTACGAGCGTCGATTTACATCCTTTGCAATTGCAGAAGTATCTTGTAAATGCATACAATCAAAGTGCTTTTTAGGACATTCTTTATAGCCAATTTTAGAGCATGGTCGGCACTTTAAACCTTTCACTTCGTGGATGGAGAAATTTTCATTTGATTTTGGAAAGTAAGGATACATACCCAATTCAGGGACGGTATTCCCCCAAACACTAACGGTTGGTATTGAAAAGCAAGAGGCAATATGCATCATTCCAGTATCATTTGTTAAAAGAACACTTGCTTGTTTCACAATGCTCGCCGATTGGGATAAGGTAAAGTTTCCGCAAGCTGAAAAAATTGGAAGTTCTGGATTCGTAGCGACAAGTTCTTGTGCCAAATTTTTATCAGTTGGTCCACCGACTAATACTATCGGTTTTTGAATTTTACCAATAATCTCATTCAGCTTGTTGAATGGCATTCGTTTCGTTGCAAATTGCGCTCCGATTGCAATTGCAACATAAGATTTTGGTGCAAGTCCAAATGATTGGGTGGCATTAATTTCATCTTTCGAATCAATAAAATAGTCGCATGGTAAATGGTCATTTTTAACACCAAGCGGTTTAACAGTTTCGAAATAGCGCTCAACGATGTGAATGTTCGGCATCGCGTTCCTTTTAAAATTGACTAAGAGCCATTTTTCAATGTTCAGTTTTGGAAAAGAGTAGGATTTACAACTCAGCTTTCGTTTTAAAGCCAATGTTCGAACATTCTTGTGCAAATCGATTATGCAATCATATTTTTCAGCTTTTAAATCTGAAATAACTTCATTGATTGATTTTTCAATGGTAAATAGTTTATCAATGTTCGGGTTGTTCTCCAAAATCCCTTTAAACGGTTTTTTAGTAATGAAATGAACTTCACAATTCAATTGATTTTTTAGTGCACGAACAACCGGTGTCGTTAAAACGATATCACCTATTGAACTAAAACGAACCAATAAAACTTTCATTACGATAACACTATCTTCTATTTCTAACTCTAATTTCTACCTTCCAGTCCTATTCGTTTTCCAAACCTCAATGTACTCATTTGCATTTCTTGGATTCAAGTCACGCAATAGCTTGTCAACTAAACTAGGATAACATTTTGTCTCCAAAGTCATATTAGGATAAATCGATTTGTACTGTTTAATGCGTTTGGATAAGTCTTTTTCGTCGAAGAAGAATATATAATCAAAATTACTAATCGGATTAACAAGTAAATGCTGACTTGAATCCGTTCTTTCAACAAAAGAACAATACCAACTCTTTGCATAGAATTTTGGCATCATTGAAGTTCGTTGCCCAGCAGATCCTTCGAGTAAAATTGCTTCATTGTCTAAATGTTTATCATACAAATGATACATTGCTTCTACACGCGACTTTTTGGAATACATCGTAGTTGCGAAAAACAAAAATGGAATATTCAAAATCCAAAAAGCGATGATTGATAGTTTCCAAATTTTATCACGTCGTTTGCTTTCTTTAAAAAGTTGATACCCCATAACCCCAAGAATAATAAAGAAAGGAAGTACCGATAATACGAAACGTTCTTGGCGATTTGGATAAAACGTGTGGAAAAGGATAAATGCAATTGTTGGTATAAAAAGCAGAGCATATTTTTTATAACTTTTGAAAAATCCAGCTATTACAATTAAGCCTAATGGAACGAATAAAGAACCCGTAAGTACTAGGAAATACATGAAGTAATTATGGTTTGGTAAATAGGTCGTTCCTTCTTTCATGTTATATGTCACATATCCAATGAATTCTGCGAATGGATAACCCCAAATGAAATAATCTACCATTCCTTGAGTTAGTCCAAAAATGATTAAAACACCTGCCGAAAAAAGTAAGAATGGATTGAATTGTCGTTTAAAAAAGAAGTAGCCGGCTATTCCCAATGCAAACACTCCAATTTGGTATCTGAAGGAAACTGCCATTCCAATGAACAATCCAGACAATAAGAAATTGAGTAATTTTTCATTTTTGATCAACAACCAAACTCCATATACTAAGAAAGGTAGCGCTGCCACTTCTACTAAATTTCGAACTGAAATGAAAGGCATGATCCATAACAACGCTAAAATCCAACCAACTTTCGTTGCTGTTTCTTTGTTGGATAATTTTTCAGTGATTTTGATTCCGTAAATAACCACAATCATTGAAGCTAAGGCATGAAGCAATCGATTGATAAGCATTAAAATTTTTGGATCAACAACCCCAATAAATTTCATGAATGCGAAATACAAATAGTTTAAACCAACGTAGGTGAAACTGTGTCCTTCAGGTGTTCCCAAGCTTCCTTTCGTCCAAGGCAACCAATGGTTGTAATCATAACCGTCAACCCAAGAGGCAGATGCTTCAATGATGAGGTAGTGATCATCGTGCATACCATAACCTTGTGAGAAAATTGTCGCGATTAAGCGCACAAAAAGCGCGACAAATAGGATAAGTTTATACGATTGAAAACGATCTGTTTGCATCATATTAGAGGTTCTTATATTCTTTATAAATCAGAGACATAAACGAGTGACAACGTTTCTCCTCTTGTTTTAGTGCTTTTTTGCTAAATGTTTGATCTGGATAATTCTTGCCATCCATGTGATAACTGAAATTTCCTTTGTCTGTAATCCACCCAAATCCTCTATTGATAGTGTGCAAAGCGAATTGAGGACAATTTGGGTTCAGCAAATCTTTTGACCAAGTATATCGTTTGTAATCACCTCCCATTTGGTAAAGAAGGGTTCGAACAATATCAGCTTGCGAACCTAAGGTTTCGATGGTTTCTCCGCGGTATTCTTTTTTCAAAGGTTCACCAAAAATTAACAATGGAACATGGAAATAGGCGCCTAGATTTGGGTCCGTTACAGCAGGTGAAGCGTGTCCGTGGTCGGCAACCATTACGAATATGGTGTTTTTGTACCATTTCTGTTTTTTACATTTCGCCATGAAATCATCCAAACATTTGTCTGCATAAAACAACGAATTCATGAAATCTGCTTCTGGACCTTTCCATTTTTGAGTTCCTCTGTCAGGATAATCATAAGGAGAGTGAGTACTTCCTGTGAAAGCGCAATGCATGAACGGACCTTTTGTTTTATTGATTTTTTGAATCAGCAAGTCGTATAAATCTTCATCGTAATAATTCAATTTTCCGCGTTGTAAATTACTGGGGAAATCATTTTCGTCTTCAACAACGTCAAATCCATGATCCGTAAAAAAGCTTCCGATATTACCGTATTTTAAATCTCCACTGAAAATATAATGTGAGGTATATCCCCATTTTTTTAAATCTTGATTGAACGAGGGAATTTTACGGTGTTTGTCAGGTTGCATCGAGATAGAAATCTCAGGCAATGCTGGGTAACCACTGAAAATACTTGAATTTCCAATTTCTGATGTTCCTCCAGTTGCGTAAATGTTTGTAAACAAAAGTCCTTTTCTTGCTAATCGATCAAAATAGGGTGTAGCTCCTGGTTGACCTGAGATTGAACTAATAGCATTCGCTGTCCAACTTTCCATGATGATGAACACAATGTTTGGTCGATCTGTTGTGAAAATCTTGCGTTCATGTTCCAATGGATATGTGTAGAAATCGTCCAGAGCTTGTTTTGCTTCTTTTTCTGCTATTACTGGGAAAGAAGCACCAATTTCACTTCGGTTGTACTGCAAAAAACTCTTTGCGAAAAAGTAAACTGAATTTACGGAAAGGTCATTGGGAACATATCCTTTGGTGTAATAAGCAGAATCGTAATTGATTGGAATTGGTTGTAAACCACCTCGTCCAATAATGATAAATCCAACAACCGAAATAGCCAAGGTAACGATTGCAATAGGAAGGCGAACGATCCATGAAAAAGATTGGTATATTTCGCTGAATTTGAACATCCATCGCATGAGTTTATAACTCAAAAAGACTTCAATCGAAGCATAAACGATGAACCAAATTGTCATGCCGTAATCAGCAGTTCGGACGACTTCATCAGGATTTAATAAATGTGTAAATACGCGCGTTGTCAGTTTTGTATTCCATTCTGGATAAGCATTGATTTCGCCTCCGTGAATCATGGCACACAACAAAAATTCAATAAAAACAACCCAATAAAAAGAGCGTTTGAACCATTTGTTCGGATAAACAAAATAGAAAACTAGAAATACGATTGGTAACAGACTAAGAAGTGCACCCGTTGCCAAATCAAGTCTTAAGGAATAGACGAAAGCCAACAACCATTCACCAAAGCCAATGTCAGAGAATTTACTCCAATTATGAATTGAAAACAGAATCCGTTCAATATCAAAAATGATAACCCAAAAAATGAGTAATTTAATGATAGAACTACCGGTCGATTTTAACAGTCTCACGGCACAAAGATAGCTAGAAATCATTTGGTCGAAAGCTTCTTTTATTTTTTGGTGAAAAACAGTTTTTAAATTAGCTGAGTGAAACGTTTGTTACAGTTTTAATTCTACCACCGTATTATCTTTGTCAAAAAAATAGAAAATGGGAAAATTCAGCGATATCGTTAAATCAGAAACACCAACGTTGGTTGATTTTTATGCCACTTGGTGCGGACCTTGTAAAATGATGCATCCTGTTTTAGATCGATTAAAAGATGAAATGGGATCGCAAGTACGCGTTTTGAAAATAGATGTAGACAAAAATCCAGATGTAGCCGACAAATTCAAAATTAGAGGCGTGCCAACTTTTATTCTCTTCAAAAAAGGTGAAATTGTCTGGCGTCAAAGTGGCGGAATGGATATTAATACCTTAAAAAACAAGGTAAAGCAAGCATTTTAAGCATTTATCGTTTGGGATATTGTTGAAACATAAAACGGTTTAGTATTGAAATGATTGTAGTTGTGTAACTTATGTGAGTAAGTTCCGTAGGATAGGCCAATTACAAATTCGTGTTCAAATTTGCAGAAGTGTGTTAAATCTTCTACTTTTGGCGCGACTAAAAACAATACAAAAATTTAACTTTTATGGGGTCAATGATGATTTATGTGCCAATAGTAATGGCAATAATTGGTCTACTTTTTATGTGGATTAAAAGATCTTGGGTTTTAAAACAAGACGCAGGTGATGGAAAAATGAAAGAAATTTCAGATTACATCTATGAAGGAGCGCTTGCATTTTTGAAAGCTGAGTATCGCTTATTAGCAATTTTCGTTGTTGGAGCGAGTGCTGTTTTAGCTGGTATTTCGTTTATCGTACCAACTACGCACATCTTAATTGTAGTTGCATTTATTTTCGGAGCATTCTTTTCAGCATTGGCTGGAAACATGGGGATGAAAATTGCAACTAAAACAAATGTTAGAACAACGCAAGCTGCTCGTACAAGTTTGCCACAAGCATTGAAAGTATCTTTCGGCGGTGGAACTGTAATGGGATTAGGAGTTGCTGGTTTAGCAGTTTTAGGTTTAACAGCATTCTTCATCATCTTCTTCCAAATCTTCATGAAAGGTCAATGGACTTCAACAGAAGATATGACAATTGTACTTGAAACTTTGGCTGGATTCTCATTGGGAGCTGAGTCAATTGCATTGTTTGCGCGTGTTGGTGGTGGTATTTATACAAAAGCTGCTGACGTTGGTGCTGACTTAGTTGGTAAAGTTGAAGCTGGAATTCCAGAAGATGATCCACGTAATCCTGCAACTATTGCAGATAACGTTGGAGATAACGTAGGTGACGTTGCAGGTATGGGGGCGGATTTATTCGGTTCTTACGTTGCAACAGTTTTAGCGGCAATGGTTCTTGGTAACTATGTGATTAAAGACAATGGGGGTGCTATTGCTGATATTTTCAATGGAATCGGACCAATCTTGTTGCCAATGGCAATTGCAGGTTTCGGAATTTTGTTCTCTATCGTTGGAACAATGTTGGTGAAAATTTCTAGTAATGATGCTAAAGAAGCGCAAGTACAAAAAGCGTTGAACATCGGTAACTGGGTATCTATCATATTAACAGCTATTTCTTGTTTCGTGTTGGTGAAATTCATGTTGCCAGATTCAATGAAAATGAACTTCTTCGGTGAAGAGGCAAAGGATATTTCATCAATGCGCGTATTCTACGCTACGATTATCGGTTTAATCGTTGGTGGTGCTATTTCATCTGTTACTGAATACTACACAGGATTGGGTACTAAACCAGTTTTGAAAATCGTTCAAAAATCTTCAACGGGTGCTGGTACTAACGTAATCGCTGGTTTAGCAACTGGTATGATTTCTACATTCCCAACAGTTATTTTGTTCGCTGGTGCAATCTGGGGATCTTACGCATTAGCTGGTTTCTACGGTGTTGCCTTGGCTGCTTCTGCAATGATGGCTACAACTGCAATGCAATTAGCAATTGATGCTTTCGGACCGATTTCTGATAATGCAGGTGGTATTGCTGAAATGAGTGAATTACCAAAAGAAGTTCGTACACGTACAGACATTTTGGATTCAGTTGGTAACACAACTGCTGCAACGGGTAAAGGATTTGCAATCGCTTCTGCTGCCTTGACATCTTTGGCTTTGTTTGCTGCTTATGTAACATTTACAGGTATTGATGGAATTAACATCTTTAAAGCGCCAGTATTAGCAATGTTGTTTGTTGGTGGTATGATTCCAGTTGTATTCTCTGCATTAGCAATGAACTCTGTTGGTAAAGCTGCAATGGACATGGTATACGAAGTTCGTCGTCAGTTCAAAGAAATTCCAGGAATTATGGAAGGAACTGGTAAACCAGAATACGGTAAATGTGTGGAGATTTCAACGAAAGCAGCGTTACGTGAAATGATGTTGCCAGGAATTTTAACGATTGGTTTCCCAATTGCAATTGTTTTGTTAGGTAAATTAGTTTACAGTACAGACAATCAATTGATCGCTGAGATGTTAGGTGGTTATATGGCTGGTGTAACAGTATCAGGTGTTCTTTGGGCAGTGTTCCAAAACAACGCTGGTGGTGCTTGGGATAACGCTAAAAAATCATTCGAAGCAGGAGTTGAAATTAACGGTGAAATGACGTACAAAGGTTCAGATGCTCACAAAGCTGCAGTAACTGGAGATACAGTTGGAGATCCTTTCAAAGATACGTCTGGTCCTTCAATGAACATCTTGATTAAATTAACATGTTTAATTGGTTTGGTTATCGCTCCAATCTTAGGAAATGGTCACGGTACTGATAAAGCAGGTAAAGAAGGATGTGGAATGGAGCAATGTCATGGTAAAATGGAATGTCACAAAGACATGAAAGATTGTCACCATGGTGGAGCAACATGCGAAGCGCATAAAAATGGCGAAACAATGATTGGAAAATGTGACATGTCAAAATGCGCAACAATGTCGAAAGACGAATGTGCTAAGATGTGTGACTCTTTAGGTTGTTCAGCTGAAGAAAAAGAAATGTGTTTAGCACACTACGGAAAAGATGGAAAATTCATCGGTGGTGGAAAATGCGAAAAAGAAGGAGCTTGTTGTGCTGATAAAAAAGCATGTAAAGATGCTTCTAAATGCACGGACAAAAAGAAATGTGATGGTGCCTGCAAGCATTAATTCAAGATAAAACTAGTAAAAAGCCCCGATCACTCGGGGCTTTTTTTATGGCCTTACGTAACCATTCTATTACACTTCGTTTTTTGATATATTTGACCTCATGAAAACACTCCTTATCTTTTTAATTGCATTTTTAGGATTCAATGCGGGTTCGCAAGTTCAATTCGAGACGACGAAGCACGATTTTGGTGATTTAGAGCCTTATGACGATCATTTTGTAGACATTGTCGTTAAAAACCTAGGAACGAAAAAAGAATACTTGTTAAGCGTTAAAAAACCTTACGATGTAGTTTATATCGTGAACGGTCAATTCATCGAGCCTGATAGCTCTATAGTCGTTCGTTTACAAGTGAATCCAAAAGCAAAAGGAAGATTTAATTACGAAGTGCAAATCTTTACAAGTGATAAGAATGAAGCTACAACTATTAAATTAACGGGAAACATAACGGAACTCCCACAAGACAATCTAAGTGCGTTTACAGCGTGTCCTGATTTTTCTTCGCGTCCAAGTGGAAAAGCAAACAAATTTGACCTAACAGTTGTGACCGTTGATAAAGAAACGCGAAAACCATTGATGAGTTCGGAAGTGACAATGATCCAAAATGGTCAACCGATTTGGGCGAATGCAACCGATAAAAATGGTAAAATCAAAAAGGAAGCAACCTTGGGTTTAAGCTATTTCTATGCAACACATGATGGATATTTACCAGCAGAACTTGGTTCGTATGTCAATTTTCAACGAAATTACGTCATTTTAGAATTGGTGAAGGCTCCAGTTATTGAAATTCCACTTCCAGAACCAGTAGAGCCAGAATTGGCGCAAAAGGATACGGTGATTGAGTTGGTCGTTGTTGAAGAGGTTGAGCAGAACTTGGAGAATCAATTGAAAGAAGAACCGACTACCATTGTTGAAAACAATTCGATTCCAGTTGAATTAGCGGAATTAGATAAGTCAAATTTTTCGGAAGAGTATTTTAAACCGATCAATGTCGTTTTTGTACTTGATATTTCTGCATCGATGAAACAGGTAGATAAAATTGAATTGATGAAATTTTCGTTGTTTCAATTGACACAAATGTTGCGACCTCAAGACAAAATGGGAATTGTAACCTATGCGACCGACGCGATGGTATTGTTACCTCCAACATCTGGTGCAGACAAAGAGAAAATCAATAAACAAGTTGAAGATTTGAAAGCATCTGGATTGACTGCGGGTGGAGCTGGGATAAAATTAGGGTATAAACAGTGTTTAAAAGGTTATTTGGATGATGGTGTGAATCAAATCATTGTAATCACTGATGGTGCATTTAATCGCAGTTCGGACGATTACAAGAAGTTTATCAAGAAATACAAACGGAAAGGAATTCAAATGTCAGTTGTGGGAATTAAGAACAAACCAATGGATGAGGATGAAATGAAAGCAGCTGCTGAATTAGGAGGTGGTCGTTACATTCCAATCTTTAAATTGGCAGATGCGCAGAACAATTTGAAAGAAGAAATTCGCTTTGTAACCTTTAAAAAATAAATGATTTCGAATTAAACTACGTAGTTTTACGTAGTTGCTTCTAGTGTGTATAAAGTATATACCATTCTAATTCTTGAAATTTCTAAATGGGTTGATTAATCCACCGTTACTTTGTACTGTAGGCAATAATATTGCCTGCGCAATAAGCAATAGTTAGGTGGTTTCGGGTTAAAGGCACAGTTCATTCTGTGCCTTTTTAATCTAAAATTTATAAAAATGTTTGGCAAAAATTCTTGAATTCCTAAGGATACTAAATTGTTTAAAAAATATTTTTATTTTCTCTTAAATTGCTTGTTTTGAAGCTATTTAATGAATAAATTTGAACATCACTCTCCGTAAGGGATATTTTTATCTACTTTATTGGAAATGAAATGAATACAATGAAAGCTGTTGTCGTAGAGGATTTCAAATTAATTGCCACCATTTGGGAAACACTTCTCAAAGATTTGGGCTTTAATGAAGTTCATGTTTTTCATCACGCAGAGGGTGTTAAAGAAGGTATTTTGGAAATCCAACCAGATATTGTTTTCATGGATGTGAATTTACCAGGAGCAATGAGTGGTTTAGATATTACTGAAGAAGTGATTAAAGTGAATCCTTCGATCAATATTATGATGTTAACTATTCATACGGATCCTTCATATATTCAGCGAGCTTTCGCAATAGGAGCAAAGGGCTTTGTAACTAAAAATTCTCCGATTTCAGAAATTAAAGAAGCAGTAAAAACGATTACTGGAGGTCAAACTTACTTGTGTAAGGAAATTGGTGAAATTTAATGAATTAAGCTACGCTTTCCAAAATAGGTCTAACTACCTGATAAAGCTTTTCTTCATCCCATGGTTTTGAAATGAATTGTTCCAAGTGCTTTTCTTCACTTAATTCTTGAACAATAACATCATTTGCTTGTCCAGAAAGCATAACACACTTGATGTGCGGATATTTTTCTTTGATTGAACGAATCAACTCAGCACCATTCAATTTAGGCATCTGATAATCAACAACGATAATTAGAATCTCAATCTGATTACTTAATAATTCATTCAAATTTTCTAAAACAATCGTTGGATCTGAATAACATTCCAAAAGCGTTGTTTTCGGCTCAATGATCTTATTCAGTTGAAACGAAAGCATTTGCAGGATGAACGGATCATCATCTACACAAACAACCGCATATTTTAAATTATCCATGGTACAAAAGTAACTGAAAAAAATTACAAATTCTAAAATATTTTAGGTTTGTGATGAATCAAACAATTGTATATCAATCCTGTGTAATTTATTTGTAAAAAGTTACTGTAAAGCGAGTTGAGTTTGGAACAGAGGTAACTTGAATTTTCGCATGATGTTCTTCTACTACATTTTGTACAATGCTTAACCCCAAACCAGTACCATTTGATTTTGATTTGGTCGTATAAAATTTGGTAAACATATTCTCCAATACATCTTGAGGAATTACATCTCCATCATTTTCAATAGAAATCTCATAAGTTTTATCTGTTTCTAAAGATTCAATGATTAATTTACCGTATCCTTGAATCGCTTCAATTGCGTTTTTAATGAGGTTGGACCAAAGTTGATACAATTTAATTTCGAAGCCTTCAATTACAATCATTGGGTCAATGTTGAAATGCAAGTCAACTTTCGAATTTATCTCGTAGTTAAATACATTTAAAACCGTTGAAATATTGTGTTTCAAATTGACTGGTCCTTTCAGTGAATTTTGATCAAAACGAACGAATGTACGCAGGTTTTTGACCACCTGACTTGCTTTGTCACTTGCAATCAATATCGTATCAATAAAAGTTCTTGTTGTTTGAATGTGATAAATCAAATTTAAATAGTCAAACGGATTTGAAGTCTGAAGAATATGATTAATGACGTCCTTTTCATCAATGGAAATGCGTGCCTTAACAAGATTGTTGGCAAGTGTTGGAATATCTACTGAAATTTCAGGGAAATTGGTGCGAATGTACTCTTCAAAAGCGGCAGCTTCTCTGCGCGACTGAATTCCTCCAATAAACAGTTCAATATTATTTTCTACAGCACGGTTACACGCAAAATGCAATTGTTCAATTGTACATTTTTCCATAATCGATTTGAACAAGCTTTCGAGTGTATATCGAATGCTTTCTGCTCCAACTTTAATGGATCCAAGCGGCGTGTTTAAATCATGAGCAATTCCAGCAGAGATTTCCCCAATCATCGCTAACTTCTCCTGGTCTGTCAACAAACGCGATAATTCAGCATTTTTTAAGGTTTTTTCAATAACTTCTTTTTCGAGATTTAAATTAATCTGACGAATTTGCTCTTTAGAACGTTCAATTTCCTCTAAATTTTCTCTTCGAATTGTTACGTTTACTAGCATTTCAGCAAATAATGTCAAAATTTTCTTATCGCGCTCTGTGTAGGTATAGTGGTTGTTTACAGAATCGAATCCAATGAACCCAATGCAATGTCCTTCTTTCATCAAAGGAAGAGCAAGTAAACTTTTTATATCTTGGATTTCCAGGAGCTCACGTAATTTCTCCTTAGGCAATTCATCAACAGATGGAATATCCATTGGTTCACCTGCGAAATGCTTCTCAACCCACAAAGGCATATCTTCGAAAGAAACATCTTGAAGGTTTTCAATTTGAGGTGTTATCCCTTCTCTGCACCATTCGTATAAATTCGAACTTGTTCGTTTTGCGGTATTATAATCAAAAATGTAGGAACGATCGGCATTAACAAATTGCCCAATATCTTTTAATGATTGGTTAATCGAATAATCCAAACTTTCAAACGGTGAATTAATAAATTGGGTTGCAATATTCATGATGAGGTTTTGCAACTCAACTTGATTTTCCAACTGTAGTTCATTGTTTTTTGCCGCTGTAATGTTTTGGCGAATTGAAAGGAATGATTCAATTTCATCTGCAGCATTCAAAATTGGATAAATAATTGTTTTTACCCAATAATGTGAGCCATCTTTTGCCTTGTTCTTAACATCTGCGCTCCAGGTTTTCTTTGCTAAAATTGTGTCCCAGGCGTCTTTCCAGAATTCTTTTGAATGGTGATTTGACGCAACAATTTTATGTGTTTTACCCAACAATTCTTCTTCACTGTATTGTGAGATTTTACAAAATTGTTCATTCACCAATGTGATGATGCCATTGACATCCGTAAAGGAAACCAATGAACTTGCATTGATAGCATTTGTAATTTGTTGAAGGTAACGATTCTTGTCGTTCAGTTGTCGCTCAGCTTCTTTTCGTTCTGAAATATCACGAGAAGATGCAATCACATAACCTTCGCCATCGATTTCTTGAAAGCGAACACTGACTTCAACAGGAATAATTTGACGTGTGACTTGATTGACATTCCGACCCTCAAGGATTAAAATTTCTTTTTCTTTAATTTCTGCAATATGATCATCCCAATCTTGCTCAGTTTTGAAAACAGATTCAAAGTCAAAAATGGTGTATTTCTGAATTTCCGATTGTGGAATTCCTAATCTTTTGGATGCAGATTCATTGATATAAATTAACTGTCCTTTCACATTACTTACTTGTAATGCATCGGTCGAATGATTTAAGAAGCTTTCAAGTAAGCGCAATTGTGCATTTACTTCTTGTACATGTTCCTCACTTCGTTTGGCTTGTATTTCAGCTTTTTTTATGGGGGTAACGTCTATACCGTAACCTATGACATAGTTTAATTCACCGTGTTCGTCGTAGCTCGGAGACATTTTTCTGAAAACCGTTTGAGTATCTCCATTCGGTAGGACATAGTTGTCTTCCCACTCGAGCGAATTTTTTGATTCTACAATTTGGTTAAAAACCGCTCTGCGCTCATCGGCCATCTTTGTATCCAGATTGCGTAATTTGCAGTAGTCATAATCGGTTTTACCGAACATAAAATTGCGAATTTCCGGATTTTTTATCCCGTGTTTATTCACGAACAAATAGCGATGTTCAGGATCAAAAACAGCAATATCGGAAGGAATATTTTCGAGGACCGATGTGAAGAATTCTTTTTGAAATTCAACTTCTTTTCGAATAGCAGTTTCTTTTCTTAATTCAAATTTCAACTGTTTTACATCTTCATCTGCTACCTTTGAAAGATTGAAGTAATAAATGTTATCAGCTAGATAATGTTTAATCTGACCTGTTAATTCGACTGTTTGATCATTCAGTTCAATGGTTAAACTGTTAAACACCACAAACGAGGCAAAGTTCTTAGACTTGTGCTCATTTGAAAAGAAGTCAACAATATTTTGGTGAAGAAAATGGTTTGGATAATTTGAACCAATCGCAAGGATTTTTCCTTCATTGTTCGTAACCACATTGTACGGATACAAACTTTGGCATAAATCACGAAGGATGTCAATCAATGTTGATTCGTTGTGTTCCATTCAAAATAATCAAAATAAACGAACAGGAAATATTCCGTTCATTCTTTCAAGCAAATTAGTTAACTAGGTACAAAAAAGCAATTGTCTTCTGGTTAATTTTGCTTAACCTGTTCCATTATCAGCTTTAATTCTGTTCCTTGTCCCTGTTTACTGTCAAGTTCTCCCAATAATCTACCCAATTTAATACGGTGTTCTAAATTTTGAATTCCAAGGCCTTTTTTCGCTTCGTTTTTATCAAAACCTACGCCGTTGTCTTTCACGAGAACACATACTTTGTCATCCTGGCGTGACACAATAATTTCCATTTCTTGTGCTTGCGAGTGTTTCAAGGAATTGTTGACGAACTCTTGAATAATGCGGTACAAATTGAATTTATCCGTCATTCCGAAGTCATCTTCAACAATATCGTCTTCAACCGTAAGCTTAAAAAACACTTTGTTCAATTGATTGACACGGTGCACCAAATTTTCTAATGCTAACAAGAATCCTTTTTCTAATTCTGGCGGCAAAAGGGAATATGAAACTGCTTTCAATTCTTTGATTGAATTGTTGATCATATCCGAAAAATTCTTACCTAATTCCTTTTGTTCATCTGTGAAATTAAACATGTTGAACCACAAACTCATAAGCACCAAATTCTGAGCAAGTCCATCATGTAATTCCATTGCAATCTTCTTCTTCTCGCTTTCTTGCGCTTCGTTGATTACCTTGTATTTCTGTTCTTCAAATGCAATTTCTTCACTTCGATCGATTATCAAACAAATGAAAGAGTCTTTTTTATTCGAAAGTTTATTACCAATAATTTCGACATGAAGTTGGCAATCGTTAGCTGTTTTTTGAATTAAGTGGCGCGTAAACGAATGCTTAGTCGTGTCAATTTTTATCGTTTTTTTCTTGTCAAAATTGAGGCTTTGTAATTCTCTACCTATCAACAAGCGTTTTTCAAATCCGTAAATTTCTTTTGCTGCATTGTTTACCAATTTAATCACCAAATTTGGTCCTTCAACTGAAAACATCGGTAAAGGTGATTGCTCGAAAACATCACGAAATTGTTTCTCCGATTTCTGTATGCGATCCAACAAATCCTTGCGCTCAAAACTGTATTCAATGGTTTTAAGCAGTACTTTGTTGTTCAAGTCACTTTTTAAGATATAATCTTGAGCTCCGTGTTTCACAATATCCAAGGCCATTTCTTGGTCATCCATTCCAGATAAAATAATAATGGCAGATTTTGGAAAAATTTCGATTACACGTTCAAATGTTGCTTTTCCATTTGAGTCAACAATATTTAAATCTAGTAAAACGACATCAGGAACAAAAAACTTTGAAAATTCTTCCACTTCCATTATTGATCTAGCATGCTGTACATGGCTAGAAGAATAATTGTTTGAGGTCAACTGAAAATAAATCAGCTGCGTGAAAAAGTGGTCGTCCTCAACAATTAAAACTTTGATGTTTTTCATGATAGTGGTGAATTATAGCTTTAAATTATTGATATTATTTATACTAAACAAATTATTTTGAAAAATGTTTGTGAGTGGTTGTTTCATTATATTTCTAATTTAAGTGTTGTACCTTTTAAAGGTTCGCTTGTAATTGTTAGGTTAACATTGGATATTTTCGCCCGTTTTTGCATGTTATTTAAGCCGAATCCTTGACGAATAAGTGATGAATCAAATCCTTTTCCGTTGTCAGAAACGAGAATGTAAATTTTGCCAAGGCGTGTGCGTATCGAACAATTAATTTCTGAACATTCCGCGTGTTTCATTGAATTGCTTATGAACTCTTGTATAATTCGGAACACATTGTATGTTTTTTCAGTATCTAATTGTTTTGCAATTTTTTTAGTCATCGTCAAATTGAACTTAATCGTCGACAATGAATTCATTTTGCTGAATAATACTTCAATTGCTTGCTGCCAGCCATTATTTAATTCTGGTGGAGAAAGATTGTAACACAACATGCGTGTTTGGTCCAAACTATCTTTGATTAAGCGTTTGCAATGACCGTAAACTGTTGGGTCAACTTCTTTGTTTTCTTCAATTTGACCTAAGTATAAGTTGAGTGCAACTAAGTATTGAGCTAAACCATCGTGTAATTCCATAGAAAAACGCGCGCGTTCAAAGTCCAATGTTTCATTGACCAAAACCGATTTTTGAATATCGTTTAATTTACGTGATGTAATATCTTCCAAATGTCCATGCCATAAATTGGTATCGCCGGAGTCATATGAATTATCTGCTATTATCTGAAACCATTTTATCGTGTCTGAAGTGGTCATAAATCGAAATTCAACTGACCAAATAGTTCCTTGACGGCGTGCGTTCTCCATCCCTGACAGGAATCGTCCTAAATCTTCTGGATGAATACGCGATAAAAAGTAAGACAAACGTTCATCAAGTAATTGTCTTCTCAATGGACGTACAACTTTTTCGAAATTTTCACCAATGTGTTTGAACCTCAAACGACGTTTTGGCAACAATTCAAAAACGAAAGGAACAATCGGAAGTGGTGGGAGATTTAAATTCTCTTGCTGTTGAGCAACATCCACCTTTTTTTGTTTGATAAATGAAAAGACATAACCATTCGTTTCATTTGGTTCAACACACAAATCAATTTGATAGTCTTTCGTCGAATAAACATCTTCAATTTCGATGTATTCATGTTTTAAAAGAGCTTCGCACAATTGCGCAAATGAAGCAGTGTCTAATAAATCCTTACTTAGATCTATTACACTTTCTTGCTCACGTCTCACCTTGAAACGTTGTTTGAAAATCTCTTTAAATGAAGAATTGAGATAGAGAATACGAAATTCTTTATCTGCTACAAGTATACCGTCGCTAAGCTTGTCGAAGAGCTTAAATAGGTCTAGGCCGTCCTTCTTGTTTCCTCCTGAAATCTTCAATCTGGTAGAAGTACCTTCTGAAGATTGTTCCAAGTCAGAGTGAAACGGTGATACAAATTTTCGCATAGGTACAGCTTTTGACTGCTGCGCACCTGCGAAAAGCGTTCCTATTACTTAAACCCTTGAAAAACAAGGCTTGCACGAAATTGTTGTAAACTTGAATTCTCAAAAAGAGAAATAATTCCCAAAAAGAGAAAATGAATTATCTGTTTTTGGTGATGAAGACTTTGTCTTTGTCGAGTTGACCTTCCAGAACCGAGAAAAACTCATCGCGCTGTTCTTCTTTCAAACAATCAACCGGAAAAGACAATTGTAAATCCTTGATGTAGTCAAAGAACATTGATTGTTGATGAATGGTTACTTTACGTAAACCACTGAAGTAAACAAGGTTTACATCTCGATCGGCAGTAATTACTGCTTTACTTGTGATTCCAGCTCTAAATCGATTACCGCGAACACCAACGATTGTAAAGATTAAGTTATCGATGGTGCAAAAAGCAAAACCGATTGCAGGCATCCATGCTTCTGGTGAAACAACGTAAAGTGTTACCGCAATGAACAACATGACAAATCCTTCCAAGAAATTGTAGGTTCTCACGCGTTTAATGCGTTCCAAACTCATCGGTTTATTCCATTTGAATTTTTCAGTTTGGTTCACTAAGCGAATACCCATCCAACGGCGAATGCTGCGACGAACATTTACGATTAAAATGAATAATCCCAATCCCAATAAAATCTCAAAACGATAAGGCAAAGCTGCACCTGTCGTTCTGATTTTAAACATGTCGATGGAAATGTCGAACCCGATCAAAATTGTAATCAACATGGTCGGGAACAACACAAATAACAATACTACATTGATGAATTTATTCATTTGGAATCATCTTCAGTTTACGAATCAACGCGTCAATTTTGTTTTTAGAAGCATTGATTTTACTTTCCACTTCTTTGCGTAAAGCATCAGCTCCTTTCGATTTCGCAAAGAAACCAAGGTTGTTTTCGTATTGCAAAATATCGTTTTTCAAATGATCTATTTGCTGACGGATATCTGCTTTTTCTCGAGCGAATGCGCGACTAGCATCAGGTGAAGAAGCTAATGTTTCCATACGTGCTTCAAACATGACTTTTTCTTTCTCAGCGCCTTCTAGTTTCAATTGTCCGTAATGCTTATCAATCGCAGTTTTGTATTGATTGTAAATAGCATCCTTTTCTTTCATTGGAACTTTACCTGCTGCATTGAATGAATTCGTGAATTCTCTTAAATCAGCTAAAGCTTGTTTTTTATCCGCTGGAAGTACATACGTTTCAATAGCAGCTATAATCGTTTGTTTTGCATGCAGATTCGTTTCCAATTGCTTGTCTTGCTCTTCGAAATGTTTCGTACGTGCATTGAAGAACGCGTCACATGCTCCACGGAAATCAGACCATAATTTTTGTTCTAATTTTTGTCCAGCGTGACCAACAGATTTCCATTGTTTTTGCAATTGAACCAATTTCTCTGCTGTTGTTTTCCACTCAGTTGAATCTTTCAATGCGACTGCTTGGTCAATAATGCGTTGTTTGGCTTCGGCAATTTTATTGAACTTCTCTTGAATTGTTCCAAAAAACTCTTTTTTTGCAGCGAAAAACTCATCACAATGTGCTCTGAATTCTTGCCAAACTTCTTCGTTTTCTTTGCGTGGACCGAAACCAATGGTTTTCCATTTTTCTTGTAAAGCCAACAATTGTTCTGTAGCTTCGTCCCACATTTTTGTGCTTGTATTTTCAGCTTTTGTTGCAACAACCGCAGCAGCTTCAGCTAATAATTCTTTTTTCTTTGCTAAATTTTCAAGCAAGGTAGAGCGACGTTCATCGTAAAATGCATTGATGCGATCATAAACTGAACGTACATTTTCCCAGTACTTCGCTTTAAGGTTTTCCCATTCATCATTGATAACTGGTCCAATTCCTTCCCACTCATTTTGAAGTGTTTTTAACGCTGTTTCAACTTCACGAATCGATTCAGTGTTTTTCAACGCTTCCAATTGTGTAATCACATCCAATTTTAATTGGTAGTTGCGTTTCAAATCGTGCTCTTTCAATTCACGGTAAATCTTCATGTTGTAGAAGAAATCTTCCAACAAACGTGAATATTCGTGCTGAATTTCGTCGCGTTTGTCGCGTGCAATATCACCTACTTTTTTCCAAGCTTCATGGATTTCTTTGTAGGCAGTAAAGGCCGCTCCAATATTTTCTTCTTTTTCAATCACATCTTTCATGCGATTGATCAAGTTACGTTTTTGTTTTAAGTTTTCTGATTCTATGGCATTGCGCGCGTCCACTTGTTCTTTGCGGCGCTCACGGTAAATGTTATACAATTCAAAGAATGCATCTTTCAATGGTTTGAAGTCCTTCGGTTCATATTCTTCACCTTTCACTTGAGCTTCCAAAGCAGCCACTTGATCCTTGCGTTCTTCTTCTAAAATATAATCGTCGAAACGTACTTTCAATTCGTTCACTTCACGATTTACCGCTAATGCATCTTCGTTTTGCGCTAACGTTTTTAATTCTTCAATTAAAGCAATGTTTTCCATAACCCAGAAATAAGGAATTTATCCTACAGTTTGTACCATTTCAAAATTTGTCAAGGCAACGAACTCTTCAATTCGTGCATCAACTTCTTCACGTGTAATGTCAGTCAAGCGCTCTGTACCAAATTTCTCAACACAGAATGATGCTAAGGCTGAACCAGCGATGATTGCACGTTTCATATTGTCAAACGACGCGTCATCAGTCGCAGCAATATAACCCATGAATCCACCAGCAAATGTGTCTCCAGCTCCTGTTGGATCAAATACTTCTTCCAACGGTAATGCAGGTGCGAAGAACACATTTTCTCCGTGGAACAACAAAGCACCATGTTCACCTTTTTTGATGATCAAGTATTTTGGTCCCATCGCACGAATCACTTTCGACGCTTTTACCAATGAATATTCACCAGACAATTGACGCGCTTCTTCATCATTGATGATTAACACATCAACAAGTGCCATTGTTTTCTTTAATTCATCCAAGGCAATCTCCATCCAGAAATTCATTGTGTCCATTGCAATTAACTTTGGACGTGTTTCCAAACGTTCGATTACACTTCTTTGAACCTGTGGACTTAAATTCCCCAACATCAAATACTCAACACCTTGATAACTTGCTGGAATAATTGGATCGAAATGTTCCAACACATTTAATTCTGTTACAAGCGTATCGCGTGAATTCATATCGTTGTGATAACGTCCAGACCAGAAGAAAGTTTTTTCTCCTTGTTTGATCTGAAGTCCTTCCAAGTCAACTCCTTTCGAAGCTAACGTGTTCAACATTTCTTGTGGAAAATCTTCTCCCACAACCGCAACGATTTTTTGGTCTTTTGTATAAAATGACGAAGATAAAGCGATGTAAGTACCAGCTCCACCGATAATTTTATCGGTTTTACCAAATGGTGTTTCAATCGCATCAAAGGCAACACTGCCCACAGTAAGTAAACTCATTGTATGATTTTTAAGAGAACAAAGATAACACAAAGAACACGCAACATCGAAGAACTAAAGTGATTTTTACACTATTTAAGAGAAATTTAAACTTGAAGGAACTGAATAAGCATTTTAAAGTGTTTTGAGGTACTTGTAAAATGCTTTTTACCACTCCTAAAATTAGTGTGAGTTTTAGTCCATGCTCCATGTTCAATGCTCCATGTTCCAACATGTAACATTTCCCGGTTAATAAGTTTACATTTTCTACGTTAAAAAGGGAACAATCGAATCTAACTTTGTATGTTAGGATGAAAAAACGCTTCATTAAAATTGCAAAATGGTTCTTCGGAATTGTTCTGGGTATTTTCTTACTCATTAGTGGCGTTTTGTATTTTTTCAAGGATGAAATTTGCGGCATTGTTGTTTCTGAGGTAAACAAACATTTAAAGGCAAAAGTTACGGTGGCTGAAGTGGATTTAACGTTTTGGTCAACCTTTCCAAATGTTTCCGTTGATTTCAATCAAGTATTTATTCGCGATTCGTATGCAAATGCAAGTGCAAAAGACACCTTGTTGTATTCAGATCGCATTCGCTTAAAATTCAATCCAGTTGATTTGTGGAATGAAAATTACCACGTTGAGGCGATTGAAGTGGATCCTGGAACTGTGCAACTGAAAGTAAATCAGAAAGGGGAAGTAAATTACGATATTCTCAAACCATCAGAAGATACAACGTCTATGAAATTCGAATTGAAGTTGGAGCATGTTTCATTTGAAAATTTACGTTTTGCTTATAAGAATAAGGCGACCAGCCAATACTATTCAACGAATTTGCACCAGATGGATCTGGAAGGGAATTTTACGGAGTCCATTTTCACCCTGCATGCGAAAAGTAATTTGAAAGTTCGGAAAGCGAAAAGTGGACAAGTGACCTTGATTTCGAATAAGGAAGCAGCGTTAGATTTAAATATTTTGGTCAATCAAGAAACAGGTGTGTTTGAAATTCCCGATGCGATTGTTTATTTGGCCAATTTACCTTTTAATTTGAAAGGAAAAGTTACACCAAAAGACTTGAATTTTGAAGTACATTCGAAAGATATTCAATTAGCGGATGTTGCAAATAATTTCTCTGTTTCGCAGGTTGATGATATCAAAAAGTTTGAGGGTACAGGGAAAGTATTTTTGGATTTATTCATCAATGGTTTGATTGAATCGACAACGCCAGTTACAGTGAATTGCGATTTTGGTATTGAAAACGGAAGTCTAACTGAACCAACAAAGAAATTGAAGTTGAAGAACATTCAGCTCAAGGGAAAATATAGTAATGAAGGCGGAGAAGAAGAAGAGTATTTGAAGCTAACAAAAATGAAATTTATAACGCCTGGTGGACCTTTTAATGGGAATTTAACCTTGACAAAATTTAAGGAGCCGAATTACAAAGGAAATGCGAATGGGGTAATTAACCTCGATTTTCTTCATTCGTTGGTTCATTTGCCGCATGTAGAAGATGTCACAGGAAATGTTGCCTTGGAAACGGATTTCAATGTGCAAACGAAAAATCAACCCAATCTGTTGCCAGATTATGAGTTAATCAAATGTGAAGGTTCTGTTGAAATGCGCAATGTTGCTTTAAAATTGTTGGAAGATAAGCGCTTTTTCCGTCACATGAATGGCTCAATGTATTTACGCAACGATGAAGCCGGAGTAGACAATGTAACCCTGAATGTAGGTAAGTCAGATCTTGCATTTAATGGTGTGTTCAGAAACTTAATTTCCTACATTAAACGTGCGGGTAAATTGGATGCTGACATTGAAATCAAGAGTAATTTTATTGATGTTGAGGATTTGGGTACAACTTCCAAGGAGGAGAAGATCCAGGACGAACGTGCGTTTGTTTTGCCTGAAAACATCGATGGAAAAGTTGCACTTGACGTTGGAAAAATCAAATACGAAAAGCACGAATTTAAGAACGTGGTTGGGACGATGAATTATCTCAATCGAAAGGTTAGTTTTCCTTCTATCTCATTGAGAAATTCAGATGCCAATATTTCGGGGAATTTGTCCATCGAAGAAAGAAGCCCAGAGATTTTCCACATTACAACACAAGTTGAAACGGCCAATGTGCAATTCAAATCGCTCTTTAGAGAATGGGATAATTTCCACCAAGATGTGATCAACGAGAACAATATTTTCGGTAAAGCTCAAGCACGTGTTTATTTTGACGCTCCATTTGACTTGCGATCTGGAATCGTTTCTGAAAGAATTAAATCGCAAGTTTATATGCGTATTGACGATGGACGCTTGAAGAATGTGGATGCCTTTAAGTCAATTACGGAAAGTTTGAAAACTTCTTCTGCGAAATTGGTCATTGGAAAAGACAACATTGCCGGCTTGGAAAAGAAATTGTTGGATCTGAAGTTTGAAACCTTAGAAAATACCTTTACGATTCAAAATGGCCGATTAGAAATTCCAGCAATGATTATTCATACCTCTGCGTTGGATGTGGAAATGGCAGGAACGCATTCGTTTACCAATGTAATTGACTATCGTTTTGCCTTCCGCTTTAGAGATTTGAAAGATAAAAGTCGCATCACAGAATTTGGTGAAGAATTGGACGATGGAACAGGAATGCGTGTCTACATGCGCATGACAGGAACTGTTGATAATCCAATTATTGTGTGGGATAAAACTTCGAAACGCGATCAGGCGAAAGAAAACCGTGCGATTGAAAAAATGACGGTTAAATCAATACTGAAATCGGAATTTGGCTTGTTTGGTAAAGATTCTTCGGTGAATGAATACCAAAAGAAAACAGGTCCAAAAGAAGAATTAAAAATTGAGTTCGGACCAATCAAAGAAGAAGATCCAATCGATACGAAGAAACCTAAAAAGGATTCGAAAATCAAGAATACACTGAAAGGCTGGAAAGAACAATCTGAGAAGGAAAAAGCCGAGGAGATTGGCTTTGATTAAGTGAACATTTCCTCTTTTTACGTGTTCTTCGTGTAACATTTCTAGCATTCAATCAGTTTGAAATCACCTATTTTTAGTCCATGGAAAAATTCACCAACGCTTTAATTAAAGAGACTTCACCGTATTTATTGCAACATGCGCACAACCCTGTTAATTGGGTTCCGTGGTCTGACGATGTGTTTGAACGGGCACAAAAAGAAAACAAATTGGTTTTGGTGAGTGTTGGCTATTCTGCTTGTCACTGGTGTCACGTGATGGAACACGAATGTTTCGAAGATGAAGAAGTGGCGGCGTTGATGAACAAGTTTTTTATCAGTGTGAAAGTGGATCGTGAAGAACGACCAGATGTGGATCAGGTTTACATGACAGCGGTTCAATTGATGACGCAAAAAGGTGGTTGGCCACTGAATTGTTTCACGCTTCCGGATGGTCGGCCAATTTACGGTGGAACCTACTTCCCGAAAGAACAATGGATGCATATTTTGCGTTCCTTGGAACATACATGGCAAAACGATCGCGAAAAAGCATTGGAATATGCGGAGAATTTACACGAAGGAATTATTCGAAGTGAATTGATTGATGAAGCAAAGCAGGTAGAAGCCTTTTCGGAGGAACGTTTGCATGAATTGGTAGTACGTTGGGCGCGCAGTTTTGATAGCATGGAAGGCGGCGATGCGCGTGCTCCAAAATTTCCACTTCCTTCGAATTATGAATTTTTATTGGAATATGGTGTTCGCTACGAGCATGAAAAAGTGTTGAAACACGTTGAGTTAACACTTGATAAAATGGCAATGGGTGGAATCTACGACCAAGTTGGTGGTGGTTTCACGCGCTATTCCGTTGATATGCTGTGGAAAGTACCGCATTTCGAAAAGATGTTGTACGATAACGGCCAATTATTGAATCTATATTCCTTAGCCTACAAACACTTTCAAAAGCCCTTGTATAAACGCATTATATTTCAAACTGTGGAATGGTTACAACGTGAAATGATGACACCGGAAGGAGCGTTTTATTCTGCGTTGGATGCCGACAGCGAGGGTGAAGAAGGAAAGTTCTATTGTTGGACACCGGAAGAAATGAAAGCTGTTTTAGGTGACGATTTTACATGGGTGAAAGATTTCTACAATTTGAATGCACGTGGATTTTGGGAAGAAGAAAAATACATTCCCTTGCGTACAGAAAGTGATCGCGCGTTTGCAACAAAGATGAATTGGTCAATGGACGAATTAGAGTCTAAAATCGCAGAAATTAACCAAAAGTTACTAGATGAGCGCAAACATCGCGTTCGTCCGGGCACAGATGACAAAAGTTTGACTTCTTGGAATGCGATGGCTTTGAAAGGATTGTGTCAGGCGTATAGTACATTTGGTGAAGAAGAATTTTTGCATTTGGCAATTAAAAATGCGCGTTGGATGTTGAAGCATCAGTTGACCGAAGATGGAAAATTGTTGCGCAATTACAAGAAAGGCGTTTCGAACATTGATGCCTTTTTGGAAGATTATGCGCACGTGATTGATGCCTTCATTCAACTATACCAAGTGACCTTTGATGAAGAATGGATGAAATTGGCAAGTCAACTCAATCAAGTGACCTTGGATGTGTTTCAAGACAGCACAAGTAAAATGTTCTACTTTACGGCCGATTCAACCACCTTGATTGCGCGTAAGATGGAAATCAACGACAATGTGATTCCAGCGAGTAACTCTGTGATGGCAATGAATTTGTTCCGTTTGGGACATTATTATTACAACAAGGACTTTACAGCAATTGCAGAACAACAGTTGGCGAACATCTACGATGGTATGGAACAATACGGCTCTGGTTATTCCAATTGGGCGAGCTTATTGATGAAGATCGTAAACGATTACTATCAAGTGGTGGTCACAGGAAATGAAGCGAATAATTCCGCATTAAAATTACAAGAACGTTATTTACCGAACGCACTTTTCGCGGGAGGAAACAATGCTACCTTGCCGATCACAAGCGACAAGCACAGCGAAAACGAAACAATGCATTTTGTGTGTTACGACGGAAACTGTTTATTGCCTAGGGCGGATCCGGAAGAAGTGTTGAGGTTGGTGAGGTAGGGTGGGAATGTTTTTACTTTTTTAGACTTACTAGCGTGTCTTTTAATTCATCTGACCCATATTCAACATATTGAATATGTAGAAAAGTATTTTCTTCTTTAACTTTTATAATTTTATCAAAATTCATTTCGTTTAGGAGAACTGATTGTATTTTATGTTCGAAAATAAAAGTTTTCTTATATACATCAAATTCATAATCGTACATTAAAAATCCTTCTTCATAAGATAATTTATAGTTACTGTCGTCATAGATTATTTTGTCTTCATAGGTATTAAACAATAACATAAATGAGTAACATACGAAAGCCCCGAACATTGGAACTATCCATGATAAGACGAGTGCAATTGGAGAAAACAGTAAAATTTTAAAATAGATTTTTTCAATTTTCAATTTTAAGGATGGTCGTTTAAATTGAATTACAAAACTGGATATTAGAAAAATCCACATAACAATTTTTATGGTCCACACACCTCTTAAATAATAGCCATAATAGTTTAGAATTAAATTGAATAGTAACAGTCCAACAGTCGAATAATGTAGTTGTTTTGAATACTTAAAAATCTGATCATTCACATTGATTTTATTCCGAAAAGCAAAATAAAATAGATAAAAGAAAAAGATTCCTCCAAAAAGAATAAAAATAAGAGAGTCCATTTATTTTGGGATTGTTTACTTATTATTTTGAACGGTTTGACGCTAGGAAAAGTAGGGCTTTTTCTCGAATGTCTACGTTTCCCTATTTTTTTAGCGACTGTTATGTACATTAATCATTTTTCAAGTTAGGGAAAATGTCTTCTACAGTTCCATATTTGAATTTGATTTTATTTAGTTTGAACTCAGTTTGGTGAGGGCCAACACTAAACAATGGAACATGGAAGTATTTCTCTTGGATGATTTTATCCAACCGATTTCGAAGTTTTGTGTGCTCATCATCGAAGTTGTGGTGCATTTTGTATCCTAATGAGATCTCTTCAATGGCTGATGTATCGTAGAACAGCTCACAAAAATTATCTTCCTTTTTATCGATAATGAGTCTCCATTCATTTTCGTATTCCCAATCTTTCAATTTAATGATGAGCTGATATTGATTGGCAAAAGGCGCACTTTGGGCTATGCTGTTTGGGTAATCTGAATAAATTACTCTTAATAGTTTAGCACTTATTATTTTCGGAGATGGATTGTAATGGAATTTTGGATTGATCTTAACAACAAATCCATTATATGATTTTGTGTAGTGACCCCACATTAATGGATTGAGCCCATCGGTTGAAAAACAGGTTATACCTTTGTTTGATACATCATTAGGGAGCGGGACGTATTCCCAATCACGAAGTTCTCTCTGATTTTCAGTTATTAAGTTGTAATTACAATCAAACGGGTCATTGAAATCTTTTGGATTATTCAAATAGAAATAGCCTTTTTCGAGTGCATCAAGGCTGTATTCCGTAAGAGGGAAGTACTTATACAAACTTTCTGGAGGATCTTCTTTCGCCGTGCCGTCTACATGAAGCACCCACCTTCCATTATTGTAAATTAACTCTTGATGTTCGTCTATTCGAAATCGTTCCATTCTTCAATTGTACATAACTTGCATATATGCGCTATCCTCCCTCGCTTATACCTCCAACCTTCGTTCGATAGGCGATACAGTTTAGTCGCTAGCTAAAAGTAGCAATTTTTTGTTTTCGGTAAATGGTTTTTGACTTGTTTGTTTTATTGTCTTTGTTTGTCTGGATCTATGAGTATTTAGTTTCCCACAAAGAACTTATTAAGGGATTGAAAAATAACCATTATTTACTTTCCGTTTTCTCAATTACCGCAATTGATTTTTGTAAAATAAGCGAATTGGGAATGGTAATGATTTCGCCCGATTTTGTGCGTAAATGAACGAAGAAATAGGTCAAATCGGTTACTTCTCCTTCGAAGGGATAATCTTTGTCCAAGACTTTAATCGTATCGCCTAATTTCAGCGGGTGATTGAAGAACAAAATGATGCTTGAGGTAATGTTCGATAACAGCGACCATTGTGCAAAAAAGGCAATGCCAAGTGCTGTAAAAATGGTACTGGCGAATAGTGCAATTTCATTTTGGTTCAGTCCCCAAACTCCAGCAACGAAAATAACGGCGACAATCGTGTTTATTAGATTTATCGCCTTTATGATGATTTTTCTACGCGTGCGCTGTAATTGCGTTTTTTTCAGCGTATTGTTAATGACCGTTTTTGTAATAAAAAAAGCAATAATGTAAAGAACAAGTATCAAACTTGTCTCTAACAGCTGGACTCTGTATGTTTCTATCATCGTTCGTTAGTGTGACTTAAACGGATTTACTTGCATCAATAGCATTTTTCCATTCTTCAAAATTCGATACTTGGATACGGAATTGTTGACCGTCTTGATGTGTTACCTCTAAAATGTTTTTTTGAGCACCATGTTTCCCTTGAGTTATCGTAGCAATATCTTCAACTGAACAAGAAAATCCGTGATTCGTTGATTCCACTTTTCTTTTTAATATGGCTCCAAGTAAACCTAAACCACCAACACCTTGTTTGTGCGCTTCTAATGCTAAAGTTTTCCCATTCAAACTTAGTTTTCCTGGCATGGCCATCACAGCCGATTTTAAATACAATACAGATTCAGTTTTTTCCATAATTTTTTCAGTTTTAGTAAGTCAATCTACGCTAATATAGAGAATTGACTGATTTATTCAAAAGGCGAAAGATTTTTTTACTTCTTCCCCTTATTATCCAAAATTAACCTCAAGGACGAATCATTCGTAATGTAGCTCCACGCCCAGTTGAAGAAAATAATCAATTTGTTGCGGGTAGAAAGAATAAGCATCAAGTGCAAGAACATCCATATCAACCAAGCGAAATAACCGCTGAATTTGTACTTCGGTAAATCGACCACGGCTTTGTGTTTTCCGATGGTTGCCATTGAACCTAAATCTTTGTATTCGTATTCTTTCCAATCTTTGTTTTCGGTACTTCCCAACAGGTTTTTTGCCAAGTTTTTTCCTTGATTGATGGCTACGTTTGCCAATTGCGGATGTCCCTGTGGATACAGCGGTGTTTCCATGTACGAAATATCACCAATAGCGTAAATATTTTCAAATCCCTGAATGCGATTAAAGCGATCGGTTGTATAACGATTGCGAACTAAAGTTGCTGTTTCTAATCCAGGAAGTGTGTTGCCTTTTACTCCAGCCGACCAAATGACATTCGCTGCTTTCAGTGTTTCACCATTGTCCAAGGAAACGGTAGTTCCGTCATAGGACGTCACGTGCGCTCCTTTGATAATTTCCACCTTCATTTGTTTGAGGTAGAATTCAGATTTCGTTTTTGCATTGTTACTCATACTGTTCAAGGTGTGACCGCTACCTTCCACAATGATAATGCGCATTTTGGAGAAATCTACTTTCGGATAATCTTTAGGTAATATAGTCGCGCGCATTTCGGCAAATGACCCAGCAAGTTCAACGCCCGTTGGTCCACCACCTACAATTACCAAATTATACAAGACTTCTTTTTCATCATCGGAAGCAGTTACGATCTTCTCAAAACTTAACAACAATTGATTGCGAATGGCAATAGCTTCTTGTGTCGTTTTCATCGGTAAGGCATGTTCTTCCAACGATTTATTTCCAAAGAAATTTGTGGAGCATCCTGTGGCAATAACCAAGTGATCGTATTTAATTTCACCCGATGAGGTCAGCAACTTATTTTCAGCAGCAACAACGCTTTCAACCTCGGCCATTCTGAATTCAACATTCGGTACTTTTTGAAAGATCTTCCGAAAGGGGAAAGAGATACTGGATGGTTCGAGCCCTGCGCGAGCAACTTGATAAAACAATGGTTGAAACTGGTGGTGATTTTGTTTGTCGACTAAAATAACTTCGACTTCTTTCTTTGCCATTTGTTTTGCAAAATTCAATCCTGCAAATCCCCCTCCAACAATGACAACTTTTTCTCCTTTTTTCATCTCAAAATGGATTTCGTTGATACCTTCAATTGGTGCATTGAAGTTAGCTATTTCGTTTTGGTTGGTGTGAAAAATTCAGCAATTATTTTCGGTTGAAAGTGAAAATTTAACAAAACAGATTTTCCCAACAAAACGTTAATGATTTCACAGTTTTGACTTATTCAATTTTCACCATGGATAACATTCTGATGCCGAGTGTAATCATTTCCTACTTTTCACGTTTTTTGTACTGTGAGATATGTTCTATTTTTCTGTTTGGTGCTAAGCAATGTCGTTTTTGGACAAATGCTCGACAATCGCAATGGCTCAGCTTTTACAGATAAACCGTTTTTTAATACCGATTTCATTCGTTCGAATAAGGTACACAAGTTGAATGGAAAGTTCACCTATAAGAAACCGGGCGACATGATGCGCGAGACGCAATACAAGTACGTGTATGAATTTGATTCGTTGGGACGTTTAAGTACTTCATTTGAAACACGTAAAGATGATGGAACAGTGGATACAACCTGGAATGTATATCTCTACAATCAGAAAAATCAACTGATAGAACACAAACGTGGTGATGGAAAAGGATTCACGTCAACGGGTTACATATACGATGAAAAAGGAAATGTCACAGAAGAAAATTACATTCGAGAGTACAATGATTCCTTGGGCGCTTTACAACGAACAGTCTTGAATTCCGAATCCATGAAATATGAGTATTTCGATTTGCAAGTAAAGAAAACGGTTTATAACAATTACGATTTGCCTTACAAGTTTGAAATCAGTAAATACAACGAATTGGGATATTTGGTGGAACGCGAGGAACGATTGATCATGACGATGTCGCTCACAACCGTAAAATACACTTACAACGACCGAGGTTACATTGCATCAATTAGTTCTTTCGAAGGATCGGATACTATTCCAAGTGAAGAATCGATTTTCACCTACGATGAATACGGTAATTTACTCGAAAAGCACTTGTATCGAAAGGGAGTTTTTACAACTGAATTTGAAATGATTTACAACGAGAAAAGCAAGTTGTTATCGTATGTCTTAACGCGCGATGTTGCGACCAATTTCATCATGATTTTGGGCTTCAAAAACTATGAATTCTTCAATTGAGTTTAAAACGTTTCTTCAGCGCTTCGTAAATTCCTACAATCGGCAATAACATCGCATAGTTGTAGAATAGATCTTCCATTGGAATTGTTATAATTCGTGGACCCATGATGTGATTTTCGCTGTACCAAACAATCGGTTTTGGAGTCACTGCGCCTGTTAAAATTCCGTTGACAACAAGGAAGGGAAACAAGGCAATTAAAAAAGCAAATACAAAGTAGGGAAACCACGATTCGCGGTTCACAAAATAGAACCAAATGGTCAACATGGCTGAAATAATACAAGCACTCGCCGTGTACCAATTTTCCATGTGTGTTATTCCGAAAATTAATCCAGCGAAAGTGAAAAGAAAGGTGAAAATCTTGGTTGTTTTTTCCAGTTTAACAGTCGGAAAATAAGCTTTAAGTACTTCGTAGATGAAGACACATGCGTAGGGAACAACTAAGAAAAATAACACTTCTTCCAAGGGCAAGTGTCCCAAATAAATTTCACTTAAATAAGTTGGATTGAAGCCCCAAACGCCATTGATTGTGAAGTATTCATCCCAAATAAGAAATGCGGTTCCAATCGTTAAAAGTGCTGGAAATAGTGCCTTCCAATAGGTGTAGAAATGTACTTTTTTATCAAAGCTCAGAAAAAACGGTCCAGTGATCGTTCCGATGATAATCCAAGCGTACAAACTCATGCTTTAGCAGATTTATTGGCAAAGGCTTTTTTAGCTTCGCGGTAATATTTACGCGGAACCCACAACATTCCGAAACATTCTGAATCTTCTTTTCCGAGGTGTTTGTGATGAACTTTGTGTGCTTTACGAATGGCCATAAAATAAGGCGTATCAATATCTCTTAACCATTTGAAACGGCGGTGAATGTAAACGTCATGAATTAAAAAATAAGCAAATCCGTACATGGCAATTCCGTAACCAATCCAAACGGCAACATAATTATTGTACATCATTCCTAACATAATACACAGCCAAGATGGAATAGCGTAAATCAAGAAGAAAACGTCGTTTCGTTCGAAAAAACCTGGTTCTTCCACATGATGATCTTCATGAAAATGCCACATTAATCCGTGCATTACGAATTTATGTGTTGCCCATGCCATGAACTCCATAATACAAAATGCGCCAAGCATTACAAAAGGTCCCCACCAGTACATACTAGAAAATTAAAAGTATCGTAAAAAAAAGTATCATCAGAATAAACAAAGCATTGAAGACTTTGTTCGTTTCAGCTAAATTTAGCTTAAAATAAGCATAAATGATTGGAAGTGCGACAAAAAACCACGATATGTAATTGTAAAGTGGAATAGAACCATTGGTCCAATGCCAAAAATCACTTTCAATCGCAACAGGTTCGATCAGAACATCCAAAAGCGTCATGAGCAAAGCAGCCAAAACAGAACGTACGAAAAGTGTTGTTTTAATTGTGTTCACTAAAGAAGCAGATGAAACGATTAACAAGGCCCAATTGACGCCAATCACAAGTGGAACACCATACATTTTATAACCCAAACTTGCACCATAACTGTAATCACCAAACAGTAATCCCGTTTTCGTTCCAATTAACTCAGCTATAAAACCATAAGCAATACAAACAAGCATAAATAGCAAGAATCGACTTATTTTCGACTTTCGAGCTATCAAGACAATTCCGAAGGAAAGCATCAGGTTGAAAAAGGAGAGTGATAGGAAATAATCATGGTATTCAGGCAGTAAGAGTCCAACGATTCCAACCGTGTAGAAAATCACCAAAATTGCAATTAGCAAATTTGATTTGTTCATGAAAGAAAATGTATTTCGCACCTGCATATCTTAAAAACAAGTCAATGCTGATTTAGTTCAGAAAATTCGACCTTTTACGGTATTTTCAATTGTTTCATCGAAGTCTCTAAATGTGAAGTCCAATGTTTTTTTCACTTTAGAGGAATCGTATTGCATTTTGTTAAAAGCTGTTTTGGCACTTGCTCTTGTAATTGCAGCAGCTTTGCCTCTAAATTTTGACAATAGCCATGAAAAACGCCAAGTGAATCCGATCAACCATTTCGGTGTAGAGATAGTTGGTGGTTTTTTGTTCAAGGCGAGAGCAATTTTTTCAAGCAATGTTTTGAATGGTAGATTGATTCCAACGCATAAAAAACGCTCATTTTTGATCTCACTCTGCATAAGTCGAACCATGATTTCAGCGACATCACGTGCATCTACGAACCCATTTTGTCCTGGCGTATGAAAACGCAAACCTTTATCGATTGTTCTGAAAATTGTGAGCGAACTTTCGTCCCAATGTCCTGCTCCAAAAATCACAGATGGATTGACAATGATGCAATCCAATCCTTCCTCCACGCCACGCCAAACTTCTTTTTCTCCGGAATATTTGGAAATGGCATAACCACTTGTTTCTGGACCTTGTTTCCATTTTGTTGTTTCGCGTGTGATTGTGTTCACTTGTCCACCAATTGAAGCTGTGGAGCTAACATAGCACAGCTTTTTCACACCATGAATAAGGCAAGTGTTAACAATGTTTGCTGTTCCTTCACGATTGATTTTAATGAGTTGTGCAAAATGGCGTTTATCAAAAGAGACCAATCCCGCACAATGATAAACCAATTCCATTCCTGTCATCACATCATCGAGTGAAATAAGATCAAGAATATCACCTTCCACCCATTCGATCATTGAAAAGCGTTGTTCCCAATTTGTTGGATCGTAATACTTGAAAACTGCTTTTACCTGTTCGATTTTAGCTCTTTCGCGATAAATTGCGCGCACAGGCGTGTTTTCTGAACTTAATCGAAAAAGCAAATGACTTCCTAAAAGTCCTGTTCCACCTGTTACTAAAATCATACCTTCAAAAGTACAATCTTTGAAGCATTCCGTGATTCATTTCCCATGTTAATTTATTGTTCATGGAAATTTATTGTTAAAAAATTTAGATTTTTTAAATTTTTAGTTGATATTTGAAACATGAGAAAGATTCAACCACTATTCCTTTCTCTTGTGATAACGGCATGTTTGTGCTCGTGTAAATCCGAGTATTCACAACGTTTATCCAAGGGTTATGAGTTAAAAAAAGAATTGATCAAATTATCGAATACTTCGGACGAATCGAACCAATTGAAGGTGAAAGAAATTAGAGAAGAATTAAATCTTCACGCCAAAGTCTCAGGAAATGAGGAATTGTTTTTCGAGCAATTAGGGCTTAAATAATTTCAATCAATTTTAAGTTCTTCAGATGGATCCCAAAAGATCGCTTTGAAGTTCACAATTTGATCAGCAACCACGACTACTTTTTCTTGTTTTAATTTCTCTTCCATTTCAGTTGGATGAGCAAAATTTGCTTTGCCTGTAAGTAAACCTTGGCGATTGACAACACGATGAGCTGGAATTCCTGGATATTTATGTGAAGCATTCATTGCCCAGCCAACCATTCTACTTGATTTTGCGCTTCCCAAGTAACGAGCAATTGCTCCATAAGACGTAACTCTACCTTCCGGAATTAATCGAACAACAGCGAATACATTGTCAAAAAAATCTTTGTGTTTATCGTTAATTGATTGAATCATATCGTTTCAAGTAAAGCAATTATATTTGCCGAAATTACGAAAATGAAAGCGCTTTATAGTATTGGATTGTTAATTCTTTCGAACGTGTTTATGACCTTGGCTTGGTATGGCCATTTAAAATTTAGTGAATCTAAGAAGTTGGCAAGTCTTGGACTCTTTGCCATCATTCTTATTTCTTGGGGAATTGCATTTTTTGAGTATTGTATGCAAGTTCCAGCAAACAGAATAGGATTCAAAGGTCATGGAGGTCCTTTTTCTTTGTTAGAATTGAAAGTGATTCAAGAAGTTATTGCTTTGGTGGTCTTTTTACTTTTTTCCTTCTTTTTCTTTAAAAATGAGTCACTTCGATGGAATCATTTTGTTGGACTGACATTTTTAGTCCTTGCTGTTTACTTTTTATTTAAAAAGTAAGCGCCTATTTTTTCAATGGAATTCCTATATTTCATTAGTTAGCAAACATAGAATGTTAATAGTTTCAATTAACATTTTTTTGCAATTCGATTCATTATAGCTAATTTCATTTTGTTAAAACTCTTAAACTATGAATATGAAACTACGATTACGATTAATCGCATTGTTGATTATTGGGCAAAATTTCTCCGGTTTTGCTCAAGATTATGTTCAAATGATGCGTGATCCAAACGTCAATTTTTACGACGTTCAGCAAGCCTTCAATACATATTGGGAAGGAAAAATCATCGAAAGAGGGAAGGGATACAAAGCCTTCCGTCGTTGGGAATCTTACATGGCTCCACGTGTTTACCCTAGTGGAAATATGACATTGCCTTCTCAGAATTATGAGAATTTTGTTCAATGGGAAAACCAACAAGCGGCAGCTGGAATTCCTAAATCTGTTGCAGGAAACTGGTCGTTTCTTGGTCCAACAGGAAAACCAACTGGTGGAGGGGCCGGACGTTTAAATTTCGTTCGATTTGATCCAACCAATTCAAATACGCTTTATGTTGGAGCACCTGATGGTGGACTTTGGAAATCTACGAATGGTGGAACAAGTTGGACGACAAATACAGATCAACTAACAGTTATTGGTGTTTCAGATATTGCAATCGATCCAACAAATACACAAATCATGTACATCGCCACAGGTGATGGTGATGCAGGAGATTCTTACAGTACAGGTGTCTTGAAATCAACCGATGGAGGTACAACTTGGGTTGCAACAGGTTTAACTTGGACAGCAAGTCAAGGAAGAACGATAAGTCGCTTGTTAATCAACCCAACAAACCCTCAGATTTTAATGGCTTTTGGTAGCAATGGAATTTGGAGAACAACAAATGGAGGAACGACTTGGACACAACCAACTGGTACTTTTACTTGTCAAGATGCTGAGTTCAAACCGGGTGATCCAACAGTTGTTTATGCCTGCGGTACAACCTTTAAAAAATCAACAGATAGTGGTGCTACTTGGACAGCGGTGACAATTCCACTTACAGGAATTGGACGTTTATCGATGGCGGTAACTCCTGCAAATTCGGCTTATGTTTATTTGTTGGCTGCGAACAACACGGATAGCGGTGCCAAAGGTGTCATGCGTTCAACAGATAGTGGAACAAGTTTTACAACACGCATGACAGCGACTGCCTCAACAAATATTTTAGGTTGGGACAATGGTGCAGATGCTGGAGGACAAGGTTGGTACGATTTGACAATTGCTGCCTCTCCTACAAACGCGGATGAGGTTTATACTGGTGGCGTAAATACATGGAAAAGTACGAATGGTGGAACATCGTTTACATTAAATACACATTGGACAGGAAGTTACAGCAAACCTTATGTTCATGCAGATATCCATGATATACAATATTTACCAGGTTCTGGAACAACGGTTTTTGCATGTTGCGATGGTGGAATATTCAAAACGACAAATTCTGGAACAGCTTGGTCTGATATCAGTTCAAATTTGTGTATTGCTCAACAATATCGAATTGGTTTATCTTCATCAAACGCCACATTATTAGTTGCTGGTCACCAAGATAATGGTACAAATAAATTGAATGGAACAACTTGGTCTCAAATCTACGGTGGAGATGGAATGGAAGGATTCATCGATCGTACGAGTAATACAACAATGTTTGCATCCTACGTTTATGGTGAATACTTGAAATCAACAAACAGTGGAACAAGTTGGACTGCGATTAACACTGGTTTGCCATTTGGTGGCGGTGGCGGTGAAGAATGGTTGTGTGCTTGGCACCAAGATCCAGTTACTGCAACAACCTTGTACGCTGGAGGTAGATCGGCGTTGTATAAATCTACAAATACAGGAACATCTTGGTCTGCAGTAGGTACACCAACGGGAACTGGAAATGTGATTGAATTTGTAATCGCTCCAAGTAATAATCAAATTATATATGCAATCAAGTCTGGAACAAATGCGGTTTCAAAATCGACAAATGGTGGTACAAGTTTTACAGCTGTTTCAACAGGCTTGCCTACTACAGTAGCGCCAACATGTGTTACCGTATCAAATACGGATCCTAATATCGTTTATGTAACTTATTCAGGATACAGTGGAGCAAATAAAGTATTCAAATCTACCAATGGAGGTACAAGTTGGACAAATATTTCAACTGGTTTACCAAATATTCCTGTAAATACAATTGTTTTCCAAAATGGATCTACAAACGATGCTGTTTACATTGGAACGGATGTTGGCGTTTATTACAAGGACAATACAACTGCTTGGATTGCATTCAATACTGGTTTGCCAAATGTTTCAGTTCGCGATTTGGAAATTTACTACCCAACAAGCCGTTTGCGTTGTGCAACTTTTGGACGTGGGACATGGGATTCCGACTTATACTCAGCAGTAGCGGCAGTTCCAGTGGCGAGTTTCACGGCATCTGCAACAACAATTTGTGTGGGCCAGACGGTGACTTATACCAATACTTCTTCTGGTATTCCTACTTCTTATGCTTGGACATTTGCTGGCGGAACTCCAGCGACTTCAACAGCTACAAATCCAACAGTAACCTATAATACGGCAGGAACATATACTGTTGCATTAACAGCAACCAATGCAAGTGGTTCAAATACTGTTACGCAAACAAATTACATCACTGTTGTTGGAGGATCCGGAGCAGCATTGCCACTTTCGGAAGGATTCACTGCAACAACCTTCCCTCCAACAAACTGGAATATTGTCAATTTGGATTTAGGTGATACTTCTTGGATGAGAAATCCAACCGTTGGATTAGCACCTACTGCTGGAAATTCAATGTGGTTCGACAACTACGAATTCAATGACGCAGGAAATACCGATGAAATGCGAACGCCGAAGTTGAATTTCCAAGGTCTTTCAAGTGCAACAATGACGTTTGATGTGGCGTATGCAGCATACGATGCCACTTACGTTGATGGATTGGAAGTATTGATTTCAACGGATTGTGGTGTAACGTTTACTTCACTTTATTCTAAAACAGGTTCTACAGTGGCGGCAGGGAATTTACCAACTGCACCTGCAACAACATCGTTGTTTGTTCCTACAGCTGCGCAATGGAGAACTGAAACAATTAGTTTAACACCGTATGTTGGTTTAACGAATGTTACGTTGGCATTTAGAAACTTAGCTGGTTATGGTAATTCATTGTATATTGATAATATTAATATTTCAGGTGTTGCAATTCCAGTTGCGCCTACTGCAAGCTTTACATCTGCGCCAGCATCTCCAATTTGTACTGGTCAAACTGTTACTTATACAAGTACTTCAACTGGATCACCAACGTCTTATTCTTGGTCATTCCCTGGTGGAACACCTTCAACTTCAACTGCTGCTAGTCCAACCGTAACATACGCTGCAGCTGGAACCTATAATGTGTCTTTGACGGCAACAAATGCAGTTGGTTCGAATACTTCTACACAAACATCTTACATTTCTGTAGGTGCTGCACCAGCGACTCCAGGAACAATAACAGGAACAGCTTCTGTATGTGCGAATACAACAGGTTTAACGTTTTCAATTGCAGCAGTATCGGGAGCAACATCTTATACATGGACTGTTCCAACTGGAGCTACAATTACATCAGGTCAAGGAACCACTAGTGTAACAGTGGACATGGGTTCGACAGCTGGAAACGTAACAGTAACAGCAACAAACACATGTGGTACATCAAGTGCTGCAACATTTGCAGTTGGAATAAACCCGGTACCTGCAACGCCAGGAACAATTTCGGGAGCGGCAACGGTATGTAGTAGCTCAACTGGAAATACGTATTCAATTTCTGCTGTGACAGGAGCAACAAGTTATACTTGGACAGTACCTACTGGTGCGACAATAACAGCTGGACAAGGAACAAATTCTATCACTGTTAGTGCTGGTTCAACTGCGGGTAACATTACAGTCACTGCAACAAATGCATGTGGAACATCAAGTGCAGCTACATTTGCTTTAGGAATTTCAACAACACCGGCAACGCCTGGAACGATTTCAGGTTCAGCAATTGCTTGTTCATCTTCAACGGGTAATGTATATTCTATTTCTCCAGTTTCAGGAGCAACAAGTTATACTTGGGCGGTTCCATCAGGCGCAACGATAACATCAGGACAAGGAACAACAAGTGCAACAGTATCATTTGGATCTACTTCAGGAAATGTAACAGTAACTGCTACGAATTCATGTGGGACTTCGACAGCTGCAACTTTCGCTGTAACTTTAACAAGTGCAGCGCCTGCAACTCCAGGAGCAATTTCGGGTACTTCAGCAATCTGTGAATCATCAACGTCCAACACGTATTCAATTGCTGCTGTCTCTGGAGCAACAACTTATACTTGGACAGTTCCAGCAGGAACAACGATTACTTCAGGACAAGGATCAACGTCTATTACAGTAACTGCAGGTGCAACGAGTGGAACAATATCTGTTGTTGCATCTAGTTCTTGTGGAACATCTGCATCAAGTGACTTTGTTTTAACGGTAAATCCATTACCTGTAGTGACACAAAGTGCATTAACAAATGCTTGTGCGAATTGGAGTTCATTTGCTTTGAGTGGAGGTAGTCCTGCAGGAGGAACATATTCGGGAACTGGAGTAAGTGGTGGAATGTTTGACCCTGCGGTTTCGGGAGTAGGTACATTCCCTGTTACTTATTCTGTCACTCAAAGTGGTTGTACCAATACCGCTCTTGCATCAATTACGGTCGACGCCTGCGCTGGAATTGAAGAAAACAATGAAAACTTAGTTGTGATTTATCCGAATCCAACACATGGTGATTTAACAATTCTTGGAATTGATTTGGACAAATTTAAAACAATTGAGTTGTTGGATGTTTCTGGTCGTCTAGCAGAAAAATGGGTTGTTAATTCATCTGAAATGAACCTTGATTTAAGTAAACATGCTCAAGGAGCCTATACACTTAGAATTAATGGTAATGGATTGGAAATCGTGAAAAGAATTCAAAAGAACTAATCAAACTCTATAAAACAAAAAGAGCGTTTGCAATGGCAGACGCTCTTTTTTTATATCTCAAAATTCTATATTCTTCCGCAGTGGCGGATTCAATTCAAATTTATTCTACTGTAACTGATTTAGCAAGATTTCTTGGTTGATCAACGTTACAACCTCTCATCACAGCAATGTGGTACGATAAAAGTTGGAATGGAATTGTTGCCAACAAAGGAACTAAATGCTCATCTGTATTTGGAATTTCGATTACGTGATCTGCCATTTCTTTAACAGCGACATCACCCTCAGTAACTACCGCAATGATTTTACCTTTACGAGCTTTTACCTCTTGAATGTTTGAAACCACTTTTTCATAAGAAGTACCTTGCGTTGCAATAACGAAAACAGGCATTTCTTCATCAATCAATGCAATTGGACCATGTTTCATTTCAGCAGCTGGATATCCTTCTGCGTGGATGTATGAAATCTCTTTTAATTTCAACGCACCTTCTAAAGCAACAGGGAATGAACTTCCGCGACCTAAGTACAATGCATTTGCGGCATCTTTGTATTTCGCAGCAATCTCCTCGATGATATCGTTTTTATCCAATACGCGTTTCACTTTGTCCGGAATTGCTTCCAATTCAGCTAACATCGTGTGGAACTTTGTCTCACTTATCGTTCCTTTTTTGTGCGCCAATGATAAAGCCATTAACGTTAGAACTGTAACCTGAGCAGTAAAGGCTTTTGTTGATGCAACACCAATTTCAGGTCCAGCATGCGTGTATGATCCTGCATCTGTTATACGAGAAATAGATGAACCCACAACGTTACAAATTCCAAGAATTGTTGCTCCTTTCGATTTTGCTAATTCTAAAGCCGCTAAGGTATCTGCAGTTTCACCAGATTGAGAAACAGCAATTACAACGTCATTTTCATTGATGATTGGATTTCTGTAGCGGAATTCACTTGCATATTCAACTTCAACATTGATTCGCGCTAAATCTTCAAATAAATATTCACCAACCAAACATGCATGCCAAGAAGTTCCGCACGCAACCATTACAATGCGCTGTGCATTTGCCATTTTTTGCTCAAACTCGGTAATACCACCAAGAGATACCCATCCTTCTTCTGCGTTTAAACGTCCACGAAAACAATCGCGAATTGAACGTGGTTGTTCGTGAATTTCTTTCAACATGAAATGCTCATATCCGCCTTTTTCCAAAGCTTCCAATTGCATTTCCAATTGCTGGATATAAGGTGTTTTTTCTTGATTACCGATGTTGAAAATTTTTAATCCATCGTTCAAATCAACAATTGCAATTTCTTCATCTTCTAAGTAAACAACACGCTTTGTGTACTCAACGATAGGTGTAGCATCAGAAGCAAGGAAGAAATCTCCTTCTGTTCCAATACCAACCACCAACGGACTACTTTTACGAGCAGCAACTAATTGATTTGGGTATTCTTTTGACAAAACAACAATTGCGTATGCTCCAACAACATTGTGAAGAGCCAAACGCACTGCTTCTGCCAATGAAACGTTTTCCTTTTTTTGAATTTCATCAATCAAATGAACCAATACTTCCGTATCAGTTTCACTTTTGAAAACATATCCAAGGTTAACAAGCTCCTTTCTCAAGGTGTCATAATTCTCAATGATTCCATTATGAATAAGGGCAATTGAACCATCTGTTGAATAATGCGGGTGAGCGTTGATGTCATTTGGCGCACCATGAGTCGCCCAACGTGTGTGCCCAATTCCTGCGCATCCTTCAGTATCTTGGTCAGCAGCAAATGCTTCTAAGTTCGATACCTTTCCTTGTCGTTTGTATAAGTTTATTGAACCTTCGTTTAACAATGCTATTCCAGCACTGTCATAACCGCGGTATTCTAATCGTTTTAATCCTTTTAATATAATCGGATATGCTTGTTTTTTACCAATGTAAGCTACAATTCCACACATAATTAATATTGAGTATAGGTGACCACTATTTGAGGTTTTTTCTTGTTGATCGTATTTGGACCGTTGAAGATCACACGTTCGGCAGAGGTAATGAAATAACGAGGTGAAAGAATCAATTCTGTAGTTGTAATTTCTCCTGAAACCAATGCTTGAACATAATTGCGACAATCCACGGTATAACTTTTTGTGTAGTTATCATAGAATCCAAAAACGCCGATACCTGAGAGAATGTTGTTTATGCGAACTGAAACAGATAATTCATCACTTGGAAGGTATTTTGCACCTGTTTGGTATTGAATTGGAAGAATCAATTCAGCACGATGGATGACTGCTTTTTTCGGTAGGTTTTTAAGTCCTGGAATGCGAACAATTGCACGTGTTTTGAATGCTTGAGCGTAAAATTCTTTTTGCCCCGAAACAGTATCATTAATCACATTTTGAACTGGTTTTCCAGTGTTGTCGATGTCCACATGATTAAAGTCAGCACAATCGGATGAAATTAAGAAATCGAACGTTTTTTGAACCCCATCTTGCGTGTAATAAATGGTCATTTTTGACGACGAATTACTCAAGTTAAAATAGAAAACACCACCTTTTCCACTAGGTTGCAATCCGTTGTTTACTTTCACATAAAGACCTTTAAAATAATCCTGGAAATTATCATTAGACGAAAAGTTGGTTCCACCTACAACTGCTGATTCATTGATGAATTGAGTTGCCAAGGAATTATTTAAACGGATTCTCAATTGCGCATCTACTGTGTCTTCACCGATAATTGTTTCACCTGTTGGGTTTGGTGTAAACGTTCCATAACCAGGCATGACTAAGTTAGTGCTAGAATGATTTTTATGTTCAAATGAATAATAGGTAGAATCAACATCGATGTCTTCTGTCATTTGATAGACTTCAACAGTTTGCGGACTCAATTCACCGTAAAAGTCTACATATTGTAAACCGAGCATCATTGAATCAACTGTGATAGTTGAAATATCGCCAAAATTTGGACTTGTACCTGAAAGAATAAACTGGGTATAGAAACTCGCGTCAACTTTTCCAAATTTAGGGTCATTGTATGAACCCAAAACACCATAAGCAGGGTTATCCGAAATTAGGGAATCTTCAGCTATTGAAAAGGTTGTTAATTCGAACGTATCAACTTGTGTTGAATTTAACAACGAATTTGGGTCAAGTACATCATTTCCAAGCGTAGAATCTTTCTTTTTACAAGAAGTGGAAACCAAAAGTGCTATTAAAAAAGTAGCGGAAAGTCCAAAAACCTTCCGCCACGAATTGGGGTAACTAAAATTCATTTTATATGAGTACAGTTTCTTCAATTATTTTATTAAAAAATTCAGACATCACTTTAGTTTGATTTTCTTCAGGAACAAAATCCTGTTTCAAACATGTCGCTTCGTCAAAAATTGTTCTTAATTCAGGCGATAACTCTTCACTAGCAACGTTAATTCCATCCGCATATTTTGTCATGACACGAATAATATTTTCGTAGCTAGAATCTTTCAATTGACTAACAATTTCATCATCGAACCCGTCAAATTTAAGTTTATCCGCAAAACGCTCATCCCAATTTTTGTTAAACCCGTCGTTGTATAAACTCAATACAACTTTAGTGTCTGCAAAATGAGGATCTTTTGAATATAATTTTTTGATGTACAAAGCCATTAATACAGTCATCCAACCGTGACAATGAATTACGTCTGGTTGCCAACCAAGTTTTTTTACTGTTTCTAGAACACCTCTACAAAAGAACATTGAACGCTCATCGTTGTCTTCGTAATATTCGCCCTTATCATCCGTAACACAGTTTTTACGTTTAAAGTATTCATCGTTGTCGATGAAATAAACCTGCATTCTTGCAGCTGAAATAGATGCAACTTTGATAATTAGTGGGTGATCAGTGTCGTCAATGATTAAATTCATTCCAGACAAACGAATCACTTCATGAAGTTGATGGCGACGTTCGTTGATACTTCCAAAACGTGGAGTAAAAACGCGGATTTCTTTTCCTGCTTCCTGAATACCTTGTGGTAATCTTCTTGCTATACTTGAAACTTCTGATTTTGGTAAAAAAGGTGCAATCTCCTGAGATACAAAAAGTATTTTCTTTTTCTGCATGAATTTTAGATTCGTAAAAACAGTACAAAAATATAGAAAAAAAAGCGGAACTTCAACAAAAAGGAATAGTTTTGTCGATTCGTCTTCCCAATATTGATACACGGATGAATGTATTTACGACACGAAAATCGTTGAATGAGGCGCTTGCTCCTCTAAAAGAAGCAAAGAAAAGTGTTGGTTTTGTGCCGACAATGGGCGCTTTGCATGAAGGTCATTTGGCTTTGGTAAAAAGAGCGCTAACTGAATCAGACTGCGTGGTTGTGAGTATTTTCGTGAACCCAACACAGTTTAATAACATGCAAGATTTGGACAAATATCCTCGTATGTTGCAAGCTGATGTTGATTTATTGAATTCGATTGGGGAAGTGCTGGTTTTTGCTCCAACGGTAGAAGAGGTTTACCCAGAAAATGATGCGTATTCGCCATTGGATTTAGATGGAATTGACCAAGTAATGGAAGGTGAATTTCGACCAGGACATTTTCAAGGAGTTGTTCATGTCGTTCGAAATTTATTTCAGATTGTGCAGCCAACTCATGCCTATTTTGGTCTAAAAGATTTTCAGCAAGTAGCTGTAATTCGTTTGTTGACGAAAAAATACAATTTCCCAATTCAACTAATTGCTTGTCCAACATTGCGCGAAACAAGTGGTTTAGCAATGAGTAGTCGTAATCTCCGATTAACTGAAAGTGAACGCAAAGATGCCTTGATCATTTTTCAAACCTTGAAGTTCATTCAAACCTTGAAAGCTTCAAAATCACCGAAAGAAGTAAAAGAATTGGCAATGGAGTATTTTTCAGCTGGTAAACTGCGTTTAGAATACTTGGAAATTGTTGATGGCTCAAGCTTGAAAGCACTTGATGCTGCTTGGAGTGAGTATTCAGTTGTTTGCATTGCCGCTTATTGTGGAGCTGTTCGACTAATAGACAATTTAGAATTGGTGTAAACCATTCTTGACTCAAAAAAATGCTTTACATTTGTCCCCGAATTTAGAATAGGATGTTGATAGAAGTAGTAAAATCAAAAATTCATCGTGTTAGAGTTACACAAGCAGATCTGAATTATATCGGAAGTATTACGATTGATGAAGATTTAATGGATGCTTCAAATTTAATTGAAGGTGAAAAAGTTCAAATTGTAAACATCAACAACGGTGAACGTTTTGAAACATACGTTATTAAAGGTGAACGCAAATCAGGTACAATTTGTCTGAATGGACCAGCTGCGCGTCGAGTAGCAATGAATGATATCATTATTATCATTGGTTATGGCTACATGGATTTTGAAGAAGCGAAATCGTTCAAACCATCCTTGGTCTTTCCGAATGAAGAAACTAATCTAATCGACTAGTGACTAAGAAAACGCTCCTCACGATAGTAAAAACTGTTCTTCCACTATTGTTAGGTGTGTATCTTATTTGGGTCTTTTTTGCAAATATGGCAGAAGATCCTAAAAAACTTTCCGCTTTTTATAAAGCAATTTCCGAAGCAAATTATTGGTGGATTCTTCTTTCCGTTGTTTTGGGAGTAGTTGCTTATTTATCACGTGCTTACCGTTGGAAATATGTACTAGAACCCCTGGGGTATCAAACTAATTTTTGGAACCGTTATCACGCTGTAATGATTGGTTATTTAATCAATCTCACTATTCCTCGAGCTGGCGAAGCTTCCCGTTCAGCTATGCTCTATCGTTCAGACGGTGTTCCTTTTTCAACCTCATTCGGAACGATCATTGCCGAACGTGCAATTGATTTGATGATGCTTGGTTCAATCGCTTTTTTAACGGCTATTTTAGGATACGATGATTTCTTTGAAATTAAAGCTCAAATCATTGAAAAATTTGGAGGTTCAGCAAGTACTACAACGGATGGTTTTCCTTGGAAATGGGTGATTTATGGATTCATCGTTATCGCTTTTGCTGGAATTGCTTATTTGTTCCTGTTCAATCTTAGTTTCCGCAAAAAACTACTTGGTTTTGTAAAAGATGTGATGGCTGGATTGTTCTCCATCTTTAAATCAAAACAACCATTCGCCTATCTATTTCATACGCTCATTATTTGGACCTGTTATGTTGTAATGTTCGCACTTCCTTTTCAAGCGCTGGAAGAAACGTCATCCATTCCATTTCAAGGAATTTTATTGGGCTTTATCGCTGGATCCTTAGGTATCACATTTACAAATGGTGGAATTGGAACGTATCCATTACTCGTTGGATTGGTTGTGGCTTTTTACATTTCGAAAACAAGTGATGTCGACGGTACAGGAATTGGGAATGCCTTGGGAATGCTTGTTTGGATAACACAAACATTTTTAATGATTGTACTTGGATTACTTTCATTAGTTTTATTACCAAAGAATTATACGCAAGAGAAAGAAAATGAGCAGATTGGCGAGCCTGGAAAATAAAATTGTTTCTTTAGAAGATGCAAAACGACGCATGAATATGTGGCATTTGAAAAATGACAAAGTTGTTTTTACGAATGGTTGTTTTGATATTTTGCACAAAGGACACGTAACCTATTTGGCTAAATCGGCAGAATTAGGAGACCGATTAATTGTTGCTTTAAACACAGATGCTTCAGTCCGTGAACAGGGGAAAGGTGAAAACCGCCCAATCAATCCTGAAGATGCACGAGCAACAGTTCTAGCTGCTCTCGGTTTTGTGGATATGGTTGTTTTCTTTAATGATCAAACGCCTTTGCAAGTCATCGAAATGCTTCAACCAGACGTTTTGGTAAAAGGAGCTGATTATGATCCAAACGAAACAGATACAACTTCCAAGAAATACATTGTAGGTTCTGATATTGTCAAGAAAAACGGGGGTGAAGTAGTAGCCATCCAGTTAGTAGATGGCTATTCTACTACGTCAATTATTGAAAAATCGAAAGCTTAATAGCGCGATCTAAAGCCACCTCCATCACCCATGTTGAAGCGAAGAAACAATTCGAATCCTCCTTTGGCATTTGAAACAGTGTTCAAACTTGAAATATTGAAGTCGTAGGCAAAACCAGCCGAATATTGGTCCCATTCCATCATAAAACGTGCAACCATCGCATCTTTGAAGCGGTTGAAAACACCTAAGTAAAGCGAAAATGGGCGATTAAATCCGGTATACATCGAACCTTCATTGATCAGGTATTTGTAATTGAATCCATACATGATTTCCATGGATGATTTTTGTCGTTGGAAATAAATTGCAGGCATGAACGCACCTCGTGTGTTTCCAATTCCAATCGTTGCGTTGGCAAAAGATGAAAAACGAACGTATAAGTGTTCATTGTCTTTATCAATGAATGAATAACCTGGTTTATTGATGTGATACATCGCAAATCCGTATTGAAATTCTCGCTGGTTGTTTTGAGTCATGTAACCTTGTCCTTTTTTGTAAGTGTAAACAATTCCCGCACCTGCATCTACATAATTAAAGGATGCAGAGTTGAACGTTTCACCAGAGCCAATTGAAGCATTGTAACTTGTTCCATCGTATTGACTTCCCCAACGCCCTGCATTCGGATCAATTGAACGTTGACCAAATCCTGTGTAAATTCCAAGTCCAAGTGTACTTGTTCTGTCCAATATCAAATGGTAAGCAAGATTCAAGTTGACATTGGTAGTATTCACTTTCAAATCACCAGATTGATCATTGAAAAAGTTCATCCCACCAGCAATGATTCCTTTTTTATTGCGCTTGTCTTCGTTGAATCGAGCATCGAAAGAGGCTGCTATCGTTTTATACGGTGTCGCAACACTTTTCCATTGACTTCTGTAGTTTACAACTCCCTGCATGGGAGAATTAGCGCCAGCGAGACCTGGATTTAAAGTCAGAGGGGAATATTCCATTTGTGAGAAATGCACATCCTGAGCTAAGGTTCCAAATTGGAAATAACACAAAGCGCCTGCAAGTAAAAAGTTATATAAATTCGTTTTCATTGTTGTATGTGTTATCGATTAGCGTACTAATGTTAAATTCCCAGACTCAATAACTGTTGAGCCATCAAATAATGTTACGACAAGTTTATAAGCGAAGACTCCTGGATTCAATGGCTTGTCTTTGTAATTACCGTCCCAACAAATTTGCGGATCTGTTGTTTCAAATACTTTTTCTCCCCAGCGATTGTAAACCGCATAATTCAATTCAGCAATACAGTTTCCATAGATGCATAATGTATTATTTGCAGATGGTCCTGAACCATTAGGTGAGAATACAGTTGGGACAAAGATATCTCCACAAACTTGAGTAACATAGATAGTAACGGTGTCAGCTCCTGTACATCCTGAACCATCCGTTGCATTTACGATGTATGTTGTAGTACTTGAAGGAGAAGCAATCGGATCTGGACAAGTCGTACAACTTAATCCTGTTGTTGGAGTCCATGTGTAACTTGTTCCACCTGTTGCATTCAGTTGTACATCTTCACCTTGTAGGATACTTGCACTTCCAGGTGTAATTTGAACGGCTAAACTTCCAACCGTTGAAACAGTATAATTTTCAGTTAAACTACATCCATTTTGATCTGTTACCGTTACTCCGTAATTTCCATTAGCGAGGTTATTGATGGATGAACTTGTTTCTCCGTTAGGTGTCCAAGCGTAACTGTACGTTCCTGTTCCGCCTGTTACTGCAACTGAAATTGCTCCATCACTGTTTCCACAGCTTGCATCGGTAATTGTTTCTGTTATTACAAGTTGTGTGGCTTGACCAATTGTAACGTTAAGACCGCTAGCGCATCCTGTGTTATCTGTTACTGTAACGGTATAAACACCAGCACTTAAATTTGTTGCTGTACCACCATTTCCACCTGTTGGTGACCAAGAGTAAGTGTAAGGTGCCGTTCCTCCAGTTTGTGTTACTGTTGCCGAACCATCATTTCCTCCAAAACATGAAGCATCAGTTGAAGACTGTAAAGTTACAGTTGGTCCACCAATTGAAGGAATAATGACTGAAATAGATGCTGAACAGTTTGAATTATCCTCAACAGTTACGGTGTAAACACCACTAGCCAGTGAACTAGCGGAAGTATTTGTTCCACCTGTTGGTGACCAAGAATAGGTATAACCTCCGATACCACCCGATGCAGAAACACTTGCACTACCGCTATTTGATCCACAGTTGGAGCCAATAATGTTGCTACTTGTCAATGTGATCGCGCTTGGTTGTGTTATTGTAACTGTTGTTGAATTGGAACATCCTCCAGCATCTTGAACTGTTACGGTATATGTTCCTGGTGCTAATCCCGTTTGTGAGGTACCAGTTAATCCACCTGGTGACCATGAATAATTCAATGTTCCAGATCCACCACTTCCACTTACAACTGCTGCCCCGTCATTTGCACCATTACATGAAACGTTTTGAGAAGAAACCAGTGAGATGGAAGGTCCACCATTTGCGTTGACTGTTGCAGATGCAGTTGTTTGACAACCATTGCCGTCTGTAACAGTTACAGTATAAGATCCTGCGGCTAAATTGGTTGCTGTTGCTCCAGTTCCACCAGAAGGGGACCAAGCGTAAGAATAACTTGTTGTTCCTCCAGCAGGTGTTACAGTTGCAGTACCTGTTGACGCACCGCAATTGGTATTGGTTGCTGAAGCAGTTGCACTCAAAGCACTTGCTGGCTGGGTAATTGTTACAGTAGTTGAACCAGGACATGCATTCGCATCGGTAACAGATACTGTATACGTTCCTGCTGCTAGATTTGATTGTATTGGACCTGATAATGTCCCAGGATTCCAAGTATACGTATAAGGTGTTTGTCCGCCTGTTGCTGAAACGGTTGCCGAACCAGTCGAATTTCCGTAACAAGCCACGTTTGTTTGTGCTGTCGTTGAAACAGTTATCGTTGGACATGGATTGGTAACACATGCAGGCACTGATGAAGGGTTAAACGTATAAAGCGTACCAGCTCCATCTGTGATTTGAATTTGTGTTGTAACCGGTGGAGTTACAGTTGTATTTGTGGCAAATGTTGACCAATATGCTGGCGTATTACAGCTTGTAACTGGTGTTGCTCCATTTAAACAAGTTCCGAAAAACCACGAATAACCGCATGAAGTACATTGAGCTTGTGTTGTAATTGGCGTATTTGCAGCTGGAATATATTGTGCCCACGTATAAGGCCCAACACCACCTGATACGGTTAAGTTACCATTTGTTTCTTGACAAACCGAAAGTGAAGTACAAGAGCTCACAACTATTGAAATTGATTCTGAACCACAAGCTAACGTGTAAGTAATTGTGTGTGTTCCAGGACCGGCAACTGAAGGAGAAAATAATCCAGTAGTTGCGTTAACACCAGGACCACTAAATGTTCCCCCGGCTGTTGCGACCGTTAATGTAAATGGTGCATCTGTGGTACAAACCGATTGTGGTTGACAAATTGTCGCATCACAACAAGTAATTGTAATTGGCGCACAAGCAGCTGCTGCAAAAGATTGTACACCTCCTGATCGTGTTGAAGTACTACTGTTACCTGTTCCTCCACATGCAACAACTTCACCTCCAGAATTTACACGCACATCATAAACGATAAATGTTGTTGGATAAAACGCCTGTTGAACCAAGCTGGAATTAAATTTATAAACGCCTGTCTTCGAACCAACATATATATTACCACAAGCATCTATATCAATTCCTGCATTTTCAGTGACATTGTCGCTTAAAAAAGGAGTTGACATTACGCCACCTGGAATAGTTACAGTGGCAATTATAGCAAATGTGGATAACGATCGTTTCTGCAATTGATTCCCTTTGTGTGTATAGACAAAATTTGCATCTGCGCGTAGGACTTTGATTCCAGTATTGTTGACACGGAAATTTTCACTTTTGTATCCCCAGTTGACTCCGTGATTCGCACGTGTTAAGGTTGTACTAGTGCTTCCGCATAAATTTAAATCATCGTTGATGTAACCAATTGTATCGAGTGTTACAAAATAGTATTTTCCACTTGGTGATGAGGTTAATGCACGAACTTCTTGAATTTGTGGCGGAATACCAAATAGGTTACCAGCTGAAGTGACTTGAACGGAAGAATTGATATTACCGTTGGCCATGTTTACATCATAAATGCGTCCATGAATATCTAAGTTTCCACCAGAACCTCCAATCAACAATTTTGTTTGATCACAGTTAAAAGTAATATTCCAAAATTCGGTGCTGATTTGACCTCCTGATGGACTTCCATTGTTCCATACAACTGTTCCAGCATTGTTAACTTTCTCAATCGCATAATATGTTCCATTCGTAACATAGGTGTTTCCGGCGTCGTCAGTCGCCATTGTTCCTAACCAAGAAGTTGTGTCATACGGAGTGCTGTGTGTCCACTGCAAAACCCCAGTTGAATTGTATTTTTTCAATTGAAGCGGCATAATTCCACCAATGATGTAGACATTTCCTGCTGCATCAGTGTCTAATTCCCATACACAATCCCAGTTGTCTGGAAAAGTTGGTGTTTGAACCCATGGGTCAATTATTAAGGTGCGATTTTGGTCGAAGGTTGCTAATTCGAAGCTTACCTTTTTTCCTGATAATCGGTATGCAGAATTGATTGTTTCGTTGGATTGATTGTCGTAAAATGAAAGAGGTGCATGATCCGTGATATCTCCAAACAATGTTGAGATTTTAAGTTCATTGTTGACTAAGCGAACTTCGCGATCGTATGTCATTGAGATCTTAGAAAGGTCGGCTCCAGGATGTACAATAAATGCATATTTCACACCGATGATTGGATGGACTGTGTATTCAATATCGATGTTAGGATAGATGTTACGATAAATCAGTTTTTCATACCCTTTCGCAAAGTTGACACTTTTGTGTTGTTTGTTTTCATCGTTGTAGCTGTATGAATGATAGTCACTTTGAACACCAATCCCTTCGATTTTACAATCGGATGAAACTGATCCCCAAGAAAGGTTTACTTCATCTTGACGAACCAAGTACTTTCCAGCTAGACGTTCGTTTTGCTTGTGTTCAGCAAAGGTCTTAACAGGTGAATTCATGATTTCTTGACGTTCTTCACGTGACTTCTTTTTGATTTCTAAAAAATTGTAAGAAACACCTTTTTCCCCAAAGAAGATACGCGTTGAACCAAAATCAATGGCATACTTTATTGAACCTGTTTGTTCGTTCGCTTCCGAATCGAATTGTCCAAGATTTTCAATGAAGACTTTACTTGTCGAAAAATCAGCAGTCCAATCGCCAGTGGTTTGTGCGAAAACAGCTTGAAAAGAAAAGAAAAAAATGGAAAGTAATAGTAGTTGTTTCATTTTTTGTGATTTGAAAAATGGAAGAATAACAGCTACTCCCATTTTCCGGAATCACATAATAAAAAAATGTAGTAGTAAGTTATTCTGATGTATAACTACCACAAATTTACGTCAATGGATTTATGATTTTTGAGGGGCTAGCACCTCAATTCTCTTAATTGCTTCTTTTTTAACAATTAAACTAAGGATTTTCCAGTCATTTCGATTGGAGCAGCGATTCCTAGTCTTCTTAAAATTGTTGGCGCAACATCGGCTAATATTCCATGATTCAATTCAAGGCCTTTTTCGTTGCTCACCAAAACAACTGGAACTGGATTTAACGAATGTGCTGTATTTGGCGTTCCATCAGGATTTATGGCAAAATCAGCATTTCCATGATCAGCAATAACCAAAAATTCATAATTTCTTTCTAAACCTGCTGTTACAACTTCTTTTAAACATGCATCAACCGTTTCAACGGCTTTTACAATCGCTTCATATACACCCGTGTGTCCAACCATGTCAGGATTTGCAAAATTCAAGCAAAAGAAATTCGGTGTTTCTTGTTGAATACACGCAATGATTTTATCTTTTACTTCAATCGCACTCATTTCTGGCTGTAAATCGTAGGTTGGAACTTTCGGTGAATTCACCAAAATTCTACTTTCTAAAGGAAATGTTTCTTCCCTACCACCACTGAAGAAAAAGGTTACGTGCGGATATTTTTCAGTTTCTGCAATGCGAACTTGTGTTTTATCCAATTTTGATAGAACCTCTCCTAAGGTATTGTACAAGTTATCCTTTTCAAACACCACGTTTACATTTTCAAAAGTTGCATCGTAGCTTGTCATGGTGTAATAGTCCAAGTTTAACTTGTGCATATTGTACTCATGGAAATCACGTTGCGTTAAAGCAATTGATATTTCACGTGGTCTATCAGTTCTGAAATTGAAACTTACAACAACATCGCCTTCTTCAATTCTTCCAATTGGCGCATCGTTTTCAGTGATAACAATTGGCTCAATGAACTCATCGGTTTTGTTGGATGCATATGATTGTTCAATTCCTTCTATTGCCGATTTATAGTGCGTTCCAGTACCATTTACCATTAAATCATAGGCTAATTTTACACGTTCCCAACGATTATCGCGATCCATTGCATAATAGCGGCCAATTACAGAAGCAATTCGACCTGTGGATTTTTTTAATTCTTCTTCCAATTCAGTTATGAATGCCAAACCACTTTTTGGATCACAGTCACGACCGTCAGTGAAAGCATGTATAAATACGTTTTCAAGACCGTTCTCCTTCGCCATTTTACACAATGCATACAAATGTTCTTGAGAACTGTGAACACCACCTTTTGAGACCAATCCCATAAAGTGCAATTTGACATTCTTCGTTTTCGCTTTGTGAATGGCATCGAGTAGAATAGGGTTCTTAAAAAATTCTCCTTCTCGAATGGATTTATTGATACGTGTAAGTTCTTGATAAACAATTCTTCCTGCACCAATGTTTAAGTGACCAACTTCAGAATTTCCCATTTGACCATCTGGCAATCCAACATCCTCACCACTTGTTTTCAACGTAGCATTTGGACGAGTTGCCAACAATTCATCCATAAATGGCGTTTTAGCGTTGTAAATTGCATCAGATTTTGAGTGGTCGCCTAGACCCCAACCGTCAAGAATGATGAGTCCGAAATTGTTTGTCATAGTTCTAATGTTATTTCAAAATTAGCTCCTCGCGGAGTGTTTTCTTTGTAGCTCACTTTTCCATGTAGCATGCGTACCAATTCGGCAACAATGAACAATCCAAGTCCGCTACCTTTTTGTTGACGCGTATCTTCGTTTCCAGAACGATAAAATTTTTCAAAAACGTCTTTGATTTCTTCTTTAGGAATTCCAGGACCTTGATCCTTTACCCCAAAAATCAAGCGATCTGCTTTTTTGACTAAATATAGTTCAATTTTATTATTCGAACCGCCATATTTCAAGGCATTTTCAAGAAGATTATTGATAATGGTTTCAAGAAAGAAAACATCTACTTTAGCATGAACATCTTTTTCAAGATCAAGAGAAAGTAGTTCTTGTTGATTTCGTTTGTGAAAACGTTCAGCGAGTTGTTCAAATAATAGTGTAAGGTTTGTATCTTCTTTATGCGGCTTTAATGCATTGTTTTCTAAACGAGAAGCATTCAAGATGTTTTCAATCATTCCTTCCAAGCGTTCGTTTTCTTGAATGGCTTTATCCATTAAACTTTTACGCTTTTCTTCATCTAAATTGCGTTTTTGAATGGTTTGAAGATAGAGTTTATTGGCTGCTAAAGGTGTTTTTAATTCATGCGTAACAGACAATAGAAAGTTGTTTTGTCGCTCCGATAATTGAAGTTCTTTTTTAATAGATGAACGAATTTTCCAAAGGCCGAACAAGAGAATGCTGAAGAAGACCAGTCCTTCTCCAATAATCATAATCACTCGCTTTGAAACGTCAGAAGAATCGCGTTTTAATTCTTCGGTTAACTCAATTAAGTGAAAGCCCCACCAAGCAAATTGTAGAACAACGTATAGTCCTAAAATGTAAAAAAATATGCCTGTCTGTCTCTTCATATGTCATGATTAAGACTTGGGTCAGCGAACGTCAATTAATAAGCGCGCTCGTTTTTGCCTTCCATCCAATTGATAAATGCTTTGTTCACCACTTTGTTTCCTCCTGGTGTTGGATAATTTCCTGTGAAATACCAATCCCCAAGATTATTTGGACATGATTTATGTAAATTCTCAACAGTTTGGTAGATAATTTCTACTTCAGCATTGATTGTTGGAGGTGTTAATAATTCAGCGATTTTGGCAGAAACTTCTTCAAACGTAAATGGTTCATAAATCTCCTTCACGTAGTTTTTGATTTGCTCTTTCGGTAAATTCACCTGTTCTTTGGCTTTGCGATACACTTCTTGAATCACATGTTCCATTCCTCGGTCTTTCAATAAACTAATTGCCGCTTCAAATGCAATGAAATCGCCCATTTTCGCCATGTCAATTCCATAACAATCGGGATAACGAATTTGAGGAGCTGATGAAACAACTACAATTTTCTTAGGATCTAATCGGTCCAAAATTCGCAAAATACTTTGTTTAAGCGTTGTTCCACGAACAATTGAATCATCGATCACCACCAAATTGTCTTGATGACGTTTTACGCTTCCGTAAGTAATATCGTATACATGTGCTACCAAGTCATCACGCGAATCATCTTGAGTAATGAATGTGCGCAGTTTTGCATCCTTGATAGCAATTTTTTCTATTCGTGCTCGCTGGTAGATAATTTCACTCAATTTTTCTTCAGTGATATCTGAACCTAGCGCTTTGATTGCTTCAAATTTACGATCATTTAGGTAATCCTCCAGACCTTTAATCATTCCGTAGAATGACACCTCTGCTGTGTTAGGAATAAATGAGAAAACAGAATTATCTAAATCATGACCGATCGCATCCAATACTTGAGGAACAACGTTTTTCCCCAACATGATTCGCTCGTTGTAGATTTCAATGTCGTTTCCGCGTGAGAAATAAATACGCTCAAATGAACATTTTAACGCTTCTGTTGGTTCGTTGATTAAGGTTTCTTTAACCGATCCATTCTTACGAATGATTAATGCGTGCCCAGGTGTTAATTCACGTACTTGTTCACTTTTTAAGTTAAAAGCAGTTTGAATCACAGGTCGCTCAGAAGCAACAACTGCCACTTCATCATCCTCGTACCAATAAGCTGGACGAATTCCAGAAGGATCTCTCAAAACGAAGGCATCACCATGACCAAATAAACCAGCCATCGCGTAACCACCATCCCAATCAGATGATGCACGTTTTAATATTTTCTCAATGTCAATTTTTTCTGCAATTCGATCATAGATTTCTGCATTTGTATAACCTTGAGGTTTTAACTGAGCATACAATGCTTCATTTTCTTCATCTAGGAAGTGACCGATTTTTTCAAGAACCGTAACTGTATCAGATTTCTCTTTTGGGTGCTGACCAATTTCAACCAACACATCGAACAATTCATCTACATTTGTAAGATTGAAGTTTCCTGCAACAACCAAATTACGTGTAATCCAGTTATTTTGGCGCAAGAATGGGTGACAACTTTCGATTGAATTACGACCAAAAGTTCCGTAACGTAGGTGACCTAAGAATAATTCACCAGTAAATCCGGCGTGCTTTTTTAAATAGTTCACATCTTTCAACATTGCTGGATTTTCCTCCTCAATTTGCTTGAAGCGTTGATTGATGTAATCAAAAATATCTTGAATTGGTTTGCTATCGATTGATCGGTAACGCGAAATATAACGTTCTCCTGGTTGCATGTCTAATTTGATGTTAGCAACACCAGCTCCGTCTTGACCACGGTTGTGTTGTTTTTCCATCAATAGATGCAGTTTGTTTAACCCGTAAAATGCTGAACCATATTTATCTAGGTAATATTGAAGGGGTTTCTTTAATCGAAGAAGTGCAATACCGCACTCATGTTTTATTGCGTCACTCATGTGCCTATCTACTGAATTGAGCTGCAAATTTACGCTTTTTATTAAACCGATTTAACGAAAAAATTAGAAAGTTTTTAGAAAGTAAAGCAACCAACAAGTAACTTTTTGAGTTTTACTCTGTAGAAGCTAATAAACTGTTAAAAGTATTGATTTAACGGTTTTTATAAGTGGGTGATTTATTGTAGATTCGGTGATTCTAGATGAAACGTTTTCTAAGCATAGCAATTTGTGTTTTTGCGTCCTTTTTTGGTCGCACTCAAAACGTATGGTTACATCCGAATGTTGGTCAATGGGATAAAGAAATTCTATATTCTGTTGATATGGCGAGTGGCCATTTATATTTAGATTCAGAAGGATTTACCTATGTGTTACATGATGCAATGGCACATAAACATGATGGAGAGAAACTAGCTGAAGAGGACCATGATAATAAAATTCATGTTCAGGTGATCAAATCTCATTTTATCAACTCTTCCTGGCAAGGGAAAAAAACCGAAGGTGCCGAAAGTGATTTTTACAGAAATTACTTTATTGGAAATGACGAAACGCGTTGGAAATCGAACGTCAAAAGTGTCGAACAAACAACCTTAAATGACTTTTATCCTGGAATTGATTTTTTAATGGATGGTACTTCGAATCAATTAAAGTATTCATTTCTGGTTAAACCAGGTGTTGATGCAGCACAGATAAAATGGAATGTTGAAGGGGCTAATCGCGTTTACTTGGAAGAAAATCAGGTGCACATTGAAACAGATTTAGGTGAAATTGTAGAGGAACGTCCTGTTGCATGGACAATTCATGAAGGTAAAAAACAACAAGTTGATGTTGAATATCAATTAACTAATGGAGTGCTTAGTTTTTATTTTCCGAATGGATATAATATAACAGATGAACTGATAATCGACCCATATTTAGTGTTTGCAAGCTTTTCAGGATCGACAATGGATAATTGGGGTATGACGGCCACACCGGATTTACAAGGGAATTTGTACGCAGGAGGAATTGTTTTTGACCAAGGAGGAGCGTACCCTGTAACAACAGGAGCTTTTGATATGACTTTTAATGGAGGAACTGCCTATACCTATTCATCTCCACAAGGTACATATTCAATGACAGGTTTTGATATTGCACTTTCTAAGTTCAATTCATCAGGTTCAGCATTGATTTATTCCACTTATTTGGGAGGAACTGGGAATGAGGCGCCGCATAGTTTAGTAACGGATAACAATAGTAATTTGTTTGTAATGGGGGTAACTGGTTCAGCGAATTATCCAATTGTTTCAGGTTGTTTTGATGTTTCGTTTAATGGGGGACCTCTCGTTTCAGAGAATGAACTTGGTTATCCAAATGGAGCAGACATTTTTGTCACGCGTTTCAATGTTGGTGGAACGGCACTTGTTGGATCTACCTTTGTTGGTGGTTCGGGTACGGATGGAGTCAATATCGGAATTTTAAATTACAATTATGGCGATTCTTTTCGCGGAGAGATTATCGTGAACAATGGATTTGTTTATGTTTCGAGTACAACTCAATCCACAAATTTTCCAACGTTAGCGCCTTCTCAAGGAGCATTAAGTGGGGCTCAAGATGCAGTAATTTTCAAAATGAATGCAGGTTTAACCGCTATGTCATGGTCTACCTATTTCGGTGGAACAGGTCTCGAAACAGGAAATTCACTGCAATTGGCAAGTAACGGAAATGTTTATGTTGCCGGAGGAACAAATTCAACTTCTTTACCCGTCTTTTCTGGGAATGACCTAAGTTATAATGGAGGAAACTCGGATGGTTATTTACTGAAAATACAAGGTAATACAGCTACTTTCATAAATGGGACTTATTTAGGGTTGAATGAATATGATCAAGCCTACTTTGTTCAATTAGATTTAAACGATGAAGTCTATGTTTATGGACAAACAGAAAGTGCTTATCCAATATCTGCAGGAGTATATGGAAATCCTAATTCAGGTCAATTCATTCGAAAATATACAAACAATCTGGGAACCATACTTTGGACAACGATGATAGGCGCTGGAACTGGTCATCCTGAAATTTCTCCAACAGCATTTTTGGTTTCCGATTGTTACGATATTTATATTTCTGGTTGGGGAGGAACCATTAATAGTTCATATTCTACACAGGCATTTTTTAGTACTACAAATGGTTTTAGCACGACAGCAGATGCTTATCAGTCGAGTACAAATGGTTCAAATTTCTACATCGCTGTTTTAAGTCAAAATGCTGCGACGTTAAAATACGCAACTTATATGGGTGGTCTTACAAGTTCGTTCAATCACGTTGATGGTGGTACGTCTCGCTTTGATAAATCTGGTCGTATTTATCATGCAGTTTGTGGTGCATGTGGTGGGAATGATTACGGTTTTACATCAACAGCAGACGCATGGTCACCTACGAATAATAGTCCAAATTGTAATCTTGCGGCATTTAAGTTTGAATTAAGTACCATTGATGCCATTGTAACAGAACCCCAAACGATCATTTGTTTACCAAATCCTGTTGTATTTGCCAATAATAGTGCGAATGGAAACGTATTTAATTGGGATTTTGGTGATGGTTCAACATCGAATCAAGTAAATCCGTCTCACGTTTATCCTGGGCCTGGAACGTATACCGTTACATTGGTTGTTTCGGATATCAACGGGTGTTACACGCCAGATTCAGTAACTTTTGACGTTGAAATTGGCGATTTTCAGGGAGGTGTTGTTATTCCAGTAGGCGGTGTTTGTCCTGGTGAGCCGTTTCAATTAGAAGCATATGGTGGAGCAGATTATTCTTGGACACCTGCAAATGTTTTGGACGATTCAACAAGTCCAACTCCTATTGCTACAGTATATTCAACAACAACGTTTACTGTTATCATTTCTGATAGTTGTGGAGTGGATACACTTACGCTCGTTTTACCTGTTTTTAACACGAATCATTCAATAACGAACGACACTTCAATTTGTATTGGTAATAATGTACAATTCAGTGCAAGTGGAGGAATTTCATACAGTTGGTCACCAGCGAGCACATTGTCCAATGCGTCGATTTCCAATCCAATAGCAACCCCGACGCAAACTACCTTGTATCAGTTGGAAATTATTACCGCAGATGGTTGTCAAATAAATGATTCAGTAAATGTAGTAGTGTATTTTACTCCACCAGTTCCTGTTATTCCGGACGTATTGTCATTATGTAAAGGTGCATCAATTGATATTTCGGTGTCAGGTGCAGATGAATATACGTGGTCTCCAAATTTTCAAATAAGTAATTTAACAGGTTCGATGGTGACAGTAAATCCACCAAATGACTTTACTTATTACTGCGATTTTGTGAATGCTTGTGGTAGCGTTCTTGACAGCGTTCGTATTGATGTTGTTGAGGCTACAATTTTTGCCGGAAATGATACGATTATTTGCCCGGGTCAATCTGCATTATTGTGGGCGAGTGGAGGCGTAAGTTACAACTGGCAACCAAGTGCTGGATTGAACTCAATCGTTACATCCCAGGTGCTGGCATCACCGTCAGTTCCTACCTTATATACAGTAATTGGTATTGATGGTACGGGTTGTCCGGATACGGCCCAAGTTTTTGTTGATTTGTTTCCGCAACCGTTTATTCAGACTTGTCCTGATGTGTACGCTTTAACAGGTGATGAAATTCCTCTTTATGCTACATCAACGACTGCAGGACCTTATACTTGGTCGCCAGCTGAATTTTTAAGCTGTGTAACTTGTGCTAGTCCTACGGCAAGTCCGAACCAAAATTATGAATATACGGTATCATATACGGATGAAAATGGTTGTTCAGCTTCTGATGTTGTACATATTTATTACAATCCTATTATTTATATTCCGAATACGTTTACACCAAATGATGATGAGCACAATCAAGGATTTCATGTCGTTGTAGGAAATATTAAATCGTTTGAATTGATGATTTTTAATCGTTGGGGAGAATTAATTTTCATAATGAATGATGAAAGTGATTATTGGGATGGTACCTATGAAGGATTGAAATGTCAAGATGGAACGTATGTTTGGAAAATTAAGTATTATGATTTTCTAGATAAGGAATATGAACAAACAGGGCATATCAATTTGTTAAGATAGTTTCTGAACCATTAGCATTAAAAAAAGCGATACTTTTTGAGTATCGCTTTTTTTGTGTTATACAAACTTTGGGTCAGTTTCCATTACATGACCACATTTTTTACATGTTCGTAGCTCTAATGAGTTATAATACTCTTTAAAACGAGGAATAAAATCATTTTCGATGTTCGAAAGAGGGAAACGGTATTCATGTAGTTTATTGTTACACTTTTCACAGAACCACATTAAACCATCTTGCAGGTTAGTTCCTTTACGCACTCTTTCAATCACAAGTCCAACTGTGTTAGGGCCTCGCATTGGTGAATGTGGTGTATTTCCTGGTAATAAGAACATTTCTCCTTCTTTGACGATAATATCATGTGCTTCGCCATTTTCTTGAATACGCACACAAATATCTCCTTCAATTTGATAGAAAAGCTCTTCACTTTCATTGTAGTGATAATCTTTACGAGCGTTTGGTCCACCAACAATCATAACGATAAAATCTCCTGCCTCTTGGTAGAGATTTTTATTGCTAACAGGCGGTTTCAGCAAGTCGCGATTATCGTCAATCCATTTCTGAAGATTAAAAGGTGCCATCATATGCGTACAATTTTTCATAAAGATAGAAAGTCTTTTAGTATTATATTCAATAGCTAAATAGAATTGTATCAATTTAAAGTGGTTTTAAATAACTCAACGTTGAACTAATTATTTCTTCTTTTCCCTTTAGTTCTTTTATAAAGCAAAAGATCTAATTCTGCTTTTCTAGGATTTTTAATTTCATGAAACAAAAAAGGGAGACCTTTCGATCTCCCTTTCCAATATTCTAAGTTGGTATTATTGCAACACTACACGGAATACTTTCTCAGCGTTACCATTGTAAACGCGGATCATATACATTCCAGTTACTTTACCTGTTAAGTCAATTGTTGTAGTTGATGAACCGTTGATAGCATTTGCTTTAGAAGCAATTACTCTACCATCCATGTCAAGAACTTCATAGTTGAATACATCTGAATTTCCTTCGTTTGTGATGAACACTAATCCATTGGTTGGGTTAGGGAACAAAGACATAGAAGAGAAAGTCATTTCTTGTACGTTCAAGTAATCACAAGAACCGTCAACCGTTACAAGTACATTCGATGTGTCGTCAGGACAAACTCCATTTCCAGTGATGTAGTCATAGTTGAATAATCCAGGAATATTGCTAGCTGTAACTAAAGAACTAACAGCATTGTTAGATGGGTCATACCATTGTCCACCAAGGTCAACAACTCCTGAAAGTGCTGAATAAAGATCAGTTGGTTCATTTCTACAAACAGTCATTGCGCCGTCAGTTCCTGCATAAGAAGGTGCAAAGATTTGTACAGATGCAATTGAAGTGTCAGTTGCACAACCATCAACCACGACGTATTGGAAATTAAATGGTTGATAAGCTAAGCCGTTTGAATTGAACAATGAGTCTGTTAAATTAACTGTTGGTACACTTTCATACCATGTTCCGCCTGCGTCATTTCCTGAAATTCCGTTAAATAAATTTACAGTATCACCAGAACAAACATTTAAAGTGGAAGTTGTTGCACCTGCATCAACTGATAAATCAGAAAGTTGTAATGAGTATGGACCAGAAGCATATGTACTTTCAGAATCGTAAAGTAAATAGTATGTGTTTCCTGGTGTTAATCCACAAATAGTAAATTTTGGTGCAGCAGATGAGTAATCTAATGCATCATCATTTCCTGCAATAAAACTAAATGTTGAGAAATCCGAACAGTTAGTTGCAGAATAAACAGCTAACTGACCATCAAATTCAACGTCAGTACAATTAATTGAAACATTACCTGAAGCTGGTGCTTGGAAAGTGAACCATGTTGTAAAAGATAATGTTGAATTACCCCAACCATCTGTTTCATTATAACCAGTAGCTGAAGGTGCGATTGTAGATTCGCCAGCTTGAGTACCAGCACCACCGTTGTTATATGTGTTTATAGAACCATCAACTGGAACTGCAATAGCATTACAAACTGAATCATTTGCTGGTGGCAGAATACAAGCTAGTGAAGCATCCCAACCAGAATACACAATCGAGATATCAGAATAAAAAACAAATGTTAATGATCCATCAGCAGCAGATGAAGTGATAGTGCCCGGATTTGTAGCAAAATTCCCTAACATTGGTGCAGAAGTGCTGTTTCCATTGTAAACAGTAATATCATCACAACAAGTTTCAAGTTGGAATGAATTGAATGTAACTTGTAACAATGAACCAGGTGTTGATGGATAAATCGTCATTGTATAATTTTCATTATTTTGGTAATTTCCAGTACCCGCACCGCTATCATAAAATGTTCCTCCACACGTTGTAGCACTTCCATTTCCCATAATTACACAAGTTCCCATGTCAACCATAATCGAAGTTGATGTTGCTGATGAACCTGCAGAACACGTTACTACACATTGATAATATGTCATTGCTGTTTGAGTTGTTACGTAGTTTGCAGTTGTTGCTCCAACAATGTCTGCATACGTAATTCCATCTGATGAAGATTGCCATTGATAGGTTAATCCAGATCCAGTTGAGGCTCCTGATAAGCCTAGTGTGAATGGTTGACCTGAACAAGCTACACCTACAGTTGATGTTGCAGTTCCGCCAAGTGCTGGATTTGTACAAACAGATGAAGGTCCAATATTGGTCAAACTTGTCTGGTGACAGTTGAAATCAGTGATACATCCAGCTCCGTTCCATTGGATTTGATAATTTCCATCTGCCGGAGGTGTAAATGTTAAAGGAGACGGACCATAAGCAACAGCCACATCCGACATGTCAAAAACAGTAATGTAACCACCGTCACTAATTGAAGCTTGATAAATTACAGAGGACAATAACGTTCCAATCTCACCATATTCTTGGTAGTAATTGCAAAATGATAAGGTTGTAACGTCACCTGTGTTAGCAGGTGCAGGCATAGTACCCGAAGGATACTGTGTGTCTAAAAATGTACATTGTGCAAAAGTTACTCCTGTCAATAGTACGGTTGTAAGCGAAAGTATAAATTTCTTCATAGTTAGATATTTTAACGAAAATACTAAAAATGATTTAAAAACTAACTTTCTTTCAATTTAGAGAGTATCAAATTGACTTCATTAACTAAAAAAAGGGAGGTCTAATGACCTCCCTTTCCTCTATCTTATTAAAAGAATTATTGTAGTACAACTCGGAATACTTTCTCTGCATTTTCATTGAAAACACGAATCATGTAAACTCCAGTTACTTTTCCTTTAAGATTTATTTCAGTAGTTGAAGTTCCATTAATCGCTGCAGATTGAGAAGCAATTACACGACCTTCTACATCTGTTACAACATAATTAAATGTTTCTGTAGAACCTTCATTAGTAATATACACTAGACCGTTTGTAGGGTTAGGATATAAACTCATGAAGTGGAAATACATATCTTCAACATTCAAGTAGTCACATGTCCCGTTTACCGTTAGTAATACATTTGCAGTATCGTCTGGACAAACACCATTTCCTGTGATATAGTCATAATTGAACTGACCTGGGATGTTACTTGCAATGATTTCAGAACTTGCAATAACTGCGTTACTTGGATCGTACCATGTGCCACCAAAATCAACGTTTCCAGTTAATCCAGCTAATAAATCAATAGGTTCATTTCTACAAACTGTTAGCGTACCATCATTTCCAGCCGATGATGGAGGGAAAATTTGAACTTGACCAACAATAGAGTCATAAGCACAACCATCTGTTAAACGGTATTCAAAGTTAAATACTTGGTAAGCTAAACCTGATGAATTGAATAAACTATCAGAAACTCCTGTTTCTGCAGATGGTAACTCAGCTGACCATACACCATTTGATTGGTATCCAGTGATACCATCAAATAAGTTAACTGTATCGCCTGTACAAACATCGATTACATCAACAAATGATCCTGCTTCAAGGTTAATTGAAGTAATGTTGATAGAGTAGTTACCTACAGTTCCAGTATTACCGTCATGCATTAAATAATATGTGTTACCAGGCGTTAAACCACAAACAGTGAAGTTTGAAGCATTACTTGTGCCTCCGATTGCATTGTCATTTCCTGCTACAAAATTGAATGTATTGAAATCATTACATAACAATGCTTCATAAACTGCTGTTTGACCAGCGTAATTGATTGCTGTGTTGTTGATTCGAATATTTCCAGAAGCTGGAGCAACGAATGTAAACCAAGTAGTATTGTTCAATACAGAGTTAATCCAGCCATCAGTTGTTTGAGCACCTGTTGTTGGAGGAGCGATAGCTGTTTCTCCTGTTGAAACTGTCGCACCTGTATTATTGAATGTGTAAACTGGTCCGTCAACAGTCAACATTTCAGCGCTACATACAGTATCATTAGCCAATGGCATAATCACTGTGAACGGTCCGATGTATGATGAAGTATCGTTCGCACATACTGCTTGCACATACAATTGATAAACTCCTCCAGCCATTAATGCTGAGTTAGCGATGGTATCAGTCGTATTGTTATCCAATGCCAACTCAGTACCTTCTGTATACAAGTCAAATCCATTCATTCCATAAGTAATGTTGAAACTTGTTGAAGGGTAAGCAGGTGAGAATTCAGTCCAAGACCAAGAAGTCATGATAGAATCAACTGTAACAGTATTGATCATTGCTGTTGGGTTAGAACAGAAAGGAGGTGTACAGAAAGTTCCAAATAAACCAACTGAAGATTGTAATGTAGGATTACAGTCTGAATAGATGTAAACATCATAACAAGTCAATTGAGTTAAACTTGGTAAAACTGCATTCGGAGTAGTAGAAGTAATAGAACTAGCACCTGGAGTCATTGGATCAAATCCAGCTGGTCCATAAATAATTGTCCAGTTAGTTTCACCCGCTAAACCTGTAGTCCAAGAGAAAGCTGCTTCGTCAGGAACAACATAAGAAATTGTAAAGTTCTTTGGAGCAGGACAATCTGTGTAATAGAAGTGAGCACAAGAATTATTCTGTAAATAAGTTTGGCTATTCATAGAAACATTGATGTTTTGGTTAACACCGCGTACACCAATTTCAGCGTCACCACCGTAATCGTATGAAGCAGTTCCTGGAGAATGAATCACGTCATCATAAACG
>JALQYQ010000046.1 GCA_023262855.1 Crocinitomicaceae bacterium
TAATACCTCCTGTCCATGAGTATGTTGTTGCACCTGTTGCTGTCAATGTTACCGCTGTTCCTGCACAAACCGTTTGATCAGCTCCTGCATTTACGATTGGTAATGGATTTACGGTAACAGTTATTGCATCTGTACCCGTACAACCCGCCGCATCAGTTCCTACAACCGTGTAAGTTGTTGTAGTTGCAGGCGTGAAAGCAACACCATTTGTTACACCATTGTTCCAAGCATACGTTACACCTCCAGTTGCTGTTAAAGTTATTGATGAGCCTGCGCACAGTGCCACATCTGGCCCCGCATTAATTGGCGCATTTAACAATACTGTAACTGTCACTGCGTCTGTATTAACACAGCCATTGACATCTGTTCCAGTTAATGTATAAGTCGTTGTAGCTGCTGGAGTAAATGCCACTCCATTCGTGATACCTCCTGACCAAACATAGATTGAAGCACCAGAACCATTTAAGGTCACTGGAGTAGCTGTACACACAGAAATATCAGGACCCGCATTTACCAATGGTAATGGATTTACAGTTACTACCACTTGGTCTGTGTTGATACAACCTGCAGCAGATGTTCCTGTTAAAGTATATGTTGCAGTTGCACTAGGCGCAAAAGCCACCCCATTTGTAATACCTCCTGACCAAGAATACGTTGCTGCACCTGAACCAGTAAGTGTTACCGATCCACCGATACATACTGCTACATCTGGACCTGCATTGACAATTGGAAGTGGATTAACTGTTACAACTACTTGGTCTGTATTGATACAACCATTAGCATCTGTACCTGTCACAGTATAAGTTGTTGTGGCTGCTGGAGCAAAAGCTACTCCATTTGTAACACCGTTATTCCATGTATAAGTTGCTGCTCCTGAACCACTCAATGTAACTGAAGCACCCACACAAATTGTTTGATCTGCACCAGCATTAACTGTTGGTAAAGGATTTACTGTTACCACAACTTGGTCTGTATTGATACAACCTGCAGCAGAAGTTCCTGTTACAGTATATGTTGTTGTTGTTGCTGGAGCAAAAGCTACCCCATTTGTTAAACCATTATTCCATGTATAGGTAGCTGCACCTGAACCGCTTAATGTAACTGAAGCGCCCACACAAATTGTTTGATCTACCCCAGCATTCACTATTGGTAAAGGATTTACTGTTACAACTACTTGGTCTGTATTGATACAACCTGCAGCAGTTGTTCCTGTTACTGTATACGTCGTTGTAGCTGCCGGAGCAAATGCTACTCCATTTGTTACACCATTATTCCATGTATAGGTTGATGCGCCAGAACCACTTAAGGTTACATTCGCACCAACACAAATTGTTTGATCTAAACCTGCATTGACTGTAGGAAGTGGATTAACTGTAATTGTTACAGCATCTGTTCCAGTACAACCACTTGCATCAGTTCCAATTACTGTGTAAGTTGTCGTAGCAGCTGGAGAAACAGAGAAACCATTTCCAGTACCCAAACCATTGTTCCATGTATATGTTACACCGCCAGTTGCTGTCAAAGTTGTAGAAGCACCAGTACAAATTGCAACATCTGGTCCAGCATTAATTGCCGCACTTCCGCTAACAGTAACCGTAATTGGGTCTGTTGCCACACATCCTGCAGCACTTGTACCTGAAACAGTATACGTTATCGTAGCTGTTGGAGTCGAGACTACAGAAGCTCCTGTTGTTGCACTTAAATTTGTTGCAGGTGACCAAGTGTAAGTTGAAGCGCCAGTTGCATTCAATGTTACAGAACCACCTAAACATACAGTTACGTCATTCGCAACAACAACTGGAAGAGGATTAACCGTCACAATAACTTGATCAGTATTGATACAACCTGCTGCAGAAGTTCCTGTTACAGTATATGTTGTTGTCGCAGCTGGTGCAAATGCAACACCATTTGTTACACCATTATTCCAAGTATATGTTGCTGCTCCTGAACCTGCTAAAGTAACAGATGCTCCAATACAAATCGTTTGATCAACACCAGCATTCACTATTGGAAGTGGATTCACCGTAACGATAACTTGATCAGTATTTACACATCCTGCTGCAGAAGTTCCAGAAACTGTATATGTTGTTGTAGTTGTTGGATTGGCTGTTACAGAAGCTCCAGTTGTAGCACTTAAGCCTGTTGCCGGCGACCATGTGTATGTTGAAGCACCAGAAGCAGTTAGCGTTGTTGAAGCACCGATACAAATAGCGACATCTGGTCCTGCATTGACGGTTGGTAAAGGATTTACTGTAATTATCATTTGATCCGTTACCGCTGGACAAGGTCCTGCTGGATCATTTGTTGTTAAAGTTAAAGTAACTGTCCCACTTGTAATTGTTGGTGTATAAGTAGATGTTAAACTTGATGCATTTGAGAATGTTCCTGATGGAGCTGACCAAGTACCAGTCGTAGCACTACCTCCTACTGTTCCTGCTAAAGTTACTGTTCCGCCAGCACAAACGGTTTGATCAACATTGGCATTAACTGTCGCTACTGGATTCACTGTAACAATCATGACATCTGTAACAGCAGGACAAGGACCAGTTGGATCGTTTGTCGTTAACGTTAATGAAACGGTTCCAGTGGTAATCGATGGTGTATAAGTCGATGTTAAACTTGATGCATTTGAAAAAGTTCCAGATGGTGCTGACCAAGTTCCAGTCGTAGCACTACCTCCTACTGTTCCTGCTAATGTAATCGATCCTCCTGCACAAACCGTTTGATCTACGTTGGCATTAGCCGTTGCAACTGGGTTAACAGTTACAATCACTTGATCTGTTGAAGTACATGATCCTGTTGTTCCAGTTACTGTATATGTCGTTGTTGCTGCAGGTGTTGCTGTTACTGTTGCTCCAGTTGTTGCACTCAAACCAGTAGCAGGCGACCATGTATAAGTCGTTGCACCAGTTGCTGTTAATGTAGCTGAACCACCAACACATACAGTTTGGTCTGCGCCTGCATTAGTTACAGGAGGAGGTAATACAGTTACAACAACTTGATCTGTTGTAATACATCCACCAGCACTTGTTCCAGTTACCGTATAAGTAGTTGTAGCTGCAGGAGTAGCTGTTACCGTTGCTCCTGTTGTTGCACTCAAGCCTGTTGCTGGAGACCACGTATAAGTTGCCGCTCCAGATGCTGTTAAAGTTGTTGAACCACCTGTACAGATAGTCACATCTGGCCCAGCATTTACAGGTGTATTTGCATTCACTGTGATACATTGGTTTTGCGTCCACGTACAACCGAAATTATCTACAACTGTATAGGTATAACAAGGTGTTCCAGCCGCTGTTGGGGTAACAGTTGCAGTTGTTAAACCTGTTGAAGTTAAACCAGTTGCTGCATTCCACCCTTGAGAAGCAATTGTTGGAGTAAATGATCCTGTTGCAGGGGGAACTGTAAAGTTCACATCCCAGTTAAAAATGTATCCATCATCTGCAGAAAGGTTATCCGTAACTTGAATTGTCCATGTTCCATTCAAAGGACATCCAATTAAATTCGTAAATGGATCAACTGGCATATAGTTTCCTGCGGCGATTGAATTTCCTGCAGGTGATCCAGACGTAACTGTACCACCATTTACCAATAAAGTTGTCGCAGTTGGAGTAAAACAATACAAAGAACCTGTCCCTGGTCCACCAGTTGTATTATCGATTGGATTTCCTAAATAAGTTCCATTACCACCACTAGCATACGATTTTAAAATCATTTGTTGCCCATTCGGACAGATTAGTACAATTTGCAAATCTCCCAAATATGAGTGCTCCAAAGTCAAACAAATGTTACTGATATTTGAAGCTGCAGTAACCGTTTGACCTGAATTAAAACAGTTTACTGTAATACCCGTAGAGTATGAGACCCCAGAGCCATCCGGTAAGAAAGTTGTTCCTGAAACTGGAGGTGTACAGTTTGGAACATAAGGCGTCATTGTTAAGTTGGCAGTTAAATTGGCTGATTGTCCCAAGCAAATTGGATTCGGCGCAACTGCAGTAGTAATTGTTGGTGTTGTTGCTACTTGAACGATTACTGTACTTGAAGTTGTTGTTGGACATCCATTTGCATCAGTTGCTGTTAAACTAGCTTGATATGAACCAGCTGTTGCATATGTATGTGAAACTGTTTGTCCTGTTCCAGTACTTCCGTCACCATAATTCCATGAATATGTATATGGTCCAGTTCCACCAGTTGCTGTTGTAGCAGTAAACGAAACAGCTTGTCCTGGACAACGTTTAATAATTCCAGCTACAGCAGCAGGAGTTGTACTTGCAATAGATGTTGTAATAGTTGGACAAGGAGTTGAACAAGAAATTGTTGCAGCCCAACCAGCATTTTGAACAGACCCGTCTGATGTAAAACGAAATGTTATACATCCTGTTGGATTTGTAGGAGATGCCGTTACGGTTCCAGGTCCAGTAGTACCAGTGTATGCTCCTAAAGATGGTGCTGCAATTGAGTTACCATCATAGATATACAAGAAATCGTAATTGTTTTCAAGATTGAATGAGGTGAAATTAAATACCATATCAGCACCAGCAGTCGACGGGCAAAACGTATAAGTCAAAGATGCACTTGCTGCATAGGTTCCTCCATTACCTCCTGAATCGTAAAATGTTCCTCCACATTGAGTAGAAGAACCGTTGGACATATTTACATTTTGACCGAATGAAACACCCACAATGAATAGTGGAAGTATTGCGAGTAGTTTTAGCGAAATTGTTTTCATAATGATAGCAGTAGAGTGGTTTATTTCAAAAGAATAGATTCTTGAGGAATAATATATATAATTTTATTAGCACCTTTTAGTTTATACACTTGCGCATCCTTTGTTGAAAAAAACTCATATTTCAATGGATTAAAATTAGGAGAAGCAGCTTCTGTTAAAAATTGTTCCACAGTAATCGAGGAATCAGTTTTACCTACAAGCGGAATAAATTCTAAAGGCTCTAACTCCGCATCGTACTTTCCTTCACTAACCGTTCGGACGCTAAACCCGTGACTTACATACTTGTCCATTAACACAAGTAAATCTGGCGCATCAACTTGCATGCGATCATACCATTCTTGTCCATAAACTTCGATAATTTTATCTTCATGTTGGAGTTGTGAAAATGATATTCCACAGATGAAAATAAATAGTGCAGTAGTAATAATGCTTTTCATTGTTCAAAATATTCTACCAATGAAACAATCATTCCAAATTAAGCTACAAAAAACCAAATCGATTGTAAATTATCGTTTGAGTAGTGGCTTCAAAATGAGTGGTTCATCAGTAAGTAATTATACTTTTTTCGATTAGACGACCAAGTTAATAAATAGTTGCCAATTCTGTGAAAAGAAATATTCACAAATTGTATACAAATTATTGTTTCTTGATTTTCACTGTTCAAAAACGAACAATTAATCCATAAAAAAGGCGCCTTAAAAGCGCCTTTCTGTTTATCTTAAAACATTTACATGTCCTTGTATTTGTTTATGTGCATCATTGATAGATCGTTTGAACTCTATTGTCCAGGTGTACGTTCCATCTTGAACAAGTTCACCATCAACTCCATAAGTTCCATCCCAACCAATTTCAGCATTATGCGACTCAAAAATAATTTCACCCCAACGATTATAAATTAATAAAGTATAATCGTATGGATCAAATCCTGAAGTAAATATTGGTTTGAAGATTTCATTGTAATCATCCATATCCGGTGTAAATGAATTTGGAACGTAATATAATAACTCTTCTTGTACTTGAATAAATCCATAGGCTGTATCAACACAACCCAAAGATGATGTTGCAATTAATTGAACATTGTAATTGCCATCTGCTTCAGGAAAAGTATGATTTGGAGAATCAATTGTTGAGTTCATTGATTCGTCATCAAAATTCCACAAATAATCTACCGCACCAATTGATGTATTATTAAACTCTACAGTTGTATTCAACGTTGATAGTACTGCAGATTGCGGCGTGAATGAAGCAATTGGATTTTCTTCAACACAAATAAAGTTAGGTACTGTCAAATTATTGACACATCCATTAGCTCCTGTTGTTGTTAAGGTAACATCAAAACATCCAGATTGATTAAATGTTGTTTGTACTGTTCCACAACCTGTTAAAGCGGAACCATTTTCAATCGACCAATTACATGCTGTTGCTCCTGGTGTTGTATTTGTAAAGTTTACCACTAATGGAACACATCCTGTTGTAACATCCGAAACAAAAGATACTGTTGGTAGAGGATTAACTGTAACAGAAACTTGATCTGTTGCAATACATCCAAAGGCATTGGTTCCTGTTACCGAATACACAACACTTCCAATTGCTGGAGCAAAGGTAACGCCATTCGTAACGCCATTGTTCCAAGTATACGTTGTTGCTCCACTAGCCGTTAATGTTACTGATTGCCCATCACAAAGTGTTACATCATTTCCCGCAAATACAACTGGAATCGGTCCTACTGTAACTTGGACTTGGTCGGTATTGATACATCCATTCGCATCCGTTCCTGTTACTGTATATGTAGTTGTTGCTGCTGGAGTAAATGCTACTCCATTTGTAACTCCATTGTTCCATGTATACGTCGTTGCACCAGAACCTGATAAGGTAACATTCGTAGCTGCACACAATACTTGATCCATACCAGCATCCACTATTGGTAAAGCATTTACTGTTACAACCACCTGATCTGTTGCAATACAACCTGCTCCACTTGTACCTGTTACTGAATATGTTGTTGCTCCTACTGCTGGTGAGAACGCAACTCCTTGGTTGACTCCATTATTCCAAGAATAGGTAGAAGCTCCTGTCGCAGTTAATGTAGCAGTTGATCCTTGACACAAAGTTAAATCATTACCTGCATTTACAATTGGTAAAGCATTCACTGTTACTACTACTTGATCAGTATTTGTACACCCATTTACATCCGTCCCAGTTACAGTATAAGTATTTGTGGCTGCGGGAATAAAGGCAACTCCATTCGTTACACCATTGTTCCATGTGAAAGTTGAACCTCCAACTGATAATGGCATTGCTCCAAATAAAGTTGTCGTATTTCCTGCACAAATTGCTTGGTCTATTCCTGCATCGACAACTGGAAGCGTATGAACTGTAACTACGACTTGATCAGTGTTGATACATCCGTTTGCATCAGTTCCTGTTACGGTGTACGTATTTGTTAATGCTGGGGTAAATGCTGTTGCATTTGTTACTCCATTGTTCCATGTGTACGTTGCTGCTCCGGAACCTGATAATGTAGCTGAAGCGCCAATACATAATGCTTGGTCTGCTCCTGCATTCACGATTGGTAAAGCATTCACCGTTACATTCACTTGGTCGGTCGCGATACATCCAGGCCCACTTGTTCCTGTTACCGTGTACGTTACTGTTCCTACTGCTGGTGTGAAGGCAACTCCTTGGTTCACCCCATTATCCCATGAATACGTTGCGGCTCCTGTTCCTGTCAAGGTTACTGCTGTTCCGATACAAACCGTTTGATCTGGTCCTGCATTCACGGTTGGTAATGTATTGACTGTTACAAGAACTTGGTCGGTATTGATACAACCGTTTGCATCCGTTCCTGTCACCGTATAAGTTGTTGTTGCTGCTGGAGCAAAGGCTACTCCATTTGTTACTCCATTGTTCCATGAATAACTTGTTGCTCCTGATCCTGATAACGTTACTGTTCCTCCAATACATGTCACTTGATCTGCTCCTGCATTCACTGCTGGTAGTGGATTCACTGTCACAACCACTTGATCTGTATTGATACAGCCGTTCACATCTGTTCCTGTTACTGTATAGGTATTTGTAATTGATGGTGCAAATGCTACTGCATTCGTTACACCATTGTTCCAAGTATAGGTTGATGCGCCTGATCCTGATAGTGTTGCACTTGCACCAATACACAAAGCTTGGTCTACTCCTGCATTCACGACTGGCAAGGCGTTTACTGTGATAATTGCTTGGTCTGTGTTCACACAACCATTGGCATCAGTTCCTGTTACTGTATAAGTTGTTGAGCCGATTGCTTGTGTAAATGGTACACTGTTCGTGATTCCATTGTTCCAAACATACGTTGCGGCTCCTGTTGCTGTTAATGTTGTTGCTGTTCCTGTACAAACTGCTTGATCTATTCCTGCGTTTACCGCTGGCAAAGCATTTACAACCAAGGTAACATTCGATACACTATCACATCCTGATGGTGTGGTATACGTTTGAGAATACAAACCTGCAACACTTTGACTTACTCCATGAATCAAGGCTGATTGTCCTTGACAGATGGTTACTGTGAAGTTAGCTGTGATTACTGCATTCTCTGTTAAAGTAACACTTGGTGATATTGCACTACAGCCAAAGCCATTGGTTACCGTTACAGTAATTGGGTTATTGGCAATCGTTGCATTGATTGTTGGTGTACTTGCTCCTGTTGACCAGGCATATGTTGTATATGGTACGTTCGTTCCCAAAGTCGCTGTATATCCTGAACAATAACTTGTTGGTCCATTGATTACTGGAACTGGCATTGGGTTAACGGTTACTGTCAGTTGATCTGTGGCTGTACATCCTGCTGCAGTTGTTCCTGTTACGGTATACGTTACTGTTCCTACTACTGGAGTAAAGCCTACTCCATTCGTTACACCATTATCCCAAGAATAAGTTGCTGCTCCTGTTGCGGTTAAGGTTACTCCTGTTCCTGCACAAACTGTTTGATCTGCTCCTGCATTCACGACTGGTAATGGGTTCACAGTTACTAAAACGGCATCTGTTGCAGTACAACCTGCTGCTGTTGTTCCTGTTACTGTATACGTTGTTGTTGCAGCTGGTGTGAAGGCTACTCCATTGGTAATACCTCCTGTCCATGAATAAGTTGCTGCGCCTGAACCGTTCAAAGTAACCGCTGTTCCTGAACAAACTGTTTGATCTGCTCCTGCATTTACAATCGGTAATGGATTAACAGTCACCAAAACTGCATCTGTTGCTGTACAGCCTGCTGCTGTTGTTCCTGTTACCGTGTATGTCGTTGTTACTGATGGTGTGAAGGCTACTCCATTGGTAATACCTCCTGTCCATGAGTATGTTGTTGCACCTGTTGCTGTCAATGTTACCGCTGTTCCTGCACAAACCGTTTGATCAGCTCCTGCATTTACGATTGGTAATGGATTTACGGTAACAATCACTTGGTCCGTATTGATACATCCATTCGCATCTGTACCCGTTACCGTATAGGTTGTTGTTGCAACAGGAGTAAATGCTACTCCATTTACTACTCCATTGTTCCAAGAATAAGTGGCTGCTCCCGAACCTGATAATGTCACTGAAGCCCCGATACAAATTGATTGATCAACTCCAGCGTTTACTGATGGAAGAGGATTTACTGTAACAAGAACTTGATCAGTATTGATACATCCTGCTGCAGATGTACCCGTTAATGTGAAAGTCGTTGTTGCGACAGGAGCAAATGCTACTCCATTAATTGCACCATTGTTCCATGAATACGTTGCTGCTCCTGAACCATTTAATGTTACAGATGCACCAACACAAATTGTTTGATCTAAACCAGCATTTACTGTTGGTAAAGGATTTACTGTTACTACTACTTGGTCTGTATTGATACAACCAGCTGCAGTTGTTCCAGTTACTGTATATGTTGTTGTAGCTGTCGGAGCAAATGCTACTCCGTTCGTTACACCATTGTCCCAAGTATAAGTTGCTGCTCCAGCACCACTCAAAGTTACAGATGCTCCAACACAAATTGTTTGATCTAATCCTGCATTTACTGTTGGTAGTGGATTTACTGTTATTGTTACAGCATCCGTACCTATACATCCATTAGCATCTGTTCCAGTTAATGTATAAGTCGTTGTAGCTGCTGGAGAAATTGAGAATCCATTCCCTGTTCCTAAACCATTGTTCCAGTTATAGGTAACTCCACCTGTTGCAGTTAAAGTTGAAGAAGCACCTGTACAAATTGCGACATCTGCACCTGCATTTATTGCTGCGTTTGATAAGATAGTTACTGTAACCACATCTGAAGAGGTACATCCTAAACTTGTTCCAACCACCGTGTAAGATGTTGTTGCGGCAGGACTAACTGTTATTGAAGAAGTCGTTTGTCCTCCAGGAGACCAAGAATAGCTTGTTGCACCTGAAGCTGTTAATGTGGTTGATCCACCAACACAAATTGACACATCCGCACCTGCATTAACAACAGGAATTGGATTAACTGTAACTAAAACTTGATCTGTATTCACACATCCGTTCACATCTGTTCCAGTAACTGTGTAAGTTGTTGTTGCTGACGGAGTAAATGCAACTCCATTCGTAACACCATTATTCCATGAATAGGTTGATGCGCCAGAACCTGCCAGTGTAACGCTTACGCCCGCACAAACTGTTTGATCTAAACCTGCATTTACTGTTGGCAGTGGGTTGACAGTTACAATTACTTGATCCGAATTAATGCATCCATTTACATCTGTACCAGTAATCGTGTATGTTGTTGTCGCAGTTGGAGCAAAAGCAACTCCATTTGTTACGCCATTGTTCCATGTATATGTAGCTGCTCCTGAACCTGATAATGTAACAGAAGCTCCAATACAAATTGATTGATCAACTCCGGCATTAACTGTAGGCAGTGGATTCACAGTAACTACAACTTGATCTGTAGAAATACATCCAGCAGTTGTACCTGTTACCGTATAAGTTGTTGTTGCAGTTGGATTTACAGTTATAGATGCTGTTGTTTGTCCTCCTGGAGCCCAAGAATAAGTTGTTGCACCAGTAGCATTCAATGTTGTTGTACCACCAGAACATATTGAAATATCAGCACCTGCATTTACTATTGGTAATGGACTAACAGTTACAATCATTATATCCGTTACTGCTGGACAAGGCCCTGCTGGATCATTCGTTGTTAAAGTTAAAGTAACTGTTCCACTCGTAATTGTTGGTGTATAAGTAGAAGTTAAACTTGATGCATTTGAGAATGTTCCTGATGGAGCTGACCAAGTACCTGTCGTAGCACTACCTCCTACTGTTCCTGCTAAAGTTACTGTTCCGCCAGCACAAACGGTTTGATCAATATTCGCATTAACCGTTGCAACTGGATTAACAGTTACTACAATTTGATCTGATGCTGTACAACCAGCTGTAGTTCCGGTTACCGTATAAGTAATTGTCGCAGCTGGAATTGCTGTAACGGTTGCTCCTGTTGTTGCACTCAATCCAGTTGCTGGTGACCAAGTATAAGTCGTTGCACCCGTTGCTGTTAATGTAGCAGAACCACCTGCACAAACTTCCTGATCTACACCAGCATTTACCGTTGGCGGAGCAGACACTGTCACAATCACTTGATCAGTTGTAACACATCCTGAAGCACTTGTTCCAGTTACGGTATACGTTGTTGTTGCAGCTGGGGTCGCCGTTACAGTTGCACCAGTTGTAGCACTTAAGCCTGTTGCTGGTGACCATGTGTAAGTTGATGCACCAGAAGCAGTTAGTGTTGTTGAACCTCCAGTACAAATTGTTACATCGGCTCCTGCGTTAACTGGTGTATTCGGATTTACTGTTACACATTGAACATGATTGTATGTACATCCAAAGTTATCAGTTACAAAATAATTAAAACATTGTGATCCTGTTGCAGTTGGAGTAACAGTTGCAGTTGTTGTTCCTGTTGAAGCCAATCCTGTTGCAGGAGTCCATCCTTGAGATGCAATTGTTGGAGTAAATCCACCAGCAGCAGCTGCCACTGTAAAATTCACGTCCCAGTTAAAAATATAACCGTTATCTACACCTAAATTATCTGTTACTTGTATTGTCCAGTTTCCATTTAACGGACAACCGATTAAATTTGTAAAAGGATTCGTAGGCATATAATTTCCAGGAGCAATTGAATTACCAGCAGGTGAACCAGCAGTAACTGTTCCTCCATTCACCAACAAAGTAGTAGCTGTTGGCGTAAAGCAATACGTTGCGCCAGTTCCTGGACCAGTTGCTGGATCATCTAAAGGTGAACCAAGATATGTCCCATTTCCTCCATTTGCGTATGATTTTAAAATCATTGACTGACCATTTGGACATATCAACACAATATTTAAATCACCCAAATATGAGTGTTCCATAGTCAAACAAACATTTGAAATATTCGAAGCGGCAGTTATTGTTTGACCTGCATTGAAACAGTTAACAGCAATGGCTGTCGAATAAGAAACTCCAGAACCATCTGGTAAAAAGGTTGTTCCCGATACTGGTGGTGTACAATTAGGAACATAAGGTGTCATGGTGACAACTGATGATAAATTTGCTGATTGACCTAAACAAATGGAAGTAGGAGTCGCAGTTGTAGTTATCGTGGGTGTTGTTGAAACCTGAACGATAACAGATGCTAAATTGTTATTCGTACAGCCTGCAACGTTAATTGATAAACTTGCCTGGTAGCTTCCTGCGGTTGGATAAGTGTGAGAAACGGTTGTTCCAGTTCCCGTTGTGCCATCTCCGAAATTCCATGTATAAACTGCTCCGGTGCTACTTCCGCTGAAAGTTCCCGATCCAGTAAATGAAACAGATCCTCCTTGACAAATTTTCACGATTCCTGATGTTGCTGCAGGAGTTGTACTTGTTAAGTTTGCAGTAATTGTTTGACAAGGAACCGAACAGGCAATTGACGCAACCCATCCAGCATAAGTCACACTTCCATCAGATGTGAAACGGAAAGTTAAACAACCAGTTGCATTTGAGACAGAAGCAGTTGCTATTCCTGGACCTGCTGTACCTGTATATGTTCCTAATGATGGAGCAGCAGTACTGTTTCCATCAAATACTTGAAGAAAATCAAAACTGCTTTCTAAACTAAATGACGTAAAGTTTACGATCACTTTTGCTCCTGGTGTTGAAGGACAAATTGTGTAAACAAATGTTTGACTATTACCATAATTTCCTGTGCCTCCTGGATCATAAAATGTTCCAGAACATGCGGAAATTGAACCATTGGTCATGGTATACGTTTGAGCCATTGCATTTCCGAAGAAGATGAATGGAACTAAAACTAAAATGCGTATAAGTATATTTTTCATAATGCGAATGTTCTGGTCGATTATTTAGCTAGAATAACATCTTGAGGTAAGATGTAAATGATTTTATTTACTCCTTTCAATTTGTAGACTTGCGCCTCCATTGTTGGGAAGAAATTATAATCTAAGGGGTTAAAATCTGATGACGCTGCATCTGCCAAAAACTCAGTAACTGTAACAGTACCACCATTTTTATCACTTAGAGGAATAAACTCCATCGGTTCAAATTCAGCATATTTACCTTCGCTGACATTTCGAATATTGAAACCGTAAGTCAGATATTTATCGAATAAGACTAGTAAATCAGGAGCATCTGTTTGCATGCGTGTATACCATTCTTGGCCACGACTTTCGACAATTTTGCTTTCATTTTTAAGTTGTGAAAAACTAAAATTCGATAAGCAAACAATAAATAAAGAAGTAATTACAACCTTCATTTTCTACATTATTAAGCTCAGCATCTGCTGAATAAAAACTCAAATACAAAGCACAACTCAATGTGCTGTTGATTATGTAGAATGGTTTTAACAATTAGATAATTGTAGTCGGATTTACCGTAAAATCCTGCAACCTAGTGTGGTAGTTTTCAGACGCAAAGTTAATTAATAAGTTGCCCTAAAATTTCTAGCATTGTATATTGTTGATAAGTTATTGAATATTGTTCATCTCCCACTTATCATTTCAAAAGTGTGGATTATCAAACAATGGAAGTAACATTCTTTATAATGAAGAAAAGAAATACAATAATACTCAGAATATAAGCTAAGTATAATTACTTACTTTATCACTTAGATATAGCTAATTCCTTTTTTTAAAGAGGCTAAAGTAACCGTTTCTTTATCAGATTTTGGAAGGTATTGATATTCCCATGAAGCATCTGCCGGCAAACTCATTAAGATTGATTCTGTTCGGCCACCCGATAACAAACCGAATTTTGTACCTCGGTCATTTACCAAATTGAATTCAACATAGCGTCCACGTCGAATATTTCTCCATTTCAAATCTTGTTCTGACACATCGATATTTTTACCTTGAAGCACTTGCTGTTCATACAACGTAGCAAAATTGTCACCTAACTCTAGACAAAACTTGAATAATTCTTCTTTTGAAATGCCAGATTTTTCATCTTGATGATCAAAAAATATTCCGCCAATACCTCTAGTTTCATTGCGATGTGGAATATAGAAGTAATCATCCGCCCACTCTTTGAATTTTGGATAGAAGCTTGAATTATAGCGATCACATATAGCTTTTAATCCTTGATGAAATTGAGTTGCTTGAGCTGGAATAATGTAATGAGGTGTTAAATCAATTCCACCGCCAAACCAAAATACACCTGTATTCAATTCAAAATAACGTACATTCATGTGTATAATTGGAACATGCGGATTCGAAGGATGCAAAACAATTGAAACACCTGTTGCGAAAAAATCATCACCATCTAAGTTCAATTGTTTTTTCATTACATCAGAAACAGGTCCAAATACTTTTGAAAAAGCAACTCCTCCTTTTTCGATTACACCACCGTTTTGAATAATTCGCGTGCGACCACCGCCACCCTCTTCTCGCTCCCAGATATCCTGTCCAAACTGAGCAAGTCCATCAATTCTTTCTAAACGATCACAGATTCTTCCCTGTAATTGCGCAAATTCTTCAGCAATAAATTCTTTTGTCATTATTCTTGTTCAAGATTGACTATTTCATAATCACTTTGACGCAAAATGAAACTATTCACATTTTCGTAACCACTATCTGTTGTACGCTGCTTCATTTCGTATTCATTCATGACCATGTTATTGTTCTTCTTGTCTAATAACAAATTCGAACAAAAATAATACGTCACATCAAATCCCTGAACAGCCATTTTAGTCATATCTGCGTTGTATTTCGAACGGTATTTTAAATGTAATTTCTCAGTTTGATCGTATTTATAATTCAAATCGGAAGGACTAGCAAAAGTGTAATGAAACTTATTTTTGTATTGTGGTTTAATCGCATCATAATTAACCCATTCTTTGGTTCCAAACACAAATATATTGTCCGTATTGAATTTACTAGAAACACCATTTAAATTATTCATAAACTTTAAAGCAAGTGCTTTTTCATTCGTTGGAAATACCAAAATCACCTTGACACCTTTTTTCATAAAAGTGGTGAAATTTTCTACGGTTGCTTCAGTCAATTTTGGTCTTGTTCCCGTAAATGTTGTCGTATTAAACGTATTTCTAAAACTTTCATACATCGCTAAATCTTTGTCCGATGAAGATTTTATTAAAATCACTTGATCAGTGGCATGGTTTTTTAAAACATAAGTAGCCAAACCACTTGTCAATGTCACATCAGACGCTACAGCAGAATACACCACTTGATTTCCTTTTAAAACATTGGTATTTACAGAAACGGGACAAACCATTCTAGCTTTGTTTTCTTTACACCAGCGAGCGACAACATCTACCTTATCTGGAAAAAGTGGTCCAAACACCAAATCCATCCCTTGAAATTCAGGTTTAGCTAAAATCTTCTTAATTGAGTTGGTATCATTTTTCGTATCGAACACATAAAATTGAGCTTCCAAGCCTAATTTCTCAAGTGAGTCAACAGCCAATTGTGCACCCATGTAATATTCAGTTGCCAAATTGGTCAAACTTTCACTACTTCCCTCACCTTTATCTAAAAAGAAAGGCAACAAAAGCGCTATTTTGTAGGTATTTTGTTTCGGGAAAAGCAAAGTAGAATCAACTCGTTTGATTTGAATGCGTTCAATCTCACGCACTTTCACTTTTTCTACTTTTTCTTTCTTAACAGGAATCTTAATTGTATCACCTGGTTTTATTTTGGTTGATTTCAATCCATTCAATTTCTGTAAATCCTCCACTGGAACCATAAAACGTTTCGATATACTATACAAAGTTTCATGATCCAGCACCACGTGGTTGATTATTGTATCAGAGAATGAAACAATATATTTTGGTGCGGCACTAGTCGTTGAGTCTTTCGTTACTGTGGTTGTTGTTTCAGTAGAAAAAGTTTGCGTTTTACTTACAAATGTAGGTTCAACACCAGGAATCGTAAGCTTTTGACCTACTTTAATTCCATTTTCAACACCTGGATTTGCTTGAATTATTACATCAGTTGTGACACCATATTTTTTAGCGATTCCATAAAGGGTTTCTTTACTTGCAACTTCGTGAATAACTGTTTTTAGCTGAACTGGAATCAAGAGCTTTTGTCCTTCAACCACTCCCTTTTCAGTACCTGGATTTTGCTTAATAATCTCTTCAACACTTACATTGTATAAGTTATGAATTCCATACAATGTATTTCCATCTTGAACGATATGAACATAGTATTTCTTACCATTCACAACTTCAGTAGTCGCGTTTTCTGGTTGTGCAAAACTCCCAAACGAAACAAACGTTAAAAGTACTATAAGCCAATTCTTCATGTGATAATTTTTATTCTCGTTAGCAAGCAATATGCCATTCATTTATTCCCATTCAATCGTTGCTGGTGGTTTCGAACTGATATCATATGTTACTCGGTTAATTCCTTTCACTTGATTGATAATACGGTTAGATATTTTTGCTAAGAATTCATATGGTAAATGACACCAATCTGCCGTCATTCCATCTGTTGAGGTTACCGCACGCAATGCAACTGCATTTTCATACGTACGCTCATCACCCATTACTCCTACTGATTGAATCGGTAAGAAAATAGCTCCCGCTTGCCAAACATCATCATACAATCCATCTTCTTTCAATCCATTGATGAAAATCGAATCCACTTCTTGTAAAATGCGCACTTTTTCTGCTGTAACTTCACCTAAGATTCGAATTCCAAGTCCTGGACCTGGGAAAGGATGACGTCCAAGCAAGGCCTCATCGATGTTCATTGAACGACCAATTCTTCTTACTTCATCTTTAAAAAGTAAACGCAACGGTTCAACGACTTGTAATTTCATGTAATCTGGCAATCCACCAACATTGTGGTGCGACTTAATCGTTTGGGAAGGTCCGCCATTTACTGAAACAGATTCAATTACATCTGGGTAAATTGTTCCTTGTCCAAGCCATTTTGCATTTTCAACCAATTTTGATTCTTCATCAAACACTTCGATAAAAACTCGACCAATTGCTTTTCGTTTCAATTCAGGATCTGTTAATCCAGCAAGTGCTTCATAAAATTTTGCTGATGCATCCACACCTTTCACATTCAATCCCATGTGCTTGTAAGAATCCAACACTTGTGCAAATTCATTTTTACGCAACAAACCATTGTCAACGAAAATGCAATGTAAATTTGCTCCAATTGCTTTATTTAAAAGAACTGCAGCAACTGAAGAATCAACACCACCAGACAATCCAAGAATCACCTTGTCGTCTCCAATTTGCGCTTTTAATTTCGCAACAGTTTCTTCAACAAATGAATCTGGTGTCCAATCTTGTTTACAGTGACAAACATTTGCAATAAAATTTTTCAACAAAATAGCTCCTTCCAATGAATGGTACACTTCTGGATGGAATTGAATTCCAAAGGTTTCTTCACCTTCCACTTGGTAACCAGCTACTTCAACGTCACTTGTACTTGCAATAATTTTATAATTCGATGGAATCTTTTTAATCGTGTCACCATGCGACATCCATACTTGAGATCCATCAGACATTCCTTTTGTCAACACATTCGAATGATCCACATACGACAAATGTGCGCGTCCATATTCACGTGTATTTGAAGGCATTACTTCACCCCCAAAATTGTGAGATAAATATTGTGCACCAAAACAAACACCAAGCAATGGAAGCTTTCCTTTGATGGCATCTAAATTCGGTTTTGGTGACGCTTCATCTCTAACTGAAAAAGGACTTCCTGATAAAATTACACCTTTAATATTCGGTGTTAACTCAGGACATTTGTTCCACGGATGAATTTCACAGTAGACATTCATCTCTCTAACACGGCGCGCAATTAGTTGGGTGTATTGCGAACCAAAATCAAGTATCAAAATCATTTCATGCATGGTGCAAAGATACTATGAAATTCAGAACATGAAAGCAAAGAATTGATTCTTAATAAACACAATTGTTAACAATTCTAAAAGGACATTTTGTCATAAAAAGTGCTTTTGGAATGATTTATGACAAGTCACAGCGAAATTTTAAGAATATTTATACATAAAAACTTCATTTTTTCATTAGATTTGGAGCTTTTAAAAAATACAAACAACCTCAGATGATAGCAGGAATTTTAAAGAAATTATTTGGTGACAAATCAGCGAAAGACCGCAAAGAATACCAACCAATTATTGATAAAGCAAACGAATTTTTTAATTCATTCAGAACAATATCAGACGACGAGTTACGCGCAAAGACTGCATCGTTTCAAGCCTTGGTTAAAACCACAACCCAACCTTTAGAGGATGAATTAGCTAGTTTAACAAAACTTGGTTCTGATGTATCGACGCCAATTCATGAAAAAGAAGCTATTTTCGAAAAAATCGATAAATTATCAAAAGCGATTGATGAGAAGATTGAAGAAGTGCTGAAAGATATTCTTCCTGAAGCATTTGCTGTTGTGAAAGAAACGGCACGTCGTTGGGCTGAAAATGGACAATTAACAGTTACTGCTCAGCAATTCGACCGCGATTTAGCAGCGAAGAAAGACGGAATTACGATCGAAGGAGACAAAGCAATCTGGCACAACGCATGGACAGCTGCAGGAGCTGATGTAAAATGGAGCATGGTTCACTACGATGTTCAATTAATGGGAGGTGCTGTTCTTCACGGTGGAAACATCGCTGAGATGCAAACGGGAGAAGGTAAAACCTTGGTTGCGACTCTTCCTGTATATTTAAATGCGCTTTCTGGAAAAGGTGTTCACGTTGTAACGGTGAATGATTACTTGGCAAAACGTGACTCTGAATGGATGGGACCTTTGTACCAATTCCATGGCCTAAAAGTAGATTGTATCGATAAACATCGTCCTAACTCTGAAGAAAGACGCCAAGCCTATTTAGCCGACATCACATTTGGAACTAACAATGAATTTGGTTTCGATTATTTACGTGACAACATGGCAGGAGCAGTTGAGGAATTGGTGCAACAAAAACACCATTTTGCGATTGTCGATGAGGTCGATTCAGTTTTGATCGATGATGCGCGTACACCTTTGATTATTTCTGGTCCAACGCCACGTGGAGACGAACATGAATTCTACGAATTAAAACCACGAGTTGAACGCATTGTTTCAGCACAAAAAACATATGTAAATCAATGTTTAGCGGATGCAAAGCGCCTTTTAGTTGCAATCAATGGAACTGTTGACGCTGGTCAAGATGCGAAGAAAATGATTGAAGAAGGTGGAATTGCCTTACTTCGCGCTCATCGTGGTTTACCAAAAAACAAAGAATTAATCAAGTATTTATCTGAACCAGGAATTAAGGCTCATTTACAAAAAACAGAGAACTTCTATATGCAGGAACAAGGAAAGCATATGAAGAAAATCGATGTTGAGTTATTCTTTGTGATTGATGAAAAAAACAATACGATTGAATTAACGAGCAAGGGAATCGATTTAATCTCTGGAAATGAAGAACGCGATTTCTATGTAATGCCTGACATCGGAGCTGAAATTGCAAAATTGCAGAAAGAAGGTTTAGACAAAGAAACTTTCCTTGAGCGTAAAGATGAATTGGTCCGTGATTACAGTATTAAATCAGAGCGTATTCACTCGATTAACCAATTGTTAAAAGCATATACCCTTTTCGAAATTGAAAACGAGTATGTTATTTTAGATGGAAAAGTGAAAATCGTTGATGAGCAAACTGGACGTATCATGGAAGGTCGTAGATACTCAGATGGTTTACACCAAGCGATTGAGGCGAAAGAAAATGTTCAAGTAGAAGCTGCAACGCAAACTTACGCAACAATTACACTACAAAATTACTTTAGAATGTACCACAAGCTTTGTGGTATGACTGGTACGGCAGAAACAGAAGCAAAAGAATTCTGGGACATCTACAACTTAGAAGTAATTGTTGTTCCTACTAATAAACCTGCTGTTCGTATTGATCAAAATGATTTGGTATTTAAAACAGCACGTGAGAAATTCGATGCAGTTATCAATGAAACAGAAAAATTAGTTGCTGCTGGTCGACCTGTATTGGTTGGTACAACGACAGTTGAAATCTCTGAATATTTGAGTGCATTATTAACACGAAGAGGAATTAAGCATCAAGTATTGAATGCTAAACACCACCAACGTGAGGCGGAAATTGTTGCCGATGCCGGTAAAGCAGGAGCTGTAACAATTGCAACAAACATGGCTGGTCGTGGTACCGATATTAAACTTGGAGAAGGTGTTAAAGAAGCTGGAGGTTTGGCAATTATTGGTACAGAACGACATGATTCTCGTCGTGTTGACCGTCAGTTGAGAGGTCGTTCTGGTCGTCAAGGAGATCCAGGTTCTTCTCAATTCTTCGTTTCGTTAGAAGATGACTTGATGCGTAAATTTGGTTCAGAGCGTATTGCCAAGCTAATGGACAGAATGGGCTTGAAAGAGGGAGAAGTCATTACACACAGTATGGTTTCTAAATCGATTGAGCGCGCTCAGAAAAAAGTAGAGGAAAATAACTTCGGTGTTCGTAAACGTTTGTTAGAATATGATGACGTTATGAATGCGCAACGTAAAGCAATCTACAAAAAACGTAGAAATGCACTTTATGGAGATCGTTTAGACCTAGACATCGACAATATGTTCTACGACGTATGTGAAACAACTGTTTTCGCCCATACAAAAGATGATTTTGAAGCATTTGAATTGGATTTGATTCGTTTAATTGGAATTGAATCGCCAGTTTCTCAAGAAGAATACAAAACAATTGATCGTCAAGACTTGGTTGAACGAGTGTACAACTCTATGTTCGAACAATACATGCGTAAAAATGAGAAGATTGCACACAAAGCGTTCCCTCAAATTAAACATGTGTACGAAACAATGTCAGATCAGTATCAAAACATCGTATTCCCGTTAACGGATGGACGTCGTGAAGTACGTATGGTTATCAACTTAAAAGATGCTTACGAATCTGAAGGTAAAGAAATCACGAAATCGTTCGAGAAAAACATCATTCTGGGAATGATTGATAATGAGTGGAAAGAACACCTTCGTGAAATGGATGATTTACGTTCAGCTGTAAACAACGCTCAATACGAACAAAAAGATCCATTATTGGTCTACAAGTTAGAATCATTCGAATTGTTCAAGGCAATGTTGTCTCGTTTGAATGGTGAAGCAATTGAATTGTTGATGAAATTAGATTTGCCATTGGTTCAAGAAGTTGAAAGTACAAACAAGGAGGTAACACATCAGCATAACTACGATAAAGCGCAAGTGAATCAAGGTGGTGGATCAACTACTTCTTCAACTTCTGCACCTCGTTTCTCTGGAAGTGATGGTTACCAACAAGCAATTCAAAACTCAATGCAACAACCTGAGAAAACTCAACCTGTTGTTGCTGACCCGAAAATTGGACGTAATGATCCTTGTCCTTGCGGAAGCGGCAAGAAATACAAACAATGTCACGGTAAATAATTAATAAACATTCCCGAGATGAAAGGCATACAATCGATTTCCATAATTGGAACAGGTAACGTGGCTTTTCATCTCGGGAATTCTTTTTTTGACCAAGGAATTCGAATCGCTTCTGTTTATGGTCGAAATAAAAATGAAGCAGAAGCTTTTGCCAATCGCTGGAAATCAAAATCGGTTGAACATATTTCTGATCTTGAAGCTGATTTAATACTAGTTTGCGTAAGTGACGACGCTATTTCATTGATTTTCAAACAATTACCAACGACTCAAAAAATCGCTTACACTTCAGGTTCTATTGAACTATCCAATTTCAACGAACATGAAAACATCGGAGTTTTCTACCCGCTACAAACATTTTCCAAGAACAAAGAATTAAACTTAAACGAAGTACCTTTTTTGATTGAAGGAAAAACGCCAGAACTGTCGCAAGAGTTATTTGACTTAGCTTGGAGATTGAGCAGTAAAGTATCATTCGCCAATTCCTTAGACCGTAAGAAATATCATTTGGCTGCCGTTTGGGTGAATAATTTCACCAATCATTTAGCATTTCAGTCGAAAGCAATTATCGATAAAGAAGAATTGAATTGGGATTACTTATTACCACTGTTAAAGGAAACAACTACAAAATTGTTAGCTCTTGACCCTTATGACGCACAAACAGGTCCGGCTAGAAGAAATGATCAAACCGTCATTGAAGCTCATGCTGAAATGATGGAAGGAATCCAAAAGGAAATCTATCTTCTTCTTTCAAAAAGTATAAACGACACGTACAATAAACATGATTAGTTACAAAGAACGCTTAAACCATATTACTACATTTCTATTTGATGTAGATGGAGTTTTAACCAATGGAGATGTTTTACTTTTTCAGAATGAAATTCTTCGCACTTTGAATTCGCGAGATGCATATGCGATTCAATACGCCATTAAAATGGGTTATAAAATCATGATTGTGACTGGTGGAAATTCACAAGATGTCAAAGATCGTTTGCTTGGTTTAGGTGTTCAAGAAGTACATCTTTCTTCGTTCAATAAAATGAATGTGTACAATGATATCAAAGAGAAACACAATTTGACAGACACAGAAATTTTATACATGGGCGATGATATTCCTGACTACCAAGTCATGAAACATGCTGGAGTTGCTGCTTGTCCACAAGATGCCGCTGTCGAAATCAAGGCAATAAGTCACTATCAATCGCCGTTTAATGGCGGAAGACATTGTGTGCGCGATGTGATTGAGCAAACGCTGCGCGTACAGAAAAAATGGTTTACAGCGGAAGCTTTTGAATGGTAAAATGACAAATCAAGCGAGGTGGATTTTAGGAGTATTGGTGTTAATTAAACTTAGCATTGGTCTTCTATTTATTTCGCATCATTCCGTCGATTTAGACGAACCTTTTTCCATTTTTCATGCTCAAAACAACTTAGGTGATTTATTTGGGATTTTCAAAAACGAGAACAATCCTCCACTCCACTTTCTGTTGTTGCATTTCTGGGAACAAGCCTTTGGAATTTCACCATTCGCCGTGCGTTCGATTTCATTAATATTTTCAATTTTAACGGTTGTTGTTATTTGGAAAATTGGAACAAAATTCTTTTCTCAACAGATTGCCCTATTCACCTGTTTGTTTTTTATTTTTTCAGATTTCCATCACTATTACGGACTTGAAGCACGCACTTATTCATTGCTTGTTTTTGAATATTCAATCGCCATTTATCTTCTGTTAAAACTCAATTTAACATCAAATGAAAGCACTTGGAAAACCTTTTTAGCATTCGGAATTGTGAATGTTGCATTGTTTTACACACATTATATTTCACTCTTAATTTTCCTTTCTGAAGGATTCCTTCTATTGGCATTCTTACGTAATTTCAATTGGAAAAATTTACTGCTTACAATTGGGATTTCGCTCATTGGTGTTTTACCTTGGATCTCAACTTTCGTTGGACGTGCAAGCAATGTCACAAAAGCAGGAACGTGGCTCACACAAGCAACGTACACTGAATTGTATGGTTTTGTCAATAAATTCTTGAATAACAAATTTGTATTTGCTTTCGTTCTATTATTAGGCGTTCTCTATCTATTCTCCTATTTTACGCAATTAAAAAACAATCGAAAAGACTCAGGAAAAATCTATTTTACGCTAATCTCTTTATTCCTTCTTCCTTTTATAGCGGCATTTATGCTTTCTCGTTTGCAAATTGCAGAAGTTTATTATGACCGTTATTTGTTCTTTTTAACCTTACCTCTGTTTTTCGGTTTAAGCTATTTTTTCCAATCGATTCAACGCTTTTCAATTTATCCTATATTGAGCATTTTAATAGCCTTTATTATTTGTTTCGATTACACTCCTGAAAACAATCGTGAAACTGATAAGCTCGTCGCTTATGTAAAGAATAACAAGGTCAATAACATTGTAATTTTCCCCAATTATTACGACTTAAATTTCATGTATTATTTTGACCAACAAAAATTCAAAAATGTGCACTTCAGGGATAGAATTTCAACTTCTGGTATTTACCCGATGAATGTTGTTCAAGAATTAAAAGATTTACCATTAGAAGGAAAAATTGCTCTGGTCGATGCTGATTTTAAATTTTTACAACCCAATCAACATGTTCAAAAATGGTTTTTGGACAATAATTATCGTCTTTTAGAGCAAAAGAACTTCAAAGGAAACTTCCAAGTTTCCATTTTCTCAAAATAGTTTATCTCACGATTAATTTGAACGCAGAGGAATTGCCAATTTCATCGGAAACGTGCATAAAATAAATTCCTTTCTGCCAATCGCTTGTTTGAAGGCTTGAACCATTGTCAATTTTCACATCAATCGACTTTCTTCCTTGAACATCAAAAACACGTAAACTCAATTGTTCATTCGTACTAAAAAACACATCTCCAGAAGTTGGGTTTGGATACATTGAAAAACCTTTCACCTCCGACTCAACTTCATTAATTGCCACCAAACTATTGATGTCGTTCGAAGTTATATCGACTAAATTAATCACTGGGAAATCTGCATTTGGGCCTACTTTATACACATAAACACTGCTACCTCCCATTCCTTCGATGGTCATATATCCGACAACCACAACACTTTCATCATTGGTCAGTGCCACTTCCTCATTTTTATCATCTCCAGGAAAACCAACTGTCGTATAAGCCGCATCCCAAATCAGATTATCATAAAAACGAGTAATCGCGGCATCGTAACTTCCAGCAACAGAATATTGTGTATTGAAATGTGAAGACATAAATATTTTACCTCCTGTTCCATACGGCATCACGTGGTCATAAATTGATGAACCCTGCGAAATGTCGCTTGCTTCCCATTGTAAACTACCCGCTAAAGAAACTTTAACACGGTACTCATCAATTTCATTCGTCACTGGTACAATGCGATTCCCCACTGCATGTATACTTCCTGCACGTATATAAAAATCGTTTAAATAATAATTTCCATTCGGACCAAATTCTTTGTCATATAAGATGTTTCCATCACCGTCAAATTTGATTACAGCACCTTTCGAAAAACTAGAATCAGCATTAAACTGATTACCTACAGCATAAAAAGTATTGGCATCATATTGCTGAATCGATTGCAAGGCATCTTCACCTGAAGAACCAAAATTTCGAGTCCATAAAGTATCACCGTTGTGGTTCGTTTTTAGAATGTAAAAATTATGATCTCCATTGCTTGTTCCAGTTGTTTCACCAACCATGTAAATCATCGAATCCGATGTAAACAATGCATCATTGATTTTATCCCATCCCTGATGATTATAGTGTTTTTGAAGTAATTCGTTTCCATCTTTGTCTGTTTTGACAAGGTAGGGATTGTAAGAACCGCTTCCCAAAGAATTTGAATAACCCACAACGTAAAATATACTATCATTCCAATTTAATACACGTCTTCCCCAATCGCTTTCGGTTCCTCCATAATTTCTAGACCATAAGTAATCGCCATTTTGATCTAATTTTAACAAAAACGCTTGTGCTGGGGAATCACTAAAACTACTCGAACTTCCTGTAACTAGATAAGTGCTATCACTCAGTTCTACAACGCCTTCTCCGTAGTCGTAACCATTATTTGTGTAGATTTTGAAAAACTTTATTTGACTGAATCCAACAAAAGCATTCAACACTAAAATACTTAGAACAATAACAAACTTTTTCATATTCTATATCTTAAACGAAGAATAACTGATTTTCCTTTTCCCTGCTGAGATACCAAGCCTACAACATCTTCTGACGCCAACGCAATTGTCATATTTTTGAAAGTGCTTTGTGCATACAGTCCAGTTCTAAAGCGTGTAAATCCACCGTAACTTGCATTTACACCAATTGATAGCCAATCATTTGCTCTTAGATGAGCACCTCCAAACACCAAAGGTGCATACGTTGAAACAGTGTATAAACGAACCCCAAAAAATCCTTGCAGAAGTTGCTTGCTCATTTCATCTACTATTTTTCCGGCTTGAATGTAACCCGGTAGAAATCTAAATTTTGTAACTGACATAGAATCAATTCCAAGAGTATCCAGAATGCTTGTTCCATTGTCCAAGACATTCGAATTTCCAATTAATTGGACAAAGGTAAATCCTTCAAATGTCAACAAGGTATCAATTTCATAACGTGTTATTTTTGAAGTCATTTGAGCAAATCCAATATTTTTTGCCTGCAATTGAATGAAAGCAACCTTTTCTGGATTAATCATCACCGCAAAACGATAATCTAGATCAACACCTACTCCATATCCTTTCATAAATTTCGAAGATCCCGAATAGTCAAATTGACCACCTAAAGTCAAGCTTACAGAATCACCGCTTTCTGATTGATACAAATAACCATCTGTTAAATATCCTTCTGCGTAATTTGAAAAATTGTAATAATTCAATGAAATGGAACTCTTCGTTTTTTTATCAATCATTCCAAAACCTATTTTTTGAAAGGAAATAGCAGAGAATTTACTACCCGATAAATCTGCATCCGTTCCAAGATACCTTTCATTTCCAAAAAATGTCAATCCGAAAAGGTCTTTTGAATAAATAGTTGATGCGTAGTTGTAATAGCCACCTTTGATTACAAATCCTAAATTTTCCTTTTTGAACAGATTGGTTTGCATGTTTCGGTATTCAACTTCAGTAGAAGCATCAACACCGAAACGATTGATTCCTTTATGTTGATCAAAAGAACTAGTCTTAATTTCATCTGTTATTGCTCCACCAAAAAGTAATTTCGAAGACATCGAATTGAAAATTGAACTCGCTGAATAATCGGCAATTCCAGTCACAATGAATTCTTGCTTATACTGCAAAGTGTCGTGTTGAATTGGTAAAACAGTTTGGGAGTTCACCAAGAAATTTGCACAGATAAAGGCAACGATTAGAAAGTAATTTTTCATCAGATAATTGCTTTAAATACAAATTTCGTTTTCAATTTCACTGCGATAAATGCACCAACAGGAATCGCTTGCTGTTCATTTAATGAAGTTGAGGGTGTTGGCGTATTAAATGTCGCTTCAACGGCGATGTTCTTCACCAAAGCTAAATCTAAAAGCACATTTGCAGGTAATTCAAAAACAACCTCAGAATTTGATTTTAACATTCCATCTTTCGGATCCACGGAACCGTATAAACTTGATTCAATGGGAGAACTTCCATTCACAATGTGCAAAGTTGTTCCATTTTCATCCAATAAATAAATTTTGACTGAACTATTCATTGGAAAGGCATTCGATGCATTTAATACCAAGGAACCAGATTCGATGTGCGATTTTTCTAAATCTTGTGAAATGTCAATATCAAAGGTATCGCGCAATGTTAATCCATCTGCTCCAATCGCCATTGGCATTTGCGCTTTCAATTTTACTTTAAGTCGACTTGTAGAATAAATTTCATTGTAACCACCTGAAGTATTTCCCCAAGGATTCAACTCAACTTTGTAACCGACAGTGTGTTTATTTCCTAAATTTTCAATGTAGTTTTCTAAATTGCTATTCGTTCCATCCAAGGAAATTGTCTGTGTCGAAGGAACGTAAGACCAAGCACTTCCAGTGGCGGCATCCATGTAAATTGGATTTCCAATCAATGAACTTGATAAATTAACAGTTGAACCCAAAGTATTGGTATTCGACAACTTTGTCAGCGTTGCCTTTCCTTCCACCTTCATTCCATTGGTAATTATTAATTGAATTGCACTTGAAGGGATATCAATAGAACCAGCAGTCAAACCATTCAACAAATCAATAGTATAGGTTGTTGTATCCGTAAAAATCTTATGACCAAAATAGCCTTTTGCGTAATCAATCTTTACGTTTTTAAAATCTGCATCAACTCTGAAAACATGTTGATTCGTTACGGTGACATTTGAACCCAAAGGATCTGTATTAATGATTAATTTGGATTGAAGAACATTCACTTCTCCGCCTGAAATCCCCGTCAAATCAATGTCATAACCAGAAATGTTCAAATTTGCTTCTACTGTCCCTGGTGTTGAACCAACGGCCGCAGGTGCAAAATAATTTTGTTCGAATGTAATTCCGTTTTGCGTAACTCCAGGCAATTGAACCGTGAAATAAACTTTCGATGCAACTGGATTGTAAATCTTCAATTTAATTGAACCTTGACTGATTCGAATTTTCTTTAGTTCAATAGGCGCTAAATCAATCGTGTGTTCTTCTATTTGGTTCACAATACTTGTCCCTGGAGGAATTGATAAACTTGAAACTACAATTGAATATGTTTGACTGATTGTTGTATCCGGAATGGCAATTAGATCTTCAATTCCAAAATCGGCAATTGTTCGGGTTAAATCCAAATTATAAACACCTCCATTTTCAACGATGGTAGAATCATTTACATAATCCTTCAATGAAAGTGTATCACTCACCAATGGAGCAACCCAATCAGAATTCCATGTAGCTTTTTCTTTTCTGCACGAAAAAAATGCAAGCAATGGAAGTAAAAATAAGCCAGTTCTCAATTTCACAGTTCTAGGACGTTTTAATGGATTGAATGGTTGGGTTTAAGCACGTTCGATAATCGTGGCATAACCTTGTCCAACTCCAATACACATTGTTACCAAGGCATATCGTTTGTTCGTTTTTTGAAGTTCGATTGCCGCTGAATGAAGAATTCGTGCTCCCGACATACCTAGTGGATGCCCTAACGCAATTGCTCCACCATTTGGATTGATACGTGGGTCATTATCTGCCAAACCTAATTCACGTGTACAAGCTAATACTTGAGCTGCGAACGCTTCGTTCAATTCCAAAATATCCATTTGATCCAATGTCAATCCTGCGCGTTCCAAGGCTTTTTTAGAAGCATGTACTGGTCCGATTCCCATAATGCGTGGTTCACAACCTGCAACTGCAGCACTCACGATACGTGCCAAAGGCTTCAATCCATGTTGTTGCACTGCTTCACCTGATGCAATTAACAAAGCAGCCGCTCCGTCATTTAAACCTGATGCATTTCCAGCAGTTACTGAACCTTCTTTCTTAAAAGCTGGACGTAATCCTGCTAAACTGTCAATGGATGTTTCTGGTCGCGCAAATTCATCTTGTTTGAAGATGATTGGGTCTTTTTTACGTTGTGGAATGGAGACAGCAACAATTTCTTCATCAAAACGTCCTGATGCAAACGCCTTTGCCGCTTTTTGCTGTGACCACAATGCAAATGCATCTTGATCTTCGCGACTAATATTATACATTTCAGCCAAGTTTTCAGCTGTATTTCCCATTGAATCAACGCCATACATTTCCTCCATTTTAGGATTAATGAAACGCCATCCAAAAGAAGAATCAAACATTTGAGCATCGCGTCCAAACGCTGAAGATGTTTTAGAAATCACCCATGGTCCGCGCGTCATGTGCTCCACTCCACCAGCAATGTAAACATCACCTGCTCCATCTTTAATCGCACGTGAAGCATTGATCGTAGCTGCCATTCCAGAAGCACACAGACGATTGACTGTTTCACCACCTGATTGAACTGGAAGTCCAGCTAATAATCCAGCCATTCGCGCCACATTACGATTATCTTCTCCCGCTTGATTCGCACAACCAAAAATCACATCTTCCACTGAATTTGGGTCCAATGAACTATTTTTTTCCATCAATGCTTTGATTACATGTGCTGCTAAATCATCTGCACGAACACCAGAAAGCGTTCCACCAAAACTTCCAATCGCTGTGCGAACACCGTCAACAATATATACTTCTTTTGACATACTTTAAATTTGAAAGTTTAAAGGTAACATTTTTGAATTTGTTGAAAACTAATTTCGCTTCACATTTCGAATGTTTGTATCTTGGAGTTCCTAAATAAAGTAAAACGACGTGAAAAAAAAGTATCTGCTATTGCTAAAGCTGTGCCTAGCTTTTGGGATAAACTCCTACGCACAGATTGAAGAACTCACACCTGCTGAAATAGCATATCGTGATTCTATTAAAGCCTTAAATCTTCAAAACGAAGCTGTTGCAAAAAGTCAAGAAGCCTATAACAAAGGTATTCAACTTTTTACAGCCAAAAGTTATACTGAAGCTATCAAGGAATTTTCAAATTCAATCGGTTTTGACCCGAACTTCACTGCAGCCTATTACAACAAAGGAGTTGCTGAAAACGAAGCAGAAAAGTATGCTGATGCTGCAAAAACATTGAATACGCTAATCGAAAAAGATCCGAATTATTCAAAAGCGTATTTTCAACGTGGCCGTGCATTTCAAGGAATGAATGATTATTTGAAAGCTGAAAAAGATTACGAAAAATCAATTCAAATTGATCCTAAAAATGCGAAAGCGTATTACAATTATGGAACGCTACGTTTTTTACAACAAGATTACAATGGTGGAATTAAACACTTTACAAAAGCCATTGAATTAGATCCAAACTTTGCATTTGCGTATAACGATCGTGGAAGTTGTTATCGCATGTTAGGCAATTATGCGAAAGCAATTGCCGATTATGAAGAAGCGGTTAAGAAAAATCCAAAATTGGCTTTTGCACTGAACAACATTGGAACAACAAAACGTAAAACAAAAGATTACGTTGGCGCAATTGCAGCATTCAATCGCGCCATTTCAGTCGATGCAAAATTCTATATGGCGTATAACAATCGTGGAGCAGTTCAAATGGACCAAAACCACTTGGACGATGCAAAAAAAGATTTTGAAAAAGCCTTGGAAATCAATCCTAAATATGCTCCAGCAGCTTCCAATTTAAGCGCAATTTACTTCAAGCAAAAAGACTACAAAAAAGCACTTGAATACGCCAACAAGGCAATTTCATTGGATCCTAATTACGCGAATGCATATGTTAACCGCGCGAATGCAAAAGAAATGAATCGCGACATGGAAGGTGCTTGTGAAGACTGGCATAAAGCAAAAGAACTGGGTGCTGAATTAGGTAAAAATTACTACTCAAGCAATTGTAACGAATAAAAGAAAAAACCATGAAAAAGTATATATTATCAGCGTTTGTGGCGTTTTTCTCAATGCTAACATTTGCACAAAATGTTGAATTCAAAGCGGCTAACTTCAAAGACGACAAAGAAGGTTTGAAAAAGGCTGAAGAAGCAATTAAAAAAGGAGATGAATTTCTTGCACTTGGAAATGAGGCAGTTTTCCAAGTCCAAAGTCCAGGATTTAACTTTCAAAAAGCTCTGAAAGAGTATTTAGTGGCTCAAAAATTCAATCCTAATAATGGACATTTGAATTTTAAAGTTGGTGTGTGTTACGCTTATTCAACAGATCCGACGAAATGTATTGAATTCTTTAAAAAAGCAAATACGCTGGATCCGGCTTGTGATCCATTTATGAATTACTACCTTGGTTATGCCTATCAGTTGGAAGAAAAATTTGATGACGCGACAAAAGCATACCTTGCGTTCGAAACAAATTACAAGAAAGCAGATAACTTCACAAAGTTTGTTTCACAGCGTAAAAACGAATGTAAATTGGCCAAAACAGCAAAAGCGGCTCCAGTTCGCGCTTGGGTTGACAATGTTCCTACGTTGAATTCTGAATTTGATGAAATTTCTCCGTCAATCACTACAGATGGATCTGAATTGATATTGACCTCTAATCGTCCAAATGGTCACGCAACAAATGAAGTTGGCGGTTACGACAAAGACATTTACACAGCAAGTTTAAGCGACGGAAAATGGTCTACTCCAAAAGCAATCGCTGGTCCAATCAACTCTGATGGAGACGATGTTTCGAACAGTATGAACTATGACGGAACGAAGTTGTTACTTCACCGCTTGGTAAATGGACAATACGACATTTTCGAATCAAAATTAAGTGGTTTAAATTGGTCAAATCCGACTCCAGCTCATTTCGCAATATCTTCTGCAAAAGCGAACGAACAATACGGAACGTACAGTGATGATGGTTGGAGTATATACTTCATGCGCGATAACGATAGCCGTGCGAATGGGTTTGACATCATGTACAGTTCAATGCAAAGTAAATTGCAAAAAGATTACATGGCAGCAACGATGATTCCAACAGTCAATTCAAAATTCAACGATGGACCAATTTATTTGCACATTGATGGAGAAACAATGTACATCGCTTCTGAAGGTCATGAATCGATTGGAGGTTACGATATTTTTGTGTCGAAAAAAGTTGGTGGACAATGGACAAAACCTGTAAACATGGGCTATCCAATCAACACGCCTTATGATGATTTCTTCTTTGCGTCAACAGCGAATGGTAAATTTGCATACATCTCTTCGAATCGTGCTGGAGGAAAAGGCGGATACGATATTTACAAAGTAACGTTTTGGGGTCCAGAAAAATCTCCAGTTGTTGATGTTGAGGATTATTTGTTGTCTTCGATTGCAATGCCGATGAAAGATGCACAAGTGGAAGCAACAGTTGATGTGAACAAAAAATCATTCACCGTATTCAAAGGAATGACAATTGACGCGATGACGAAAAAACCAGTTGAGGCTCAAATCGAAATCACAGATAATGCAACTGGAAAGATTATTGAAACATTCACAACAAATAGTGCAACAGGTAAATTCATTATCACGTTAGCTTCTGGAAAAAACTATGGTATTGCTGTGAAAGCAGATAAATACTTGTTCCATTCAGAAAACTTTGATATTCCAATGGGATCTGCTGACAACTTGGTAAACAAAGTAATCGAATTGAAAAACATTGCCATTGGAAGTAAAATTGCTTTGCGAAACATCTTTTTCGACACTGGTAAATCGACTTTGCGTGCGGAATCAAATGCTGAGTTAGATCGATTGGTGAAATTGATGAAAGATGTGCCAAGTTTGAAAATCGAAATTTCAGGTCACACGGATAACACAGGTTCTGCAACCTTGAACGAAACACTTTCTCAAAGTCGTGCAGAAGCTGTTGTTGCGTATTTGACAACGAAAGGAATTGCTGCAAACCGCATGACCGCAAAAGGTTACGGAGCAAGCAAACCAATCGCATCGAATGCAACTGAAGATGGAAAACAACTAAATCGTCGAACAGAGTTTGAGATTAAAGGAAATTAAAAAGAAAGGCGAGTTTACTCGCCTTTTTTGTTTTTATAATGCTTAAATTTAAAGTATAAACAACCTCTTTATGCAAAACAACGAATTCAAACTTTCTTTTCTCGGTGGAGCAGGAACAGTAACAGGATCTAAACTATTAATCGAAACAAACAACAAACGTGTGTTAGTTGATTGTGGTCTTTTTCAAGGCTTGAAAGAATTGCGCTTAAAAAACTGGGCGCCATTTCCGATTGACCCAAGTTCGATTGATGAATTAATTTTGACACATGCGCATCTGGACCATTGTGGCTACATTCCTTTGCTGGTAAAAAAAGGATTCAAAGGAGCGATTCACTGTTCACATCCAACAAAAGAATTGGCCGAAATCATTTTGCTGGATAGTGCCAAAATTCAAGAAGAAGATGCTGAACGTGCGAATAGTCATTCTTATTCTAAACATGAGAAGGCTGAACCTTTGTACCGTGTTTCCGATGTTCTCCAAGCAATGAAGCAATTCGAAACGCACGACACGCACGAATGGGTTATTTTGGACAATGACATTAAATTTCAATTACTGAACAGCGGACATATCATGGGTTCAACCTTTGTTGATATGCGTGTTTTTGATAAAAAGATTGTTTTTTCGGGAGATATCGGTCGCACGAAACCAATGTTGCTTTATCCGCCCGCAAAAATTAAAGATGCTGATTACATCATTTTAGAATCGACTTACGGCGACAGAGTACATTCGCAGGAAAATGTAAAAGAAGAATTGTTGCGTGTAATTGAAGATACGTTTGAGCGCAAAGGAATTTTAATGATTCCATCCTTTGCTGTTGAACGAACTCAAGAATTAGTTTATCTGTTGCATGAATTAAAACAAGAAGATAAATTGCCGAACGTTAAAATCTATTTGGATTCTCCAATGGGCGTAAATTCTACAAATGTTTACAATAAATATGGCGATTGGCAAAACATTTCCGGTTATGACATTTCGCGCATGTATGACGATATCGTATTTGTGAATGACTTCGAACATTCGCGTGCAACGGTAATGGACAAGCATCCCAAAATTGTTCTTGCTGGTAGTGGAATGATGGAAGGCGGTCGAATATTACATTACCTGAACAACCACATTTCTGAAGAAAAAAATACACTTCTTTTCGTTGGATATCAGGGAGAAGGGACTCGAGGAAGACAAATCATGGAAGGAAGCAAGGAAATCAAATTCTTTGGTGAATACCGCAAAGTGAATTGCCAAATTAGAACGATTTCTTCTCTTTCTGCACACGGTGATCAAAATGAAATGATAAATTGGTTGCGTCATTTTCAAGAGGCTCCTACTACCCTATTTTTAAATCATGGAGAAGCACATCAAGCAGATGCTTTGCGAACAAAAATTAAACATGAACTCAATTGGGACGCAGAAATTCCTAAATTAGGCGCCGAATATTTATTGAAATAAAAAGACATGCATCCATTTCGCACCATCAATTCTCAAGACATTGCATTTTTTCAAGATCTTTTAGGTAATCGCTGCTTTGTTGACGAAACGAATTTAACAGAATATGGTCACGATGAAACGGAAGATTTATGCTTTATTCCAGAGGTTTTAGCGAAGCCAGAAACACCAGAAGAAGTAGCTTCGATACTGCGTTATTGCAACAAAGAAAACATTGCCGTAACACCTTCGGGAGCTCGAACAGGTTTGAGCGGTGGAGCATTGCCAATTCACAAAGGTGTGGCACTTTCGATGGAACGTTTTAATCGCATTTTGAACATCGACGAAAAAAACCATCAAGTAACAACAGAACCTGGTGTTATTACACAAGTACTTCAAGACACTGTAAAAGCAAAAGGATTGTTTTATCCACCTGATCCTGCAAGTAAAGGAAGTTGTTTTATTGGTGGAAATGTTTCTGAGAATTCTGGAGGACCAAAAGCAGTGAAATACGGTGTAACCAAGGATTATGTCTTGAACCTTGAGGTTGTTTTACCGACCGGTGAAATTATATGGACGGGTGCAAACGTTCTTAAAAATGCAACAGGTTATAATTTGACTCAATTGATTGTTGGTTCAGAAGGAACCTTGGCCGTTATCACAAAAATTGTCTTGCGTTTGATTCCACATCCAACGAATGATTTGTTAATGTTGGTGCCTTTTTTCAATGCAGAAAAAGCCTGTGAAGCCGTTGCAGCGATTTTCCAAGCTGGAATTACACCAAGTGGTTTAGAATTCATGGAACGCGATGCATTAACGTGGACACAAGCGTTTACGCATGACTTCACAATTGAGGTGAAAGACAATCACGCCGCACATTTATTAATTGAAGTAGACGGATTTGATCAAGATGCATTAATGCTGGAGTGCGAAAAAATCATGAGCGTTTTGGAGAACTTTGAAACAGATGAAATTTTGTTCGCAGAAAGCGAGGCACAGAAAAACAGTTTATGGTCTTTGCGTCGTAAAGTTGGTGAAGCCGTAAAATCGCAATCAATTTATAAAGAAGAAGATACGGTTGTTCCGCGATATGAACTACCAACGCTACTGCACCATGTTAAAACAATTGGAAAAAAATATGGATTGCATTCCGTTTGTTACGGTCACGCCGGTGATGGCAATTTACATGTCAACATCATCAAGGGTGAATTAACGGACGAACAATGGGAAAATGATTTACCGCTTGCAATTCGTGAGATTTTCACTGAAGTAGTGAATTTGGGCGGTACATTATCCGGAGAACACGGAATTGGATTGGTACAACAACCTTATATGGACATTGCCTTTCCGGAAATCAGCCTAAACATCATGCGTTCAATCAAGGATGTGTTTGATCCGAATGGAATATTGAATCCTGGGAAGATTTTTAATTAATTATTCAAAAAATTCATACTACCACTTTTCATTTCGTGGTAGGCTTTTGCTAAATAGGCAATTAAAATACGCATTGCGTCAAATGCTTCTTCGGTTTCTGCACTAATTTCTTTCTTTTGCAAACGAAGCAACAATTTCATGTACATGGCATGAAAAACGATTTCAATGGCATTTTTATCCTTTAAATTGGAAATCTCTTTGAATTCATCAATGAATGGTGTTGCAGCCGTGAAAAGCGTTTTGTACTTCTCGTCGTTTGAAATATTGATCAATGTATTGTGCAAATAGGACAATTCTACAATGATATCTTTTAAATCGTGAAGATGTCCCGTTTTTTGTATGCGTTGCGATTTCATTTGAGCAATTAAATCGCGGTACCATTCTTTGTATTGTTCAATAAACGAATTATCAGGTAATTGTGGTCGCACATAACCATCAATAATTCCTTCTAAATCAAAATCGTATGCACGAATCAAATCTTCAATTTGAAACATGTATAGGACATATTCAGCAATGTTTTCGTTTAATTTTTGTCGTGCAATCAGCATTCAATTTATTTTAAATCCTTTTCGATTTCAGCTTGTTTTTCATTCAAAAAGTTGACAAACTCCATTGTAACATCCATTGAAGGATTCACGAAATTGATTTGTCCACCCGGACCGTGCATCAACAACAAGTCAATACCATGTTTTTCACTGAATTCTTTGCCAAATGCTTCAATTTTCTTGTTAATCGCAGTAGATTTGTCAAACGATTCTTTTTCCAGTTTAGCACCTTCCGTTTGTTGATACTGCATCAAGCTTGCTTCCATTTTTTGAGCTTTTTGCTGAACAATTTGAGCATCATATTCGGATAATTGACCCGATTGAAGGCGTTCATTGTTACGTTGAATGAAACTTTGGTATTCATTTGAACGACGTTGAATTTCTGCTTCGAATGCTTTTTGTTTTTTAGTGATTTTAGCTTCTTCGTTCTTAAAATAAGTGAATTGCGTTTTAAGCGAGTCATTGTAATAAAATGCAATTTTCAGACCTTTTAAATCACGTGCTTCAACTTTAGGTGTTGTGTCTTTTTTAACTTCTTCTTTTTTACCGCAAGCCACTGTTAACAACAACATACTAGCAAATGCAACAATCAATTTATTCATATTAATATTTTTTAGTTAGCTATTTCATTGCGATTTTTGAACGCTTCCTCCCAATCGGAACGCATTTCAATGAAGCGTTTCAAACAATTACTCAACAAGGTTGGTGTAATCATTTTTTCCACTTCTTCTAATGAATTAACATCAGTTTCACCAATTTTAAAAATCTGTTCAAACTGCGCCAATTCAATCTTTAGAATGTACTTGGCGTTATAACTCATCAACTGAATCTTATACCTTTCGTGGGGAATGTCTTTTAGTAATCTCATCTTAATCATGCAAAAATAACAGAATTCCAGAACTGAAAAAGTAAAGCACAAAAAAAGCCCCGAAAAATCGGAGCTTTCTATTATAAAAAACGTTAATTAAATTGCCATTGCAATATCATGATCAGCATATTCTTTAAAAATAAATGGCACTTTCACCATGTATGCGTAATCTTGACCAACTTCATACATATCTTCATCGGTCTGACGATACAACCATTCTACATGAACTTCCTTACCAGCTTCCGCCAATTCGTTCAATTTGTACAACAAGAACAAAATGCGTTTAGAAGACGAAATATTGAAATATTCCAAATCAATCTTCACAACAGTTTTGTTAACCGGATTCAACAAATAAGATTCAAACCAGTTCAAAACTGGAATCCAAAAATCATCTGGTTGATCTGGAATAGAGCGTCCTTTAATTTCCATCACACCACTTTTATTGCTAAAGTGAATCAAAGGGGTCTGAGGGCTTTCATTAATAAACAAATCTTCCATTTATCGTTTGATTTATACCGCAATTTGCATTTTTTTTTGACAGTATTTTCAATTTTTCTACCAACTGCGAAATATGTTAGATGAATGAGCATTTTATTCAAACAAAATAGAATCTGATTGAGTAAAGTGTATCACTTATTGATTAAAATGCACTTTTCATGAAATATTTAGCTAATTCTTGCATCGGCTTTTCAAGCTGTTTTTTAACCTTCCATCCATGTTTTAAGCATATTTCTCGCACTAGATCTTCTTGAGAAAAACCATAAGATCCGACAACATTTATCTCATTGATTGAAGATTTTTTTGGCAGGTACAACCGAGCAAATTCTTCGATATTTTCTTTGTGCAATGCCAAAAGTTCTTCACTTTTAATCTGACTTGTTGTCAACGCTAATGAAGAAACAAACGATTTTCCAGTCGGAGTATAAAGTGCTTTCATGATTGCTTCCTTATCACCTAACATGTTATGAAGTTGACTGCTTAACTCGTCTGAGAATTCTCTTTTAAGTAATTTTTCAAGCAAGCGTTTACCGAAAAAATAACCACTTCCTTCGTCTCCGATCAGATAACCCAAGCCGCCCACAATTTCGTGTATTTCATTTTGTTCGATTTTAGCAATTACGGAACCTGTGCCCAAAATTGCTACATATCCATCATCTTCACCCGCACAAGCTAAATGAGCTGCTAATAAATCGGATTTTACAATACAATCCGATATTCCCCAGGAACGAAATGCGTCTTGCATTTTTTCTTGGTTGATTAATTGAAGGCATCCTGCTCCAAAAAAATGCACTTCCAACTCATAATTTTGTGTGTATTCAGCCCAAAATGAATGTTTCTCTTGGATCCAATCTTCAGAAACAAGATGTGGATGATAGGATTCTGTTGAAAAAAAAAGACACGAATTGAATTCATCGATCAAGACCCAATCTGTCTTTGTACCACCACTATCCCCTATTAACTTGGCTTTTTTCATATCACAAAATAAATCTTTTTCATGAAATATGCCCCTTCGAATTTCTAATTAGTAGATTCTTTTAATTTTACTGATGAAATGAAAGAATTGGACAATTATCGCATTCTGCAGGAACTTGGTAAACAATCAATACGCAAGTTCGGAAAAGTGTATCTTGTCCAACACAAAGAAACTGGTCACAAGGCTGTTCTTAAACGTCTCGAAAAAGCAACTGTCAAAGAAAATATTGTTGATCGTTTGAGAAGTGAAGCATCTTTTGATTTCAACTTAAATGGTTTACCAAAAATTATTTCAAGCGTTGAAGATGAGCTGCAAATAATACTTCTCAAAAGCTATGAAGTAGGAATTCCATTGGATGAATATTGGTTGAAAGTAAAACGAAAAGATCGACTTTCAAAAATTAAAACGATTGTTCAAGAATTGGTGCCGCTTTTCGAACATTTGCAACAACAGTCGATTGTTCATTGTGATTTAAAGCCAAGTAATGTTCTTGTAAAAGAAGATGAGGCTGGATTTTCAGTTGCTCTAATTGATTTTGGAATGGCAACCCGTTATCCGTCGAATGAAAAAAGAAGCGTTTTATTTCCATTGGGTTATGCGGCACCGGAACTTATTTTGAACGAATTCAGTATCATTGATCAACGAACAGATTATTATGCACTTGGTATTCTTCTTTGGCGTCTGTTTGAAAACAAGCTTCCATTGATGCATCCAAATCCAAGTATTTTCACCAATCTGCAACTCAACCATCCTACTCCTGATGGAGAAGCAATTCCAAAAGAATTAATGCTTGTAATTCATCGACTTACATCGAAATATGCTTTTGAGATACCGCCAAATAAGCTTTCTGCAATGGAAAGAATCGAGAAGTTAAAAATTGGAATAAACAATCGGCCTGCTTCAATTCAAGAAATAGCAGAGCAAATCAATCAAATCAAGGAAAAAAGATGGTTATTTTTTTAATAAAGTTCCTTTCTAAATCCGATGTTGAAGGTAAAAATTAACCCACTATATTTAGTATAAAACAGTTGTTGAGCAGTTGTATTACTTGGCTTCCCAAACAATACATAACCAAATCCAGCATCACCATAAATACTACCTACTCCAGCAAATGTGTATTTGAAACCACCATTTAAACCTAAGGCTAAACTAACAATCGCTCCTCGTGGTATTTCATTATCTGGCAGGGAATAAACTGCTTGATCATAATCATCATAGGTGCGTTTTACAGTATTAAAAATAACCATTCCTGTCCCGCCACCGTAAGCTCCAAATCCAGAATCATATCCATCTCCGATGTAATAGCGATTTCCACCTTCCAAAATTGTGTAATTCATAGAGTTTTTATATCCAACATTTAAAGAATAAGGAATCGTTGTTGGATCGAATGCAGTAACAACTGTATAATTTTTTATATCATCACTTTGTTTTCCGTAAAATGAAACTCTTCCATAAATAGAATTTTCATCATCTCTTGGAACTTCAACACCAAAATGTAAACCAACGTAAGGTTTTGGTGTACCAAAGTCTTTCAACATGTTAATTCCACCAGATATTCCCATTTGCCCAATTACCGTTTTTCCTAAGAAAATCAAAACGAAAATCACAAATAACTTTTTCATACTTCCATCCATTTAGGTTGCTTCAATCTCACTTTATCAAAAATAACACAATTTTCAACATGTGCCCCTTTCAGATATCCCGTGCTCATAAGAAATTCATTTACAATTTCTCCACCAACAAATTTAAACGTCTTTTTGAACAATTTAGTCCATTCTTCTCTAGATTTTGGGTGTTCATGGTCTAACCATTGTTTGAATGAACCAAATTCCTTTTTTAACTGTAGTATTTGTTGAGCATTGTGAATAGCTGCATTGATTTTTAAGCGGTTTCGGATTATTCCTGAATTTTGCATTAAAATGGATCTATCTTCTTCGGTAAAACTTGCCACTTTTTCGATGGAAAATTGAGCATACGCCTCTCTAAAATACACTTGCTTTTTTAAAATTGTATCCCACGAAAGTCCTGCTTGATTAATTTCCAAAATCAACCTTCCAAAAAGCTCATCATCCTCTTCAATCGGAAAACCATAATGTGAATCATGATAAATCTTATGAAGGTTATCTGGATTTTTGTCAGCACAATAGGTACAATAACTCATTTTCTTGTTGATTAATTTATGGATGAAAATCAAAGATGAAAAAAAATCCGCAAACGATGAATCAAAACAAATTCAATTGTATATTTGTTTTATTAATTATGTCTAAACAGGTCACGTTTTCATTCATTATTGTTGCGCTTTCTTTCATAACCGTTAAACGTTTACAAGAAGCAGGAGTCAACCATTTTCAATTTTTACAGTCTATTTTTCACAAAGAAAACGGTTGGTTCAATTTCAAAAAACCTGATTTTGTTTTAAACCTTCCTTTTGAATTAAGAGAAATTTCTGGTTTAACGGATCAATCATCGAATGAAATTGCCTGTGTTCAAGATGAAAATGGAATTTTATTTATTTATAATCTCGAAAATGATTCCATCATTCATCAATACAACTTTGGTAAAGATGGCGATTATGAAGGATTAACACGTGTTGATAGCACTTATTTCATCCTACGCAGTGATGCAACTCTTATTCAATTAAGTGCCCCATGGGATTCAACTTCGATTGTTGAAACGAAACTGTCAATACCAACATTGGACAATGAAGGTTTGTGTTTCGATGAGCGTGACAATCGCTTGTTAATTGCTCCAAAAAGTAAATTAGGCAAAGGACCTGAATTAAAAGACAGTCGTGCGATTTATTCAATTGATCTTACGACAAAAAAACTGAATGAAACGCCTTTATTTGTTATTAATATCGCTGAAATTGAAGCCTTTGCAAATGCAAATAATTTAATGTTACCGCAACGTCTTCAAAAAAATAGCAATGACTCAATCAGCGCATTGAAGTTTATGCCGTCTTCCATTGCTGTGCATCCGCGAACTGATGAAATATACATTATTTCTGCGGTTGACCAAACATTGGTTGTCTTCGATAAAACAGGAAAAATCATGTCGTACATGAAATTGGATGAAGAAATATTCAACAAGCCTGAAGGAATTACATTCTTAGAAAATGGGGATTTAATCATCACGAATGAAGGTGAAATGGGTGCTCCAACGCTTTTAAAATTCTCTTGGCAGAAGATTGAAGATTAATTCCTATCTTCGTTAAAACTGAAAAGCATGAAATCACTAGCTATTTTACTTGTATTCATCGTGTTAGGAATTGGATCGAGTTACGCACAAGACACAAAAGCGGCTCAAAAACCACCTAAAAAAGTGTATGGTGGTAAAGATGATAATTGCATGTTAAACGGTCAATACAACAAGCCTTTGTCTATCAATTCTATGTCACAAAATAAGGCTGCAGTGTCGTTAAATAAAGCGGACTATATTCAATTTAATACAGACGGAACTTATCTTCAAACTATCAATGGAATCCAAACTGCTGGAACTTGGTCGTTTGATGAGTCGACGAAAAAAATCACTGTTGTATGCGGTGGAAAAAACCAAACATTTGATGCTATTCAGCAAGCAAATGGAAGAATAGAACTTAATGATGGAAATACTTCCATTCTATTGAACAAAAACTAACTATGAAAGTTGAAATTTGGTCGGACATCATGTGTCCATTTTGTTATATCGGAAAACGTCATTTTGAAGCAGCTTTGAAACAATTCCCGAATGCGGAAGCAATTACTGTTGAATGGAAAAGTTTTCAATTGGATCCAACAATTCCGACAATGACTGAACGTGTTGATGTTTATCAATATTTAGCGGATAAAAAAGGAATGTCACTGGAACAATCAAAAGCAATGCATCAGAATGTAATTCATATGGCAAAAAATGCTGGTTTAGATTACAACTTCGATATTGCGGTTGTTGGTAACTCGAAAGATGCGCATCGTTTAATTCAATTTGCTAAGACAAAAAATCTCGGTGACCAAGCGGAAGAAGCTTTATTTCAAGCCTATTTTACGGAAGGTAAAAACATGGCTGATTTGAATGATTTATTAGAAATTGGAGCAAAAATAGGTTTAAACACAGATGAACTACGTGACATTTTGGAAAGTGACGCATATGCTTACGAAATGATTCAAGATGTTCAAGAAGCGCAAAACATTGGTGTTCAAGGTGTTCCTTTCTTTGTGTTTGATCGAAAATATGCCATTTCGGGTGCACAACCTGTAGATGCCTTTCTTCAAACTCTTGAAACTGCATTTGCAGAAGCGAATTGATGAAAGTTATATTTTCAGTTGGTTTTTTATTTTTATGCACGTTAGTTTTCGCGCAAAATCCATCCGTATCGATTACGTTGGTTCAAGATGAACAGCGAATTACAATTAATGAGTTTGATACGCTTGTAATTCTAAAGCCTACTCCTTTCCACTTTGAAGTTGAATTGTCGAATTGTAAGGGTGTTTATTTACAAGCATCCCGCACAAGCGAATATTACGACACACCAAAAGATTCACTTTTAAAAGACTGGAATTACATTCCAGATAAAGTGATGGCCGAAGATGATTTCAACGTTGACAAAGACATGTTGGTTGATAATGAGGGATTTTCTTATTGGTTTTATGATCCAAAGAAAGATTGGCATCGCTTCGACAAGGAATTAAAGGTGAAAAAAAATCTAGTAAAAGCAACTTATACTGTCAACAACATTTATGACACTGCAAAGCATGATCAAGTTGAACTATCTGACTATTTAGACACCTTGTATTTGCTTTTTTTCATCGCCGAAGAAAATGATTCACATCAGTTAACTACTGAACTAGCAAGAAAATTGATACGTATTCGTTTTCAATAAAATCCTTCAATGTAACTTTGGTTGCAAACAGCTCCTAATCAAGTTTGTAGTTTCACAATGAAACTTAAAGCAAGAAATCATGAAAAAAAATATGGGAGGAGCTGACCGAGTTATTCGTGTAATAATCGCAGCAATAATAGCAGTTTTGTATTTTACTAAAGTAATTCCAGGAACATTGGGGATCGTTTTATTGGCATTAGCAGGAATCTTTGTCCTAACAAGTTTGGTTAGTTTTTGTCCGCTGTATTTGCCTTTTGGAATAAATACGTGCAAGAAAAAATAAGAGACTTCATAAAAAAAGGCTTCATATCGAAGCCTTTTTTGTTTAATCTAATTCCTCGTATCTAATAATATTTACGGGACAATGTTGTTTTGCTGCCTCTAAAGCTGGCTGCTCGTCATTATCGACAAGAACTGAAAACCAACCTTTTTTTTCAACTCCACCAATCAAGGTACTTTTCCCGTCCTTTTTGGAAATGCGCCAACGGTATTTATCAGCTTCGACGCAAGCGTTACATCCAATGCATTTATGTCGATGTTGAACTACACGAATCATTCTACTGGTACCAATTTATATAATTTATCAGAAGGTCTTACCTTATCATTCACAGGAAAAGTAATCGTTGCACCACGTTTCGCCATTTCAGCAGGTTCATCATCGATACGCAAAGATTCCAATTGCAATTCAATTACTCCTGTTGTTGGTCCCGTGATAATCAATTCATCACCCACTTTTACATTTTGTGCTTCGATTAAAAATTCGCCTATTCCAGGACCTTCGTAATATTTCATTCCTTTTCCAATGTACACTTTTCGTTTTGTAGCTTTTGAACCTGGTTCGTCACTCCACTCGCCCATTTTGCGCCCTAAGTAATAACCATCCCAAAATCCGCGATTAAAAACCGTACTTAAACGTTCTTTCCAATCTGCCACTTTTTCTGCAGAAAATGTTCCATCGTAATAGGCGTCAATTGCTTCTCGGTAACACTGTGTGGTGGTGTAAACATAATCAGCTGATCTTCCACGTCCTTCAATTTTCAAAACTGAAACGCCTGCTGAAATTACTTTATCTAAAAAATCGATTGTACATAAATCTGCTGCAGACATAATGTACTCATTATCAATCTCAAATTGTGTTCCCTCATCTTTGTCCATTACAACATAGGGTTTGCGACAATTTTGTACACAAGCACCACGATTAGCAGACGAAAAATGAGAATGTAAACTCAAATAGCATTTTCCTGAAACGGCCATACACAATGCACCATGACCAAAAACTTCTGTGCGCACCAATTTTCCTGATGGTCCAGTTACTTCACGTCTTGCAATTTCCTTATTAATCGCTTCAACTTGCAATAAGCTTAATTCGCGTGCCATCACCATCACATCAGCGTAGGCAGAATAAAATTCAACCGTATCAATATTTGTAATGTTCGCTTGGGTTGAAATATGAACCGTAACACCGATTTTCTTAGCATAATTCATTACAGCATGGTCAG
>JALQYQ010000022.1 GCA_023262855.1 Crocinitomicaceae bacterium
ATCGAATGCCTAATAAACCACGTGTTAGAATCAAATTCAATGGTACTAGTGCGGCAGGTATGAAAAAGCTTATTGCAACGATACGCAAAAAGTATAATGTACAAGACATAACAATTCAACGTACAATTGAACATAGTTCTGCAAAGTTGGTGATGAAATGGAAGTAGTTGTTTTGGAAATCGACAGAGAAAACAGAAGAATTTCTTTAGGTCACAAACAATTAGAAGAAAATCCATGGGATGTATTCGAAACAATCTTCGGAGAAGGTTCAGTACACCAAGGAACAATTATCGAGAACAAAGACAAATCTGGAATTGTTGCTCTTCCTTACGGTGTTGAAGGTATTTGTCCTTCTAAACACTTGAGAAAAGAAGACGGTTCTAACGCTAAAGTTGAAGAAACACTTGATTTCAAAGTGATTGAATTCAACAAAGAGTCTAAGAAAATCGTTGTTTCTCATACACGTACATTTGAAGAAGGTGAAGACAAACCAGCTGCATCTGCAAAAGCTGCAGGTAAAAAAGGTGGTGCAGGATCATCTACTTCTCAAGCTGTAAAAGCTATCAACCAAAATACAGAGAAATCTACTTTGGGTGATTTAGATGCTTTATCAGCATTGAAAGAAAAAATGGAGAAAGGAAACTAATCCAATATACTTCTTAAAAGAACCGTTCCGAATTTTCGGAGCGGTTTTTTTTTATCCATAAACTCTTACAAAAAAAAGGTTGATTCACTCGAACCAACCTTCTTATTTATTTTTAATGTTTATTTAATTAACTGAATTTGCAAGACTTATCAGTTTATCTTCTGTTTGAAATCCTACAACCTGTTTTAATAATTTACCTTTAGTATCAATAATCAATAAAGTTGGATAAGCCTTAATTTTATATAAACGAGCCAACTCAGGACCATCAACATCTTTTTCAATATCCACTTTTATATTTACAAAACTCTCATTGAAAATTTCTCCAACTTGTTCATTCATAAATGAAGTTGCTGCCATTTTTTTACATGGGCCACACCAACTTGTGTAACAATCAATGAAAATTAATTGCTCATTTTCAGTTGCAAGTTTTTTAGCTTCTTCCAACGTAATGTGCTCAAATTTAATTCCAGTGCCATCTTGAGGTTTAACTGGCGCTTTTTTCATTACAAAGGCCATTGACACTAGCCCGATAGCTGCGATACCAAGAATACTTTTCATTGCTCTTTATTTTGTGTTTAAATTACAAACATTTTTTTAATCGTCCAACAGCATGTAAAACTTCTGTTGCAAAGTTGTTACCTTTGAGGCAAAAACCATTCCATAAAGTATGAATGAACGAATTACATTTATTTCAACCTCCAAAGAACTTCAAACAAAGGTTCTAAAATTTATTGAAGAATGGAATTCAGCAGATTCGTTTATTACAGTTCACACTTCCGGATCTACAGGAATGCCAAAGGAAATAAGGATTCTAAAAGATCACATGATCATTTCTGCAAAGAAAACGTTGGCTTATTTCACAATTTCACCCGGTCAAAATGCCTTGCTTTGTTTATCTCCAGATACAATTGCGGGTAAAATGATGATTGTTCGTTCAATTGTAGGCAATCTAAACTTGTTTGTTACTGATGTCAGTTCAAATCCTTTGAATCAGATAATTGAAAGAATCGATTTTGTTGCTTTGGTACCTTTACAAGTGGAAGAGTTGTTAAAATCCGAAGAACAAAAACTAAAAAATATTCAAACAATATTGATTGGTGGAGGACCAATTTCTACTGCATTGTCATCAAAATTAAATTTGGCCGAGATTCAAGCTTATCATTCCTATGGAATGACAGAAACAATTTCTCATGTTGCAATTCGTCCTGTTGGAAAGAATGAAAAAGATATATTTGAAGCATTAAATGGTATTGATTTCTCGACAAAAAATCATCAGCTTGTGGTGCATTATCCAGAAATTGGTCATTCATTTTTAACTACAAATGATATCGTTGAATTAGTTGACAACCAACACTTTAAATTCATTGGAAGAAGTGATTTTATGATTAATTCTGGAGGCTTAAAATTGAACCCTGAAACAATTGAAAATTTACTATCTCCGTTGTTTAATACTCCATTTTTTGTAGCTGGAATTGAGGATCAAAAACTTGGACAAAAATTAATTCTTTTGATTGAAGGGACTACTTCTTTAGCTCCCACTCTCTTTGAATTAAAGTCTATTCTTCCCAAATACCATGATCCAAAAGAAATGTATTTTATTCCAAAATTTGTTCGAACAGAAAGCGGTAAAATAAACCGTGGCGAAACACTTAAATTGATCCAATTATAAGTGAAAAAGTATTTTCAAATATTAGGTTTAAACGAAAATGCCTCGCAAGATGAGATCAAAAAACAATACCGTAAACTTGCGATGCGTTTGCATCCAGATCGAAATCCTTCTCCTAAGGCGAAAGAGGACTTCCTTACACTGACGGAAGCTTATGAAATTTTAACGGGCAAAAAACCAGCGCCAAAAACAAGTCGTTCTGTCTCAAAATCTGCTGATAAGACAGCAGAAGAGCGTGTGAAAGAAGCAAAAAAACGCATTTTTGAACAACAAGAAAAGGAACGATTAGAAAACGAACGATATTTTCAAAGTTTGTTTAGAGGTAGGAAATGGAAAATGTTGAAACTCACAGCAGTCTTAGGTTTGATTCTGAGCGCTCTTATTTTATCAGATTACTTCATACCGTATCATCTTCAAGAAACTCGAATTACTCATTACACGACAAAGGTTGACAATGGTGGACATTTCGTTGCGCGAAATTTGGTATTTACTACCGAGGAAGAATCGTATTATTTGGATAAAATGGATTTCAAATTATTTGGCGAATTTCCAGATGTATTTGTAGTTAAAACATGGATTTTTCATAATCCTATCGCCCTACTTTCAGATCAAAAAACAGCGATTCAGGCTTATCCAATCATTTTCAGCTTTTATTCCGTTCATTGGATAATACTGCTAGTTTTTCTTTTACCAATCTTTGTTTTAACCATTAAACGCAGAACAGTTTGGTATACGATTTTGTACCAAATAGCATTGTACATTTCGTCAAGTTTAATGCTCATCTACTTGCTTTCAAACGACAGATGGGCTCATCTTCTCACTCTTGGATTTTTGTAATTAGCGTTTCATGGCTCGATCCATATCTCGCTTGTCGTCTTTTTCTTTTAAATCTTGACGTTTATCGTGAAGTTTTTTCCCTTGTGCACAAGCGATTTCTAATTTGATCCAGCCTTTATCAGACAAAAACATTCTCAAGGGAATCAAGGTATTTCCTTTCACTTTTAGAAACTTTTCAATCCTGTCGATTTCCTTTCGATTCAACAGCAATTTTCGATCGCTACGTGGTTTATGATTGTAAAACGACGCATTTTCATATTCAGTAACGTGCATGTTTCGGATAAAAACTTCCCCATTTACAAAAACACAATACGCTTCTAGAATGCTTGCTTTTCCGTTTCGAATACTTTTAATTTCTGTCCCACCAAGTTGAATTCCAGCAGTATACGTTTCAAGTAAATGATACTCAAACTTAGCACGCTTGTTTCTGATATTAACTTCGTTTTTTGACATAGATTATTGAATCAACACAAAGTTAAGCTTTTTGACAAAAAGCGAAGCATTCACAACTAAATAGTACGATTTAAACTAAAATCTTTTCAATCAACAAAGGATTTGATTACTTTTAAAACGTGAATATTCCTTCAAAACATATTGAGAATGCCGTTGAACAGTTGTCGTCACTTCCTGGTATTGGAAAACGAACAGCATTGCGTTTAGTTCTTCAATTGTTGAATCGATCTGAAGATGAAATTGAGCAATTTTCGCGTTCATTTATTGAAATGAAACAAAACACTAAAATGTGTTCTTCTTGTGGGAATATTTCCGACCACGAAATATGTTCTATTTGCTCAAATGAACGCCGTGATCATTCCATTATTTGCGTGGTTGAAGATATTCGTGACATCCTAGCAATTGAAGCGACAGAATCGTACAAAGGAATTTACCATGTTTTAGGAGGAATTATTTCTCCAATGGATGGAATTGGTCCTGCCGATTTGAACATTGCGACTTTAGTAGCAAAAGCCGCTTCAGGTAACGTTACAGAAGTTATTTTCGCGTTGAGCCCTACAATGGAAGGAGACACCACGAATTTCTATTTGTATAAAAAATTGAGTGACAAACCAATTGTTATTACAACCTTATCGCGTGGAGTTGCAATTGGAACCGAATTACAGTACGCTGATGAAATGACGTTAAGTCGCTCACTTATCAAACGTCAGCCTTTTCAATTGTAAAATTTCCTAAATTAGGAAACCTAAAATAAAGCAATTATGTTAAAAGAATTCAAAACGTTTATCATGCGTGGAAACGTGGTAGACCTTGCTGTGGCGGTGATTATCGGTGCAGCTTTCAACGCCATTGTTGGTTCATTAATCAACGATGTGATTACACCTCTCTTATTAAAGCCAGCATTTGCAGCCATGCATGTTGATAAACTAGAAAATCTGGCATGGAATGGTGTTTTATATGGTAAATTCTTAGCATCTGTAATCAATTTCTTGGTTACTGCTTTTGTGATTTTCATGATGATTAAGGGAATGAACAAAGCCAAAAAGAAAAAAGAAGAAGAACCTGCTGCTGCACCAGTACCAACAACAGATCAAGTGTTGTTGACAGAAATCAGAGATTTATTAAAAAACAAATAAATCGACTACAAAAAAGGAAAAGCCTCGCATTTGCGGGGCTTTTTTAGGCTTTCAATTCTTGTTTCGTATATTTCTTTGCAAAATCCACTATTTCATTCGATGGAATTTCGTGATAGCCATTCGGTAAATCTAGTGAAGTTTGAATCATACATTTTGCAACATTTATCGCTTCGACCGGACGATACTTATTGATTAATCCTGTTTTTCCGATGGCATTTCCGATTTGAATCGACAATTTTTCTCCTGTTCTTTTTTCTTTTCGAGGTCCCGCCAAAACGGATGGTTTGACAATGATTAATTTTTCAAATCCTATTGCTTTCGCATTTTCATCTAATTGGGCTTTCATTCGAGAGTAAAAGAAGGGCGAATTCAAACTAACGCCTAAAGCAGAAATCAACACACATTGCTTCACTCCTATTTCTTTCGCAAGTTTCATGACTGTTGTTGGTATATCAACATCTATTTCCCATTGAGCTGCTCTGGATCCAGCTTTCTTAATTGTTGAACCAAATGCTATAAATAGAATATCAACAGAATGGTGTAAGGGAAGTTCCAATAGATTCGTAAAATCGACCATGTGATTGGTTACAGAAATCTCTCGCATATCGAGTTCTCTTCTACTTAGTAAATCTATTTTTTCAAAGCGGGAGTCAACTACCAATAATTCAAGTAATTCGTGACCAACAAGACCAGTTGAACCTAGTAATAACGCATTCATTTTGCTTTTTTTTATAAAAATACAATTCAAATACATTAATCATTAAAAAAAAGTTCTATTTTCGAATGAATTATTAACGTTTAAAAAACATCTTTACACGCTATTTCATTTTTATGACTAGTATTTTTGTCGCCAAATTGGATTTTGGCATTACGGGCGAGCAATTGAAGCAAGCATTTGAGCAACACGGAACAGTTTTAAAAGCGAGTGTTGCCACAGACAGAGAAACAGGAAAATCTCGAGGATTTGGTTTTGTTGAAATGGCTAATCGTGATGAAGCGATGACCGCTATTGAAAAATTGGATGGTTCCATGATGAATGGTCGACCAATTGCAGTTAAAGAAGCTGAGCAACGAACAGATAGTCGTCCACCGAGAGATTCAAACAATCCTCGACCAGATTTCAAACGCCGTGAAGGTTTTGATAACAATCGTGATAATCGTGATAATCGTGGAAGTTCAGATTCTCGACCTTCTGATTACCGTAAACCAGTTGACGATGCACCAGCATTTATCCCACCAGTTCTTCCTGAATCATTAAAAGGAGAAGTTAGAAAGAAAAGTGATAAGGATAAAAAAGCGAAAGATTGGGATTCTGAAGGAAGAGCGAAAAAACCAAAAATGAATGCCTACAAAAAAAGTGGGAAAAACAATCGTTTCTTTGGTGATGATGATGACGATGATGATTTCGATATTCATTCGTTCAATCAATACGACGATGAAGAATTCGATGATGAAGACGATGACTTCGAAGATGACGAAGATTAAAAATATGAAATGCCTTGCTTTTGTGAGGCATTTTTGCTTTTCTTAAATTTAAATCTAAACAACTTACTGCTTCACTATAATTCGTAGCTTTGCCTTATGGAAATAATCGTCATAATTCTTTTGACATTTTTAAATGCTTTTTTTGCTTTATCGGAAATATCCTTAGTTTCAGTAAAAAAATCGCGCATTCAACATCTTGCTGATCAAGGAAATTCAAGAGCAAAAACAATCTTAAAACTTCTTGAGAATCCTGAAAACTTTTTGTCTTCAGTTCAAGTTGGAATTACATTAATTGGAATCATTGCCGGTGCTTATGGTGGCGCAACGTTAACCGATGATCTCGAAAAAGTTCTTGTAAATGTTAAATTCTTGGGCGATTCAACTCATTTAGTTGCTTTGTTTATTGTAATAGGAAGTATCACTTATTTTACAATTGTCGTAGGTGAACTTGTTCCGAAAACTATAGCGATGAACAGTGCTGAAAAGATTGCATTGGTTTGTTCTCCAATTATTAAATACTTCACGCTTGCCACTTTCCCATTTGTAAAACTGTTATCAATCTCAACAAAATTAATTTTAAAGTTGTTCGGGGTAAAAGAAAATGATTCAGATCACATGAGTGAAGAAGAATTGAAATTTATGTTGTTCAATGCTGGGAAACAAGGTGTTTTAGAGACTGACGAAAGTCAGGTTCACCAAAACTTATTCTATTTCACCGATCAAACCGCAAAGTCATTAATGACACACAATTCTGAAGTAGAATGGATTGATATCAATTTAAATATCGACGAAATATTTGAACAATTATTAAAAAGTGTTCGCTCTAAATTCATTGTTTGTGATGGACAAATGAGCAACATTAAAGGTGTAATTACGATCAAAGATTTCTTTGAGAATTATAAAAATCCTGGGTTTAAATTACAAGACATCATTGAAGATCCAATTTACATCATTCAAAACACGCCTGCCTTTAAAATTCTAAGTTTATTCAAAACGAAAAAGCAATACATCGGAACTGTTATTGACGAATATGGCGGTGTTGTTGGAATTATTACTTTGCATGATTTAATTGAAGCAATTGTTGGTGATTTACCAGATGAAGATGAAATTGATGAATTGGATATTACCAAACGAGAAGATGGTTCTTATTTAATCAATGGTAAAACATTAATTTTTGAGCTCAATCAATACTTCCAAAAAGAAATTATCGAAGACAATATCTCGCAATACACGACGGTTGCAGGATTTATGTTGGAACATTTAAAATCCATTCCAATTGCAGGAAATAATTTTGAATACGAAAATTATTATTTCGAGATTATGGATGTTGATGGATTGAGAATTGATAAAATTCTAATGAAGCAACGAATTATTGAAGTGGAAGATTAAAGAATAGCTTTCAATGCATCTGGAATTGCTTCAATTAAATCGGATGCTAACAAACCATATTCTGTAGTTTTTTGAGCTGCAACATCTCCTGCCAATCCATGTATATAGACACCGAGAATAGCCGCATCCAATGCACTGTAGTTTTGGGATAAAAAAGCTGTAATCATTCCAGTTAACGCATCACCACTTCCACCTTTCGCCATACCAGGATTACCCGTTGTATTGATATATAAACTTCCATCTGGTGAAGCGATGTAGGTTGGACCACCTTTTACGATCACAACAGACTTTAATCTTTTAGCAAATTCTAGTTGCAATTCCGTGCGTTGTTCAAGTGTTTCCCAACTGCCAACCAAACGTTCAAATTCACCCGGATGCGGTGTCAAAATTGAATTTTCTGGAATCAAATTAAACCATTCCTTATTTAAGGAAATACAGTTCAGACCATCAGCATCAATAACCATTGGTATTTTTTCCACTTTCAATAAATGATGAATCGCTTTCTGTGTTGATATTGCTGTACCTAAACCTGGACCAAAAGCAATTGTTTTAAAATGAAAATTTCCAATGTTATCTGAAAACAATTTATCATTTGAATCAACGCTAATCATTGCTTCAGGAATTGCTGTTTGAAGTACCGATTCACCGCAAGCTGGAATATGAGTTGTCAATAATCCTACTCCACTTCTTAAACATGCTCTTGTTGCCAATACGGCAGAACCAATTTTACCTTTTCCACCAGCAATTATTAAAGCATGTCCAAAATCACCTTTATGCGATTCCTTTGCGCGTGGTTTCAATTTTCCTCGAATGATTTCTTTTGTAATCGTATATTCAGTCATAATCATTGGTTTTACTTACAATTTTAGTAAAGTTAACTGTTTCAAAACATGATTTTAAGCAGGAAATCCACTAATTAATATCAACAAAAAAGGTCTCAAAAAAATGAGACCTTTCACTATTATTTTTTATCAACTTATGCTTTTCTAAGTGTAGAAGGACAAACATAATCTGTCGTTGGAACATCCGTTTTTGAAATTGCTGAAAATCCTCCAAACACTTCAATGAAATTATCATAACCACGTGATTTTAGAATTGAGGCTGCAATCATACTTCTATATCCTCCAGCACAATGCATGATGAACTGCTCTTCTTTTGGAAATTGAGCCATGTCCTCATTGATAAAATCCAATGGAATACTTTTAGCCCCATCAACGTGTTCTGCTGCAAATTCTCCAGGTTTACGAACATCGATAACCAATGGTGAAGATTTAAATCGTTCTGCAAATTCGTCTGCAGAAATTCGTGTTACAGTATCAATTTCATTACCCGTATTTTTCCATGCATCAAAACCACCTTCTAAGAATCCTATGACATGGTCATACCCAACTCTCGCTAATCGTTTAATGGTTTCCTCTTCTTTTCCAAGATCTGTTACTAATAAGATCTCTTGTTTAATATCGGTTATTAAAGCACCAACCCATGGAGCAAATTGTCCATCTAAACCAATATTAATACTGTTTGGTATAAAACCTTCTGAGAATACCTGCGCATTTCGTGTATCAAGCACAATAGCGCCAGTTTCATTCGCTGCAGCTTCAAAAGCAGCACATGATAATGCTTTATTTGCTCGTTGCATTACTTCGCCAATATTGTCATAACCTGTTTTGTTCATCATGACATTCATTCCAAAATACCCTGGAGGAGGCAACAAGCCGTCCGTCACTTCTTTAATGAATTCCTCTTCTGTCATATCAGCTCGCAAGGCATAATTTTTTGCTTTTTGTTCACCAATTGTACTTACAGTTTCTTTACTCATATTTTTACCACAAGAAGAACCAGCACCGTGAGCAGGATAAACAATCACATCATCAGCTAAGGTCATAACTTTATCGCGCAACGAATGAAATAAAGTTCCTGCCAATTGCTCTTGTGTCATTGATGCAGCTTTTTGAGCTAAATCAGGACGTCCTACGTCGCCGATAAACAAGGTGTCACCTGAAAACAAGGCATGATCTTTTCCATGTTCATCAATCAAAAGAAAGCATGTACTTTCCATTGTGTGACCTGGCGTATGAAGAATTTTAAACGAAATGTCGCCTAATTTCAAAAGCTCACCATCTGTTGCAACATGTACATCGTATGTTGGAGCCGCATTTGGTCCATAAATAATTGTCGCGCCAGTTGCTTTGGCCAAATCAATGTGTCCACTCACAAAATCTGCGTGAAAATGCGTTTCAAAAATGTACTTGATTTTTACGTTGTCTTTTTTTGCTCGTTCAATGTACGGTTCAATTTCTCTCAATGGATCAATAATTGCCGCCTCCCCGTTTGATGTAATGTAATACGCTCCTTGCGCTAAACAACCTGTGTAGATTTGTTCAATTGTCATGTGTGTGTAATTTTTATAATTTGGATTTATTCTAAACAAATTTCGTTTATTTTTCCTAAACAAACGAAACAAAAGTTACATAAAATAATTCATTCTTGAAATCGCTCAGAAATTATAATTCAAAACGAGGTTATAATTGAAGAGATTTACCTTATTAATTATATTCTTGGGATTGTTGTAGGTCTCTCCAATTGAAACTTTCGAAGCGACAAGTAGCATTAATTCCATATTTCTCAAGTGCTTTTGAGGCGACAATTTCAATTCTAAATTCGTATGCCAATACCTTGAAAGGCCATATTTATTGAAGCGAGTATCTTTAATGTCTGGAGTTAATACAGCTCCTGTAAAGAGTTTCAAACCGAAGTTTTTCTGTTTGTTGAGAAATTCAGTTTTTAATACGAATGCTTGCGTATTACCCAATCCTTCAGATCGTTCTCGAGGAATAAATGTAAACAACGGTTCTCTTCCCCATTCACGCGGGAGTAAAAAACGTCCATCTTTCGTGATGTAATTGTAATTGAATGAAAGTGTGAATTGCTTGAATTTAGTTCCCAATCTAAAACCAATCGAATTTGATTGACCATTTTTATCAACATAGGTTAGTGATTGATTCTTATTCCCACCGTTATTCAAGGTGTTTTGATGAATATATTGTACTGAAGTAAACCACTTTTTAGGACCAACATAATCAATTTGAGCAAAAGAAGTGTTGAACACATTTTCTACAATAAAATCTGAACATTCAATATTCAATCTAGTACCAATTTTACGATTTACTTGAAGAACGCCAACGCCTTTCGACGTGATATTATTGACATATTTTGCCGGTGTTCCATCTACGTTAACACCATTCGAAAATAATCCAAGTGATTGTTCAATTGTATACCACTTGCTTGTTCCTCTTGGGCTTACAGATAACAACCATCCTCCAGAAATTTTCCATTGTTTCAAAAATGATTCCAACCATATTCCGCCGAAAGCTGTTGTCATCATTCTGCCGTCTTGTGTATTTAAAAATGGGGTATTTAAATTTTGTCTACCTAATTTGATATTCAGTTTTTTTATTGAATAACTAATATATAACTCATCTAATCTTGTTAGGTTGAACTTATTGGAAACATCAGTAACATCAAAAAGTGCTACTTCATATCGATCAGAAGCATTGGTTAATGAATCTTTTTTCGAAAAATCTGATGATGCGATATTAAAATCAAAGGATTGGGTTATTCCAAGCTGAAAACCTTTGAATTTGGCTGTTTGATACGAAATTCTTCCACCAAATGCATTTGCATAATAATCACTCAAGCCCTTTTGATTATCTGTTGCCATGAAAAAATAGCGAATTTGGCCATTTATTTTTCCTCTTTGAAAAGCAGACAAAAAACTGGTTGAATCATTTTGCGTGTTTGACGAACTATTTTGTGAATAGCTTAAAAAGCTAATACTTATAATGGAAATGACTAAAATCTGACGAATCATTCAGGTATTATTTCAAAAACAACTCATCAATAATAATATAAATTCCCATAATTAAGACCAACCATCCGAAACCTGTTTTCAACTTTTCTCCAGGTATTTTTTTAGCCAGCAACAAACCAATAAAAATTCCGATAATTGCAGCTAAGGTGAAATAAATCAACAGTTGCCAGTCAATCACTTCGTCACCTTTTAAATCTCCGGTGAAACCGATTAAAGATTTTGAAGCAATAATAAATAAAGAGGTTCCAACTGCTTCTTTCATTGGGATTTTAGCCAATAACACAAGTGCTGGAATAATAAGAAATCCACCTCCAGCGCCAACTAATCCTGTCAACGCACCAACTAAAGTACCCTCAATAAAAATCAAGGGAAAATTGTATTTTTTTTCACCTTGGATTTCAGCTGATTTCTTTTGCGGTCGAATCATTGTTATCGAAGCCGCTACCATCACAATTGCGAAGAGCAACATTAAAAGAATTGATTTTGTGACTTCAAAACTGCCTATTGAAAACACAACCTTAGGGATTAACGGAACAATATATGCTCGCGTTAAAAACACAGCAATGACAGAAGGAATACCAAAAATGAGAGCCGTTTTAAAATCGACCTTTTTCTGAATTGCACTATGAATTCCGCCTACTAAAGCTGTAGCCCCAACAATAAACAAAGAATAAGCTGTGGCAAGTGTTGCATCAACTCCCATTACCATTACCAAAATAGGCACAGTAAGAATGGATCCGCCGCTTCCGACCAATCCTAATGAGATTCCAACAAGTACAGCTAAGAAATAACCTAAAAATTCCATGTTTACTATTTTGCTGTAAAATTGCATCCTTTCAATTAGTAGGAAGGTCACAATTGTTACACAACTGCATATTCGTTGGCGAAAATAGGCATAAAAAAAGGCTCCGAACATTCAGAGCCTTTCAAATTATTATTCAATTTATGTTACATGCTTATAATCTTAAACTCAGTTCTTCGGTTCAATTGGCGACCAGCATCTGTATCATTGGTCGAAATTGGTTGATCTTCACCATAGCCTTTGTACGTTAAACGATCTGCTAAAATCCCAGCTTTAATCAAGTAATCTACAACAGCTTTTGCACGATTATCAGATAATTTCAAGTTGTAATCATTCGCTCCTTTCGAATCGGTATGGCCTGATATCTCAATTTTTAAGGTTGGAACATCCGTCAATAATTTTGTCAAACGTTGTAATTCGTTTGTTGATTCTGGACGCAAGGTTGCTTTATCGAAATCAAAGAAGATATTTTTCAAAATGATTTTGCTTCCAACAACGATTCCTTTTAGTTCAACATCTTTGGTCACTTCTTGGAATGCTGAAGCCGCAGGAATATCAAAATTCTCTGAATGGAACAAATATCCTTCCTTCTTCACGGCAATACCATAGTTTTTACCTGCAGGCAATGAAACTAAGTATTTTCCTGTTGTACTATTCGAAGTGAAAGTTGCTATCACTTGATTCATTTGATTATCGATAATTTCAATCGTTGCATCCAATGGTTTGTTTGTCAAAGCATCTGTAATTACACCTTTTAAGATAGTCAATTGCGCTTCTTTAATTTCAACTACAGGTGCCACAACTGTTTCTTTAACTGGCGCTGCTTGTGAAGCAATCAAATTATCTTCGTTGTTCATGACCATCGGTTTTTCAACACCTAAGAAAGTTACCATGTACAAATCTTTTTCACCAAATCCATTAGGATTGAAAGAAGTGTAATAACCGTGTCTACCGCTGGCAGAAACAACAAAAAAGACATCATCATCTGGCGTATTTACTGGATATCCAATATTCTCTGGTGTTGACCACGTTTTTGTCGAATCATTGTAAATGGTTTTAAAAATATCGTATCCTCCCATTCCTTTGTGGCCTTGAGAACTGAAGTACAAAGTTTTTCCATCTGGATGAATGAATACACCTTCTTCACCGTATTTGGTATTCACTGTTGGACCAAGATTCTCAGCTTTACCCCATTTGCCTTTTTCATCTTTGTGCGAAATCCAAATATCGCGACTACCTAATCCATCTGGTTTGTCACTCACGAAATAAACGGAATTTCCATCAGGTGAATAACAAGCAGAAGATTCGTGGTACTTATCAGTATTGATATATTTGTTCATGGCCTCAGGTTTCGACCATTTGTCACCCAACAATTCTGATTCATATAAATCCCCATTGTTCTTTCCAATGTAAATCAAAAACTTCGTTCCGTCAGCTGACAAACCAGAATTCGCATCATGGTCCTCAGTATTTACAGGTTCTCCCATATTCGCAGCTGAAGACCATTTCCCATCAGCTTGTTTGTATGAAATGTAAATATCTTCGAAATATTCGTTCAATCCTGGATCGATTCTACCACCAACCGTATTAGGACGTCGAGAAGTAAACAATAAAACGGATTCATCTGCCGAAATCACGGGACCATAGTCAGTGTATTGAGAATTGACTTCTTTACCAAGATTATCAATAAAAACGCGAATTGGTTTTTGAGAAAGTTCTTTTCCAACATAACACTCATTAATGGATTTTGCCGCAGTAGCCATCAATTCAGGATCACCACCAGAATTTCCAATTTTTTGGTACGTACTAAATTCTGCAATTGCTTTGTCCCATTGCATATCCAAATGGTAGGCTCTACCTAAATAAAAATTCAACGTAGGATCAACTGATGGATTTAAACTTTTTGCTTTTTCCAAAAACGGAATAGCTTTCAATTTAAAATTAGAATACAAATAACATTGTCCAATTTTAAAATTCAGCAAAGCATTATTTGGATTAAAAGTGTTTGCTGCCAAATATGGATCAATTGCTTGTTTGAAAAAGATTGTGCCTTGATTGTAATAAGAATCCCCAAGTTCAATATTGTCTTTGGCTTTCTTTAATCCATCTTTATCTTCTTTGAAAAATTCTTTTGTGAATTCTATATTTTGACCAAAAGCAGTCGATGCAGTCATTAAAAGCATCAATGCAAAAGTCATTTTAATTGTGCGTGAGAAATTAGTTTTCATCTTTAAAATTCTTTAATTGACACTTTCGTTATTTACAAGAACCATTGTAATTCTTTGCAGTTTCAACACCTAGCTCTTCTGCTTTTATCCAATCCTTACATGAACCTTCTTCATCGCGCAGCATTTCTTTTGCAATACCACGATTTAAATAGGCATAACCATTTGTAGGTTCTAATTCAATTGCTTTAGTGCAATCCTCAACACTTCCTTTATAATCTTTCAATTTGTATTTTGCTACCGCACGATTATTATAGGCGTATGCATAATCTGCTTTCAGTTGAATCGCTTTCGAAAAATCCTCTAGCGCTCCTTTAAAATCGCCAGCATCTAATTTTGCGCTTCCTCTATTTGTGTAAGCAATGTAATAATCACCTTTTAATTTAATTGCTGCGGTGTAATTCTCAATAGCTTCTTTGTATTTACCTTTTTTACGGTATACACTTGCCATATTATTTAGGGTAAACGGCATATTAGGAGAAATTATAAGTGCTTTTTTATAATCTGCAATTGCACCATCGAAATCTTCTAATTGGCGTTTTGCACTTCCTCTGTCATTATAGGCATACGCATATTCATTGTTGAACTTGATCGCTTCTGTGAAATCAGCAACAGCACCATTGTAATCTTTGTTCTCAAACTTAATCACGCCACGGTAATAAAACGCTTGAGAATATCCAGTATTCAATTCAATTGCTTTCGAATAATCTTGCTCAGCACCAGATTTGTCTGAAGTAGCATATTTCACTTGCGCGCGACCAAAAAAGTAATCACTTTGCTGACTAATATTCAAAGCCATGTTAAAATCTGCAAGCGCTCCTTGCAAATCATTTAACTCCATTTTTGTGTTCCCTCGATTGTAATAAGCTTTATCGAAATCGGGTTTAATAGAAATGGCAGCATTAAAATCCGTTAATGCTTCTTTGAAGTTTTTTGAGGCGAAATGCTGAATTCCTTGATTATAAGATTTTTCCGCATTTTGTGAACCATCATCCAGAATTGCTGCCTTAACAATCGAATCCTGGGCATTGACTGAATTGTAAGCAAACATGCTTAACAAAACTGAGAAGGAGAGTGTTTTCAATTTCATTTGTAGTAGTTCTATGTGTATAACAAAAACATATTAGCTAAAAGCTGAACGAAATTAATGAAATTAATTTGTATCATTGAAACGGACAACGAATTTATCCTATGAAAGATTTTTTTTTATTGCGCGACGATATCACTTTTTTGAATTTTGGATCCTTTGGTGCTACCCCAAAAGTAGTGTTTGATGATTATGTCAAATGGCAATTATTACTTGAAAACGAACCCGTACAGTTTATTACTGTTGATGGTTATCGTTATATCAATGAGGCACGAATTGCTTTTGCTGATTTTATTTCTTGCCATCATGAAAATTTGATTTTTGTTCCGAATCCAACGCATGCTATAAATATCATTGCAAAAAATCTCAAATTAAACAAAGGTGAAGAAATTCTGAGTACATCTCTAGAATATGGAGCAATGGATCGAACTTGGAATTACTATTGTGAAAAACAGGGCGCAACATATATTCAACAAAAAATATCGCTTCCAATTCAATCAAAGGAATCTTTCTTAAATGAATTTTGGCAAGGATACTCGGAGAAAACAAAAGTTGTTTTTATTTCTCAAATTACAAGTAGCACTGGTTTAATTTTACCAGTAAAAGAAATTTGTGAAGAAGCTAAAAAACGTGGTTTAACGACGATTGTTGACGGTGCGCATGTTCCAGCGCATATTGACTTGAATTTATCCGAATTAAAAGCAGACTTTTATACAGGCGCTTGTCACAAATGGATGATGACACCTAAAGGTTCTTCCTTTTTATATGTTCATCCAGATTATCAGAAAGCGTTAGATCCTTTAATTGTTTCGTGGGGTTACAAAAGTGCCGCACCATCCAACTCTCAATTTTTCGACTATCATCAATTCAATGGAACAAGGGATTTCTCTGCCTATTTGACAATTCCAAAAGCAATTGAATTCATGGAGAAACACAATTGGAAAGAAAAAACGGAAGAGTGCCGAAATCAACTAATTGAAAATGCGCCGAAATTGTTCAACCTACTCAATACGCAAGCACTTGCTCCTTTAACGAAAGAATTTTTCGGTCAACTCTGTTCTGCCGAAATTAAAACGAACGAACCCGAGAAATTACAGCGATTGCTTTTCGAAAAATACAAGATTGAAATTCCAGTGATGCGCCACGGTGACAAATGCTATATTCGTTTTTCTTTCCAAGTTTTCAATACGGTGAGTGAACTAGATTATTTAATCGATTCTTTAAGCGACATAATTCAATCTACAGATTTAATAAAACTTCATTAATGAACTACGTTTTCCTTTTTTTCATTCTTTTCACCTTTGAAGGTTTTTCGCAAGACACGCTTCTGATAGAAGAGAACTATTATTACGGAAATAAAATCATTCAAGTGAATGGAAAAAAAGACACGGTTCAATTTGAATATTCTAAAAATGGAAAACTGTTGTCAACGCTTCCTATTTCAGGACCAACTAATCCAGTTCATTACATTCGATATTATTCAACTGGAAAAAAAATGTGGGATAAAACATTAGTAAATAATGTTGAACATGGTAATTCTATTTTTTATTCAGAAAGTGGTAAACCAATTGCCGAATTAAAATTTGAAAATGGTAGAATTGAAGACACGCTGTTTATCCATTCCAAAGTAACTGTTTTCATAGGTAAAATATCTTACACATCACTTATTTATGGCGGTGTAGAATTAGAAAATGGTCAATCAAATATTTCAGAATCAACTGGAGCCTTGAGTTATTACCCATTTAAGTTGGTGGAAGTAAATAGTGAAGCTAAAACAGAGCATCATTATACAATTGATCGTTTTGGGAATTTCTATATCGGTGCACCTCGTAAAGAAATTGTTTATGGCTTTTTTCCTGGCAACTATCCAAAAAAACAAATTAATAAAAACACATTATTTCCTGAAACGGAAATGCTCATGTCAGGATCATCTTCTTGGTCAATTTCATCAACTTTTGAAGTTTATAAAACAAGTACAATTCAAGAGATTAACATTCATAGTTCCTCTGTAGGTTACGCACCATGAACCTTAACAATTTATGATTTTATAAAAAACCAATTTGAATTACTGTTTAACTAAAAATTACTCATTTGTTAAATATTTAATAATCATTCTATTTTTTAGTTCTAAATTCAAAATCTTATTGAAGCCACCTACTCAAATTCATACAAATGAAAAAGAGATTACTACTTGCTTCTTTAAGCGCATTTATTTTTTCTAATGAACTCAGTGCTCAAATTCGTTTGAGTGAGGTTTCACAATCCAATATCAGTACAATTGTTGATGAGGACAATGAATATGATGATTGGTTCGAAATTCGCAATGACGGTGCTACAGCTGTTGATTTAAACGGTTACATCGTTGGCAAAAATGCCAATCAATTTCAATGGACTTTGCCAGCGTATTCGTTACTTCCTGGCGAACATAAATTGATCTTTGCAAGTGGAAAAAACCGAATTCCGACAATTGACCATTATGAAACAATTATATCAGCAAATGATGCGTGGCAATACATTGTTCCAACAACAGAACCTGCATCTTCTTGGAGACTACCTGGAACAACACTTACTGGTTGGTTAACTGGAATTGGTGGTATTGGATTCGGGGATAGTGATGATGGTACAACAGTTGGAACATGCACAAGTGTATATTCTCGAAAAACATTTACGCTAACAAATCCTGCAGAAATAGAACGACTCGTTTTATTCATGGATTATGATGACGGTTTTGTTGCCTATATAAATGGTGTTGAAATTGCTAGAGCAAATATTGGAACTGTAGGAACAAACCCTGCATTCAATGCTTTTGCAGCATCAAGTCACGAAGCTTTGGTTTACCAAGGAATGGCGACAAACATGTTTGAAATCAATTTATCAGCTTTAGCGGGAGTTTTGGTGACAGGTGAAAATGTGCTTTCAATTCAAACGCACAACAATTCAGCTACATCAACAGATTTAACTGGTAATGCATATTTAGCTGTCGGATTGAACACAACTAATACGTATTTCTCAGCTACATTGCCATGGATGAACTTAGTTCCACCTACAGCATGGCATACAAACTTCACACTTTCAACAGGGGATGTTTTGACGCTTGCAGATCCTACAAATACATTATTGGAACAATTCACACTAACTCAGATACCTGTTGACCATTCAAGTAATAATAATGGTACAAGCTGGTGTATTAGTCCTAATCCTACGCCGGGAGCTAGTAATTCAGCAAGTTGTTTTGCGTTGATGCTGGAAAAACCTATTTACTCAGTTCCTGCAGGGATTTATGCTTCTGCACAAACTGTTACATTAACTTCCAATCAAGTTGGAGCTGAAATTCGTTATACATTAAACGGAAGTATTCCAACTGCAACATCTGCACTTTATACTGGACCAATTACAGTACCAGCAACAAAAGTATTAGCAGCACGATGTTTCGATCCTGCAGGTACAGCTTTACCCAGTTTAACTGAGAAAAATAGCTACATTATCAATGAAGCTTACATTGGATTACCTGTAATATCAATTTCCACTGATTCATTAAATCTGTATGATGTAAATACGGGAATTTATGTTTTAGGTCCACCGGATTACAATACAAACTATCCATATTTTGGAGCAAATTTCTGGGAGGATTGGGAAAAGTATTCATACATAGAATATATATCAACTGATAGTACACAAAAATTTGAAGGAGCGATTGGATTAAAAATTCACGGTGGATGGTCACGTGCGCAACCACAAAAAAGCTTCCGTGTTAAATGCCGCGACGATTATGGAATGTCTAAAATCAATTATGCATTAATCCCAGACAAACCATACGTTACGAAATACAAAGATTTCAACTTAAGAAATGGTGGTAACGATTACAATGGTTCAAGAATGCGCGATGCATTTATGCAGCGTTTAACGAAAAATACACATACAATGTACATGGGATATTCGCCAACAATTGTCTTTTTGAATGGTGAGTATTTTGGAGAATATGAAATTCGTGAAACCTTGAACAATGATTATATCGAAAACAATACTGGGTTTGACTCGGATAGTGTTTCAGTATTAACAGAGAACTACATGGCGTTCGAAGCGAATGATGGTACGATGGATAATTTTTGGCCAATGTACAATGCAATCGCTGCAGCCGATCCAGCAAGTCCTACCTTTTTTGCTTTAGCAGACTCATTAATTGACTTAGAAAATTATGCTGATTACATTATTACAGAAACTTATTATGGAAATGGTGACTGGAGTAATGGCCAAGCGAATAACATTAAATACTGGAATGTCCCAGGTGAGAAATGGAAAATGTTGTTAATGGATTTGGATTTTGGCTATGGTCTTTACGGAGCTACAGCAAATGACAACTTCCTTGTACAAGCAACGAATGATGCATTTATTCACATGGATATTATTACTGGAAAATTGTTAGCAAATCAGCAATTCAGAACATATTTCATTGATCGATATGCCGATTTGATAAACACAATTTGGCAACAAAACAAGGTTGTAAGCACAGGTAACACAATGATTAATGAAGTTGCACCATGGATCCCAAGACATCATACGCGTTGGAGTGGAAACATGAACAATTTCTTGAATACGATGACGAACATGCAAACTTGGAACAACAACCGCATCACAGGTGCAAGAAACGTTGTTCAATCGCATTTTGCTTTAACTGGACAAGTTACGTTTGATTTAGATGTACAACCTGCAGGAGCTGGAAGAATTCATATTTCTACCATCGAGCCAAGCGAACAAGAATATCCTTGGAACGGTGTTTATTTCAAGGGAGTTCCTGTTAAAATCACTGCCATCGCTAATCCTGGATATTCATTTGATCATTGGAGTCCAAATTCACTTTTCCCAGCAAACAACTCAAATCAAGTCTTAACTATCACTCCAACAGTCAACGCTGGATTTACAGCATGGTTCACAGGTTCAACAGAAACAAATCCATTGGAAATTTCTGAACTTATGCCGAACCCAGAAAACTCAATTGATGGTGGAGATTGGATTGAAATTCACAATAAACTTACTGTTCCATTGGATGTAAGTGGAATGACAATCGAAGACACAAATTACTTCCATGTCTTTACTTTCCCGTTGCAAACGATTATTCCAGCAGATGGACGATTAGTTGTTGTTGAAGATACTGCACTTTTCCATGCGCAATATCCTTTTGTCACAAACTATATTGGAAACTTAGGATTCTCATTAAAAAATGCTGGGCAGACTTTGTATATTAAAAAAGCAAATGATTTTATTTTAACAGAAGTTACTTATTCAACAAGTTCACCTTGGCCGATTGGAACGAATGGTTATGGTCGTTCAATGGAATTTGAAGGAAACAGTCAAGGTCAAAATGATCCTAATGCATGGTTCGCTGGATGTGTAGCTGGTTCCCCAGGAGAACCTTATTTCGCTTGTGATTCTACGATCATTGTTTCTGAGATTAACTACAAATCAATTTCCACTTCTGATGCTGGTGATTGGTTTGAAATCCATTCGACTTCCACAACTGATATTGACCTTTCTAATTGGACAATGAGTGATGGTGGGATTACAGGATCTTATGTATTGCCTGTTGGGACAATTCTTCCTGCTAATGGATATTTAGTGATTGCTAAAGACACTGCACTTTTCCATGCAATTCATCCAAATGTATTAAACGTTGTTGGACCTTCATTAATCTCACTTGGTGGTTCAGACGGAATTATACTTTACAACGATTTAGGTGTTAATCAATTCTCAGTGAATTATGAAAATAGTGCACCATGGACCACTGAACCAGATGGCAACGGAAAAACATTGGAATTATTGAGTTCAACTGGTTTAATGTGTGATGCAACGAATTGGTTTGCTGGTTGTCCGGATGGTTCACCAGGAAAAGCATATCTACCTGGTTGTGGTTTAGGAGTTGAAGAATTAACAAATGATGAATTGCAGATTTATCCAAACCCAACTTCAAGTACGTTGACTATTAATATGTTTGTAGGTGGTGATATCGTAATTTACAACCTTATGGGAGAACAATTATTTGCGAAAAAAGTAAATAATGGACTTCAAACAATTGATGTTAGCACTTTAAAAGCTGGTTTCTACTTTATACAAGTTGGATCATCCAGAAAAATGTTTAGCAAAATCTAAACAAAAACCTTAACAGAAAGAGAGCGATTGTACAAATTCAATCGCTCTTTTTTTTATTTCAACTTTTCTTTAGTCGAATGCACCATTTTTAACACATTAATCGTCTTTTGTGTTAACATAAGATTAATATTTTGATTACATTAGCGACAAGTTACTATTAATATGCAAAAAATAACTACACTTTTCTTCGGTGCAATATTCGCATCTTTTTCTCAAGCTCAATATTGTACGGCAGTTGGTCCAACTAGCACAATTGATTCAAATGTTGGTTCTGTTTCCTTAACAGGAGTTGTAGGATCAATTAACTTTACAGGTTGTCCTGGAGTGATTGGCTTACAAGATTTAACAGCATTAGGCACAACTTTAAATGCAGGTTCTCCTTACACTGCCTATGTACAATTTAGCACATGTGGTGGAAATTACAGCGGTGCTGGCACAGCTTGGATTGATTTTGATCAGAGCGGAACATTTGACCCAAGTGAAGTTATTGGTACTTGGTCTGGAATTCCACCAACTCCACTTTCAACGTTTAACTTTACTGTTCCGGCGGGCGCACAAAATGGAACAACACGTATGCGCGTAACTCAACAAGAAGCAGGAACATTACCATTAAATCCTTGTGCAACATTTTCTTGGGGATCAGTTATGGATTTTTCAATTACTATCGGCAACGGAATTGATTGCTCGGGATATGTGGGTGATGAAATTGCAGATGCTATCCCGGTTACAAGTTTACCATATACTGATGTTAGGGATAATTCATTCTGCTATTCAAATCAAAATTTAGTTTACAACTCGCCAGACATTTATTATGAGTTTAATCCATCTCCAATGATGCAAAGCGTTAACGTTTCGTTATGTGGATCAACATTTGACACTTTCTTAAGTGTTGTAGATGCTTCTGGAAACATAATTGCATTTAATGATGATGAAGAATCGTGTGGTACTTCATCTGAATTAACATTTAATACCCAAGGTTTAGGTTTGTGTTATATCATCGTTGAAGGTTGGAGCAACGAAAGTGGAGAATATACCTTGAATATAGATGCGAATTATTTAGGACAAACAGAACTTGACAATGAACATGTTGTTGTAAGCCCAAACCCAGCAAGCGATTTTATTTCAATAACGGGATTTGAAGGTAATGTAGAATTATTTGATATTTCGGGAAAAAGTGTAAAAATCATTCGCAATTTTAAAGGTGAAACAATTCAAGTTGCAGAATTAGAAAATGGCTTATACACGCTTGTTTTCACCAAAGATGGAGTTCAATTCTCGAAAAAATTAATAATTAACTAATGAAATTATTTTTATCGATAGTTACTCTGTTAGTTGGAATAACAACAAACGCAAATCCTTGGTATCAACGTTTTGATTTTGGAGGTGATGCACGTCATCGTGCTACTGCTTTTTCAATTGGAAATGAAGGCTACATCGGATTGGGGCATATTAATTCAGGAGTTGATGTAGAATACGAAGATTTTTGGAAATATGATCCTTCCACAAACGCATGGTCACAGATCGCTAATTATCCAGAAGGTAAATGTTTTCATGCGACTGGATTTGTAATTGGATTAAAGGCTTATGTCGGAACTGGGCGTTTAGAAAATGGAACATATTCAAAGCATTTTTATGAATATGACCCTTTAACAAATACATGGACTCCAAAAGCAGATTTACCCGGAGTTGCGCGAAGAGGAGCGGTGAGTTTTTCAATTGGTGGTAAAGGATATTGTGGAACTGGACAAACTACATCTGGATATTCAACAGATTTTTATGAATACAATCCAACGACTAACCAATGGATTGCACGCGCTAATTTCCCTGGAATTCCAAGAACTTCTGCAGTAGCTTTTTCAATTGGTGATTTTGGTTATTTAGGAACGGGTGATTCAAACAGTGGATCAACAAATGATTTTTATCAATTCAATCCTGCTTCAAATCAATGGATTGCCAAACCTACGGTTGGACCTGTAACACGACAAGAAGCATGTGGATTCGCCGTAAATGGAAAAGGCTATATTGGTACAGGTGATGACTATTCAAGTGGTAATAATTATCCAGATTTTTGGGAATATAATCCAACAACAGAAACATGGACACAAATTGAAGATTTCGCTGGTACCGCAAGACGTTATTTAGTTGGTTTAACAATTGGCAATAGAGCTTTTGTTGGAACAGGAACTAATGGAACTAATTTCAAAGATTTTTGGATGTTTGATCGAAACTTGTCAATAATAGAACAAAAACTTGAAAATATTGAGTTCTCAATTTTCCCAAATCCATGCACAACTTATTGCATATTTGATTTTAAAAATTGTCTCGCAGAACAAGAATTAAAAACATTGCAAATTCGTATAATCTCATTGGACGGTAAGCAAGTCCTTCAAACAACTGTTTCTGCGAACACTACAAAAGTTGAAACTGAATCCCTGAAAGCCGGAATTTACATCTACTCTATCGAATCTGATCATTATCCGATTAAAACCGGTCAACTAATAATTGCCAATTAATGAAAATGAAAATTAAACTACCCATACTTTTATTGTTTGTTTTAATGAACCTTGCTTCATTGGCACAGCCGTGGTTTCAAAAAGCAAGTTTTGGTGGAGCAGGTAGACATCGATCTGTTGGAATAGCAATCGGTAACAAAGGTTATATTGGTACAGGTCACGTGAATGGTACAGGTGTAGATATTTCCTACAAAGATTGGTGGCAATATGATCCCGCTTCAGATTCATGGACGCAAAAAGCTGACTTTCCAGTAAGTGGTCATGGTGTTACTGCTTGGGGAACAGAAACCAGAGGATATGTTGGCGGTGGCTCTGCGCTTACTAATCAATTCTATTGTTATAATCCCGTCAATAATACATGGACGAGTATTGCAAACTGTCCACTTAGCCCTGGAGATGTGCAAGGGTTTTCGGTTCAAAACAAAGGATATGTTCTTTCTGGAAATAGTATTGCAGAATATGATCCAACAACGAATACTTGGACATTAAAAGCGAATTGTCCAATTACAATCAACACATGGAGTTCTGCTTTTGGAACTTCAGGAAGTGGTTTTGTTAAATCAGGCATTAATTTATACGAATTTAAACCATCTCAAAATCAATGGATTCCAAGAGCAAGTTTTCCAGGACTTTGTACAAATGGAAGTTCAGCTTTTGCTATTGACGGAAAAGGATATATTACGTGTGGTTATGTCGGTGGACTTTCAACAGTTACCGATCAAGTGTGGGAATTCAATTCAGGATCAAATTCATGGAGTTTAATTGGTGAATTCCCTGGAACTTCTAGACGATTCCCTGTTGCTTTTGCAGTCGAAGGAAAAGGTTATTTCGGAACGGGAACAAATGGAATAAATATGAATGATTTTTGGCAATTCAATTACAATCCACTTGGAACGGATGAATTAATTATTGATGCTTCTAACATTAATGTCTATCCAAATCCAATTACGGATCAAGTCACTTTTGCTTTTAATCTTTCGGACTATTCTAAATTGTCAGATTGTTCACTTTCAATTTACAATCTTCAAGGAGAACTCATTGAAAACAAAATTGGGCTAACTCCTATTCTAACAATTGAACGCAATTCAAAAATTAACGGAATGTACATTTACAAAATTTCATCTTCTGAAAACGTTGTGTACACTGGTAAACTTATTTATAATTAATTATGAAGCAATTCATTCTACTTTTCATCGGTATTCTTCCCTTTGTTGCGGTAAGTCAAACTGAAAATTTTTGGACAAAAAAAGCTGATTTTCCAGGCTTAAAACGTGAGCGTGCTGTTGCCTTTGCTATTGGTGATTACGGTTATATTTGCTCTGGAGTTGATTCAGCAGAAGTTGTTTTAAACGATTTGTGGCAATACAATCCTGCGAATGACACTTGGACACAAAAAGCCAATTTACCGGGTTCTGTTCGTCGCGATGCAATTGGTTTTGCGATAAATTCCAAAGGATATGTTGGAACTGGTATTGACAACGATGAATCGATGTTAGGAACGAAATTAAATGATTTCTGGGAATACAATCCTGCAACAAACATGTGGACACAAAAAGCAAATTTCCCTGGTTCCGGAGGATTAGGAGTTTACTTTGCTACTGGATTCAATATTGATTCTAAAGGATATGTCTGTGGCGGAAAAACAGGACCTAACACGTACACAAGTCAATTTTGGGAATATAAACCAAGCATTGATGAGTGGACACAACGCACGAATTTCCCAGGTGGAGTTCGTTATCAATTAGCATCATTCTCAGTTGGCTATTTTGGCTATGTTGGATTAGGTGCAAATCAAGATGTATTCAAAAAGGACTTTTGGAAATACAACGGCGGAACAAATGAATGGACGCAAATTGCCGACCTTCCTGCTTGGGAACGTGGTGGAGCTTGTACTTTTTCAATCGGAAACAGTGGATTTGTTTGCTTGGGATCGAATGGTGGTGTTTTAAGCGATTTATGGGAATACAAACCAGATTTAAACGAATGGTTTGTTCGTGCAACGTATGGTGGTAGCGAACGCAAGAATGCGGTTTCATTTGTGGTTAACAATCGTGCTTATGTTGGTACCGGCAAAGGTGTTTCAGGTAAAAAAGCATCGATGTATGAATACACTCCAAAACAAGAATTGATGGCAGGAATCAATGAATTGGAGAAGGTTGACTTTTCAATCTATCCAAATCCTTCTAATGGTTCATTCACACTTCAAAGTCAATCAAAAGACATTGAAACAATTCGAATTTTCACAACAGACGGACGCTGTGTACAATCAATCAAATACAAAGAAATGCAAGAGATTAAATTGGATCGTTTCAATCTAACGAACGGAATTTATCTTGTGGCTTGTTTGGATCAACATGGTACACTTTTAGGCACAAAACAACTTATGCTTTACTAAGAATGAAAAAAATCATCTATACACTTGTTGCATTTTCAACCTTATCATTTGCAACTCATGCACAAGATTATTGGCAGCAAAAAGATTCAGTCAACGGTGCAGGTAAATCTGTTTGTGGATTTTTTGTTCTCCAAAATGAAGGCTACATCGTTGGTGGTCTGGACGAATACAGCTTTTTACGAAAAATGTACTCTTACAATCCCGGACAAAATGATTGGGACAATGAAAACTCAATTGGAGGACCAAACGGTGATGGTTTAGACAGAGGTTCAGCTTCAACGTTTTCAATTGGAACGAAAGGATACATCTGTTTAGGTCAAGGTCAAACGAATCCTTATTTCAAAGATACTTGGGAGTTTGATTCCGAAACAGGCGCATGGTCTCAAAAAGCTGATTTCTTAGGAAGTGCGCGTAGACAAGCATTTCAGTTTGCAGTTGATGGCTTTGCATATGTGGGCGGTGGACAAGATGCTACTGGCTTGAAAAAAGATTTTTATAAATACGATCCAGCAACCAATGTTTGGACCCAATTGAATGATTTTGCTGGAACGGCTAGAAGACAAGCTACAGCTTTCGCAATGGGTGCAGAAGGTTATGTAGGAACTGGAGATGATGGCGTTTTACGCAATGACTTTTGGATGTATGTTCCATCAACTGACACATGGATTCAAAAAGCAAATTTCCCTGGAACACCAAGAGCAGGTGCTGTTTCTTGGGGAATTTTCCCAACTGGATTCATTGCTACAGGTGAAGACAATACTTATACCTACAAAAAAGACGTTTGGGAATACAATTACTTCGCAAATGTGTGGGTGCAACGTACAGATTTAACAGGACCAGCGCGTAAAAATGCAGTTGCCTTTGTAATCGATGGAATCGCCTATTTGGGAACAGGATATAATGGAACTTTCTTAGATGATTTCTATGCGTATTATGGAATTGTTGGATTGGATGAAAAAACAACAACGTTTACTTCAAGTTGCTTTCCGAATCCAACTGTAAATGAAGTGATTATTACAGGTGAAATTTCAAATTTGGAACAATCTTCATTACGCGTATTCTCGATTTCTGGTCTAGATGTAACAGAACAAGTTGAATATACCTATGCATCGAATGAAATGAAACTTTCTATTGGAAATTTAGCCCCTGGAAATTACATTTATAAATTAATCAATACCGACAATCAATCCACCTCAACCGGCAAAATAATCAAATTGTAATGAAGACACTTTCATTTTGCATCGTAGCATTGTTCCTTTTTGCTTGTTCACAACCAAGTTCAAATTCATCCACTGAAGAAACAAGTGAAAACACAAATGATGTTTCTTCAGAAGAAAAATTCGAGGTGATCACAACGGTTAATCCGGATCAATCTTTTGGTTATCAAATTTTGAAAGATGGTAAATTGATGATTGACCAAAAAAACATTCCAGCGATACAAGGAATTCAAGGATTTTCTTCTAAAAAAGATGCTGAAACAACGGCAAATTTTGCGATTGAAAAAATTAAAAAAGGCGCCTTCCCTCCTACTATTTCGGTTGACGAATTAGATAGTTTAGGTGTAATCGAAAAATAATTTATCTACACTTAATTCCCGTAAAACGATTTAGTTCTAAGGTTCCTTGACTAACTTTTTTTAAATCCTTTAAATTATCGCTAATCAACATTTTAGAGTTGTATAAATTGGATTTTCAGTGTATTTTTGGCAACTGAAACCAATTAATTATTCAACATAATCGACTCTACACTATGAAGAATCTCTTCATTCTATTGCTATCATTTTCTCTCTCGAGTTTAGCTTATTCTCAAAATTGCACTTACAGTTTTAAAGGCAATCTGACTGAAACAAACAAGGAAACAATTTTGAATGAATTATCGCTCGTTCCTCTGGTTGAAAATTGTACCGTGATTTTCAAAATTGACCAGCAAATGGGACAAATTCGATTTTCATTAAAAAAATCCAACGAACGCAATGAAAACGAGAGCCCATTCTCTCCCATTGATGTTAAAGCTATTTTATTAAAATACGCCTTGGAACCAGTTGATTTCACACTGAATTAAGCCACTCTTTTATGAAAATCTATTTTTCTTTTTGTCTTGCTTTTCTGAGCACGTTTGCTCTTTATGCACAATCAGACAATTGTTCTACCGCAACTCCATTAAGCGTTAATAGTTCTTGTGTTACAACTGCTGGAACAAGTGCGAGCGCTACACAATCGATTGCAGGATGCACAGGAACGGCTGATGATGATGTTTGGTACGAATTTGTCGCTACAGGAACATCTCAACAAATTGTTGTTACTCCAAGTGCTAGTTTTGATGCCGTGGTGCAATTGTTTTCTGGAACTTGTGCCGCGTTGATTTCAAACACGTGCAAAAATGATTTCGGTGTAGGCTTAGCAGAAACTATTAATGCAACCGGATTAACAATCGGTAACACCTATAAAATAAGAGTTTACCATTTTGCATCTGGAGCTGGTTCTGGAACATTTACAATTTGTGTCACAAATCCACCTGTAGCGCCTTCAAATGATGCGTGTGGTGGAGCAGTAACACTTTCAGTTAATCCAAGTTGTTCGTATACAGCAGGAACAACGGTTGGCGCAACACAATCCTACACAGGTTGTTCTGGAACAGCTGACGATGACGTTTGGTACAAATTCGTTGCTACAAATGCCGTTCAAACAATTACGGTGCACCCAACAAGTACAATGGATGCTGTTATTCAATTGTACTCAGGTACGGGATGCTCAACTCTATCTGCTATGACATGCCAAGACAACACGTTTAATTCGCAAGATGAACAACTTTCAGCGGTTGGGCTTATTCCAGGACAAATCTATTACGTGCGTGTTTATGATTATTACGTTGGAACACCTGGAACATTTCAAATTTGTGTAACGGGTACTGCAACTGCAGCGCCAACAAATGATGAACCATGCTCAGCAATACAATTACCAACCGTAACGGCTTCTTGTGTATATTCTCAATTTACAACAATTGGAGCCACATCAACAGTTGCAGCGCCAACTCCTTCAAGTTGTGTCGGAGGTTCGGGACTACAACAAGGTGGATACTCAGCAACCTCAAAAGACGTTTGGTTTAAAATTACTGTTCCGTCATCAGGAAGTATTCAAGTAACTTCTGAACCTAACATTGGTACTGGCGCAATTACGGATGGTGTAATGGCATTGTATTCTGGAACGTGTGGTTCGCTTACACAAATAGCTTGTTCAGACGATCATACCCTTTATCCAGGTACTGCAAATGATTTATTGCCTATGATTTCAGCAAGTTCATTAACTCCAGGTTCTACCGTGTATTTGCGTTATTTTGGTTACGGTTCTTCTTCCGGATTATTCGGTATTTGTGTCTCTACCACAACAAATGATAATTGTGCAAATGCGCTATACATCTGTGACATTAATGGATACAGTGCTTCAACAAGTGCTGCTTACACGCCAGACAGACCAGATAATATGCGAGGAAACAACGAAGACATCAATGGTGTTAATCAAGTAGATGGAATCAACACGGGAGGAATTTTTGGTCAAGGTGGATCTTGGGGAACAGGAGCACCGGCGTTTGACGTGACAATTAACAACAACTCTTGGATCAAATTCACGGCTTCATCAACTTCAGCAACATTGGATGTTTCAATTTTCGATTGTTGGGTGGGAAATTATCCTTCTGGTGGAATTCAAATGCAAATTTTTGAAGGAAATAACTGTACGAATTTCGTTCCCGTTTCAAACTTCATGGAAAATAGCACTGGATTTACAATCACCGCAAACAATTTAACCATTGGTAATAATTATTATTTGATGGTTGATGGATTTGCAGGTGACATTTGTAATTATACCATTACAGCTCAATCAGGTGTTCAATTTCCAGATATTGCGAATGTCGCCCCTATTTGTGCTGGACAAAGTGTTACTTTAACCGCGCCATCAGGTGCTACCTCTTATGAATGGCAACACAATGGTGCCACAACACAATCCGTTACCGTAACACCAGGAACAACGCAATCCTATTTTTGTGAAGTTTCTGGGTTGTGCGGCTACAAACAAATGTTAGACGTAACAGTGCAAGTAAATCCTTTGCCAAACGTTTCCATTGCAGAAGGATTAAGTGTTTCAATTTGTACCGGAAATTCAACTACTTTGACAGCAAACGGAGCAAGTTCCTATTCTTGGAATACGGGTTCTACTTCTACAAGTTTAAATGTAAATCCAACTACAACAACAAGCTATACGGTTACTGGAACAAGTTTAGGATGTACAGCTTCAGCAACAACTTCTGTCGTTGTAAATGCACTTCCAACCTTATCTGTTAACCCTACAAGTACGAATTCAAATTGTGGTGCTTCAACTGGATCATTGAATGGAGCTGTTGGATCTGGAGCAGGAACCTTGGATTATCTGTGGACAAATGGATCAGGAACGACGATTGGAACAACTACTTCCGTTTCAAGTTTACCTGCAGGCGTTTATAATTTAGCAATCACGGATGACAATGGTTGTGTTGGAAATTTCGGTCCATTCAACATTATCAATCCAGGAGCACCAGCTGCACCAACAATTGTTGTAGACGATGCAACACCTTGTGATTTAGGAACAGTGAACTTTAGTGTTTCAAGTTCTACTAGTGGAGCAACATTCAATTGGACTGGACCAAATGGTTTCATTTCTACATCAAATGCATTTGTAATCAATAACATTAGTTCATCGGATGTTGGGAATTATTGTGTTACTGCCACTTCTGCTGGATGTACTGGTCCTTCAAGTTGCCAAACTATTACAATTCAAACTCCACCAGTAATTCAAATTGATGCTACAGGAGGAGATTCAACCATTTGTTTCAATACAGATTTTGATTTACTTGCTTCTGGTGGGACAAATTATTCATGGAGCGGACCAAATTCTTTCACTTCAACAAATTCTACGATTTCATTCACAAATGCTACGAATCTCTTAGCTGGATATTTTTATTTATCGGGGACAGATGTAAACGGTTGTTCAGGTGAAGATTCAATCCTAATTTCAATCTTTAATCTTCCAAATCTGACCTTAAATTCATCTGCAAATAACGACGTTTACTGTTTAAATGCAATTGTTTCCTTGAGTTCAAATGGCGCGAATTCGTATAACTGGTCAGGACCAAATGGTTTTACTTCTTCTATTGCGAATCCTGTAATTCCAAACGCAAGTGCAATTAATGAAGGTTGGTATGTGTTGACAGGAACAGATTTAGAAACTTGTGCAAATCAGGATAGTATTTACGTAAGAATTATCACTTCAGTTCCTGCGGATGGAACACCAAGTGACACCTTGCTTTGTCCTGGAACACCAGTGACATTTTATGCTTCGGGCGGGTCAAGTTATTCGTGGAGCGGACCAAATTCGTTCACTTCTACTGCTCAAAATCCAACAATCGAATCCACAACAATCGAAGAAACAGGATGGTACACCGTTACTGTAATCGATACAAATGGTTGTGTCGGGTTTGATTCAACCTACATTTTGGTTGAAAACAACAAGAATTGTTTATTCATTCCAGATTTGATTACTCCTGACTTTGATAATCACAACGATAATTGGGTAATCCCAGGAATCGAAAATTTCGACAAGGCTGTTGTTCAGATTTTCAATCGTTGGGGGAATTTAATTTACTATTCTTCACCTTACAACAATGATTGGAACGGACAAGTGAATCGTGGTGCAACAATCGATGGCAAGGATGGAAAAGTTCCAGTTGGAACCTACTTCTACATTATTGAATTGAATGAAGGAGAAAACACGACTTACAAAGGATATATCGATGTTCAATACTAAACCGAGAGAGATGAGAAAATTATTCATAGCACTATTTATTAGTTCAGCCTTTTCTTCGTTTGGTCAACAGGATGAACAAATGTCGCTGTACATGTACAATCCGTTGTATTTCAATCCTGCGTATGCTGGAAGTAGAGATGCAATTAGCGCGGTTGCACTAGCACGTTTTCAATGGGTTGGTTACAAAGGCGCACCCATGTCGCAATGGTTCAGTGCCCACGCTCCTATTCTTCGTAAATCAATGGGAATTGGTGGACACGTAATCAATGATCAAATTGGAAGTAGAACCAGAACTTCAGCCTATTTGGATGTCAATTCAAGTATTCAATTAAATAAGAAACAAGATCGCTTGGCAGTTGGAATTACGGGTGGTTTTGATGCAATGGGATATGATTTTTCGAATTCAACGGTGATTGATCAAACAGACCCATATTATGGAAGTTCATTCTCAACAACAAAACCAAATATCGGGGCTGGAATCTATTATTACGGGAAGAAACATTACGTTGGATTCTCAGTTCCGCGCTTGTTTGAATCGAAAATTGAGGTGAACAACCTTCTTGAAAAAATTACAAAACGTCACTTTTTTGTTTCGGCTGGCTATGTCTTTGATTTAAACTCTGTTTTCAAATTGAAACCTTCCACATTAATTAAATACACGCCAAATGCGCCAATTACCATTGATGCAAATCTAAGTTTACTGATGTATGATAAATTGTGGACAGGCCTGATGTATCGTTTTCATGAAGCAATGGGTGTGAACATCGTTTACAATATCAAGCAAACATTCAGTGTTGGTTATGTCTATGATTTTCCAATCAATGGATTGCGTTCCTATCAATCGGGATCACATGAAATTTTGTTGCAATACGACATCAAACCAAAGAAACAAGCTCTAACCTCACCAAGATATTTTTAAAATGCAAAAATCAATCATTGTACTTTTTAGTCTAATCGTTTTTCAATTGTTTGGACAGTTAAAATCGAAAGTGGCTGCAGAACATTTTGGGAGAATGGAATATGCATTGTGTGTTGACATGTACGATGAACTCAGTTCAAAATTCCTGAACGGAAAAACAAAACCTGAAGCGGACTGGGAATTTGTTCGTAGAGCAGCGATTTGTCACTTTCAGCTTTTTGAGATGAAAGAAGCAAGTTCACACTTTGAGCATTTAAAATCGAGCAATCATTTAACGGAAAAAGATCGTGAGTTGTACATCCAAACACTGCGCTATACTGAACAATATAATGCGAGTAAACTACTAATTCACGAAAGCACAACTTTGTTTCCGAACAATGCCTTCTTTAAACAATTAAAAACCAAGGAAGATGCCTTTGCTCAATTGTTTGAGGATTCATCGCTTTACTCCATCAAAGAATCAGCGTTTAATTCTGGAATGGGCGACTTTGCTCCAGCTTTCTTTAACAATGGACTAGTTTACGCTTCGAAATCGGTGAACACAAAAGCAATTCATCCGACGTATGGCTGGGATGACAGTTATTACATCAATCTTCAACAAGTACAATTTCTCAATGATTCAACAGTTGGAAAAAGTGAATTATTGAAAGACAATTTCCTTTCAAAAGCGCATGACGGTCCTGTATGTTTCAATTCGAAAGGTGATTGGATGGTAATTACCAAAAACACCTTGGGAAAACAAAAAGGGAAAGAAACCATCATGCTTTCGTTGTATTTCTCCCAGTTGGTAAATGGCGAATGGACAGAATTAACACCGTTTAAATACAATTCCGATTTGTACAACACAGGACATGCAGTCTTTGCTGAAAACGACCAAGCACTTTATTTCGTTTGTGATAAAACGGGTGGTTTTGGTGAAGCAGATTTGTATGTGTCACGATTGAAAAATGGCGAATGGTCTGAACCTGTAAATCTTGGTCCAACAGTCAACACTTCTCAAAACGAATTATTTCCGTTCGTGCAAAACAACACTTTGTATTTCGCTTCAAATGGTCATTTTGGTTTAGGAGGATTGGATGTCTTTAGCATTGAAATTCAAGGTGGAACAACTGTGAATAATCTTGGTTATCCGGTAAACACCAGTCACGATGATTTTGGCTTAATCCTCGATTCAACCGGTTTAAAAGGATTTCTTTCGAGTAATCGTGGTGACAACATTGATCGCATTTATTCGTATAAAAAGCGTCCAATTCATGTGAATTTGAATGGAATTGTTTACGCGCAATACCGCGAACAAGAACCGTTGGCGAATCAAATTATTTATTTACAAAACGAAACAAACAAGCAAATCGATACCTTGTATTCAAACGAATTTGGACAATTTACTTCAAGTATCAGTTTAAATGAAAATTACAGAGTTTACACAGACAAAGAAGAGTTCATTCTTCTAAAAGAAGCCTTGGTTCCCACACAAGGAATTAAAAAAGATTCTACGTTTTATTGTGAATTGGCTTTAAAACCAACAACGATACAAATTCACTTACGTGTTGTTGAAGCTCGAACTGGGAAAATCATTCCGAATGCAACAACGAGTGTAACCGACTACGCAATCAACAAAGACACAACGATGATCACCAACGAACTGGGAATGGTAACGATGAAAGTGGATCGTAACAAATCCTATTGGGCGCATGCCGCGAAGAAAGGCTTTTTGGATGACAATGTAGCCTTCAACAGTACAAACGAAAACGACAAAGTAATCGATTTGGAACTGCGTCTCCCTCCTATTGTGAAAGGCGAAAAATTCAAATTGGAAAACATATTCTATGACTTGAACAAATCTACTTTGCGACCAGAAAGTAAAATCGCATTGGACAAATTGGCTGAGTTCATTAAGAAAAATGATTTAACGATTGAGTTGAGTGCCCACACGGATGCGCGCGGTAGTGACGCATACAACATGAAATTATCTCAAGCGCGTGCACAAAGTTGTGTTGATTATTTGATTTCAAAGGGCGTAAAAAAATCATCCATTACAGCAAAAGGATATGGAGAAACGCAATTGCTTAACAAGTGTAAAAACAACGTGACTTGTCCGGAAGACATGCACCAAGAAAACCGTAGAACGGAAGTGAAGATATTGTGATTGAAGATTTAATGATCGAAACTTCAGTTGGAATTTCAATGAAATGATCGGGAAGCACTTTTTCACCAATTGGGAGCCTTGTGATTTCTTCAGGAATGTACATAACTTCTTTTGGAACGCTTGTGAATTCCCTTGGAACGTGCGTGCTTATTGTTGGAACGCGTGTGAATTCTCTTGGAACGCGTGAGAATCTTTTTGGAACGTTCAGAATTTAGTTGGAACGCGTGTGATTCCGCTTGGAACGCGTGTGATTTTTGTTGGAACGTTTGGAATTTCTGTTGGAACCAAAGTGATTTCTTTTGGAAGGTGTAGGATTACACTTGGAACGTGTGGGATTTTTGTTGGAAGAGGTGAAACATGCTACTTTTTGGAAGACTTTAAGCTGTTAAAATACTGGATAGAATCAGTAAGCAAAATTTAAATAGTTGAATTTTACAAACCCAATCATCCCAGTATTCCAACCTGAAGGAAATTTTCGAATTTCAACATCTTCAAATATTCAAATTATTGAATCTTCAAATCTAAAAAACCCATGCAGTTGGGTTTTCTGAAGCTTCAGAAAACACGATTAAGGTTGCCGACAGTCGCTGTAATCTGCTGTTTGAAATGATCTCATCTCGATTACTCGAGTTGCAGCCCGCCATTGCCTGCCTGAGACTTCCCTGATGGTCATAAATGTTAAGCTTCAAGAGAATCTGCATGGGCTCCGATAAACGGATAAGGTCACTGCTCCAACGCTGTGGATGTACCTCTGTGGCAAATATACGCATTTAAGCGTTTTGGAATCGCAACAAAATGGCACGAAACTCTTCAAAAAAATACTAACTTCGTTACCTTATTGAAGATAAAGCATGGGAACGTTAAAAAAAATTCTTTTTAAATTATTGAGCCAAAGAGCTTACCTGAAAACATTACACAGAAGTTTTTACCTTTTGTATAATCTTGGCTTTCTAAAAAATGATGCGCGCTTCAAATACCATTACATGGTGAAACAATTAATCGAGCCCAACTTTTCTGTCTTGGACATCGGTGCAAACCTTGGCTATTTCTCGAAAAACTTCGCGAAACTTGCAAAGAATGGAAAATTAATCTCCATTGAACCTGTTCCTGTTTTCTTTGAAACACTTTCTTATTTCATGAAAAAGTTTCCGCACGTTACCTTGTACAATGTTGCTTTGGGAACTGAAAAAGGAACAATTACAATGGTTTTGCCTGAATCAAACGGAATGATTCGTACAGGTTTGCCACATATCGCTGAATCGGAAGAAGAGAAAAAATTACACGCCACACAAGACGTTGCAATTGTAAAAGGAAGTGAATTGTTGGCAGATTTAGATCGTTTGGATTACATCAAATGTGACATTGAAGGTTATGAATTGAATGTCTTCAAAGAAATCAAACCTGTTCTTGAAAAACATTTGCCGTATGTGCAAATAGAAATTGCTGAGAAGAATTTACCTGAAATGATGGAATTGTTCAGTTCATTGGGCTACACGCAATTTGGAATCAAAGATTTTAAGTTTATTCAAGAAAACGGTAAGCAAGCGGAAGACGGAGATTTCTTCTTTGTACCATCAGCTAAACTAGAGCATTTCAAAAAGAAATTTAGGCTATAAGTGCTAAAGGTGAATAGTTAATCTTTTTTACCATAAAAGACATGCTGGAATTAAAACCAAACTGCGAAAAATGCAACAAAGCTTTACCTCATTCAAGTGATGAAGCTTTCATTTGTTCGTACGAATGCACCTTTTGCAAAGATTGCTCTACTGATACATTCAATTTCATTTGCTCTAACTGTAAAGGAAATCTAGAAAAACGTCCAAAAAGAAATTCAAAAGAAGCTTAAAGCTGTTCTTTCAATTCCTCAATTTCCTTTTTCAACACCTCAATTTCTCGATCTTTAGCACGAAATTTTCGATAGCTAAATACGAATGACAAAGCATAACCAACAATTACAGAGAAAATAATTAATAAGGTTAAAGGCATCTTCGTTTTTGTGACTAATAAATGAACTTCTTGTTCAGTCCAATTTAAAGTTGCGAAAACCACTCCAATGATTCCCAACAGAATACTTAATACAAATTTGATTTTGTTTATCGTTGATAAACTGTGCCAATATTCTACCATTTCTTGCTTTATTTGAATCGAATATACATAATGAATTAGACATAGAAAATGTTTCATGAATTAATTTTATTGCCGAGAAACAAATCACCTAAAATGCTTTTTGAATTTCAATACATACAACTTTTATAAACTAGAAAATATGCTATCTTTGCACGGAAAAAAAATAAGTTAGCATGGCAACTACAGCAGATATTAAAAATGGTTTATGTATCAAATTCAATGATAAATTATACCAAATCATCGAATTCCAGCACGTAAAACCAGGAAAAGGTCCAGCGTTCGTACGTACTAAAATGCGTCAAATTGAAACAGGAAAAGTGTTAGACAATACATTTTCTGCAGGACACAAAATTGATCCAGTTCGTATTGAAAATCGTGAATACCAATATTTATATCAAGAAGGAAGTGAATATGTTTTCATGAACAACGAAACATACGAACAAGTGAACATTCCAAGTAAAATGATTGAAAAACCATTGTTTTTGGAAGAAGGAATGATTTGTAACATTTTATTCCACGCTGAAGAAGAAACACCTTTAGTAGTTGAGTTGCCAATGTACATCATTTCTGAAGTTACTTACACAGAGCCAGGTGTAAAAGGTGATACAGCTACAAACTCAATGAAAGCTGCAACAATCGCAACTGGAGCTGAAGTAAAAGTTCCTTTGTTCATTGACAACGGTGAAATCATTAAAATTGATACACGCACTGGTGTTTACGTTGAGCGCGTTAAAAACAAATAATCATTCCACGGAATAAAAAGATAGAGGGATTCAATTGAGTCCCTTTTTTTTTGAATCGATGCAGCACATTCAACTAAAATCAACAACAATATCGTTCCAAAACATTCGTGTTGAACAAAACAGAAATGAACAAGTTATTCTTGTTTTTCTTCATGAAGCACTTGGATCAATAGGTCAATGGAAATCCTTCCCAGAACTCTTGTGCAAGAAATTGCAATTGGATGGTTTTGTCTATGAACGTAAGGGACATGGCAACTCCTCCCCTTTTTCAAGCGTGCGAACAGCGGAATATTTACACGATTATGCGTGGAATGAATTAAACGAATTGATCTCTACTGCTTTTCCATTGGATAAAAAAATCATACTCGTTGGACACTCTGATGGTGGAACAATTGCCTTGTTGTATGCTGCCAAATTTCCTAAGAAAGTGTTGGCGTGTATCACGATGGCGGCTCACGTTATCAATGAACCAGAAACAATAGCTGGAATTCAACCTGCAATTGACGCTTACCAAGCGGGAAAACTGGTTGGACTAACAAAATATCATGGTGACAAAACAGAAGACTTGTTTTATGCATGGGCAAACACGTGGAAAAGTGCAGAATTTAAGGATTGGAACATATGTACAGAGATTCAATCTATTACTTGCCCTGTTTTGGCCATTCAAGGATCATCAGATCAATATGGAACCGAAAAGCAGTTGGAATTAATCAAACAAAATGTTAATGGAAAGGTAAAAACAGTCCTGTTACCACATTGTGGTCACCATCCACATTTAGAAGTTCAAGATCAAGTAATCACTGAAATTCAACAATTCTTCAGTTCAGAAAATTGATCGTTTCTAAAACAAATCTTAACTTTAATGGTTATAGATTACATGACTATGAACGAAGATTTCATTAACCCAATTGATCCTGATAAAATCACGGAGAATCCGCATTCGTTGGAATATGCTCATCATGCCGGAAGTGCATTGGTAAAACCAGAAGATCAAGGTAAAATCAAAGGAAGAGCGCTTTCTGCTATGGAGCATCAAACCGATATGCAGTTAAGCCAGATTTATGAACAGATGCAATTGCTAGCTGAACAAGCGAAGAAATTAAATGATCGTAAATCAATTTCAGAATTTATCTACATGGCTGAAATGCGTTTCGAACCATTGATCAATCATGTTTATCATTTGTACACCAAAGAAAATGGTGATTATTTATTATCGTTGATTGCACCAAATCAATGGGGACGTTCGAAGAACAATTTCACTTTTATAGCAACTGTTCGATTATTAGCAGATCATACGTGGGACATTTTGGAGAAAAATCCTGAAGTGAATTTTTAATGAATTAAGGTTAATTCTACTCTTCTATTCTTTTTACGTCCAGCCTCTGTTGCATTATCACCAATTGGATTGCTTTCACCATGATTATTCACGACTAATTGGTCCGCACTAATTCCATTTTGAATTAACACTTGAGCAACGCGATCTGCTCTTTTTTTAGATAATATTAAATTCGCCTGATTTGTTCCAACATTGTCCGTATAAGCATCAATTTGCAATTTGGCTTCAGGATGATCTTTTAGTGCTTTTGAAAGTTCAATTAATTGCTTTACGGAAACATCAGTCAATTCGTTTTTACCAGTCTCTAATTCAATGTTATTAAACATTTCGTCTGAAAAATCAATTTTTAATTCATTGACAGATTCACTTTCTTTTTGTGCCTCATCACTTAAAACATTCTCCTTAACAGATTCAGTTTCCGGTTCAATTTCCTGTAAATGTTCTGGAATTGGTGAAATTGCATCATTCAATTGTTCTTCTTCAGAATCAGGAGAACTTGTAGTTAATTCCTCGTTTGAATCCTTTTCTTGAACAGCTTTTTTAGTCTTCTTCGACTCTAACTGAAAATTATATACAAGGCCGAATGAAATGGTATACGTATTATATGGTCGGCGGTATTTTTTATCTTCACGGATTGAATTTGTTAACCGCTTTTCAGCGAAGATTCCTGCAAAGACTTCAAAATTATCCTTCAAATAATATTTCACAGAAATATTAGCATTCAAATAAGTGTATTTTAAGGGAATCGAATCATAATTTGAATTTGGAGCAATATAGGCCATTCGAGTAAGGTAATTTCTACGGATATGATTCAATGACGTAGTAAAACCAACCTTTTTTATTTTCCATTCTCCAGAAAGTCCATTCGACCATTGCCAAAAAGTAAAATCAGCTTTGTTAAAGTCATTTTTCTTATAAAATTGAGTAAAGGCCGTTACATATTTATCTTTGTTTATCTTGTATTTATAAGAACCATAAACAGTTAAATAACGCCATTGAATTGGTTCGTTATTATTGATTTCCATTTTGAGGACATCAAAGAACTGCTTGTGATATTTTAAATCGAGTTGAACATAGTTTTTTGTTTTAAAACGGTAAATTCCAGAAAGAATGTGTGTGTGATACCAATGACTAAAATCTTGTCCACTTGGCATTGGAACATAATTCTTGTTCCCAATTGCATTTGAAAACTCGAATTTTAAATTTGAATTGATTTTGTAACTTAATAGTGCATTCGGAGCATATAAGAAATAATCGTAGGCATTTGCACCATCATCCGTTAAAATGTCGATTGTGAGCTTTTTGTTTTTCTCAAGTGTCAAACCAAGGTTTAAATCAAACTTCTTGAATAGTGGAGTTTTATAATCCAAAGCGAGCTTATACAACATTGCATTGGCTTGTCTTTGATGTAAATAATTTGTTGATTGAACCCAAGGACTTGCAATTAAATAACGGCCTTTTTTAAAGGTGAATTTCAGATCATTCGAAAAAGACAAACGAGTAAACAATGCATTTATTCTAAAGTCAGTAGTTCCAGCAGTATCGTTTCCCGTATAGACTTTTGGAGTCATGTACAAATTGTTTGTATAGCCAGAAGTTGATGAAATTTTGGAATTCCATTTCACTTGTGCCTCACCACTTACGTGGAAAACAAAACAACATACTATAAATGCAAGGAATTTCACGTCCAATTATTTTAATTTGATCACATGAATTGGTTCCGGCGTATCTTCTTCAATGATAAAATGACCGATAATCGCAAACAGAAGAATTCCAACAAGAATCAATGCAAACGGAATAAACGTTTTGAATAGTTTTCTTAAGGTTTTCATAATTAGTTATTGATGATTCGGTTATTAATCACTTCTTTGATTCCAGTGGCCGTAACATTTTGAATTTGCATGCCAGGTCTACCATTTATTTCAATGACCATTGGTCCAAATTTCTCGTCAAACACAATGTCAATTCCCAAATAATTTAAAGGAAAAGAATTTGCGGTATCCAAAGCAATTTGGTAGGTTTTTTCCCAATCAGGAATTTTCATTCCTTCAAAATGCACCATAGAATCTGGATGTTTGCTAACCATTCTATCAGTAACCTGGCAATAGCCTGCTTGCAAAAGCCCTGTTTTCAAATCCACACCTAAACCAATCGCTCCAGCATGTAAATTGGCTTTTCCATCCGATAATTCTGTGGGCATTCGAAGCATTGCCAAAACAGGTTGTTTGTTCAATAAAATAATTCTAAAATCAGGAACGCCACGGTGATATATATTACTGAAAAATGAATGCGGTTTTAATAAGTATTCAATAATGGCCTTATCGTTTAATTTGCGAGAAAATCGACCGAAAAGAATATTGGCAATGTGCAATTTAATTTGTTCGTTCGTGTACAAAGTTCCACTCGGTGTATGCCACTCGTTATTTTCTAAGCGTTTCAACAATAAAATTCCTGCACCACCGTGACCCATTGCTGGCTTAATAACAATTTCATTTAAATCATTAATCACCTTTAATTTTTCAATCATTTCCCCCATGTGTTCAACAACACAATACGTTTTTGGGGTTGGAATTCCTTTTGTTTCGAGGATTGCCTTGCAAGCGGTTTTATCATTCGCCAAGTAAAAATTCTTCTTTGGGTTGTGACGCATTACAAGCGAGTAATTGCGTTCGTTCATTCCAACAACCCGACTTTGAAGTTCGATAATTCGATCTAGTAGTTTCATAGTTTATTCTGTAGGTAAGGTTAGTGTTTTGAAACGTAGTAATTCCGTGAAGCGCAGTCCTATCCATTTCCCTAGAATCAAATTAACACCAATAATAGATAAAATTAATTCTGGGAAGATTTGGAAAATCAATTCGATTACCAAGGAATTATAGATTAAGAAAGTTGCTCCAGCAACAAACAATGTTTTAAATGTGAGAATAAAAGCTGCTTTATAGTTTTTCTCCGTTGCAACTTTAGAAAATCGTTCAGATGCAAACGTAATAATTACAACTGGAAACATTGAAATATGAATGATGTATTCTAAATTGAATTTAGCACCAATTACAACAATTGCGAGAAAAAGTAACTCAACAAAAGTTAACACAATGGCTAATTTCGGTAAATTGAGAAGTTCAAACTTTTCTAACGGATAATGCACGATGGATATTAAACCAATGATCATTAAGAACATTGCTGCTCCTGCAAAAAATCCTGTTGTAAGGAAAGACATCGCTAGTAGCATTGGCAAAAACAATCCAAAGGTATTTAATCCTATTGCATTTCTAAAAATACTAATGATCATCGCTACCAATGGAGTAAGTAAGATGATACGTAGAATTTTCGCAGGCAAATTTTGTTCTTCAAAAAGTCGATTAAAGAAAACCCAGTTCAACGGTTTATTCTCAAGTTCGTGAATAATGTCTGGATGCAAAAGTTTCTCTTTTTCTATTTTAATTTCAAGATCAACTGGAATTTGAGGAATCTCATCGTGTTTATCCATGTCGACGTAACACAATTTCAAAAAGGAAGATGGAATTTCTGCAAAATATCCTTTTTCTACACAAAAGGGCATCCATGTTTTATTGATTAAAATTTCACCCCAGAACAATTGTTTGGGATGTTCAGAATTCAAATCATATCCAACAATTGATCGCGTTTTAAATCCATCTTTCGAAATGTGTTTAATAAATTTAAGACTGCTTTTCGAAGAATTTAGAAAATGATCCTTTAAAAAGACATTGAAATTTCGCATATCACCGTTGTGCAATAAATCGTCTACTTTCAATTCACTTGGAATTTTGTAAATCTGACTTTTACCAATGAATTTAAATCGGCACGAAATGTCCCCCACTTGTTTTATTCCCGACATTACAATTCGTCGACCTTCTTTGAATTTAGAAATCTCAATGTTCAATCCTTTTGAATCAACGTTTTCCGAAATGATTGATTGACGCTTATTTGCTTCTGGAAGAATGAATTCAATGTGTACTGGTTTGCTCAATTTATCTTGAACTTTGAAAGTGTACTTAACATCATACTGTGTACAAGAAACAGATCTTGCATGATTCCAATTAATGTCATAGGTTGCCAACTTCCATACAATCAAAGGTAAAGGAAGAAACAACAACACATAAATCAATATATTCAATACATTAACTTTTGAATTCATATTGATTGCAAAGTGTGAGAAACTAAATGGAGGGAATTCTGTTTAACATGCGTTAAATCTGAAAAATTGCACAAGCAGCGCAAGTCATCGAGCTTTTGAGTTATCATAGTTTTTTAATTTCGTTAAATGCCGGTCTGAAGGGCAATAATGAAATTACAAAACAAGAACCAAAATCACACGATACTTATTTTCAATACTTTAAGGAAATAAAAAGTTAAGAAGCTTCTCTTTTTGAAACTATAAAGTTTCATTTTGGGACTTTTTCTCAATAAGAGAAAGGGTTATCGTGTAAAAACGAATTCATCTTCCGTTGATTGATTTACATCAAATGAATACCCATCAACAGTGTACAATTTAAGCTCTTCGGCATCCGAAATGTTATTTTGAACGATGTAACGAGCCATTGCTCCACGGGCATGTTTTGCATACATCATAACAACCTTGTATTCTCCATTTTTAAATTCCTTAAAAACAGGTGTTACCACTTTGGCTTTAAGTACTTTTCGATCTATTGCTTTAAAATATTCTGAAGAAGCTAGATTAACAACCACTTCATCTTTTTCCATTTCCGCATTGAGAAACTTGGTTAATTTACTTCCCCAAAATTGGTAAAGGTTCTTTTGTTTAGAAGTAATTACCCATTTAGTACCCATTTCCAAACGATATGGATACATTAAATCAAGAGGTTTTAGAATACCATACATTCCTGACAAAATGCGGATCATTGATTGAGCTTTAATTAATTCTTCGTTAGAAAAAGACTGAATATCCAAACCCTTGTATACCTCTCCATTAAAAGCAAAAGCTGCAGGTACAATCGTTTCGGTTCTTTCTAACGGAATTTCCCAAGTTGAATATCGTTCTTTGTTTAATTCGGCAAGCTCCCTTGAAATATGCATAGTAGCTTCCAATTTTTTAACAGAGAATTTCTTCAGTTTATTTACCAGTTGTTCGCTTTCTCGTAAGAATGACGAAACTGTCACCCCTTCTACAGTAGGAATTGAAGTGATGTCTATTGATTTTGCCGGAGAAAGAAGCACTTTCATAATTCAGAATTTTGAACAAAAATAAACAATAGTTAGCGTACAAATGTTAATATTTCTGAATGTTTCTATTGACAAGAAACTTAAAATGTATTATTTTAGCCAAGCTTAAACTCAAATATCAAACTATGAGAAAATTTTTAGTTCTATTAACATGTATTACTTCTCTATCTGTAGGACAAACGCTTGCCCAGAAAGACAGCGAAACAGGAGTAATTTACTGTGAAAGTTTTATGGTTTCAAGACCATTAAAAGACTTATTAAAAGAAAATCCTGTTAGCGAGAAAAAAATTGCACGCAGTAATATGCGTAAGAACAGTGGTGAATCGAAAGATCGTAAACACCGTGAACCACAAAAATTTCCATTATTAGAAAAAGGTGAAGGAAACTTTGGAAATGACCCAAGTTTTGTTCAAACTGAAAATGGAACTCGCCCAGCACCATCAACAAAAATTAACATCAATGGTGTGAACAACGGATCTTATCCACATGACCCGTCAGGTGCTGCGAGTACGACTCATTACATTCAAGCAGTAAATGCAACTACTTGTCGAATTGTAAACAAAACAACTGGAGCAACAGTTTCAAGTTTTACATTAGGAACATTGTGGCCTACTGCAACACCAAACGATGGTGATCCAATCGTAATGTATGACCGTTTTGCTGACCGTTGGTTTTTAGCACAATTTGGTACAACTGGGAACAAAATATACATCGCGGTTTCTGCAACAAATGACCCTCAAGGATCTTGGTACTGTTATACCTTTTCATCTCCAGCATTCCCTGATTACTTGAAATTCTCTATTTGGCAAGATGGTTATTATATGACATCAAATCAAACAGCTCAAAAAGTATTTGCATTTGAAAGAACTGCAATGTTAGCAGGTAACGCTTCTGCAAGATCAGTTTATGCATCTTTCAATCCACCAGATGGAGGAGGTTTCTTCTGTCCGCTTCCTGCTGATGCTGATGGGATTGGTGGTTTACCAGCTGCCGGAACTCCTTGTCCAATTATGTCATATTCTGATAATGCTTGGGGTGGTGGTGCTATTGATGGTATTCAAATTTATCAAATGGCAGTTAACTGGGTTCCAGCAACTCCAACTGCAACAATTACTTTTGTCTCTGCAGTTGCTACAAGTGCATTTGATGCTTCATACAATGCAAGCTGGAATGATATTTCTCAACCAGGAACAACACAAAAATTAGATGGTATTGGTGGTGTATTACAATACCGAGCTCAATTTACTAAATGGTCTGGGTACAATTCAGTTGTACTAAACTGGCCAGTAAAAATCAGCACATCACAAAGAAGTATTATGTGGGCTGAGTTGCGCCAAAATCAATCGACAAGTGCATGGTCTGTTTACCAACAAGGAATATACACACCAGACACATACAACCGTTGGATGGGCTCAATTGCAATGGATGATTACGGAAACATTGCCTTGTGTTATGCAAAATCTGGTTCTTCTACAATTTATCCAGGATTATATTACACAGGAAGACTTGCTAGCGACCCATTAAATACAATGACATTTACTGAAGCGACTGCAATTGCTGGTATTGTATCTCAAACAACTGGAATCAACCGCTATGGTGACTATGCTCACACGGCATTGGATCCAGATGGAGTAACTTTCTGGCACACTGGTGAGTGGTTAGGTGGAACGAGCAGTAACCCGAAGAAAACACGTATTTACTCTTTCCAATTAACATCACCAACATCAGCTAACGTTGCAATCACATCTTCTGATACTGACAATTCAATATGCGCAGGAAATTCAGTAACATTCACTGCAACACCAACAAATGGTGGCACAACACCAAGTTACCAATGGCAAGTAAACGGTGTTAATGTTGGTACAAACAGTAATACATATACAACTTCTTCATTAACTACAGGTCAATCTGTTACTTGTATTATGACTTCGAATATGCCTGGAGCAACAAACAATCCAGCAACTTCTAATTCAATCACAACAACAGTTAATCCAATAGTTGCACCATCTGTGAATATCGCTGGAACAAACACACTTTGCTCTGGTTCGAATGCTACTTTTACCGCAACTCCTACTTATGGTGGAACAACACCAAGTTATCAGTGGCAAGTGAATGGTTCAAACGTTGGAACAAATAGTGCGTCTTACTCCACTACATCGTTAACAAATGGTGCAAATGTTACTTGTATTTTAACATCAAATGCGGCTTGTGTTTCTCCAACAACTGCAACTTCAAATACAATTTCTGTAACAGTTAACACAACTCCAGCAACACCAACAATTACAAACAATGCAGGTACTTTATCTTCAAGTTCTGCTACTGGAAATCAATGGTATTTAAATGGATCTTTGATTGCTGGTGCGACAAGTCAAACATACACGCCAACATCAAATGGTATTTACACTGTTGTTGTAACATCTAATGGCTGTTCATCATCTGCATCTGCAGGAACAACGATCTCTGGATTGGGAATTGAAGAAATGAATGTTTATGCATTATCAATCTACCCTAACCCTTCGAATGGAGAATTCAATGTTTCATTCAACGCATCAGTAACTGAGAAATATACATTGAAAGTGTATGACGAAGCTGGTAAATTGGTATTTGATGCTCAAATTGAAAATCAAAACGGAACATTTGTAAAACAAGTTCAACTTGGAAAAGTTGCTTCTGGAATTTACAATGTAACTCTATCAAATGGTTCTGTAGAAGCGAATCGTAAAGTAGTTGTTAAGAACTAAGAAATCAATTTTCTATAAAAAAGAAAGGCTGTTCAGATTGAACAGCCTTTCTTTTTTTAATTAAATCATCAATCAAATTAAAAATAAGGAACAAAGAAAAATTAAAACAATTCCAATCACATTCAAAACAAAACCATATTTGACCATTTGTTTTACATGTAACATACCCGAAGAAAAAACAATTGCATTTGGTGGTGTACCAACAGGGAGCATAAAGGCTAGACTCGCTCCTAACGTTAATGGAATTGCTAATTGTTCAATTGGTAATCCATGATCAATTGCAAACTTTGCAACAAGTGGAACAAAAATACTTACCATTGCTAAATTAGAAAGTACCTCTGAAGCGAATACTGAAACAACTATTAATACAATTAATATCGTATAAAATGAAAAATCATGCATTGAACTTAAGGTAGTTGATAATTTATCAATAACACCATTTTGCTCCATTAACTTTGCAAGTGCTAAACCACCACCAAATAAAATCAATATTCCCCATGGAAGTTTTTCAGTATCCTTCCAATGCAACAATGGTTTTTTAGTTTCAAAGCTTGGCAATAAAAACATCAATATACCACCAAAAAGTGCAACGTTCTCATCGCCATATTCAAAACCAATATACGGAACAATTAAATCTTTAAATGACCACAAGATTACAACCATTAAAAAAATTCCAACAACTAACAATTGATCTTTTGTCCATGGTGTTTTATTAATTTTAAAATCAGCGTGACTTTCTTTGCGTTCTTTCCCCATTGATAAATAGAAAAAAAGAAACGTTCCCAACAACATCATTATACTAATGGGCAAACCTATTTTCATCCATTGAAAAAAGTCAACCTTTACATGAAAAGTATTTTCGAGAATACTTGCCATTTGTGTATTTGGAGGGGAACCGATTAACGTTCCTACTCCACCGATACTTGCTGCATATGCAACGGACAATAGCAAGAATACAGCAAATTTACCTTTTCTATCATGTTCTGGTAAAGCATGAATAATCGCCATTGCCATTGGCATCATCATTAATGCTGTTGCCGTATTCGAAATCCACATACTGAGCAAACCTGTACTCATTAAAAAACCAAAAAGTATTCTAGGTTTTGAATCACCAACAAATCCAATGATTCCACGCGCAACTTGTTCATGAACATTCCACTTTTCAAGTCCTAATGCAAGTATAAAACCTCCAAAAAATAAATAAACATTCGAATCGCCATACGCGCTTGCTAACTGTCCTTTATCCAAAACGCCCAAGGGGATTGCCAATATCAATGGAAATAGAGCAGTAACATAAATTGGTATAACTTCAAATACCCAAAAATAAATCATTAGACCTCCCAAAGCGACAGCGTTCCAAAACGTATCTTTTGCTCCGGTAGCAACTAGAACAGCTAAAAATCCAATGAGTCCAATAGCGATTAAAATTTTCTTTTTATCAATTACCATATGATCAAATAAAAAAAGCGGGCAACAATACCCGCTTTAAAAATAATTTATTTTGCTTGAAAAACTGAATTAATTACAATGCATTCAATTTAGTGATGAACTCAATTGCCGTGTTTTCAATTTCTTCACAAATTGGTCTGAAGTCAGCTTTTGTTTTAGCAGCATTGATTTTCGTCAACATTGCTTCTTGAAAATTAGCTGCTTGATCAATCATTTCATCTGCTACAGCAAATTTTGACTCATCCATTAATTGAATTGTGAAACATTCTTCAACAATATCAAAAACCATATTATTTAGGTTTCTTTTCAAATCTTTTCTACTAGCCATATTCTTTCGTTTAAAAAGCTTGTTGACTCAATAGCCAACAAGCTTGTTTGTATTTAAATTATGCTTGAGGAGTTTCCTCTTTTTTCTCTGGTCTTGGCAATAAAACTTTACGAGATAATTTCCATTTTTTCGTTTTTGGATCTTTTCCAACAACTTTAAATTTCAACACATCTCCTTCTTTACAAACGTCTTCCATTTTAGCAACTTTCTCCCAAGAGAATTCAGAAATATGGATCAATCCGTCTGTTCCAGGTAAAATTTCAACGAAACAACCGAAATCTTTAACTGATTTCACTTTTCCTTCGTATTCAACACCTTCTTCAACTGTTGGAGGGAATGCAATTTGCTTAATACGACGAGTTGCTTCTTTCATGTCATCACCATTGTTTGACATGATTTGAACGCGACCTTCACCTGTTGGTAATTCCTCAATAGTGATTGTCGTATTTGTTTCTTTTTGCATTGCTTGAATGATTTTTCCACCAGGTCCGATAATCGCACCAATCATCTCATTCGGAACGTTGAACGCTTCAATACGAGGAGTTTGAGGTTTGAAATCTGGATTTGGTTGAGCAATCGTTTCAATGATTTTGTTTAAAATATGTAAACGTCCACCTTTCGCTTGCTCCAACGCTTGGATCAAAACTTCATATGGTAAACCATCCACTTTAATATCCATTTGACAAGCTGTGATACCTTTTGATGTACCTGTTACTTTAAAGTCCATATCGCCTAAGTGATCTTCATCTCCTAAGATATCAGACAATACAGCGAATTTACCGTCATCAGCAACTAATCCCATTGCGATACCAGAAACTGGAGCAGTGATTTGAACACCACCATCCATCAAGGCCAATGTACCAGCACAAACGGTTGCCATTGAAGAAGAACCATTTGATTCTAAAATATCAGAAACCAAACGAATTGTGTATGCATTATCCGCTGGTAAAACTGGTTTCAACGCTCTCAATGCCAAGTTTCCGTGACCAATTTCTCTTCGTGAAGTTCCACGTAATGGTTTAGCTTCACCTGTTGAGAATGGAGGGAAATTGTAGTGCAATAAGAATTTCTCAGTTCCATGGAAAGTAACTCCATCGATTAACTGCTCATCCATTTTACCACCCAATGTTAATGTTGTTAACGATTGTGTTTCTCCACGTGTAAAGACAGCAGATCCATGAACCATTGGTAAATAATCTACTTCAGCCCAAATTGGACGAATCTCATCAAACTTACGTCCATCCAAACGTTTGTTTTCATGCAACATCACCCAACGAACAGCTTTTTTCTTTACTTCTGAGAAGTATGTAGAAATGAATCCACCAACTGTTGCTAATTCTTCTTCTGTATAAGATGCTTTTACTTCAGCTTTAATTGCTTCGAACAATTCAGTTCTTTTCGCTTTATTTGCCAAGCCCATGCGAGCAACATCTTTACATTTTTCCATTGCCAACTCGTACACTTTCGCTTTTACATCAGCATCATGTGTTTCATGGCAATATTCTCTTTTCGGATTTGCTGTTGGAATTTCAGCAGCTAAATCTAATTGGAATTGACATTGTTCTTTAATTGCAGCGTGTGCTAATTTAATAGCTTCAACCATTTCTAATTCAGAGATTTCTTTGAACTCTCCTTCTATCATGTTCACGTCTTTCATTGTTCCAGCAACCATCATGTCGATATCACCTTCTGCAATTTGCACCATTGTTGGATTAACGATCCACTCTCCATTTACACGTCCAACTCTCACTTCTGACATTGGTCCGTTGAAAGGAATATTAGATACTGCAATCGCAGCAGATGCTGCTAAACCACACAATGTATCAGGATTGTTAACTCCATCATACGATAACAATTGAATCATCAACTGAACTTCAGCATGGTAATCATCTGGGAAAAGCGGACGCAATGCACGGTCAACTAAACGCATGATTAAAATTTCGTTCTCTGATGGACGCGCTTCACGACGGAAGAATCCACCTGGAAAACGTCCAGCTGCTGAGTATTTCTCACGATAATCAACTGTTAAAGGAAGGAAATCAACTCCTTCTTTTGCTTCAGGAGCAGCTACAACTGTTGCTAACAACATTGTGTCTCCCATTCTTACTACAACAGACCCATCTGCCTGTTTAGCCAACTTTCCGGTTTCAATGGAAATTTCTTTCCCTCCGGTCATCATTGACTTTCTTGTTCCTATATTCATCTTTTATTTATTGCTTATTAATAGACATTAGGATATTAAGACTTTATGATTTCAAGACTTTACTTCCATTATGTCATGTTTATTTAACAGTTCATTCGTTTATGAAACTGATTGCTTTGTTTATTTTTTGTCCAATTAAAACAAAAAAGGGACAGTCGAATAACTTCGAATGCCCCCTCCAATAAACTTTGTTGTGTTCGTATCAGAATTAACGACGCAAGCCTAATTCTTTAACGATAGCACGGTATCTTTCGATATCTTTTCTTTTCAAATAGTCAAGTAAAGATCTTCTTTTACCAACTAATAATTGCAATGAACGTTGTGTTCCGAAATCTTTACGGTTCTTTTTCAAGTGCTCCGTTAAGTTAGAAATACGAAATGTGAACAATGCGATTTGACCTTCTGCTGAACCTGTGTTAGTCTCCGTTCCACCGTGTTTAGCGAAAATCTCTTTTTTAATTTCTGAATTAATATACATGCCAATATTTAATTAAATGATTCTTATGTAGCCGACCCAATAACACCATGTTCTTGTAAATCGACGTGCAAAGATAATCTTTTTTTTCGATTCAGCGACTTTCACTTCACTAATCTTCAATTTTATTTAGTTGTGTCGCTATGATAAGTGTATTAGAATTTGCTTTCATAGATACTTCTCCAACACCATTAACAACGAACAAATCTTTTTTATCAGCACATTTTTTATCTATGATGAGATTACCATGTAAAACGTAAAGTAAACTCATTTCCTTGCAATTCAGTTGAATCTCTTCCCCTTTCGAAAGTTCGAAATGAAATAAACGAGCGGAATAATCCTTTGAAAAAATCACATTAAAATCAATCACTTTACCTTTTGAGCGACTCGTCCAATCTCCTGAAAAAGCATCTTGACCAAAGGGATGTAATTGAACAGTGTAATGGTCTTCATGATTAAGGTCCAAAACACCTTCCAGTACCATTAGTTTACGATTGTAATTTGGAAATGGTGTAAACGTTGATTCATCAATTTCAACTTTCGCAGAACTTATACGATAAGCAAAATCTCGCTTTGAAAAATCAGCCGATTCAGGATAAATGTATAATTGAGTCGTTGTGCCACCACTCCACTCACTTGTTTGTTGATTTTCAGATTTTATTAATTGAATTTTCATGGCAAAAAAAAGTCCCACATATCAGTGGGACAATTCGTTTAATTTTTAAACATTTTTAATGACAATGCTAATGTTTCTTTCAGCTGAGTTCTATCAACAATGTAGTCTAAGAATCCATGCTCAAGAACAAATTCTGATGTTTGGAATCCTTCTGGTAAATCACGACCAATTGTTTCTTTTACAACACGAGGTCCAGCAAACGCTATCAACGCATTTGGTTCCGCGATATTGATATCACCCAACATCGCAAATGAAGCCGTTACACCTCCAGTGGTTGGATCTGTTAAGAAAGAAATGTATGGCAATTTATGTTCTGCTAATTGTCCAAGTTTACCTGAAACTTTGGCCATTTGCATTAACGAAAAACCTGCTTCCATCATACGTGCTCCACCAGACTTAGAAATAATCATAAATGGTGCTTTGATTTTAATTGCTTCATCAATTGCACGAGCGATTTTCTCTCCCATCACAGCTCCCAATGAACCACCAATAAACGAGAAATCCATTGCCGCAACGACGAAATCCATTCCATCTAATTGACCTTTAGCTGTACGAATAGCATCTTTCAATCCAGTTGCTTTTTGAGTAGCCTTTACACGATCAACGTATTTTTTTGTATCCTCAAAATTCAACGGATCTCCTGAAGACAAATCAGCGTCTAATTCAGTGTATTTACCGCCATCAAACAAAATGTGGAAATATTCTTCTGAACCAATGCGTTCATGGTGAGAACAACGATCACAAACGAAGGCATTTTTTTCCAAATCGTCCATTGTAAATAAGGTTTTACAATTAGAGCATTTAGACCATAATCCTTCTGGTGTTTCTTTTTTCTCGCTAGTTGAAGTTGTAATACCTTCTTTATTTCTTTTAAACCAACTCATCGTTTTGTGCTATTTTTTTTCAGAATCTTCGAATGATCGAATCATCAAATTTTATATTCAATTGATTACAAAACATTCACTGCATTCAAATCTGCAAATGCTTGTTCTAAACGTTTGATAAATGTCAACTCTCCTTCACGCATCCATTTGCGTGGGTCGTAATATTTCTTATTTGGCTTGTCGTCTCCTTCCGGATTACCAATCTGTGTTTTTAAATACTCAACATGATTCACAACGTAATCGCGCACACCTTCAGTGAATGCAAATTGTAAATCTGTATCAATGTTCATTTTAATAACACCATAACTGATTGCCTCGCGAATTTCTTCAAGTGTTGATCCACTTCCTCCGTGAAACACAAAATTCACTGGATTAACTCCTGTATTGTATTTCTCCTGAACAAATTCTTGTGAGTTTTTCAATATTTTTGGAGTCAATTTTACGTTACCAGGTTTATACACACCATGCACATTTCCGAATGCTGCAGCAATTGTAAAACGGTCAGAAACTTTCAATAATTCTTCATATGCATATGCAACTTCAGCAGGCTGTGTGTACAATTTAGAACTGTCAACATCTGAATTATCAACTCCATCTTCTTCTCCACCAGTAATTCCTAATTCAATCTCCAATGTCATACCCATTTTACTCATACGAGCTAAGTATTCTTTACAGATTTCAATATTCTCTTCAATTGGTTCTTCTGATAAATCAATCATATGAGAACTGTATAACGGTTTTCCTGTTGCAGCGAAATGTTTTTCACTTGCATCCAACAAACCATCAATCCAAGGCAATAATTTCTTTGCGCAATGGTCCGTGTGTAAAATTACAGTTGCACCATAAGCTTCAGCTAAGGTATGAACATGCAATGCACCAGCTATTCCACCTGCAATTGCTGCTTTTTCATTTTCATTTGATAAACCTTTCCCAGCGTTGTAATGTGCTCCACCATTCGAAAATTGAATAATAACGGGTGAATTTACTTTAGCCGCTGTTTCAATAACAGCATTTACTGTACTTGAACTAGTAACATTAACTGCTGGCAATGCAAAACCTTTCTCTTTTGCATAGTCGAAAATCTTTTGTACATCGTCGCCCGTTGCAACACCTGGTTTAATATTATGAGACATAGCTATTTAAAAAAAATATGGGTTCAAAGGTAGTAATTTAATTATTGACCTTCAATGAATGATTAAAAAAATCAAAAAGTGAAATTCTCAAATCATTAAATCAAAATTGTTGATATCTCTGGTAAATGACCACAATTCCTTCAAGGTGGTTTTATTATCTTTGTTCATATTCTCTTCCCTATGAGTTATTTGGACGAATTAAATCAAAGTCAGCGCGAAGCTGTCGAGTCAATTTATGGCCCAACAATGGTAATTGCCGGCGCTGGATCAGGAAAAACACGTGTACTAACATTTCGAATTGCGTACATGATGGAACAAGGAATTGATCCTTTTAACATCATGGCTTTGACCTTTACCAATAAGGCCGCAAAAGAAATGTCGGAACGAATTGGTCACATCGTTGGCGGTGGCGAAGCGAAAAATATCACAATGGGAACGTTTCACTCAGTATTTTCAAGAATATTGCGCTACAATGCCGATCGTTTAGGTTATCCTAGCAATTTCACGATTTACGATACACAAGATTCAAAGAGTTTACTGAAAGACATAATCAAGGAACTGAATTTGGATGATAAAGTCTATAAGCCAGGAATGGTTTTGGGTAGAATTTCATCCGCTAAAAACAATTTAATTTCAGCGGATGCTTATGCGCAAAATGCAGAGATTTTAAATGAAGACAATCAGTCACGCAGACCTGAATTAGCAACAATCTACAAAACATACGTCACGCGATGTTTCAAAGCTGGAGCAATGGATTTCGATGATTTATTGTTTCAAACGAATGTCTTGTTGCGTGATTTTCCGGATGTTCTTCACTACTATCAACAAAAGTTCAAATACATTTTGGTGGATGAGTACCAGGATACAAATTATGCACAATACCTAATCGTTAAAAAACTCGCGGCGGTTTACGAAAACATTTGCGTGGTTGGTGATGATGCGCAAAGTATCTACTCTTTCCGTGGTGCTAATATTCAGAACATATTAAATTTCCGAAAAGATTATCCTGATTTCAAGCTTTTCAAACTGGAGCAAAATTATCGTTCTTCAAAAAACATTGTTGAAGCGGCAAATAGTATCATTGCGAAAAATCAAGATCAGATTAAGAAAAATGTTTGGACAGACAATAATGAAGGATCAAAAATTGCCGTTATTCGAACTTTAACGGACAATGAAGAAGGAAAGGTAATTACCAATCGCATCTTTGATTTAAAACAAGGTGGCGTTCCAAGTTATAATGACTTTGCAATTCTATACAGAACAAATAAGCAATCGCGTTCGTTTGAGGAGGCATTGAGAAAACTGAATATTCCTTATAAAATTTATGGTGGACTTTCGTTCTATCAGCGTAAAGAAATAAAGGATATTTTGGCTTATTTCCGATTGACAACGAATCCGCGGGACGAAGAAGCACTTAAACGTGTCATCAATTATCCAAGAAGAGGAATTGGAAAAACTTCGATTGAAAACATCATTATTGCAGCAAATAATTATGGTGTAAGTATGTGGGATGTGATTTCAAATACAAATCAATATCCAGTAGCACTAAACGCAGGTACAAAAACAAAGTTATACGAATTTACCACAATGATTAACAGTTTTTCTGCCTCATTGGATAAAATGAATGCTTATGATTTAGGGCAAACAATTGCTAAATCTTCTGGGATTCTGAAAGAATTGTACAACGAAAAAGACAAAGGTCCTGAAGAAGTTGAACGCTATCAAAATATTGAAGAGTTATTGGCTGGTTTGAAAGAATTTACGATTTCACAAGGCGAAGAAGGCGACAGTTCACTTTCTGAATTCATGATTGACGTTGCTCTATTAACCGATGCTGATGAAGACAAAGGTGATGAGAAAAACCATGTTACTTTGATGACGATTCACTCAAGTAAAGGATTGGAATTCCCACATGTTTTCTTAGTTGGATTGGAAGAAAATTTATTCCCATCTCAAATGGCCTTAAATTCTCGCACTGAACTGGAAGAAGAACGACGCTTATTTTATGTTGCTTTGACTAGAGCTAAAACAACTTGTTCACTTTCTTATGCTACTTCTCGTTTTATCTGGGGAAATTTAGTCTCAAGTGAACCAAGTCGTTTCATTGATGAAATAGATCCGCAATATTTGAACGTTGAAACACCACAACGTGGTATGGGAAGATCATTATCAGGTCGTGTTCAAAGTTTTGATAAACCATTTACAGGCGGATTAAACAAGACAATGGGCGCTCCATCGGGATCCTTTAAAGCTGTTGCTGATCTAAATAAATCTGCTAATTCTTCAACTCCAAACAAAACTACTGCAGACATTAAAGTAGGTTACAATGTGATGCATGATCGTTTTGGAAAAGGAAAAGTTACAAAATTGGAAGGCGAAGGGCCGGACAAAAAAGCAACTATATTTTTTCCACATCATGGAGCGAAAACTGTCTTATTGCGTTTTGCAAATTTGACAGTTTTGGAAGAATAAGTTTAGAAAGGATAACCAATACCAAAATGGAAATTTGGTATATAAGGTTTCGGTAAATATTTCGAATAATTCGTTCCAAATTTGTCAATTCCCTCTTGATAGAATTTGTCTTTTGGTTGAAAAAACCATTTTTCTCCTGCTGGCAGAGCTGGATTTGTTAAAGGCAATCCTATATCAAGACGAATGATAAAAAATTCTAAATCCATTCTAAATCCAAATCCTGTCGAAACGGCAATTTCTTTATACCAATTGGATGAAATTTTACTACCTACTCGATTCACATCATCATTGAATGTCCAAACATTTCCTGCATCAACGAATACTGCACCTTTTAAAACTGGACCAAAAGCAAATCTAAACTCAGTTGATGCACCAATACGGATATCACCAATTTGTGTAGCTGTTCTATTAGTATCTAAATAATATTTATATGATCCTGGACCAAGTGCTCTTGCTCTCCAACCTCTATTATCATTGGCTCCACCAGCAAAAAAACTATAATCGTAAGGCATTGAAGTGGTTGAATTCCCATACGGTTTTCCACCTCCGAATTGGAAACGAGCATGAAGACTCTTTTTCTTGCCAATTGGATTTGACATGATGATTTCATTGTCCATTCTTAAAAACTGAGAATAACCTACCCCAAAAATAGCGTGCTGGCCATTTGAAATCGTATCTTGTATTCCTTTAAAAAGTGACAGTGTATTCCCTGCTGGATCTACCGTAGAATTGATGTATAAACTGAAATTGGACTTTTTATCATCTTGATCCTTGTTGTTGAATTCGAATGTCAATTTCCAGTCCTGCCAAATAAATTGATTCGAATAAGCATTTCTCAAGAACAAATCATTTAACTGATCCAATTTAGCTTGAAACTCTGGTTGATTATTAATTCGTACAAATTTAATAATTGACATCCCAGGCAAACCAGCTTGGAAAATTTGAGTCTTTCCAACATAAAAACGCCATAAATAATTCAACTGGAAAATATGGCGCTTAAAATCATTTCTTGCTTGATAATTGTAAGCAGTAGAAATTACAGTTCTAGGACGCTGCCTTTTGGACATAGCTGTTACTTTCGCTGGGAACAATCCTGGAATATCCAATTTTATACTTGGACCAATTTCAAAGGTGTTAAAACTTCGTCCTGCTTGCTTTATTTGTTGTCCATCTAATGTTGTTGCAAACACTGGCGGTTGAGATTCAAAACCTCCACTTAACGATAAGGTTAATTTTTCTCCTCCACCAAAAATGTTTTTATTCGAATAATTAACTGAAGCTGCAACTCCTAAAAAACCATTTGAATTGGTTGCTCGCGGCTCGAAACCAAAAGTTTGTTTCTCAGAAGGAACGAGATAATAATGAACATCTACAAAAGCAGAATTTGGAATTTCAACAATAACTGGTTTAATAACTTGAAATAAATCTAGCTGCATCAAACGTGAAAAAGTCCGTTCCAAATAATATTCTTTGTAAGAATTTCCTTCCTCTAAATAATTTTGACACTCAATTAATCCAGGGGAAATGCCCAACTCACCATTGTACAAAAACGTAGCCATTCGCTTCGTGTCTAATTTAGAATGGTCTTTATGATCTTTGATTACTGCATAATGCAACGTATCAATTGTTGTAAGAAAATTGTTTGTCACTAACGATAAACCTAAAGATTCTACCTGTGCCTGGAAATTTCCTTTAATATTGGTTGTATCTGCAATATGAAAATAAACATTTTTAACCCGAAATTCTTTGAACTTTACAGCAACCAATGAATCACCATACATTTCTGATTTCACAAGTCGATCGGTAAATCGAATTCCCAGAGTAACCGTCATCGTTGAATAAGTGGTATCTGCTATATAATTAATGTGTGAGCTACTAAAACCATATAACAAATTATCTCTCATGTACTTCGCAACTTGTTCTCTATGATTATTTAATAAATCTTTATCAAAGGGCATCCCCTTCAAATTAGCTCCTTCAGTTTTTCTCACAAAAGACATATAATCTTGTCGAACTATTTCATTGTCGGTAACTATATACAACGAATCTATCACGTATTGAGGTCCACTTTTAATTGAATACTTAACAACAGCTTTCCGGTTTTTTTTGTACTTCACCTCTCCATTGACAGAACCGTAAAAGTATCCCTTGTTCTTTAAGAGGATACCTAATTGCTCCAATGATTTCTGGTACATTAAACTATCAAAAACAATGGGTTTTTCTCCGATTTTATATTTGAACCATTCTCTAAAAAACAATTTTGGATTCGCTGTATCTTTTAATTGAACTATTTTCTCGGTATATAAACTTTTGCCTTTGGCACGAGCCCTCTCAATACGTTTAGCATTTATTCTGTTTTGTTTTTCTAATTTTCGTGCATTTTCTTCCCTTAGTTTGAGATTTTCAGAATATCGTTTATTTGCAACAGCTGTTGAATCAATTCGATTGAACGCCCAAAGTTTCATTTTAATTCCAAGTGTCTTATAGTTTGGCTTTTGTCGAATCACAGCCAAGACATCTTCTTCCGAAACGCCTTTGTCTTCAAGTTTAACTTTATTCTTTTGCAACAAATATTTTGACTCAGGAACATACTTCGTTTGCTTACAAGCAACAAGAAATGCTCCTAAAATCAAAAGAATATATGTAAATTTGAGTGCTCTTTTCATAACTTATGAGCAACAAAAATAATAATATTGGTCAAGTGTCAGGAATTTCTAAGAATAAGATAAAGTGGATTCGCTCATTGCAACTAAAGAAAAATAGAGAAATAGAAGGTCTCTTTTTAGTTGAGGGTGAAAAAATGGTACATGAAGCAATTGAATATTGCAAAAATCAAATTCAGTACATTGCTCATACAGAGACTTTTGTTTCTGAGGAACTTTCCGAATTTGACCATCAATTAGTAAGTGAAAAAGAGCTTGAAATGATTTCAACTTTAAAAACACCGAACAAAGCCTTGGCTGTATTAAAAATCATTAAATCAAGACCTTCCATCGACAACCAACTTGTTTTAGCACTGGATGACATTCAAGATCCAGGAAACATGGGGACAATTATGCGTATTGCCGATTGGTATGGAATTCAAACAATCATTTGTTCTAAAAATACAGTTGATTGCTACAACCCCAAAGTTGTACAAGCGAGTATGGGCGCAATTTTTAGAGTTCAGCTTAATTATGTAGATTTAGGAAAATGGCTAAAATCTTGTAAATCGACAATTTACGGTGCTTTACTTGAAGGAGAAAACATTTATAAAAAATCAGATTTGCCAAACGGAGTGCTTCTTCTGGGAAATGAAGGAAAAGGAATTTCACAAGAGAATATTCAGTATATCAATGAAGCAATTTCAATTCCACGCTATGGCAATGCTGAATCATTAAATGTTGGTGTTGCAACAGGCATTTTAGTTTCTGAATTTATTCGACGTCAAAAATAGAACTACGTATATTTCTGTATTTTAAGTAGATAAATCAATTTACTTGTAGTTGTTTTTTCAGATGAGATTAACTTTGGTTCAGCTTATTGTTTAATCAAATCCGAAAAAATGCGTTTGATCTCATTCTTATTTACCCTTTTTGTTGGACTGAATCTTAGTGCACAATTAATTCCTAATAATCGTAAAACCGATTGGTCAGTAGCAGGAATAAAAGACACAAATACCTCAAACTTCATTCAATTCAACATGGCATTAAATGGATTGTTTGGTGATGGCATTACTCCAAATGATGCTGCTTTTACTAATTTTTTATCACAACACAACGGTGAAAATTTAACACTCTTTTTCCCAGCAGGAAATTATCTTTTCCAACAAACAATTGCAATTCCTAGTAACACATTATTAAAAGGTGAAGGTGCAAGTTTGACCAAATTCATCGTTCAACACGCAAATTCTGGACACGGAATAACAATTCACGGACAATCACTAGCGGACACAAGCTATTTGGTGCAAAATCATCAGCTGAACGATTCAATCATAGTAGTTCATAATCCAACGCTTTTTCAAGAAGGCGATTGGATTCAACTGATTCAAAATGATGCACAATTCATTACTTCAAGTTGGGCTGCTAATACGGTTGGTCAAATTATTCAAATAGAAAGTATTAACGGAAACAATATCCTGTTAAAATCGAAATTAAGATTGAATTATGACACACAATACACACCTTATATTAAAAAGATCAACCCTGTCGAAAATTGCGGCATCGAATGTATCTCAATTGAGCGAATGGATAACACAGCTCCCGAACAAGCAAGTAACATTCATTTTAGTTATGCTGTAAATTGTTGGGTTGCTGGAATAGAATCAAAAAACACAACATTTGCTCATTTGGAAGCAGAATTCTCTAGTAACCTAGCTGTAAATCGCTGCTATTTTCATGACGCTTTTGGATATGGAGATGGTGGACGAGCATATGGCGTAATGCTCCATTTTACAACAAATGAATGTCTAATAGAAGACAATATTTTCAAACATTTACGCCATTCCATGATCCTACAAGCAGGTGCAAATTGCAATGTTTTTGCATATAATTATTCGGAGGAACCCTATTGGACAGAAGTCAATCCACTATTACCTAGCAACTCATCTGGTGATATGGTATTACATGGTAATTACCCCTATTTAAATTTATTTGAACAGAATATTGGACAAAACATTGTTATTGACAATTCGCATGGAGCAAACGGACCTTTTAATACTTTTTTCAGAAATCGGGCTGCAAGTTTCGGTGTATTTTTCAGTGATGCCACTTCCCCATCACAAAACATTATCGCTACTGAAATTCCGAATACTTCCTTCCCTTACAGTGTTGTAAATTATACAATTTCAGGAATAAATCACTTACTGATTGGCAACAATAATAAAGGAACAATTGTGCCAGCTGGAACCCAAAACATTTCGGAAAGCTCACTAATTTACACACAAAATCCACCTTTCGTACAACCAGCATATTATGCAACAATTGGAGCACCACATCCTATGAATAGTTCGTCTAATCCCGCTGAAAACCGTTTTAATTCTAATTCAATTTTCAGCACCAGCTGCGGACAATCAGACTTAAGTCTAATTCAAAAATCAACCATTTCAAAACTATTCCCAAATCCAACCAATGAAACATTTACTATTGAGGTTAAGAGTCAAATAGAAAAAATTACGATCTTCAATTCACTTGGACAATTAATTTATTCAAATGATAAACCAAGCCTTATTGAACAAATCAATACGAGTCTCTGGCCATCAGGTATTTATAGTGTTAAATTGCTTAACCAAAATGGTGAAGTAATAACCATCAAACTCATCAAATCAAACAATTGAGTTATTTTAGCTAAAAATTGTTTTGAGAATGAAAGAAGTTGAAAATTACATTGAAATTAATCGACGAACATGGAATGAAAAAACCGCTGTTCATTTTGATTCAGAATTTTACAACGTGAAAGAATTCATTGTTGGCGGTAATTCTCTGAATTCGATTGAACTTGATTTGTTAGGAGATCTTTCCAACAAAAAAATTCTCCATTTGCAATGTCATTTTGGACAAGATACAATTTCACTTTCTCGCATGGGAGCAAAAGTTACAGGAGTTGATTTATCAGACAAAGCAATTGAAAAAGCAAATGAGCTGAATGAACTATGTGGCGAAAATGTTCGATTCATCTGTTCAGATGTTTATGAATTAGAAAAGCACCTTGACGAACAATTTGATATTGTTTTTACATCCTATGGAACAATAGGCTGGCTTCCCGATTTAAACAAATGGGCAAAAATTATTGATCGTTTTTTAAAACCTTCTGGAAGATTTATTTTTGTCGAATTCCATCCAGTCGTGTGGATGTTTGATGACGATTTCACAGAAGTTAAATATCACTATTTCAATGTTCATCCAATCATTGAAATTGAAGAGGGAACTTATGCAGATAAAACAGCTAATTTGTCTGAAAAATACTGTTGTTGGAATCACAGTTTAGCAGATGTTTTTCAATCTATTTTGAAGGTTGGTCTGACTATTGAGAGTTTTCAAGAATATGATTATTCACCCTACGACTGTTTTAATAAAACGGTTAAAATCGACGATAAAAAATACCAACTTGAACCATTCGAAAATAAAATTCCATTGGTCTACTCTTTAAGTGCAACTAAAGTTTAAAATCAAACGTCTCGAGATAGAATTCATCATAAGTTTAACAACTTCAAATTATGATTTGACTTCAAAGTTTATTAATTTTGCCACTCTCTTTATTCGCACAAATAGTATTAATTAGTTACAAATTAAATTGTATGCTTAACAACTTTAAAATGAAAAAAATAGCCCTTTTAGGTTTGTTTTTTCTGCTCTTTTCCCAAATTACCTTTGGACAAAGTAATTTTGAATTAACTTCAGATTGGAAGTTAATCGAATCAAAAAACGATGTGAATTTTTACGTAAAACGTGCTGAATGTAAAATTGAAGGTCTTGAAAAACCTTTAGTTTATGCTTTCATGAAAGTTGAAAATCTTTCTTCAACTGATAAATACCTAACTTACAATTTCGGTCTACAATATTTCGAAGGATGCAGTGGATGCGCGGAAGGGTACGAATTTTATTACAATTTAACTATTCCTGCAAATTCGGTGATTGAAGGTGATTGTTCTTTCAATAAAAGTGAACTGATCCGTTTAATTTACAATCCTAATTTAGCTGGAGGTTGGAAATTTATTCAACCTGTAATCAATAACCTAATCGTTGAATAAAAAGATCATGAAAAAAATATTCGCTACATTAATTCTTGGTTTGTCATTCAACGCTGTTGTGAATGCTCAATCTATTTGTACTATTACGATCACGCCAATGGACTCAACGGTCTGTATTGGTGATTCAGTATTAATTACTTCAGTTTCCAATTTATTAAACGCAGGACAATCATTTAATTTCAACAGTGCAAGTATTCCAACAGGATGGACTGCAGCTGGAGGAACTAGTTTTTCTACTCCATGTGGACAAAACCCAACAAACACGCCTTATTATTGGGCTTCATCTGCAGGATCAGGTACACCTGGTATTACAAGTGCATCTTACGATGTATTTTGTGGAGGGGTACTTTCTTTTGATATGGTTTATTCAATGCAAGGTGGTGCATCTCCTTGTGAAGGACCAGATGAACAGGACGAAGGTGTTTCTTTGCAATACTCTTTAGACGGAGGTGTAACATGGGTAACTATTGTCTATTATTCTCCAGGTGGATTTGAGTTACCAACCAACCCAAACACTTCAACGAGCATTGTTGCAGCCGGACAAACGACTCCATACACTTCATGGAGCACATTCACCGTTCCAATTCCTTTAGCGGCACAAACGACTTCTACAGCTTTTAGATGGATTCAAACTCAATCTTCAGGTTCATGTTGTGATAACTGGGGGATTGAAAACATTGTAATCAATGCAACAGGTACACCTTGTGGATCTAACACAGTTGTTAACTGGGATAATGGTTTAACAGATACTGATTCTTTTTGGGCTGTTCCGACTGGAGATACAACTTTTCAAGCAATGGTCTATGACACACTTGGAAATTACCAATGTACATCTCAAATAGTAACAATTAGTGTTTATCCAGATGCGATGACCTATTCGTTGGTTGATACAGTTTATTCATATTGTCCAACTTTTTCTCCAACGGTAGGTGTTACAAACATTGGTAATTCAACGGGACCTTACACGTATGATTGGTCAACCCCAAGCACAACAAATCCAACTGTTTTACCATCTTCAGGACTTGAACATGATACATTAACTTATTATGTTACCATTCACGATGGATGTAACTATGTGCGACAAGATAGTGTTGTATTAGTGATAAATCAGTTACTCGCTATTGACACGATATATTCTTTCCCTGCAAGTGCATGTGATCCAGATGGTGCTGTATCAGGTATTGTAACAGGGCAAACAGTTACACCTTCACATGGAGTTTATTATTCATGGGAAAATGCTGCTGGCACTCCTGGTCCTACCGCTTCTGTTTGGTCAAATATTCCATCTGGTTGGTATTACTTAACAGTGGAAGATGCCGTTTGTCAAGTATCGGATTCAGTTTTCGTTGATATGTTGAATCCACCAACTGCTTCTTTTACTGCAGATGTGCAAGCCGGTTGTAATCCGCTAGAGGTAACCTTCACCAATTCAAGTCAAAATTCTACAAGTTACTATTACGATTTCGGAAACGGAAACACAGCAACATTGAATGATTTGAGTTCTCAAACACAAACTTATACTTCGAGTGCTACAGTAATGTTGGTTGCATTGTCTTCACCAACTTGTGGTGATACAGCATATACAACAATTGCTATTGTAGAATGTGGATGTACAAATCCGTTAGCCTTGAATTTCGATCCAACAGCTATGGTTGATGACGGAAGTTGTATTCTACCTGTCCCTGTAATTGTTGTTCCAAACGTGTTCACTCCAAATGGTGATCAAATGAATGATTTGTTTTATTTGGATGTTACAAATCAATCTAATGTTACCTTGACAATTGTTAACCGTTGGGGAAATAAAATGTTTGAAGGAACAGGAATGAATCCAGCTTGGAACGGTAAAACAGAAAGTGGAGCCGCTGCTGAAGAAGGGACTTATTTCTACAAATATTTAGTGACAGGAGTTGATGGTACAGAATTCACTGGACACGGATTCCTACAATTAGTTCGAAAATAAATAATTATACATTCTAAGAAAGGTCTTCAGAAATGAAGGCCTTTTTTAATGCTTTTCTTTATACATTCTAGCACGATATAAGACATTCAATCGAATGTCTTCCCAGAACAAATTAATATCTCCAACATGATAATGTTTCATAGTAAATGCTAGATATCGAAAAGGAAAATGTGGAGTTGAAATCCAAACTATTCCATTTCCTAAATGCGTTGAAAAGCTCTGTTTATAGAATTTTCCATTTGAAAATAAAAATCCCCTGTGCAATTCGCGACCAGCTACTTCAGTAGTATTCCAAGTTACAGGATTAATACATGCCTTGTTCTTGTAAAAAACATACGATTCTTTGTCTAATTTGCGTTTGAACGTATTCCAAGTTACAAACCCTCCAATTTGAGAAGAATCTGTCATCAAAGGAATTGTTTGAAATTCATTCTTTTCGAAACCAATTCCAGGAATATATGCAGCAATCAATTGATCTTGAAGTTTTTTCCCATCAAAATAATCGCGAAGAATAAAACCCAAATGCGTAGAACCTTGACTATGCCCTACTAAAATTATTCCCTTACCCTTGTTATAATGCTTTAGATAATATTCAAAAGCAGATTTCACATCCGCATAAGCAAACAACAAAGCTTCTTTCCCACCATTCTCCAATTCATAATAAGAACGTAAATGCGCTTGTCGATAATATGGAGCATATAAATTTCCTGCTTCAGAAAAAGCGGAAAGTTGAAACTGTATTGGACCATTCAAAACCATTTCATGTTGAATTGAATCCTCCATTTCCACGTTCCAACGTTTGTCTTTTTTATCTGTTAAAAGCGTTGGATAAACATAAAACACATCAATAGAATCATTCAAGGATTTTGCTCCAAAACGCTGTAATTGTTCTGGGGAATTCCCTGGTAAAACTGCCCAATTGCACGGCTTAGAATAATCAACTGCAATCGTATCACTTTGAGAAAAAATTGCATAAATAGGAGAAATCAGAAAGAACAGAAAAGAAAAAATGTGAATTCTATCTTTAAACAACTTAGTTTTCATCTTTGTATTTTTCAACGATTGCGTCAACGCATTTCATCCCATCGATTGCCGCAGAGATGATTCCTCCTGCGTAACCTGCGCCTTCAGCACATGGATAAAGCCCTGAAATTTCGATATGTTCCAATGTTTCAGAATTTCTAGGAATTGAAATTGGTGAAGAGGTTCGTGATTCTGGTGCATGCAAAACAGCATCATTTGTCAAATAACCTTTCATTTTATTACCAAAATCTTTGAATGCTTGTCGTAATCGATCTGCAATGAATTTTGGAAATACTTCGTCCATTTCTACACTCACAATTCCAGGCTGATACGATGAACGGGGAAAGTCTTTTGATTTTTTACGTTGGACAAAATCCAACATGCGTTGTGCAGGAACTCTTTGAGTTTTACCAGCTAATTCCCATGCTCTTTTTTCAATTTCCTTCTGAAAATTTAAACAAATGAATGGATCATTTTCTTTACCTGGAAAGTCTGATGGCGAAACGCTCACAACAATACCAGAATTTGAATATGGATTATTGCGTTTTGAAGGTGACCAACCATTTGTCACTACTTCTTCCTGCTCTGTTGCACATGGAGCTACAATTCCACCTGGACACATACAAAATGAATAAACTCCTCGCCCATCAACTTGGGTAACCAATGAATAAGAAGCTGGCGGAACAAAATCATCGTTCAACCTTCCATGGTATTGAATCGAATCAATTAAATCTTGTGTATGTTCAATTCTTACACCAAGTGCAAATGGCTTTGCTTCTATTTTAACACCTCGTGAATGCAATAACTCAAAAACATCACGTGCTGAATGTCCAGTTGCTAAAATTACATTATCAAACTGAAACCATTCAGAACCATTTATTTCGATGGCTTTAATTGCACCATTTTCAATTTTTAAATCCGTTAATTTTGACTCAAAACGTACCTCGCCACCATACTTGATGATTTCTTCACGCATTGCCACAATTATATTCGGTAATTTATTCGTTCCGATGTGTGGATGAGCATCCACCAAAATATCTTTTTCTGCACCAAAATGGACAAACCATCTCAATGCCTTTTCTACATCTCCACGTTTTTTTGAGCGTGTGTATAATTTTCCGTCTGAATAGGTTCCTGCTCCTCCTTCTCCAAAACAGTAATTGGATTCAGCATTTACAATTCCTTCTTTATTTAACTTAGCTAAATCACGTCTACGAGATCGAACATCTTTTCCACGTTCAAAAACAATCGGTTTTATTCCAACTTCTAAACAGCGCAAAGCAGCATATAAGCCAGCTGGACCAGCACCAATAATTGCAATTGCTTTTTGTTGAGAACAATCTTTTGGTTCAAAGTAATTGTCTTTTAGTGGAAACTCACCTTTCAGATAAACATCAAATGAACAATTCAGTTTTATTTGACGTTTGCGAGCATCAATACTGCGTTTTTTCCATTCAAAAGTGAAGTCATCTGACTTCAAACCAAGTTCTTGCTGTATTCGAGACTTTAAAAAAGCCTGATCTTCCACTTGCTCCGGTAGAATTTGAAATTGGACACTAAGACTCATGTTATCCTTCGAAAATAAAAGAAACCCACCAAACTCTATTATACATCAAATCAATTGGTTTAGAGGGTGGTGTGTTATCTTGAATAAATGAATTTATTAACCCGTGTGAATATTTCAATTCAATCCCAAATTTAAAATAAGGCGCAAAAAATTCTACTCCTCCACCAACTTGTCCTTGTAAATCGTGTTTCTTTATTTTAATAAATGGATCAATAAAACTTTGGGAAGCATCCTGTTGAGACTGTAAATCGATGGAATATTGTCCACCCAACAATACATAGGAAGCAAAATTATTGTAGCGCAATGTTCTAAATTGAAACATCAATGGGAAATCCAAATTGGTTGAATTCACGCGTTCTTCTGCTTTTAAATCAAAAGTTTCTGTTGGATCAGGATTTGTGTATGTATATTCAATTGCTCGTTCTTGAAATGACAATGACGGTAAAAAGCGCAATCGAACAACTGGAGTACCCAATTTCAATGTTGAAACAATACCTACTTGTCCTCCAGGTTGAGAATTAATCACCAACGATTTTAAACCATACAAAGCATATGCATCTTCTACCGGATAAGCTGTAAAACTTGCTGAATTAAACCCCAACATAAAACCGAAATGCAAGGTTCTTTCATCAAATCGACGATAATTCATTGGCTTTTCCTTTTGAGAAAACCCATTAATAGAATTGAACATGAGTAAAATGAAAACGCCTTTCTTCATAGCGTTTAGAACGTATGTCTTTTTTCGATATTGTATGTCAAGGATTGACTGCATTATTTTGTTCCACTGTAGATTGTTGCAATCCCACCTGAAACCAAACGAGATTGAACATTTTTATATCCAACAGCTTTCATAATGTTTTTAAAATCTTCACCTTCAGGAAAAGCTGCTACAGATTCTGGCAAATAGGCATACGCCTTTTCGTCTTTAGAAATGCGTTTACCGAAGAACGGAATGATGTATTTTGAATGGAAGGCATAATACTGTTTAACAGGAAATTTCTTTGGTTTTGAAAATTCCAAAATGATTAATTTTCCTTCTGGACGCACTACACGAAGCATTTCTGCTAATCCCTTTTCAAGATTTTCGTAGTTACGAACCCCAAATCCAACTGTCAATGCATCAAAGTAATTATCCTCAAAAGGCAAATCTTCAGAATCTCCTAAACGCATTGAAATGATTGAATCGTAGCCATGTTTCTTCATTTTCTCACGTCCAACTTCCAACATACCCTCAGAAATGTCCATTCCAACAATTTCTTTTGGATTCAATGTCAAACTTTGAATTGCAAAATCACCGGTTCCACTCGCAAGATCCAAAATACGCTCTGGTTTAATTTCACGCAACATGTTCACTGCTTTTCGACGCCAAATCTTGTCGATTCCAAGTGATAGAAAATGATTTAAAAAGTCATATTTTTTTGAAATGTTATTAAACATCTCAGCCACTTCTTCTTTTTTCGAGCGATCTACATCTCCGTATGGCTTAACTACTTTTCTTTCTGACATGTTTTATTTTTTCTGCAACTTGTTGTTGCAATTAATCCTTAAACAATGTGCCAAGGATAAAGTTTCTTTACTTCAATAATTTAATTGTTTCTTCTAACAACTGTTTTTTGCTGATTGATACAACGCCGCTTTTCTCACAAACCAAACCACCAGCAATATTGGAAATCTCAGCGATAAGTCCAGCTTCTAAACCAATTACTAAACACAAAGTAGCAATGGAAATAACAGTATCTCCTGCTCCACTCACATCGGCGATATTGCGAATATGTGCTTGTGCATAGTGCTTTTTGTCTTCTTTTTTAATGAAAACTCCATGTTCAGATAGCGTTACAAAAGAAATTTGATTGTTTAATTGAGCTTCTAATTCATCAATCGCGCTTTCAAACTTTTTAGGTTCTTTTACAAATGAGAAATCAACACCCAATCCTTCTTTTAACTCTTTTAAATTCGGTTTGAACAAAGTAACATTTTTGTATTCAAAGAAATTATCTTTTTTCGGATCAACTGTTGTTACGATCCCATTTTCATTCGCTAAAGTAATAACTGCTAAAATAATTTGTGGCGTTAAAACTCCTTTGTTGTAATCTTCAAAAATAATTCCGTCCAATCCTGAGGCTATTAATTTTTTAACAGAATTCAACAAGGCAGATTCTTCGTTCGCCGAAATTTGATTTGTTTGTTCAGAATCGATGCGCAACAATTGTTGATTATTTCCTATAACGCGCGTTTTAACCGTTGTTTTACGTCCTTCACTCAACACCAAACCTTCTGAAGAAATATTTGCCTCTTCTAACAGGTTTTTTAAATCATTACCGTACGAATCAGTTCCAACAACTGAACAAATAATCGGCTTTGCTCCCATTGCTTCTAAATTGATAGCAACATTTGCAGCGCCCCCAAGTCGATCTTCAACTTTTTCAAGACTAACAATTGGAACGGGTGCTTCAGGACTAATGCGATTAACTTTTCCACGCATGTACGCGTCGATCATCACATCTCCAATAACTAGAATGCGTTTACCGTTAAATTGTTCAAATACTGATTTAAAATCCATCAATTTAATTTTGCTAATGCTGCTTTAATGCGTTTCATTGCTTCAGTTAATGTCTCTTCTGAAGCGGCATAAGATATACGAATACAATTTGGATCTCCAAAAGCATCTCCTGTTACCAAAGCTACCAAAGCTTCAGATAACAAATACATGCACATATCGTCAGCGTTATGAACAGTGAAACCATTGTAGGATTTACCAAAGAATGAAGCAATTTCCGGGAAGACATAAAACGCTCCAACAGGAACATTCGCATTCACCCCTGGCATTTCATTCAATGCTGTTAATACTAATTTTCTACGGTTATTAAATGCTGCAATCATGTCTTTCAATACTAAAGGATCAGCTTTCATAGCCGCGATTGCCGCTTTTTGAGTAATTGAACATGTACCAGAAGTAAATTGTCCTTGCACTTTATTACAAGCATCCGCAATTACTTTTGGAGCACCAATGTATCCCAAACGCCAACCTGTCATCGCCCATGCTTTTGAAACACCATTAACTGTAACGACTTGGTTATAAACTTCAGGGAATTGAGCTAAACTTTCATGTTTACCAATGAAGTTTATGTGTTCGTAAATCTCATCAGAAATCACAACAATGTGCGGATATTTTTTCAAGACATCCGCTAAATCTTTTAATTCTTCTTTTGTATAAACAGAACCTGTAGGATTACATGGTGTTGAGAAAATCAACATTTTAGTTTTCGGTGTTATTGCTGCCTCCAACTGTTTTCCGTTGATTTTAAAATCATTCTCAATCCCAGCATTAATGACAACTGGAGTTCCTTCCGCCACTTTAACGATTTCTAAATACGAAACCCAATAAGGAGCAGGAACAATTACTTCATCACCAGGACCAACTATTGACAAAACAACATTTGCAATGGATTGCTTTGCACCCGTTGAAACAACAATTTGATCTTTTGTATAATCCAATCCATTGTCTCGCTTAAATTTCAATGAAATACTTTCACGTAAATCATCGTATCCAGGAACTGGCGTGTACATCGTGAAATTATTTTCCATCGCTTCCACTGCGGCATCTTTAATAAATTGAGGTGTAAAGAAATCAGGTTCCCCCAAGCTCAAGGAAATAATATCTTTCCCTTCTGCTTTTAATTCTCTACTTTTTCTCGACATCGCAATCGTAGCCGATTCTTCCATTGCCAACAGGCGCTCAGACAATTGTATCATTTCTTGGTGCGTAATTTTCATGCAAATCTAAGCAATATTGAAGGAAGAATAACCTACTACAACCTAAAATTAAAGGAAGAATTCAAGAACAATTTGTGGATAAAAGTCAATTAACTTAAAAATTCAATCAATCTTATATTTGTAATTTTGTACTTACGATGAGTGACGAGAAATTTATTGATATCAAACGATTGATTCAAAGCAAAAGTCCGAAGCTAGCAAAATGGCTTCCTGGCTTTGTTATTTCCTATTTAAAACGCATTCTTCATCAAGACGAAATCAATGATTTTTTGATCAAGCACAAAGATGATTACAATGCTGATTTCTGCACGGAAGTTATCAAGTATTTCAATATTCAAATCGAAGTAAAAGGCATTGAAAACATTCCAAAGGATGGAAAAGTAATTATTGCTATGAACCATCCGCTTGGGGGAATGGACGCTTTAGCTTTTGTTTCTGCTCTGCAAAATCACCGCACAGATTTAAAATTTATCGTAAATGACTTATTGATGAATTTAACCAATCTACGCGGATTATTCGTCGGAGTTAATAAACATGGAAAAAACGAAGGTACTGTTCGACAACAAATTCATGATGTTTTTGAAAGCGATGAAGCAGTTTGTATTTTTCCTGCTGGCTTGGTTAGTCGAAAAGTGAAAGGAGAAGTACGCGATTTGGATTGGAAAAAAACGTTTGTGACCTATTCTATTCGAATGGACCAACCCATCATTCCAGTTTTTATCGATGGCGAATTATCCAATTTCTTTTACCGTCTGGCGAATTTTAGAAAATTCATTGGTATAAAAGCAAATATTGAAATGCTTTACCTTTCAAATGAATTGTTTAAACAGCGCAATAAAAAAATGACATTTACAGTTGGTAAACCTATTTTACCGAGCAAATTTGATAAAAAGCGTTCAGAACGTGATTTAGCTCAAGATGTAAAAGCAAAAGTTTACGAACTTTCAAAAAAATAAATTATGGAACCAATTATTTCCCCAATTGATAAAGAGATTATTAAATCTGAACTCACTCAAGATCGTTTTGTGCGAAAAACACGCAAAGGTGATAATGAAATATACATTATTGACCAACACAATGCACCGAATACACTTCAGGAAATTGGTCGTTTACGCGAAGTAACTTTTCGTGCTTCTGGTGGTGGAACAGGTTTATCAGTCGATTTGGATGAATTTGATACGAACGATAAATGTTACAAGCAATTAATCGTTTGGTCACCTGAAGATGAAGAAATAGTTGGTGGATATCGTTACATAAAATGTTCAGAAGCGATAGATGAAAAAACGGGAGAAATACTACTCTCAACAACACATTATTTTGATTTTTCAGAGCAATTCATTAAGAATTATTTACCTTATACAATTGAACTTGGAAGATCATGGGTTCAGCCAAATTTCCAACCGACTGTAAATCCACGCAAAGGATTATTTGCTTTGGACAACATTTGGGATGGTTTAGGCGCTTTGGTAATTTTTAATCCAGAAATTAAGTATTTCTTTGGTAAAGTGACGATGTACCCGAATTACAATACTGCTAGCCGTGATTTCTTGTTGCATTTTATGAATCACTATTTTCCTGACAAAGAAAATTTGATGAAACCATTTCATCCCTTAGTTCAGAATTACGACCGTGCATATGTTGAAGGGCAATTGAAAGGCTTGGATTTTAAAGACGGATTCAAAGTGTTGAACAGCGCAGTTCGTGAAAACGGTGAATTCATTCCACCTCTTGTAAATATCTACATGAATTTGTCTCCAACAATGAAAACATTTGGAACAGCAGTGAATCCTGAATTCGGAAATGTTGAAGAAACCGGAATTTTAGTAACCATCGCTGATATTTTCGAAGAAAAGAAAGAGCGTCACATGCAGTTGTAAATTAGAAGCAATAAGTCAATCCACATTCAAACGAAATCAAATTTGTCGTTTTTTGCAGTTCTGAAAAGACACTCCAATCTAATTGTTTACTCAAAATAAATGAATTTTGTACAATATTGAGATGGTAACTTATACCATAATTAATTAATAATCTCTTTCGTATAGCCGAACGCAGTTTGAAGGTATATTGTACGGAATAACCATTTTTTTGTCGATAAACGTCTTCAACAGGTAAAGATGCTTCGTTTGCAATATCAGACCATTTGTAATGCTTTTTATCAGAAATTAAGTCACCAGACATTCGAAAATAACCTATTCCAATTTGGTGCATGTAACCAATTGGCAAAGAACCATTTTTTCCAACAAATGAAACTTTAGGCATGATCGAAATACATCGATCATTTATTACAACCTTACCTTTATATTCATCTGTTAACCCAATATTTTCGGTAAAGATTTGATCCTTAAAAAAATCAAACCGAAGAACATCATAGCCTAACTCCAATGATAATGACAAATTATTATTAATCACGCGACCATATTCAGTGTGAATTCCTGTATTCAACAAGCCAAATCTGTTCCTATTTAAATACGTTTGATTCGTAAGAAGGCTACTAATTAAATTTGCTATTATCGGAGAATTATTTACTGAATTTATTTCTAAGAAATTTCTTTTTCCAAACATACCTACAGTTTGACAGTAGGGCTTTAATGTGAAAAAAAACAAAATCAAAAATGTGGGAAAAAGTGATTTCATCTAGTTATAATTTGTTTATTTATTTGGGCTAAAATTATTATAAAAGAAGGACGCCAAATTGTTTAAATTTATGGGAAAGTTGATATATACAATTTGATTTAAAAGCAATTCACCAGTTTCAAAATCAGTCATTGAAAAAGTAACGTAAGAATTTCCTGAATCAAGGTATTTTGATGGTAAATGACCTAAAATTGTATACGGAATTATTGGCGGAAATAATGCAGAAAAAACAAAAAGAGCATAGTTGTAATCTGGATTATAAACACGTGTATAATTGATAGACATCAATTTCATTTTTTTATCTTTCGCTAACATCGAGTGTAATTCTGTATAATCAACTGGAAAGTTAACACTATCCTCCAAGGATGTATATTGATTCTCATACGTAGCCAAAATACAATTCCTATTATACTGTTCAAGTGTTAAAACTTCCGTTTCATCCCGTTTAACGAATCCCGTTTTAACAGATAGTTCATTCGTTGCAATCAATAGTGACTCCTTGAAAAGTCCTTCTAGTATTTTGTCCCTGATGTAATCATCTGACGAACCATTTTGGGCATTTATTCTCGGATCTAAAAGGGTAAAATCACTTAATCCTGGTAAAATTAAATTACTTTTTTCCACAACTTGAAGCTCTTCATTTTCTTCAATCGGATTTTGATTTTCAATCTTTTTAATCTTTTCTTTTTCCAGAATTGAATCAATATAGTGGAGCGAAATCGAGTCTCTAGAAATTCCTTCTAGTTGAGAAAGATAGAAATTGGCAAAAAGAGAATCACTCACGGATTTTTGAATGTTATTCGATTCACTTGAAGATCGTTTGATGTATGATGAATCTTGTCTAGCGACGTACAACTTAATGTTATGCTTCAAATCTATTTTTTCGTCAAGTGCACATTCTTTCAACATTAAATTATTGATGGAATTCAATTCTATGTCAAGTGGATTCTCCTGATGTAAATCATTAATAATTCTCAATGATAAAAATGCTAGATTTCTTAAATCCAATGCCTTTAAAAAATAATTAATTTCACCTGATTGTCCAACAGCTTCTTTAGTAGGTATCAAAATTTCGTTTAATCGATCGTTCTTTTTATATTGATAAATTCCAAGCCAAGTTTGCGCTTTGAGGTGTTTTAAGAACGTAGAATTTGGATACTTTTTTTCTAGGATTAAGATCGAATAAAGTGCTTTTGCAAAGTTTTTAGTTAATACCATGGAGCGAACTGATTCGAAACATGCAAAATCTTTAATTCTTTCAAACTCATTTTTTTCCGAAACAAATATTTCTCCCTCAGCATTTAAATTTTCATTTCCTATTACAGAAATTAGTTTTTTATGCCTATCATAATACTGGTTATTATCTTCTTCTTTATTAAATTCTGGAATTGGTTTAAGTGATGCTTCATTCAATAATAGAGAAGGAAGTTTTGATTTTGGAGATTCAAAACAACTTAAATTCACCTCAAATTCATCGAAAGGTAAATAACTGTAATTCAAAACCTTGTACACACGGTTAAGTTCTGAAAGTGAAAAACCTGCATTTTTGTAGAATGAAACTGCTTTTTCATATACATCACAATCCTCATCAAATGGATAATTAGGAATATACATACAGCTCGAAGTGTTTTTATCAAAGAGCACGTTTCTCAGAAAATCTTCTGCTTTTTTGTTCTCAAAATGAGCAATTTCCATTGCCAAAACAAATGCTAATTGTGCGTCATTCTCAAGATTACTGATCAATCCAGTTGAATAACAAATCAATCCATTATAGGTAATAAAACAAAATGGTTTGTAGTGTTTATATGTTATCACTTCAAACTTATTTTTTGTGGTATCATTTTGCTTTAATAAAGCATTCACAATTTTTTGACCATGTTCACTAATTTCATCACCAAAAACACAGTTTCCAGAATTAAATAAGTCTTGTGTTTTGTAAACATTTTCGGTAACAAAAACTCTTCTATCAATGGTATTCTTTATTGATCTATCATTCAATTCCATCTCCCTTTTAATACGCTTTGATGGGTCTTGAAATAATAATTGATTAACTTCTCCCTTTGATTTAATTGTAACATAATTATTAAAATCAGTCTGAGCGTAGCTAAAATAAGAATTGATAAAAAAGAATATTAACAGATGATAACTTTTCATGTTCATTACTTAAAATAAAAATCCAATTGAAAGTCTAATTTGCTGCTGTCGAAGACTATTATTTTCATACGGAGTGTTAGCGTTAGGTATCTTGAAATATGGAAAATTATCACTTCCTAAGATTAATGTCCCATCCGATGAGTTTGATTTAAACTTATTGGATATTGGTAAATCGAATTGCAACTCCACATTCACTGTTGATTTTCCTTTGTAGCAATGTTCAAAGCCAATTCCGAACAAAAGATTTGAATTAATTCGATGATCATCTGTTGTAAGCATTTTGTAATTGTTATATTCAAATGTTACTGAATCAGACATTAAATGCATTCGTTGCATCATTTGTGTAGTTCGAATTTTTAAGTTCAATCGAACACCAGTGGAAAAGTAGTAACGATTGAGTTTGGATGGTTTGGACCGGAATACTGCCATAAAAGGCATTGACAAATAACTGAAACGAAATTTCGCATAGTTAAACTGACCAGAAATTCCAGATGTTTGGGTGTATTTCTCATGTAATGCCACATATTCTTTATAACTCATGGGACTTTGAAGCACATGAAATGGAGCAGAGCTAGAGAAAAACAAAGCAATTGTGTCCTCAGAATTGTCTATAAAACTTGCTTTCGAAAACTCAAGAGATGCCCCTACTCTTAAGCCAAAAAGATCGCTAAACTGGTGTTCATAAAGACCGCCTATTGATCTTACTGATGAAATAAAGTCTTTAACCAAAAAAACATCGGAGTTCGAGCGATTCATGTTAAAACCTTCGGAATAACATACTCCGAATCTATTTCGTTCAACTAAAAAACGTTGAGCCAATGAATCAAAACCGTAAAGAGAAATTAAATAAAAAAGTATAATTAACCGTCCCATTGTAAAAGATTTTGCGGCGAATTTAACACTTTTTCGTGTATGTAAATTATCTAAGGAAGGAAATCACCATTTGTCTAGCGAAATAAAATCCATCTCAATTAATACAAGTATCCTTTTAAAAATTCAAGTATTCAATTACAATAAACAAAAACTAATCCTCAGTCAAACAGGTAATTTTCACAATCTTACCAACCATGCAAATTGATCCTCCGTCGACTTCTTCGTATTTTACATGCAAGTCTTTTCCTTCGACGAATTCTATTTCAAATTCGTTCAAGTTTTGTGCTTCCAAATAGGAATTATCATTCAATTGCAAAACCCATCCGCAACCATCCAACCCCGTTAAATTGCGCATCTTCACATGCACAGAACCACTGCATGCATCATGCGTAGAACAAGAGGCAACAAGTGCAACGAGCGAAAATAACAATAGAAGCTTTTTCATTAAATATCTGTAACTAATTGGTGTTTTTCAATCAATTTTCGCATATTAATCAATGCATAACGCATTCTACCTAAAGCAGTATTGATACTGATATCTTCCGCTTCAGCAATGTCTTTAAAAGACATATCTCTGAAAATACGCATTTTTAAAATATCACGTTGAGAAGCTGGAAGGTGATCGATTAAATCAACCATTTGTTTTTCCAATTCATCGTATGACATAGATTCTTGAATATTTTTATCCTCCAAAGAAAGTGTACTAAAAATATTGAAGTCATCTTTTGTTGAAGAAGACTCAGAAATCATTCGAACTTTATTGGTTTTACGGAAATGGTCGATAACCAAGTTGTGAGCAATTCGCATCGCCCAAGGTAAAAATTTACCTTCTTCATTATATGACCCAGCTTTTAATGTATTAATGATTTTTACAAATGTCTCTTGAAAAACATCTTGTGCCAAATCAGCGTCGCGTAATTTCAAATACACAAATCTGTAAATCTTATCCTTGTGACGCATTAACAATACTTCAAAGGCTTTTTCGTTTCCGTCAATATATGATGTGATCAACTCACGGTCATCCATACGCTTCATAATCATAACTTCTCGTTTAGTAGTTTAAATCTTAGAACTTATTAAGCGTATACGTGTTTTATAGGCGACCTTTTTTTTAGAATTATATTCGCTAAAGTACAAACTAAAATGAATTTTCCAAAAAAAAATGAAACTTTTTCTTTTTATCGCGTTTCGAACAAGTCTTTTCTAAAACTGTTTTATCTTTGAACTCCTTCGCAAACAGTTATGTCAAAACAAAAATTTATTGAAGTCAAAGGTGCCCGTGTTCACAACCTAAAAAACATGGATGTTTCCATTCCTCATGGGAAAATGACGGTCATTACTGGACTTTCGGGTTCTGGAAAATCGTCTTTGGCTTTTGATACTTTGTATGCTGAAGGACAACGTCGTTACATCGAAAGTTTATCGTCTTATGCTCGACAGTTTTTGGGGAAATTAAATAAACCAGAAACAGATTATATCAAAGGAATTGCGCCAGCTGTTGCGATTGAACAAAAGGTAATTTCAAGTAATCCACGTTCAACAGTTGGTACCACAACGGAGATTTACGATTATTTAAAAATCCTTTTTGCACGCGTTGGTCGCACCTTCTCACCTATTTCAGGAAACGAAGTAAAAAAACACAGCGTTTCTGATGTCGTTGATTTTTTAAAAACGTTACCAGAAGGTGAAAAAGCCTTGATCGTTTGTTCAATCAATGGTTTTGAGAAATATGGCGTTGAACGTCAATTGGATTTGTTGAAGCAACAAGGATACATTCGCTTGTTGTTGAACAATGAAATTATCGATTTGGAAGAAACAATTGCTAATCATCCAAAAGGAATTGAAAATGCGTTGTTGGTCATTGATCGTTTATCCGTTGTGTTTAATGAGGAAAATGAGTCACGTTATGCTGATTCTATTTCTTTGGCTTTTTTGGAAGGTCATGGCGAATGTTCGATTGTTCTCATGAAGGACTTTTCAAAAGTAGATTTCTCAAATCGCTTCGAATTGGACGGAATGGAATTTCAAGAACCAAATGAACATTTTTTCACTTTTAACAACCCGTTTGGGGCTTGTAAAACCTGTGAAGGATTCGGACAAGTCATTGGAATTGATCCTGCATTAGTAATTCCAAATGAGAATTTATCTGTTTACGAAGGAGCTGTTGCGCCTTGGAAAGGTGAATCGATGGGCGAATACTTGAATGAATTAGTATTTAATGCAAAGAAATTTGATTTCCCGATTCATCGCGCCTATTCAGAATTAACAGAAAAAGAAAAAGAAGTTCTTTGGAACGGAAACAAGTACTTTACAGGAATCAATGGTTTTTTCAAATTTGTCGAAAGTCAAACCTATAAAATTCAATACCGTGTGATGCTTTCTCGTTATCGTGGAAGAACAGAATGTCCGGATTGCAAAGGAACACGTTTAAGAAAAGATGCGAATTACGTTAAAGTCGATGGCCATTCAATAACGGATGTTGTTTTAATGCCAATTGAAGAGAGTCATGCATTGTTTTCTGGTTTGAAATTAAGCGATTACGATCGTCAAGTTTCTAAACGTATTTTACCAGAAATCATCAGTCGTTTGAGCTTTTTGAAAGATGTTGGTTTGGGTTATTTGACCTTAAATCGTCAATCGAATTCACTTTCTGGTGGAGAATCACAACGCATCAACCTGGCAACTTCTTTGGGAAGTAGCTTGGTTGGATCCATGTACATTTTGGATGAACCTTCCATTGGTTTACACCCAAAAGATACAGCTCGATTGATAAAAGTCCTTCATAATCTGCGCGATTTAGGAAACACGGTAATTGTCGTTGAACACGAAGAAGAAATGATGCAAGCTGCCGATGAAATCTTAGACATTGGACCAATGGCAGGAATGTTTGGTGGTGAAGTTGTTTTTCAAGGAAAACACGATCAGTTGATTCATGCTTCCAACAGCTTAACTGCGGATTATTTGACTGGAAAACGTTTAATTCCGATTCCTAAAAAACGAAGATCCGTTAAAAATAAATTAACGATTACTGGTGCTCGCCAATACAATTTAAAGAACATCACAGTTGATATTCCATTGTTCAATTTGGTTTGTGTAACCGGTGTTAGTGGCTCTGGAAAATCGACATTGATTAAAGAAATTGTTTATCCTGCAATCCGCAAAGAATTAGGTGTTTTTGGTGATTCTGTTGGAAATTTTGGTCAAATTACAGGCGATTTAAAATTGGTGAAAGCAATTGAGTTTGTCGATCAAAACCCAATTGGAAAATCATCGCGTAGCAATCCAATTACGTATGTCAAAGCGTTTGATGACATTCGTGATTTATTTGCAAAACAACCACTTGCGAAAATGCGTGGTTACAAACCGGGATTTTTCTCATTCAATGTGGAAGGCGGAAGATGTGAAATGTGTGAAGGTGAAGGAGAAATCACTGTTGGAATGCAATTCATGGCGGATGTTCATTTAGAATGTGAAACGTGCGCTGGAAAACGCTACAAACAAGAAACACTTGAAGTTGAATACCGTGGAATCAACATTGCCGATTTATTGGAAATGGACATTCAATCTGCTTTGGATTTCTTTAAAGCAGGAAAAGATAAACTGGAAGAAAAAATTGTAGAGAAAATTCAACCTTTGGTAAATGTTGGTTTGGGCTATTTGAAAGTTGGACAATCGTCAAGCACTTTATCTGGTGGAGAAGCACAACGCATTAAATTGGCGTCGTTTTTATCAAAAGGAATAAATGCGCCTTCTACTCTATTCATTTTCGATGAACCAACAACTGGCTTGCACTTTCACGACATTGACAAATTGATCATTGCCTTCAATTCTTTAATTGATGCGGGTCATTCAATTGTCGTTATTGAACACAATACCGAAGTCATCAAATGCGCAGATCATGTGATTGATTTGGGTCCTGAAGGTGGAAAAAATGGAGGAAATATTTTGTTCACTGGAACGCCAGAAGAATTAATCAAACATACGGATAATTCAACTGGACAATTCTTGAAACCGAAATTGGTTTAAAAAGAACTACGCTTTTTCTACAAACAAATCGTCTTCTTTCACGAACAGTTCTTTTTCGCTTCGAGCAATAACAGCCGATGCTAAACAGTTACCAAGCACGTTCACAGAAGTTCGTCCCATATCCATTAATGCATCCACAGCCAGAATAATACTCGCACTTTCTGGATTCAATCCTTCGATATCACCTACAGTTCCAGCAAGAATAACGAAAGATGCACCACGAACACCAGCAACACCTTTAGATGTCAACATTAAGGTAAAACAGATTCCAATTTGTTCTCCGATTGTAAGGTGAATTCCTGCCATTTGTGCCACAAACACGGTTGCCATCGATAAATACAAAGTCGTTCCATCTAAGTTAAAACTGTAACCAGTTGGAAGCACAAACGCAACAATTTTCTTTGGAACACCAAATTTTTCCATATTTTCCATTGCGATTGGTAAAGCTGCTTCACTACTTGCTGTTGCAAATGCCAAGGTAACGGGTTCAGTAATCGCTTTGATAAATTTCATAATCGGAATACGTGCAATCAAAGCAATTGGAACCAAAACAACAGTTATAAATACAATCAAAGCCACGTAAAGCGTTCCAACGAGTTTCATCAAATCAAAGAGCACTCCGACTCCCGATTTGGCGACGGTACTTGCCAATGCTCCAAAAACGGCCAAAGGTGCGAGATACATAACTATATCCGTGAACTTAAACATCACTTCGGAAAGGCTTTCGGTCCAACTCAACATTGTATTTTTGTGTTGCACATTTTTCACCATGCTTAAACCGATTGCAAAAATCACTGAGAAAACAACGATTTGTAAAACCTGATTCTCAGCCATTGATTTTGCGAAATTCTCTGGGAAAATTTCAATCAAATGGTCTTTGTGCTCTTTGGTTTGCTCCAATAATTCGGCGGATTTATCCAATTCTTGTTGACTTGCTTGCTTCTTAACTCCTACTCCAGCTTGAGAAACATTAATCGCTAAAAGCCCAATAAACAAGGCAATTGTTGTTACAATTTCAAAATACAAAATACTCTTTAAACCAATACGCCCAACTTGTTTCAGGTTCGAATGTCCTGCAATTCCAACAACAAGCGTTGCAAAAATCAACGGTCCAACAAGCGATTTGATTAAACGAATGAAAATCTTGCCAAAGCGTTCCATTTCAAGTCCAAAAGCAGGAAAATCCATTCCCACTTCTATTCCTAAAATCATGGAAGAAAAAATCCACAACGACAGCTTTTTACGCTTAAAAGAAATCACAAAAAGCAGTGCAATCAATAGAAAACGAACCATTTTAAATCCTGTTGGATCCATGTTTGGAACAAAGCTTTCAATTAAAAATACCAATCCAATATGCATGAAAATCACCACATACCAGAAAACTGTAAACATTGACTTAAAAATTTTCATGTTGTGAAGATAGTAAAATCCGCTAAAATCGTCTATTCAAAAAAATGCACCACCTGATTTATTAATTTAAACCACCTAATTTTTAACTATTTGGGAACATTTTTAATTTCAAGTTGTTTTTTTTCTGATTGTATTGTTAATTGAATGATTATTTGTATTATTGCATCATCAAAAAAGGAACACATTTCTGTTTCCTAACAATCCAAAGAAAGATTTGAAATACCCCAATTTAGTTTATAATACTTTTACCGTATTTTATGGATAAAAAAGATTTAGAAAGCAAAAAACTTTCTGATTTGCGGGTGATTGCAGCAGCAGCTGGAATTGAAAACGCAGACTCATACAAAAAAGCAGAATTAATCAATCAATTAACTGGACTTGGATCAGAGGCTTCGAATGCACCTGCCCCTCAAGAAACTGCTTCTGAAACTTCTTCTGAAAACGCTGAGGACAAACCAAAACGCAAAAGAACGCGTGTTGAAAAAGTTGAAATTGGTAAAAAACAACCAAGTTTATTTTCTGAAGAAAAACCAGCAGTTACTGCTGAACTACCAGAAGTAGTGGAAGTTGTTGAAGCAAAGGTTACTGAAGTTGTTGAAGAAACTAAATCGGAGGTTACACCAAAGAAACAACACGGACAAAAAAATCGTCCGGAAAGAGCAGAACGTCCAGGAAGAAACTTGTTGGAAATTATTAAAACACCAACAGAAAAAGTTGAATCAACAGAAGGAGAAGCTGTAGAAGCTCCAGTTGACGGTGAAACTTCAGCTCCAGTTCAAGAAAAAAGAGAGCGTTTTGAGAAAAATCGCAATCCAAATCAGAACCAAAATCGCAATCAAGGAAATAATCCGAATCAAAATAATAACAATCCAAATCAACAAAATCGTCGTCCTCAACACGAAAACAAACCTGTTGAAGACAAAACACCAGACGATGCGTATGATTTAGTTGGGATTGTTACAGCTGAAGGAGTTTTAGAAGTAATTCAAGATGGATACGGATTCTTGCGTTCATCAGATTACAATTACTTACCTTCTCCAGATGATATTTATGTTTCTCAAAGTCAAATCAAATTATTTGGTTTAAAAACTGGTGACACAGTTAAAGGAACAATTCGCCCACCGCGCGAAGGAGAAAAATTCTTTCCATTGGTGAAAGTTGAATCAATCAATGGACGTCACCCATCCTACATTCGTGATCGTGTTCCTTTCCAATACTTAACGCCATTGTTTCCAGATGAGAAATTCAAATTAACTGGACACAAACAAGAAACATTGTCAACGCGTGTAATGGATTTGTTTGCACCAATTGGTAAAGGACAACGTGGAATGATCGTTGCTCAGCCAAAAACTGGTAAAACAATGTTGTTGAAAGACGTTGCAAATGCAATTGCAGCGAATCATCCTGAAACATATTTGATTGTTCTTTTAATCGATGAGCGTCCTGAAGAGGTAACAGATATGGCAAGAAGTGTTCGCGCTGAAGTTGTTGCTTCAACATTTGATGAGCCAGCAGATCGCCACGTAAAAGTTGCGAACATGGTATTGGAAAAAGCCAAACGCATGGTAGAATGTGGACACGATGTTTGTATTCTATTGGATTCAATTACACGTTTAGCTCGCGCTTACAATACGGTTTCTCCAGCATCAGGTAAAGTTCTTTCGGGTGGTGTTGATGCTAATGCATTACACAAACCAAAACGATTCTTTGGTTCTGCACGTAAAATCGAAAATGGTGGATCACTTTCAATTATTGCAACAGCTTTAACTGAAACAGGTTCTAAAATGGACGAGGTAATTTTCGAAGAGTTTAAAGGAACAGGTAACATGGAGTTACAATTGGATCGTAAAATTGCGAATCGTCGTATTTACCCAGCAATTGATATCACTGCTTCTGGAACACGTCGCGAAGATTTATTAGTTGGTAAAGATGTCTTACAACGCATCTGGTTGATCCGTAAGTTTATTGCTGATATGAATCCTGTTGAAGCAATGGAGTTTATGAAAAGTCACATGGAAAACACGCTTTCAAACGAGGAATTCCTTGTGTCAATGAACAGTTAATTCGATATTAAACTATACTTTTGTCCCGGTGTGATTTTCATACCGGGATTTTTTATTTTAAAGACTATGCGCATCACAGTTAAAACAGGAATTATTGCAGCTTTTGCTTGGATTGGAATTAAAATGATCATGCATTCATTTGGCACATATGTAATTGCTCCAGCAGTTTTATTAAATATTCTTGGATTATTGTTGGCAATTGCGATTGGTTTGTTTATTCAAAAAATGCGTGATACAGAAGAAACGAATGCGCTTTTAGACATTAAAAATGCGATGACTGCTGGAATCCCATACGTGATTATCGTTAGTATTTTTATTTATGTTTATTACAACAATATCAATCCCGAGTTTTACAAACACCAAATTGCAGAAAACGAAATGACCATTCACAAAATGGTGAACGACCCTGTGCAATTGAAAAAATTCAAAGCTTCACAACCAGATGCTGAGGTTATGACAAAAGAGCAAATTGAGAAAAAATTAATTGCAAACAATAAAAACGGTGCTTCTGCTAAAAACACAGCAATCCTGTCTGTATTATCTTTGACTGTTCTAGCAACAATTTACAGTCTATTAGTGACTATGATTTTTAGAAAAATCTTGTTCAAACGATTGAAAGAAGTGAATCAACCATTGGATAGTTCTTCACCTAAAGCTTCGTAATTAATTCCATCGAAATTTCCTGAAGACATCATCAAAAGAACGGCATTATCCCATTTTTTTGAGCGAATAAACTTCAGAACTTCTTCGGTTTCATTCATTACTAGAACATTTCCACCAAATCCTTCAGCAACCAGTTCTTTTGAAATTGGTTCTAGCTTTTTGTGCTTCACCACCTCAGGACTGTAATAAACAACTGCTTCATCCGCCATTTTCATTGCATCTTTGTAGTGTGGCAAAAATTCTTTCTTTAACGATGAAAACGTGTGTAATTCCATACAAGCGACTACATGACGCTCAGCAAATTGTTCTTTAACAGCTTTTGTAGTTGCTTTTAATTTGGACGGTGAATGAGCAAAATCTTTGAACATTGTAAACGCACCTTTTTCAGCTACTTTCTGCAAACGCTTTCCAGCACCAGTAAATGATTGTACTGCTCTAAAGAATACTTTTGGCTCGATTCCAATAGCTTCGCCTAAACGCATTGCGCCCATTAGATTTTGCAAATTGTGACCACCAAATATTTTTAAATTAAAAATCTCATCGTCGAAAAATAAGCGTGTTCCATCTTCTGCCACTTCGTATGTTGGAGTTTTGTATGGAATAGCCTTTAATGTTGATGCATATTTCTCACCTAACTTATTCACTTCCTCATCTTCCGTGTTGTAGATTAAGGTTCCATTTGGTTCAATCAGCGAGCAGAAAATATCGAATTGTTCTACGTAATTGTCAAACGTTGGAAACACGTTGATGTGATCCCAAGCAATTCCGCTGATAATAGCAACATTTGGTCGGTATAAATGAAACTTCGGACGACGATCAATTGGAGAAGACAAATATTCGTCTCCTTCTAAAATCATTACTGGAGCATCTTCAGTCAATTTCACCATGCAGTCATAGCCTTCCAATTGAGCACCAACCATGTAATCAACGTTCATTCCAAGTTCATTGATAACATGTAAGAGCATTGAAGTAATCGTAGTTTTTCCGTGACTTCCGCCGATAACAACACGCGTTTTATTTTTGCTTTGTTCGTATAAATACTCCGGATAGGAATAAATTGGAATGCTTAATTCTTTCGCTTTGATTAGCTCAGGATTATCTTCACGCGCGTGCATTCCTAAGATAACTGCATCCAATTCACTTGAAATTCTAGTTGCATCCCAACCAATTGAAGCAGGAAGAATGCCTTGTTTCTCCAAACGCGTTCTTGAAGGTTCGAAAATCTCATCGTCGGAACCCGTCACATTTGCTCCTTTCCTACTCAATGCGATTGCTAAATTGTGCATCGCACTTCCTCCTATTGCTATAAAATGTACGTTCATTTGATTTTCTTTTTCAAAAACAGTTGATAGATGTCTGCGAATAAAGGAAGGATTAAAAGCACCGTTCCAATTCGAGTTAACATGTGGAATGTATTAAACGTTTCTTGTGAAATGAAAATTGAAGCAAGCATGATACAAAGTAATCCTCCGTAATAAACCCAATCCCACCAATTTGAAGTAATGGCCAATTTTCGTGTTAATAATTGAAGGAGGATGTAAACAATTGCCACAATGATAATTCCCAAATCAATGTATTTTATCGCTAAAAAATCTTCAGCTTTCCAAAAATACATAAATAGCAGCCCAGAAATAATCAATTTACTGAGTGTTGCAAGAATGACAATAACTTTTTTCGTTTCCATTATTGATGTGAAATTACACCAATTTAAACGAAAAAATCGAGTTAAGAAAAAGAGTTACTGACAATGCAAATTGAATAAATTCTTAGAAGTGTCTCTCCAATTTAGCACTTTGAGTTTCTTTTTGCCACACATATTCAGTTGACGCTTCACCATTTTTCGTGTAGGTAATTGAATTCAAAGTTTGAGTGCGAACATAAACATTTCCTTGACCATTTATCACAACTACTCTACGCGTAATAATTGCAGTCATCAATCCATTTTCATCCGATTGAGTAAACGACTCTTGACTCACACCTTCAGGATATTCTTGTCCCAAAGTGTTAGCAACAATCACTTTTGCTGGTTTTGTATTGTCAACACTGCTCAATTGTTTTTGTGCTTCATAGTGCTTTTCAGTGTCTTTTGCTTCTTGACCAATTTGTTCAGATTCTTTTGCTTTACTGACATCCGACATTTTGTAAGCATTTTTCTCTTGCTTTTCAGTCGATGAAGTAGAATTCAACTCCGCAGCTGTATTTGCAACAACAATCGTTGACTTCGCTTTTTGTCGCGTTTGCTCATCTGTTAAATCAGATTCAACATTCACAATCGCAATGTTCTTATCAATTTTCTTAACTTCTTCTACTTTAATAGCGTGTTTATCTTCTGCTATTTCATCAACTTGAACAGTCGATTCAACCGCGCTGTTGATTTCATTTTTATTCTTTAAATACTTAACCGTCTCATTTGAATAATCTTCAAATTGTTTTTCTTCGATCGCTAAACTTTCATCTCTTAAAGTTGATTCTGTTTCCTGACGATTCATATCGCGTTCAACTTTATTTTCTTCAATGTACAAATTGATTTCCTCAACACCTCTATTCAATTCATATGAACTTTCAGTTTGTTTATTTTCTAAATTCTGAACCCCATTGTTCACTTCAATTTCGATTACTTTCAATTGGTTTTCGTTGCTCTCTGTCTGCACAGCACCATCTTTTTCAAGCTCTCCCGCTGTTATTTTAACATCGTCAATTCCTTTTTTAGTTGATTGAACTTGGTCGGTTTTTGAATTGGTTAATGCATCAGTTTTGTCAGCATTCGTTACTTGCAACACTTTAACTTGCTCTTTTATTTTTTGACGCTCCTCAGAACGATTATCATCACTTTCTGCCATTGACATTTTAACGTCATCAATGGTTTGATCAGCATTCACATTCACAAGCGCATCAGCTTGTGCTTGTTTACGAATCATCTCAGCTTGATCATAAGTAATCGTTGTGATTTTTTCAGTATTCTCTAGATGAACGCCATCACGCGTTGTATTTTCATTCTCCGTTGAGACAACAGCCTCGTGGATACTTTCTTTAGCTCGAATGTTTTCAGCTTTTTCATAACCATCCGCTTCAACAGTTTCATTGACTCTGTTTAATTCTTCTTCTCTCAGCACATCAACTGTTCCTTGACGATTTATATCACCTTCCTCTTCATCAATGGCTATTTTATTGCGTAACAAGTAGATTTCATTTGTTGTTTCTTGTTGATCTGAAACTTTATCCGTCATCAATTCATCTTGTGTAACAACAACATCTTCAACTCTTGTTAACACCTCTGTGGCTTGCAAATTTCTACGCTCCAAATCTGCTTTAACAAGCGCCGCGTATCCATCCATAATTGAATTATCATATGGATCACCTAATGGTTGCAACGTAGTTGATTTCACTAAAGCTGGATTCAATATTGCATCAATTTCTGCAAGTTTTGTTTTTGGATAAACATCTGTCGGTCGTTTACTCAATGCTTCTGTATATTTCTCTTTCGCTTTGTCATAAGAAGCCAAGTTAAAATATTCGTTAGCACTTGTAATTAGTTGCTGGTATTCAATTTCCGCAGCACTATTTGCGCTTAATCGAATACGGTTTTCGGCTTCTTCAATTTGTTTTTTAGCATATAAATTCGTATTATCGATTTGCAACGCGCTTTTATAATTTGCAATCGCATCCTGATAATTCGTTGAAGAAAAGGCATTATCTCCAGCAGTAATGAATGCCTCAAACTGATTTTTCTTGTCTAATTCAGATTTGTTCTTGTTCGCTAAATCATCCAAAATCTGTTGAAGCTCGCTTATTTTATCACTTGCTGCTTTGTCTCCTGGTTTAACAGACAAGGCGTTTTGGTAATGAGAAAGTGCCTGCTCATAACTTTTAGCAGCCTGGTTCACACCACCTTTTGCCATGTGATCCAAGTACAATTTTTCCTTCGCTTGCTGATCCATTAAACCATTGACAATTTCATTGATTTCATCAATTCTTTTTTGAGGAGTAGTTTCGTCAGGTTTAATAATTTTTGCTTGTTCGAAAGCCACCAACGCTTTTTGATAATCCTTGGCAGATGCGAAAGTTTCAGCCTCTTTCATCTTAGCCGCATAGTTCTTTTCAGCAAGCTCAATTGCTTGGATTTGACGCAACAAATCATCTGGTCTTGTATCGTTCGGCATGATACTAAACTGTTTGTTGTAACTCTTTGCACGTTCAACTAACTCTTTACCTCTTGTATAATCTTTCTCACCAATTGCTTTGTTGATTCCAACAATAATTTTTTCGTAGTTCTTTTTATCTTCAGAACCCTTATCTTCTTCTTTTTGTTGTGCCAAAGCAGCTTTTTCAATTGGTTCTTTTTCTTCAGGTTTCAAACCATTCGCCAAGTTGTATTCCTGAATTGCAGCTAAGAAATTATCTTTTACAAAAAACTCGTCACCTTTTTTCAAATAAGCATTGTACTTCGCATCAATTTCTTTTTGTTTGGCACTATTCAGTTTTAACACTTCCAAATCAGCCAATTTTCCTTTTGGAAAAGGATCAGTTGGTCTTTTTGTTAATGCTTCAGTATATTTCGCAATTGCACCGTCAATATCATTAGAAGATTCCTTAGCTTGTGCTGCTGCCAAAATATCTTGGTAATCTTTTTCAGCTTTCAACGCATCGGCTTCAGCTTTCAACTTATCATCCAACTCTTTTATCTTAGCCGTAACCGTTGGATCTGTTTTCAATGTTTGAGCTTCAACTAATTTATCTTTTGCTGCTTGATTTTTTTGTTCAGCCGCCAATTTCATCCCTTCAGCTTTCAAACGTTGAAATTGATCTTCTACTGATTCCTTATCAGCAAGTTCTTTCAGTTTGACGTTTGCTTCGTCTATTTTTGATTGAACTCCAGTATCTGCTTTTAGAGCAATTGCAGCTTGGTATTTGGCAATGGCTTCAGTATATTTCAGCGTTTTCGCTAAACCATCACCTTCAGCAACTAGTTTATTGAATTTCTCATTATTTGCTTCTTGAGCAGCAATCTCTTGTTGTTTTTTAGTAATTGCTTCCAATTGTTTCTTTGCTTCAGCATTTGTTGCATCCAACGCAAGAACTTCGTTGTATTTTACTTTTGAGTCATTCCATTTTTCTGCCCCAAACAAACTATTTGCTTCTGTTAGTAAAGCATTAATTTTTTCAGTTTTCTCTTTGTCCTTTGAGAGTTCAAGTAGTTTTGCCTCACACGCTTTTACTTTCTCTTTTGGCAAGGCCGCTGTTGCATCAAGCGCAATTGCTTCGTTGTATTTAGCTTTTGCATCTTCCCATTTTTCCGTTTTAAACAAGGCATCCGCATCTGCCATTGCTTGATCAAACTTTTGTTTTTTAGCAGCAGCTTCAGCTCCTAATGCTTCCTGTTCAGCAATTTTTGCAAGAACACTATCTAACTTCGTTTGAGTTGGAACGTCAGTTTTTAACTTTAAAGCTTCTTCATATTTTGCTTTTGCCTCTGCATATTTTAATCCAGTCGTAAATGCGTCTGCTTCAGCAACTAATTTCTTAAACTTCGCTTCTTGCGCCTCTTTATCTGCTACTTCTTGCAATTTTTTAGTGATTTCAGCTAATTGACTTTTAGCTTCTGTATTAGTGGCGTCTAAAGCAATAACCTCGTTATATTTTGCTTTCGAATCATTCCATTTCTCAGCTGTAAACAGTTGATTTCCTTCTGCTAAAAGGGCAGTGATTTTGTCTGCTTTTTCTTTATCTTTTGAAAGCGCTAATAATTTTGCTTCACATTGCTTCACTTTTTCTTTAGGTAAGGCAGCCGTCGCATCTAGAGCAATTGCTTCATTGTATTTAGCTTTTGCTTCTTCCCATTTACTTTCTTTGAACAAGGCATCAGCATCCAACATTGCTTGATCAAATTTTTGCTTTTTCTCTGCTGCAGAAGCTAATTCGGTCAATTTTGAATTTACACCATCCAGTTTGGTTTGAGTCGGAGCATCGGCTTTTATTGCCAAAGCAGCTTCATATTTTGACTTTGCATCGGCAAATTTCAATGCTTTTGAAGCAGCATCACCTTCTGTGACCAACTTTGTGAATTGCGCTTCCTTTTCAGCTAAAGCTGCTGCATCTTTTAATTTTGTTTCGATCTCAGCAAGTTTAGCAGTTGCTTCAGAATTGGCATTATCTAAACTTAAAACCTCCGTATACTTTGCTTTTGCCTCAGGTAATTTATTTCCTGTAAGAAGGGTTCCCCCTTCAGTTAACAATTTGGCAATTTTCTCTGCTTTTTCTTTTTCTTTGGCTTTTTCAAGAAGAATGGCTGTACACTTTTGAACGCCTTCTTCTGCAGAAGTTGATGCAGGCTCGTATGTTAAGGCTTCTGAATATTTCGCTTTTGCCTCTTCAATTTTCTGTTCGCCAAAAAGAGCATCAGCCGCAGCCAAGGCCTCTTCATATTTCACTTTCTTTTCGTTGGCAACATTTTGTTCCGCTAATTTCTTTTCAATTTCAATTAATCGCGTTTTGGGATATTGTTCTGAAGGTTTTAGTTGCGTTGCAAGCGTATATTTTTCTTTTGCTTTACCGTATGTTTTTTGATTAAACATCATATCAGCAAGTTTAATTGCCTCTTGATATTTCGCTTCATTTTCTTTTTCCTTTAGCTGATCAGCCAAAATCTTTTCCAAGGCAGCAATTTGATCTTTTGGCATTTGCTCATCACGTTTTGCCAAGGATTCTTTGTACTTGTCAATTGCCAGTTCGTACTTCTTTTGATCACGCAACGTATTCGCAGCAGTGATTAAATTTTGGTATTCTGTATCCGCTAATTGGCTTTCTAAATTTGCTTTTTTATTCGCAGCAATTAAGGCATCAAGTTCTGTTATTCGTTGAATCGGATGTGTTTCTTTTGGTTTAATACCATTTGCTTCTTCATATTTTGCTAACGCTTCTTCGTATTTTTTCTGTGTGTAAAAGGCATCCGCTGCTGAAACTGCGGCCTGGTATTTTGCTTCGTCTGCCGTCTTTTTTTGTTCCGCTTCAAGAATTAATCGATCTATTTTATTTTTTACAGAGGTTGAATACGTATTTTGAATATTTGGATCTGAACCATTTCCAAATTTTGCAACTGGTTCTGTTTCTAAAAACGACAAATCTGCAGGAATTGACTTTGGATACATATCTGTCGCTGAATTCTTCCATGGACTCAAATCACCAGCAGGAAAATCTTCAGGATTGACTTTAGAATAATCAAATGCAATCGTTTTACTGTAAAATCCATCTTTTTTAAACACGACTGAAAATGGTTTTGAAACATCCACGGAACCATTTAAATCATATTTTCCATTTGACGCTGAAACAGTTTGCCCCATGCTAGAGCCATTTTGAATAAGCTCTACAGTAATTCCCGCTTCAGGTTTTGCTAACGAACTATTTTTAATTGTTCCATCTACATGAAATTTCATAATTTGTCCAAAACTCAATGAGCTCAAACAAAGGAACAGTAAAGACAAAAATTGCTTCATATTTTTGGTTTAAACGTACCGCTGTACACCTAGTTACAGATTTGGTTTAAATTTGACATCAAATTATATACAAATATGACGAAAAATGTTCAATTAATTGCCCTATGAATCCATTAAACATTGAACAATTAAGCTTTTGGGAGCGTAAGACCTATTTTGAAGATAATGAATTCGTAATCATCGGTGCAGGAATCGTTGGTTTCTCAACTGCCATTGAGTTACGAAAACTTCATCCTACTGCTAAAATTTTAATTCTAGAACGTGGTTTTCTACCAAGCGGTGCCAGTACGAAAAATGCTGGTTTTGCCTGTTTTGGAAGTGTGACAGAATTACTTGATGATTTAACTAAATCAAGCGAAGAACAAGTGTTTGCAACTGTGAAAAAACGTTGGGATGGATTACAAAATCTAAAACATTTGGTTGGTGAAGATACAATTGAATTAGAAGTGAACGGATCATGGGATTTAATTCTACCTGAAGAAGCCGAGCAATTGGAAACTATTCGACAACAACTTCCCTATTTAAACACAGAATTGGAGAAAATCACTGGAGAAAAAGATGTTTATTCTGAAGATTCCACTTGTGCTGAAAAATTTGGATTTAATGGATTAGCAACTAGCTTTTACAACCGTTTAGAAGGCCAAATTAATACTGGGAAATTAATAACAAAACTCTATCAAATTGCTATTGAACAAAACATCAATTGTTTGTTCGGAATTGAAGCAATCGCCCTGCAAACACATTTATACAATGTTGGAATTCAAACATCGATTGGTTATATGAAAGCGCGAAATGTATTGATTTGCACGAATGGATTTGCACAGCAATTCATTCCAAATCGAGATGTTCTTCCAGCCAGAGCACAAGTAATCGTTACAACCCCAATTGAAGAGTTGAAAATCAAAGGAACTTTTCATTATCAACAAGGATATTATTATTTCCGCAATGTGGAAGATCGCATATTGTTAGGTGGTGGAAGAAATTTAAACTTTGAAGGTGAGACAACTACAAAACTCGAAACGAGTGATGAAATTATTTCAGCTTTGGAAAAATTACTTTCAACCGTTATTTTACCCAATCAACAGTATTCAATTGAATATCAATGGGCTGGAATTATGGGGGTTGGACAAACAAAATCTCCAATTATCGAAAAAATAGATGATAAAATTGGAATCGGCGTACGCATGGGAGGCATGGGTGTCGCAATCGGTTCTTTAGTCGGTAAAGAACTTGCCGAACTATTTAAGTAAAACTGAACGAAAAGCACTAAAATCTCGATTAAAATCTTACTTTTGACGCATTAAATGAAACAAAATTGAAACAAATGAAAAATACTGCTTTAACCGACAAACACATCGCTTTGGGAGCAAAAATGGTTCCTTTCGCAGGATATAACATGCCTGTTCAATACGAAGGTGTAAATGCTGAACACGAAACAGTGCGTAATGCTGTTGGTGTTTTTGATGTTTCTCACATGGGTGAATTTGTTTTAAGAGGTCCAAATGCAGAAGCATTAATTCAAAAATTTGCATCGAATGATGTATCGGTTTTGTTTGATGGTAAAGCACAATATTCATGTATGCCGAATGGTAAAGGTGGAATCGTTGATGATTTAATCATTTACCGTGTGAATGCAAATGAGTTTTTCATTGTAGTTAATGCTTCAAATATTGAGAAAGATTGGAATTGGATTTCCTCTTTGAACGACTTAGGAGTAGAAATGGAAAACTTGTCTGATGAATATTCATTATTGGCAATTCAAGGTCCGAAAGCTGCTGAAGCAATGCAATCATTGACAGATGTAAATTTGAAGGACATGGTTTATTACACATTTGCTCACGGTACATTCGCTGGTGTTGAAAATGTGATGATTTCTGCAACAGGATATACAGGTTCTGGTGGATTTGAGATTTATGTTAAAAACAAGGATATTAATCACGTTTGGGACAAAGTATTTGAAGCAGGTGCTGATTTCGGAATTAAACCAATTGGATTAGCTGCTCGCGATACCTTGCGTTTAGAAATGGGATTCTGTTTATATGGAAATGACATCGACGATACAACTTCACCACTTGAAGCTGGATTGGGATGGATTACTAAATTCACAAAAGAATTTACAGATGCTGACTTCTTGAAAAAACAAAAAGAAGAAGGTGTTAAACGTAAATTAGTTGCCTTTGAAATGGTAGATCGCGGAATTCCTCGTCATGACTACCCTATTCAAGATGCAAATGGAAATGTAATCGGAAAAGTTACATCTGGAACAATGTCACCATCTATGAAAGTTGGAATTGGTTTAGGTTATGTGACAACAGAACATTCAGCATTGGAAAGCGAAATCTTCATTGAAATTCGTGAAAAAGGTGTAAAAGCAAAAGTTGTTAAATTGCCGTTCTACAAGAAATAATACAATCGGAATTATAGATAAAAGGTTAATGCTTCGGTGTTAACCTTTTTTTTGTGCCAATAACGAATTAGTGATTTGAAACGATTTCCTTTTCATGTTTAGGAACAAACATCAAGAAGATCAATCCAAAAACAAAGAAAAATGCAACAGAAGCTACTGAATAACGAATTGAACCTGTCCAGAATTCCATTAAACCGAAAAACAAAGTTCCCAATACAATTCCGATTTTTTCTGTAACGTCGAAGAACGAGAAGTAGCTGGCGTGATCCGTTGTTTCAGGTAAGAATTTAGAATACGTTGAACGCGCAATTGCTTGAACTCCACCCATAACTAAACCAACTGAACTTGCAAGAATGTAGAATTCAACAGGCGTTTTGATAAAAAATGCTCCCATGCAGATTACAATCCAAATAGAAACAGAAATAAACAAAGTGCGAATGTTTCCAATTTTACTTGAAACGCGTGACATGATAAATGCTCCCAGTGCGCCTAGAATTTGAATCAATAATATAGCAATGATAAGCCCAGATGATCCACTTCCTTCTGGCCAAGCTATTTCCTTGTTTGCAAAAATAGTTGCCATCAACATGACAGTTTGTACTCCCGTATTGAAAAAGAAAAAAGCGAATAAATAACGTTTCAATCGTCGTGTTTTCTTGAATTCTTTGAAAACCAGCAACAATTCTTTGAAGCCTCGCCAAATGTAACCGCTTTCTGGTTTTTTATTGTAAACATTGTTCGGTAAAGCACGGTAGGTAAATTGACTAAAACCAATCCACCAAAGACCTACAAGAACGAAACTCCAACGCGTATACTCTTTACCAATGCCCATAATTATTGCTAAACAAATCACCAATAAAGTCATTGATCCAATATAACCCATCGAAAATCCTCTGGCTGAAATTTTATCATGATCTTCAACCTCTGCTATTTCCGGTAAAAAGGCATTGTAAAAAACCAAACTATTCCAATAACCAATACTTGCAAGAAACACAGACAACATTCCTAACTCCAATCTTGAAGGATCAAATGCAAACAAACTCATACATGAAAATGAGCCCATGTAACAGAAAAACTTAAGAAATTTCTTTTTACTCCCCGTATAATCTGCTACACCGGAAAGTAATGGAGACAAAAAAGAAACAACAAGAAATGATGCTGATAAAACAAATGAATATAAAACAGATGATGATAATTCACTACCAAAGAAGTTAACTAAAACTGTTTCATTTTCCTTAATCATATTTACATCAACAAGACCATCTCCGTCTAAATATCCTTTTGATGCAGCATATGCATGTTTTGTTTGTGAATCATAAAAAATAGGAAAAATAGCTGAGGAGATAACTAAATTGTATACCGAGTTCGCCCAGTCATACATTACCCAGCCGCGAATTATTTTCTTATTTCCTTTTTCCATAATCTTACCTTTTCAATTGTACTGACGATTATTCTTTCCCGTCAACGTAATCTTGTAAATAACTGTAGTATTCAGTTAATTGTCCATCGGTAGTGGTTTCGCTTGCTCGACCAATCATGTTATCAGGATCTTCTTTCAACAAGGCTGGTAATACATGACGCATCAATTCGTTTCCAAAATCTTCTGAAGCATCTAATGGTAATTCGCACGGCAAATTGTCAACTGCCATTACTGCAATTGCCCCTTGTTTTGTGAAATCAACCTCTGATTCCGAAATTGGATCGTATCCATAAATTGGATCAGCAATTTTACTTGGACGAATCGTGCACGCAACAGGTCCGTCAATATCACATGAAATATCTGCTACTACACTTAAACGAACATTGTCTTGTTTTAAATCTTCACGCGTAATGATGAATGGTGAACGATTACTCCAGAAATGACATGGAATGTACATATCCATCTCCGGTAAAAAACGATTAAATGTTGATTTGTACAATTCAGGATTCGAATAAAATTCTGCTTTATCGAATGGTTTTCCATCTTTTCTTCCGTAATAATCTTCTACTTCCAAATGCGCAAAAACTGGCTCATTGAACGTTGTTTTCAAGAACTCGTCTGGAGTCACTTCTTTGATCGGTAAAATGTCAATTATTTCACGAGCGCCATGTCCTACTCGACCGAATCCAGTTAGCACAATTTTTGTATTTTCCGGCAATACGATTTTCGACATTTCAGCTTCCATTTCTTTGCGGTCAGCACATTTGTTCGCTGGCTTAATATCGAATAAACCAGTTTTCAATCCCATCGCTCTAAAACCATTGTAAGCTCCTACAATTCCAGCGTAACGACCAAAACCAATCACTCGCTTATTTTGCTTATTTTTGATGGTTTCATAATCAATCAACTGGATTTTCTTTTCCAAAATTGCACGCAACAAATCACGATTGTATGGTTGCTTTTTTAGTGTATGAGAAAAGAATAAGAATTTTTTATTTGGAATTAAATCAGAGATATTAACTTCCTTCACCCCCATGATAATGTCACAAGCACTCAAATCTTCGTTTAATTTCATCCCCTCAGCAACATATTCTTCGTCTTTGTATGCACGAATTGGACTAGGCTGAACAATGATTTCAACATTTGGATAGATTGCCTGAATCGATTTACATTGCTTTGGAGTCAGTGGTACACGGTGATCTGGTGGAACTTTTCCTTCTCGAATTAGACCAATTTTAATTTTTTCCATTTTTAATCTCTTAAGATAATGGTTGTTTTAATATGTATGAATCGATGAATTCTCTTACGCATCCATCGCCTCCTTTTTTCGTTAATACGACATCTACATGTCCTTTTACTGCATTCACAGCATCACTTGGGCAAGCTGAAAAACCAACATTTTTGATTATTTCCAAATCATTGATATCATCGCCAACAATCGCAACGTTTTCCAGCGTTATGCCTAAATCGGCGCAGTGTTGCTTCAATATTTCAATTTTGGGATCTCGGCCAACATAACAGAATTGAATTCCCAAAAGTTCAGCTCTTGCTTTTACCATTTCACCTTTGAAACCTGATGAAATAATTGCCAATTGAAAATTATCTTTCACCAAATGTTGAATTGCCATTCCGTCTTTGGTATTGTATTTTTTAAATTGATCTCCACTTTCGGTATAGTACATTCCGCCGTCCGTCATGACGCCGTCAACGTCCAACACCAACAATTTCAATTTTTCAATTTTCTTGTTCCACAAATCAGGACGATACATTGGTTTGAACAACAAAGATAACATGTCAACGTCGTATTCTTCACAAACAGCTTCCAAATCGTAAACTGTCAGTTCATTTACATCATCCACATCCAAATCATTCAAAAACTCGTTGTAATCAACACCGAATTTCGCACAAAGTCCTTTTAAATTTTGTTGTAAATGCATATTAAATCATTTTATAACCAACGCTTTCCGCAACTGGACGAAGTGAATTCAACAATTGTTCGAATTGCGCATGATCTAATTGCTGAGACGCATCAGATTTCGCTACTTTAGGATTTGGATGTGCCTCAATCAACAAACCATCAATTCCCATTGCCACACATGCTTTTGCTAAATTTGGAATACCATAAGCATAACCCATTGCATGCGAAGGATCCAAAATAATTGGCAAGTTCGTATATTCTTGCATCCAAGCAACACCGCACAAATCAAGCGTAAAACGTGTTCCTGTTTCGAACGTACGTAAACCGCGTTCACACAAGATCACATTTTCATTTCCACCTGATAAAACGAATTCTGCTGCTTGTGCAAATTCTTGTAAAGTCGTTCCGAAACCACGTTTAATTAAGACTGGTTTATTTGTTTTTGCACACGCTCGCAAGATTCCCTGATCGTACATTGCTTTTGCTCCAACTTGAATAACATCAGTGTATTCGATGATTTCATCAATGTGCGTTGCATCACGCGCTTCTGTTATAACATTTAAGCCATAATCTTCACGCATTTTTGCCAATAATTTTAATCCTTCAAGGCCTAAACCTTGAAAGGAATAAGGACTCGTTCTCGGTTTGTAGCAACCTCCGCGAAGTGTTGTCAATCCTAATTTTATCAATAATTCAGAAGATTCTCTTATTTGCTCTTCTGACTCAACAGAACAAGGACCACCAATTAACAACGTGTTTCCAGTCGATCCTCCAATTGTTACGTTTCCAATTTTAACTTCACGCTTTTCATTGCGATAATTTCTAGACGCCAATTGCATGTCGTTCGGAAATACCCAAAATTGGTCAACACTATTTTCTATGCTAGTTGGAACTTCTTTTACACCTGAACCAGTGATCAAAATATTTGTTCCATTTGAAGTAATGTGAAATGCCTTGATTTGTTCTGCCAAAGCTGCAGCATCTTGTTGTGAAACAGATGATTTTAAATGTATTATCATAATTCTCCTTTGATAAGATGCACAAAGTTAACAATTCCTGCCGCTTTTCCTTCGTTTTTTAACACTGGCAAGTACATTACAGGAAATGCACATTTTTTAATTGTTTGAAGTAATTCTACCACTGTTGAATCGTCTGAAATAGACACAGGATTCGAATTCATCATAGATTTAGCTTCCAAAGCATTTAAATTTGATAAGTTTTTCAAAACTCCTTTTCGAATATCAGCCGAAGAAACAATTCCTGCCAAATTCCCAGAATTGTCAACGACCAAACAGAAGCCAAGATTTCCATCTTCAATTGTTTGCAACGTTGTTTTCAAATCCATTGTTTCATAATTCACCACTGGACATTCATCCAACGGCATCATAAAATCCCCAACATGGAATTGTGATTCAATTTCTCGTTTCGTCAAGTTCATCAATGCATGACCAATGCTTGGTGCGTTGAATAAATAGGAACCTGACACCGATGAACTCACCCCCATATTTCGTAGGATAAATGAAACTTCTCCATTTACTCCACCGTCAACATGAATAGATTTTGCAGGATATTTTTTTCTAAACTGACGAATTTTTGAGAAATTAATTTTATCAAAAACGCCCCCACTTTGTCCAGGAATTGTCGCCATGATCAAAATAAAATCAAACTGTGCATATTCATCAAAAGCTGCAATTGAAGTTGGAGTAATGATTGCCAACCCTTTTCGACCAGAAATATCCGCTGGAATTTCTAATTTCCCTGGCAAATCTTCATATTGAAAGGTGATGTATTCAACAGGATTTTGGCGCAATAAATCAAAATACTTTGTGGGATCGTTGGTAATAATATGCAAATCAATCGGCAAATTACACATCGAACGAATCAACTGAATATCTTCAAAAACACTTAAATCATCATTGCAATCAACATGCAACAAATCTACTTGGTGGTTAACTAAGTCGATAATCACTTCGGGTAATGAGCGTTTTTTGTCAGAATAAATTGACGCTGATATCTTCATGCAGGTAATTTCAAAATTTGCAAGGTAAAGATAGTAAATTCGGCGTCTACTTTGTCGAAAATGTTATTTTTGGGATTATCATGGAAAGAACACTTATTAATCAGCAATATACAGGTGCAAACGAAAGAAAAAGTCTGTTAGATTTAGTTGTACCAGCCAATTTCAATCAACAATTAATCGTTTTCATGCACGGTTATATGGGATACAAAGATTGGGGATGTTGGAATTTAGTACAAAATCATTTTGTTTCGAAAGGCTATGGTTTTTGTAAATTCAATGTGTCACACAACGGAGGAACGTTTGAAAACCCGATTGACTTTCCGGATTTAGAAGCGTTTGCTAAAAATTCATATACCAATGAATTAACTGATTTAACAGCTGTTTTGGATTGGCTTGAAACACAATTTGAGGAATTACCAGAAATCTATCTAATTGGACATTCGCGAGGAGGTGGAATTGTTTTGTTAAAGGCAGCTGATCCACGTGTAAAACGCATTGTGACTTGGTCAGCCATTTGTGATATCGAAAAGCGCTTTCCGACTGGAAAACAATTGGAAATATGGAAAACGCAGGGAACTCGCTACACAGAAAACAGTAGGACTTTACAAAAAATGCCTCACTCCTATTCTCAATTTGAAGATTTTGATGCTAATCGAGATGTGTTAAACATCGAACAAGCTTGTTTAAATTCTAGTAAGCCAACTTTGGTAATTCATGGTGATTTAGATACTTCAGTGGAAATTGAGGAAGGAAGACAAATAGCATCTTGGTTGAAAACGCGACTTTTTGAAATTGAGGAAGCTAATCACACTTTTGGTGCTACTCAACCTTGGACAGAAACTGAAATGCCAGAACATTTGCAAAAAGTCTGTATGTTGACAGAAGGATTTTTTGAAATTGATTACAACATCTAAACTTAAAATTAAGCAAAATAAAAAAATCAACTCTTAATCAATTTTTGGATTGCTAAATCAACTTAAAAATCGTTTTTTCTGCTCTTCTGTTGGCATTAAACAGTATCCTTTTGATAATCTATGGCGTCTTTTAGCTACAAAGCGATACAATTGATCACGCTGACAAACAGGAATAATTCGAAAGAATTGAAGCAAGGGAAGCGGAAATTTCAATTTTCGAACCAAAGCCAATGCACCATTCGATTGTGAGTACAACTGGTAATTTGTAAAAAAATAAAAGGTTTCCAAATTTGGTACTTGACCGTGATTATCGTGAAAAAAACGCTTCGCAAAATCAGATTGCAAAGCACAAAAGTAGACTTCGGGTTTCTTTTCAAATTTCAACACCAATCGAACTACATGATTACAAAAACCACAATCTCCATCGTAAAATACAATTGATTTTTCATTCCAGTTCATGCGTTAAAATTACACTATTCAAATCGAATTCTAACCACGCTGATAATTAAATTTAAAAACAATGGTTCAAGCAAAATGACATTGTTATATTTGCCAAACAAAACGAAAACACGATGAAAAATATAGCAGTAATTGGATCTGGAACAATGGGAAATGGAATTGCGCACGTTTTTGCACAATTTGGTTACAAAGTTTCATTGATTGATATTTCACAAGCTTCTTTGGATAAAGGAATGGCGACAATTTCAAAAAACTTAGATCGTCAAGTTGCAAAGGAAGCAATCACCGAAGCAGATAAAGCAGCAACTTTAGCAAATCTAACTACTTTCACTTCAATGGAAGAAGGTGTTAAAAATGTTGATTTAGTAGTTGAGGCAGCAACAGAAAATGTTGATTTAAAATTGAAAATCTTTGCTGATTTGGATAAATTCACTTCTCCAAATGTCATTTTAGCTTCAAACACTTCTTCAATTTCGATTACTAAAATTGCTTCTGTTACAACACGTCCAGACAAAGTTATCGGTATGCACTTTATGAATCCAGTTCCAGTAATGAAATTGGTTGAAATTATCCGTGGTTACTCTACATCTGACGAAGTAACTCAATTAATCATGGAAACTTCGCGCAACTTGAAAAAAGTTCCTGTTGAAGTGAACGATTATCCTGGTTTCGTTGCAAATAGAATCTTAATGCCAATGATCAATGAAGCAATCATTACGTTGTTTGAAGGTGTAGCGGGTGTTGAAGAAATTGATACTGTGATGAAACTAGGAATGGCTCATCCAATGGGTCCGTTACAATTGGCTGATTTCATCGGATTGGATGTTTGTTTAGCGATATTAGAAGTGCTTCATGAAGGTTTTGGAAATCCAAAATATGCTCCATGCCCACTTTTAGTTAACATGGTTACAGCTGGTAAAAAGGGTGTTAAAACAGGTGAAGGATTCTACTCTTGGACACATGGAACAAAAGATTTGGTTGTTGCAGATTACTTTAAAAAATAAGCAATATCATATTACTAAAAAAGGTCAGTTTTCACTGACCTTTTTTTATGGAGTAACAAATAACTCATCCATTACAATCCCTTTTGATGTGGGCATTTTAAAATGCAGCATTTCAGCGATTGTGGCACTAATATCCAGTTGATCATACATCCCATCGATTACAAAGTTTTTCTTGAAATCAGGACCTAAACCAATCATGTAAATTGTTCGACATCCATCGCAATTATCACCATGATTAACAAAACCATTTTTATGACCTACAGTATGTCTACCGTGATCATTTGTAATAATTAATGTTGTATTATCCTTGTAAACAGGATCATTTTGGATAAAATTCCACAAATTCAATGCGGTATTATCTGTTGTTTTTATCGCTTGCAAGTATTCTGGCCATTCGTTTTGGTGTCCACGCACATCGACTTCTAACAAATTAATCAATGTCATTTCAGGATGATATTTCTTTAAAATCGATTGCGCATCTCTCCATGTGTAGGCATCATTCGTATATCCTTCACCTTTTCCGTCAACACCGCAATACTGAGATGGGGTATTTTTCCCATTCCACTTACTATTTTTGGTATTGGCCAATATGTTTAATTTTCCTTTGCTCGTAATCACCCAAGCATGAGTAGAATCTAAATTTTTCTCATTCAAAAAATATTGAAACATTGAGGGAAATTTTGGCAATTCTGAGCCATCATTTTTTACACTTTGATAATTTCCTGTACAAATTGCAGTATGTCCAGAATTCGTTGTCGTTGTTCCGTTATTTTTAAAATTCTTAATTAACACACCTTGCGGAGCCAACACAGTTGATAAATTGGGAATGTACTGACAAGTTGAATCACCAAACGTTTCTGAATAGCGAGGACCATCAATGATTAATACAACAACATATTTTGTCTTGTATTCACGAACTGGGCGAACTTCGTCTTTGCACTTATCAGAATTAAACGAGAAACCAACACCTGTAAAGAGAACAAGTGCCAGAATTGTTAAAATTCTATAGCGATATGATTTTATCAAAATCAAGGGAATTTAGGAAATTTCTGAAAATCTGGATCACGCTTTTCTAAAAAGGCATGTTTACCTTCCTGCGCTTCTTCCGTTAAATAGAACATTAATGTTGCATCACCAGCTAATTCCATAATACCATGTTGACCGTCCAATTCTGCATTCAAACCACGTTTGATCATGCGAATTGCCAAAGGACTTCTTTTCATGATTGTTTTACACCATGCAACAGTTGTATCTTCTAATTGATCCAATGGAACAACCTTATTAACCATTCCCATTTTCTCCGCTTCCTCAGCTGTGTATTGCTCACACAAATACCAAATCTCACGTGCTTTCTTTTGTCCAACACATCGTGCTAAATAGGATGAACCAAATCCTCCATCAAAACTTCCAACTTTAGGACCTGTTTGTCCAAAACGCGCGTTTTCTGATGCAATTGTTAAATCGCAAACTACGTGAAGTACATGTCCGCCACCGATTGCATAACCATTCACCATTGCAATTACTGGTTTCGGCATTGAACGAATTGCTTTGTGCAAATCAAGTACATTCAAACGAGGCACGCCATTTTCGGAAATATAACCCCCAATTCCTTTCACATTTTGATCTCCTCCCGAGCAAAATGCCTTATCACCAGCTCCGGTAAGAATGATTACACTGATATCATTTCGCTCTCTACAAATATTCATCGCATCCAACAATTCCATATTTGTTTCAGGGCGAAAGGCGTTGTAAACGCGTGGACGATTAATCGTCAGTTTTGCTATTCCTTCGAAAAATTCGAATTTAATATCGGTATATTCTTTTATGCTTGTCCAATTGCGCATTGTCTTGTGTTTTTATTTTTGTCAAATTTACGAATTGCCTTTAAATCAACTTCAGAAAGTTGAATTTATTCACTTCCATTTGGTGTGTACATCGTCACGCCTCTTTTTGTGTATTCTTCAATCATTGTTTCCAATAATCCTTTGGCATCTACTAACAGCGTGTTTGCCTTGCCTATTTGCACTTTTTTCAGTACTCCTTTTTGTTCAAATAGTGGAATTAATCCGTCACATTTACGTTTTTTACTTTGTTCGGGATTGTGAACTTTTGTTTTCATGAACGCTTCTTCCCCATTCTCAAAGCGCACTTTTACATCAAAAATATCAGGGTAATAAACTGGATACTTAAAATCTGAAACTGCGTCTTCGAGCGTATGCAAATTTGTTCCTGCGTTGTCAAATGTAACACCTAAATAAATGATTTTCCCTCCTTTCTCGGATATACGATAGAAGGGACTTTTTGAAGTATAGGGTGTTAATTCACCAAAATGATCTTTCGTAAAATAAGCTGCATCAGGACCAATACACGAAACGGGTTCAGTTGGATGAGCGCTGCGAACCGCATTTGGCAACTTTCGGAAATACTCAGAAATCGATCCAAGTTTTGATGGCGAATTCTTGACATCAAAGCACGATAAATGTTGAATATAGTTTAGTTGAAATTCCGCATTTGGAGAATTCGGCATTAATAGATTTCCCTTTTCTCCAACAACTTCTAACAAGGCTTCAACAACGTCTTTTGGACCGTTTTCAACATATCCTATCTTTGAAAGGCTTGAATGCACCAACACACTATCACCTTGTTCAATTCCAATCGATTTAAACTGTTGAATCAAATCGTGTTTTGTTAAAACGACTCCATTGGATTTATCAATTTCAAGTTGGGCGTTGACTGCTTTCTTTTTAGAACTTCGGTACCAATCCAGCAGAAATTGTGGTGTTAATTTACGTATGAGATTTCTCATTTTATTGACCTACGAAGGTATATACAATGGTTCCTGTTTGAGACTTTGGGGCTGAGCCAGAATAGTTAAACCTGGATAACTTCGCATATTTTAAAGCTTGCTGAATCATACAATCATTGGCTCCAGATGAACCAGTTGCCGTTGCATTCACAACATCGCCGTTTTGATTAACATAAATTTGAACGCTAACTCTTCCACTTGAGCCATAACCACATGTATATCCTGGATTACGAACATACCAGCTATTGTTTTGATGTGGACTTCTACCGGATAACGACCAATCGACCATTACATTTCCTGCTGCAGCTGTATTTCCACCAGGTGTTGAATTCGAGCCTTTAGAATTGGAATTAGACGTATTAGTGCTCGAATTTTGTTTTCTGCGCTCGTCCATCTCCTTTTGAATTGCAGCACGTTTTGCCTCACCTCCAGTAGCAGAATACAAGCTTTTCTCATAATCCTTCACTGCTTTTTCGACATCACCAGTCGATTTGTTTGCATACCAATTTTCTTCCGAACGTTGGCGCGTATCATTTACATCACGCGATGTGTTTTTTACTTCTCCTCCCATTTCATTCTGAGCAATTTCAAGATTTTCTGGCGTTAATTCCAATTCATCTTTAACGATGTTTACTTCAGCTTGCTCAAAAAACGGTTGAATCGGAAAATATCGACTATAAGTTACCAATTGTAAGTAAACGAAAATTCCGGTATACAAAGCAAAAACAGATACAATTGCATACTTATACTTGTCAATATAATAGAAGAATTTATTCACTGTCTTTTATCGGTTGAATGATTCTTTTTTCGGGAAGATACAAATAATGCAGCTCATTTTGATTTGTCAGCACCAAAATTTCCTTATCCATTACTCTAATTTGCTGATAATTAAGCGGAACTATCATTTCACCTGAACTAGAATAAACACCATATTTTGCGCCAACTGAAACCAAATAATATTCTTTTGAAATTCGATCGACTGTTGTAAAACTCAAAGGAATTACAACTTTTCCTTTTGGGTCTATTGCTCCTTGTAAAGTTAGTTTCTCAACAATTGCCAATCCGTCTTTGAAACTTTCAGCATAATCATAATCATTGGCTAGTACTTGTTTTCCTGTTAAATCCATGAAACCCCAACCTTTTCCTTTTGTATAAGCCATCAATGAACTTACATCACCGATTTGTTCAAAAACAGCGGGAATTATCATTTTTCCGTTGATATCGATTACACCAAATTTTCCTTTGGATTTCACAATAGCCATATTTGATATGAATTGTCCACGTTTTGTGTAGTTTGGAAATGTTTCAAACGTACAAGGAATCACATTTTTTCCCGTTCCATCTAAATAGCCAATTGCATCATCTTTCACAACTAACGCACGATTCAATGCCAACTTACCAATTTCATCATATTCTGCAGAAACTACAACGCGACAGTTTTTACGCATTAAACCCTTCATCCCATCTTCATCAAACACAAGCAAGGAATCATTGTAAAAATCAATTTCTTCGTAACCTGGAGGAACAATTTGAGAGCCAAACTCATCAATAAAAGCTTGATTTTCTCCAATCTGTACTTTTGCTAAACCATTGTTAAATGGAAACGCTTCTTCAAATTTTTCTGGAATTCTTAGTGCATGATTTTTATCAAAATAACCGTACAACGAATCTTTTTGAGCGTAAACAAGTCCTTCTGAAAAATTCCCTAAATCATTGTACGAAATTGGAAATATTGCAACGCCTGTGCGGTCTATCATTCCTTGTTTTTCTTTTTTTTCTACAATAGCTCTTCCTTGGTCAAAATCAGTAGCGGCATCAAATTCAAAAGGTATAACGACACGATTTCCTTTGTCAATAAAACCATATTTTCCATCTTTTACGGCAACTGCTAATCCTTCTTTAAAGAAACCTAATTGCTCATAAACAGCAGGAATAACAACTTTTCCTTGATAATCCATGAAACCGTAATACACATCTTGTTTAAAAGGAAGTAGTTTCAACTGAAGATATGCCATGTCAATTTCCAACTCATCTCTGTATGGGTAATTTGGATAATCCACTTTAAATTGTTCAATGCGTTGATCCGAAAAATCGACCATATAGATTTGATAAATCTTCCTCCATGCCTCACCGACATTTCTATTTTTTGGATAATTGGTCACGAAAGAGTAATACGATTTTATTGAGTTGTTTTCGGTAACAATTTCATAAATTCTATTTTCTGCTTCACCAACATAGGGATTTTCTGGGAACTTTTTCAAGAAATCCAAATACGAAACCAAGGTGTTTGGTTTTGTTGTTTCGTGGTATTGTGCCAAATAAAAATCTTGCTGAACCTGCTGAATCAATTGACTTTCAGGATATGCTTGCAAAAAACTTTGGTATGCAGCTGCCGTGTTTTGATCTTTAACTTGAGAATATGCAATTGAATCACGTTTATGTGTTGCAATAAAAACTTCATTTGACCATGGATGCTTAAGAATGAATGAAGAATAAGCCAAAACTGTATTTTCCTTCAACGCAAGTTTATAGAACTCAGAACTAATTTTCGAACGGAGCTCCAAAATATTTAAATAATCAAAACCAAATGTTTTGTACTTCGTTTTCTTTTTTTCACTGAGACTAGAATAATTCTGCTCGGAAATTTGAACAAATTTAAATGCTGAATCAATCGAATGAAAAGGATTATCGTTGCGATAATAGATTTGAGCCAAACCATAAGATGCCGGTGACAGTTCTTTTTTCAGTGATTTTTCAAAAAGACCTTTTGCTTTAAAATAATTGTATTCTTTTAATGCCGCAAATGCACTTTCAATCTTTCCCGCTTTTGCAGGGTTCATCACGAATAAACCAAGGATAAAAATGAATATGTGGCGTTTTATTCTCATGTGAATACAAAGATAATTCGATTGCTTTTAGTAACGTTATTTCTATTCAGAAGTTTCACAAAAAAAATCATAAAAAAAGCCTTCATTCGTGAGAGTGAAGGCTTACTATCATTAAACGATTGTCTTATTTCATGTGACGACCGTAACGGTTTTTGAATTTATCGATACGACCAGCAGTATCAACGAACTGAACGATACCAGTAAAGAATGGGTGAGATTTGTGAGAGATATCCAATTTAAACAATGGATACTCGTTACCATCTTCCCAAGTGATAGTTTCGCTTGTGTTTGCACATGATGGGCAAAGGAAAGCGTAATCGTTTGACATATCTTTAAAAACTACCAATCTGTAATCTTCTGGATGTATATCTTTTCTCATTTTGATGTATATTAAATGCTATTATATCCTCAATCGGGTTGCAAAGTTAATCAAACTTTTTAAAAACAATCATTTTTTTTGAATTAAAATAAAGATAAGTAGTTTTCGTTACTTTTGCATGAAACAAATTCAAATCTCAGTGAAAAAAGTAGGAATTTTATTTCTTTTCAGTTTCGCAATAATAGTAGCTTCATTTTCAAGCTGTAAGAAACCTCTTCTTTTGTCTAAAGGAAACTTAGAATTCTCTGTCGACACTGTAGTTTTTGATACTGTTTTTACCACAATCGGATCCACAACACAGCAATTTAAAATTTACAATCCAGAAAATAAAGCGGTTGAAATTGAAGAAATTGAATTAATGGGCGGAGAAAGTTCACCATTTCGAATGAACGTAGATGGGAATATGACCACTTCCCTATCGAACATTACGATTGAAGGAAAAGATAGTTTGTTTGCCTTTGTGGAAGTTACATTAGAAGTGAATGGACAAACCTTGCCGATGGTTGTTGAAGATTCAATTCGATTTAGAACGAACGGTAAAGATCAATACGTTAAATTGGCTGTTTGGGGTCAAGATGCCTATTTTCACTACAAAGATATTATGGCAACTCAAACTTGGCCAAATGATAAACCGCACGTCATTTATGGTTATGCAGCAGTTGATTCAGCAGAGACGCTAACCATACAAGAAGATACCGATATTTACTTGCATAAAAATGCCATTTTGTATGTTTACAAAGGAAGTTTAGATGTTCAAGGAAGTTTAGGCCATGAAGTGACTTTTCAAGGTGATCGATTAGAATCTTTGTACGATGATGTTTCCGGGCAATACTATGGAATCTATTTTCAAGAGGCACGACCTTCGACAATCAACTATGCAATTATTAAAAATGGAACTTCTGGAATTCATCTTTATTCGCGAGACAACTCCTTTTCTGGTTACACCTTAAATGTCACGAATACAATTGTTACGAACAATGCTCGGTATGGAATTTTCATTTATTCAGGGGCGAAAGTAAAAGCTGAAAATTGTGTCATTTCAAAAAATGGTAACCATGCCCTACTCGTTTTAGAAGGCGGCGATTTCAATTTTAATTTCTGCGATCTAATTGGATTTGGTGATAGTCAATCTTCAACTCCAGCAGTTGGAATTAGTAACTTCTTCAACGATTACGCGAATGGAACACAAAACATCGGTTCGATTAATGAAGGAAAAATTTACAACAGTGTAATTTACGGTGGACAAGATGTGGAACTGGTTTTCGATACAATTTCTGACATCGCAATAAACTTGAATTTTGACATACAGAATTGTTTGATCAAACGCACTCCGACATTGACAGATGGATTTTTAGCATCTATTTTCTGGAACAATAATCCATTATTTACTTCAGTTACAGATAATGATTTCACCTTCATGTCAGGATCTATTCTGAATAACAATGCTAATTCTAGCTTACAATCCTTTTTACCACTAGATATAAAAGGTTTAACAAGAGGTCCAGTTCCTGACATTGGTGCCTACGAGAATTAATTTTCGACCATAATCATCACACGCCTGATGTGATGATTAAATAATACAATGGAATTCCAAGTGTTAAATTAAAGGGAAAGGTAATTCCAAGTGCCATAGGAATGTACAATCCTGGATCAGCTTTTGGAGCTACAAGTCTCATAGCTGCAGGAACTGCAATGTAAGAGGCACTTGCAGCTAGAACTGAAAAAATAAAGCGATTTCCTACATTATCAATCATGAACTGACTGAAATAGGCAACTAAACATCCGTTGATTGCAGGAATTATAAGAGAAAAAGCGATGACAAACCATCCTTGTTTTTTAAAGGCGGAAAATCGTCCTCCTGTTGTGATGCCCATTTCCAACAAAAAGATGGCTAAAAATCCCTTAAAAATATCGGTTGTAAATGGTTTAAACTCTGCTGCTTGTTGAATGTTAGATATATATCCGATGATTAAACTACCAAGAATAATGAGGACGCTTCCATTGGACAATGAATGTTTCAAGGTATGCGAAATGCTCAATCCATCCGATTTTGTTCGATCGTAGCGTTTCATCAAGAGTACGCCAACAATAATTGCAGGAAATTCCATGCAAGCCATCACTGCAACTAAATATCCATCAAAATGAATGTGTTGTGCTTCAAGAAAGGAGGTAGCCGAAACAAACGTTACTGCACTAACTGAACCGTAGGCCGAGGCAATAGCACCTGCATTCCAAGTATCTAACTTTCGAATTAAAATAAAGAATGTATAAAGTGGAATTAATGAGGAAATAATAACTCCCAAAATAAGATTGAAAATAATGGTTGAATTTATTTCGCTGTGTGCTAGCTCTTGTCCACCTTTAAAACCAATTGAAAACAACAAATAAATGGATATAAATTTAAAACTTGCTGCAGGAATTTCTAAATCACTTTTTACTATGGATGCAATGATTCCAAGGATAAAAAACAATAAAACGGGGTTGGTGATGTTGGTAATTAATAAATCTAAATTCATACTTTTTATTTTAATTCTGATGCTCTTTTAATGCGATCATTGATGGTTTTGCCTAGGCCGATATTGGGGAATTCTTCAAAAATGAGAATGTCTAAATTTTGATCATCTAATTCATGTAAAAGACTATATAAACGTGATGCTGCGAAGTCTAAATCTCCATGAAACGAATAAAATATGGTATTTTCCATTTCTTGGACATTGGGTAATTGATCGAAACAAACAATGCTTCTTTTTCGATTATCCAGTCGTTGAAGCACTTCTTCTATGTTCTTCGTTACGATCAAAGGTGTTTTTGGCGAATAATGTTTTTTAGCCATCCCGGGAGATTTTAGATCACGTCCAGTATTCATTTTGACCTTTCCAACGCAAGCTTCAATATCTTCCAATGGAATTGAGCCTAATCTGTAAATTACAACATCATCATCCTCAAAACCAACAATGGTTGATTCAAGTCCTTTTTCACAAAAACCACCATCCAGCACAAGCGTTAATTCATTTTCGAAATAATCAGCAACATGTTTGGCACTCGTTGGACTAATCGATTGATAAGGATTTGCACTCGGTGCAACCAAGGGAAAATCTAAACTCTCTAGTAATTTTAATGCGATTGGGTGATTGGGGATTCGCACTGCTACAGTTTCTTGTCCAGCGGTCACTAAATCACTTATTTTATCTGATTTCTTTAGCAAAAGCGTCAATGGTCCTGGCCAAAATTTATCTGCCAATTGGTGCGCTTTGTTCGGCATATTTTCAGTGATAAAATCAATTTTATCCAGTGAACTTACATGCACAATCAACGGATTATCAAGTGGTCTGTTTTTAAGTTGAAAAATGGATCGAATCGCTTTTTCACTCAAAGCATTTCCGGCTAAACCATAAACTGTTTCTGTTGGAAATCCGATTATTCCGTCATTTTCTAAAACTTGTTTTGCCTTATCGGTATTGGTTGTTATCATTTATTTTTATGGATTACAGATGTCACAATACATTGGATCTTCTTCATATTTATCGTGCGGAAATTCGAGCTTTTCTTCGAAAAAACAATTTGTGCATTTATACAAGAAAGCTTTAGTAGATTTTGTAGGAAATCTGCAACTTGAACAAGGTAATCCTGGGACGACTTGTGCAACGCCAAATCCAGGAAAATCGCACTGTGGACAACATGATGCTATTTTATCACATAACTTTGACGTAGCTAGTGCGATATTTTTCATTCGAGTTGGATTGTACATAGCACGCATATCCGTTTCGACAAAAACTGAAGCATAATTATCTAAACATGTTTTGAATTCTAATTGTAATTTTTCTTTGGACTGAATGCCTTTTTTCAAAAAACTAAAATCTGATTCTTTATCCTTCACAATTAGTGCATGAGATGGAAAAAACACTTTCTCTGCGAACGCGTCTAGTTCTTCCAAAGAATGAATGTATCTACCTGCAAGATTTGTTGATAAGGACAACTCACGTTCTACAATTTCAATGTTATTTTTTCGATCTAAGAACATGACCAATTCATCATTTGCTTGAGAAAAAAACAGCAATGGATGATTACCAAA
>JALQYQ010000067.1 GCA_023262855.1 Crocinitomicaceae bacterium
AAGAACAATTGCTGAAATGAACTTCAACAATGAAACGTCAATTGCAATGAATACATTACACGTTCAGGCAGGAACTTACTTCTTGACAATCGTTGCAAATGGGCAAACTTTGACAGCGAAATTGATAAAATAATTCAATTAACATAAGATTTTAAAGGCGGTCTGACATTTTGTCGGGTCGCCTTTTTTGTTGTTGGATCAGCCTCAATCTGAGATAAAATGCAATAAACCAATTAAAAAGCCTATCTTTGCACCTAATACAGAATTTCCTTTTGATAATACAAAGTCATTTTCTGACAACAAAATATACATGCAATTTAGTGAATTAAACATTATTCAGCCTATTCTCAAAGCGATTGAAGAAGAAGGCTACACCACACCTACACCAATACAAGAGCAAGCCATTCCGCTTGTTTTAGCTGGAAACGATTTAATGGGATGTGCCCAAACTGGTACAGGAAAAACAGCAGCATTCTCAATTCCAATTATTCAACTTTTAAGTGAAAATAAAGAATACGTAAAAAAACGAAAAATCAGAGCATTGATCGTTACGCCAACGCGCGAACTAGCAATCCAAATTGGAGATAGTTTGAAAGCGTATGGTCGTCACGCTGGTTTAGCGAGTACAGTTATATTTGGAGGTGTAAACCAAAACAAACAAACAGGCGTTTTACAACAAGGCGTCGATATTCTAGTTGCAACTCCAGGTCGTTTATTAGACTTGATGATGCAAGGATTTATTTCTATTCGTGACGTTGAAATCTTCGTTTTAGATGAAGCAGATCGTATGTTAGACATGGGATTTATTCACGATGTCAACAAATTAATTAAAGCATTACCAGACGAACGTCAAAATTTATTCTTCTCGGCGACAATGGCTCCTGAGATATTAAAGTTGGCCGGAACGATATTGAAAGACCCGGTTCGTGTGGAAGTAACTCCTGTTTCGTCAACTGCTGAAATCATTCAACAATCCGTTTATTTTGTCGATAAAGGAAACAAAAATGCATTATTAGTTGATGTTTTAAAAGAACAAACTGCATCTTCTGTTTTAGTCTTTACGCGCACAAAACATGGAGCGGATAAAGTTGTAAAACACCTTGCAAAACATGAGATTAAAGGAGATGCAATCCATGGGAATAAAAGTCAAAATAACCGTCAGCGAGCGTTGAGTAATTTCAAAGACAAAACAATTCGTGTATTGGTAGCAACAGATATTGCTGCTCGTGGAATTGACGTGGAAGAAATGGAATTGGTAATCAACTTCGAACTTCCGAATATTTCAGAAACGTATGTTCACCGAATTGGTCGAACAGGCCGTGCTGGAAACAAAGGAACGGCAATTTCATTCTGTGATTACGAAGAAAAAGCATACTTGAAGGATATTGAAAAATTGATTCACACGACAATACCTGTTGTTGAAGGACATCCTTATCCAATGGAAGTTTTTGTAGTGGAGAAAAAAGAACAACGTGGTGCGCGTCCTCCAAGAAATCAAGGAGCACAAACGAAAAAACCACGTCCAACAACAGAACAAAAAGTTGATGCGGCGAAGAAGAAGGGGAAGAAGACTTGGTTCGGAAAGCGTGATCGCTACTAAATGAATAAACAAAAGGAATGACGAAAGTTGTTCCTTTTTTAGATTTTATAAATGAAACCTTTTTCTACAACCAAGCCGTTTTCAATATTAGAAGTATACAACGAACCAGTTCCCAATCCTTGAGGAAGATCGTTTGAATACTCCGCAGTTAATTGACAAATTGCAGAAAGGCCAAGATTTGACTCAAGTGCTGAAGTAATCCACCATGGAATTGAACGCTCTTCTGCTAATGAAATCCATTCTTGCGTTCCTGAAATTCCACCATGTAAACTTGGCTTCAAAATAATGTACTGCGGTTGAATGGTATCTAATAATTCAATTTTCAACTTTCGATCATTGATTCCAATCAATTCTTCATCCAAGGCAATTGGAGTTGGAGTAGAAGCGCACAATTCTTTCATTGCATTCCATTGTCCAGCTTTAATCGGTTGTTCAATCGAATGAATTTCTAATTCCGCTAATTGTTCCAAAACTTTGACAGCTTGATGAGGTTCAAATGATCCATTCGCATCAACACGCAGTGTAATTTCCTCTGCGGAATAATTTTTTCGAATCGAATGCAATAGTTCAAGTTCCTTTTCAAAGTCAATTGCACCAACTTTCATTTTTATAGTTGAGAATCCTTCCAAAAGTTTCGCATCAATTTGCTCCTTCATGAAGTCTTCGGTTCCCATCCAAATGAGTCCATTGATCGGAAGTTTGCGTTTGCCAGAATAGAAATCATTGTTGAAAATGATGCCAAAACCTCCATTTTTTAAATCCGCCAAAGCACATTCGTAAGCAAATCGTATGGAGGAATTTGTAGTGAGAATGGTTTGAATTGTATCGTCATCATTCTTATTCACTGCATCGCAAAATGATTGAATGGTTAGTTCAAATGAAATAATATCCTTGAATTCAGCAGAAAGTCCTTCAATGATAGAGATTTCACCTTTCCCAACGATTGAATCTTTTTCTAGGGAAAGAATCCAACTGTTTTTAATGTTCATCACTCCGCGACTTGTGCCTGCTGGGCGTTTGAATGTGAGTGGAAAATGGGTGAAGGTTGCTTTCATTTTATTTTTATAGAATCTTTATTTTGTATCAACATTACAACATTACAACATTACAACATTACAACATTACAACATTACAACTTTGCAAATTAACAATGTTACTAATAACTCCCGTAAATACTGGGTTGTAGGCTTGTCTTTAACCAATCATCAACCCAACCGAAGTCAAAATCGCAACAGCAAATGTCGATAATGCTACTTTCTTCAATTCAGGATCAAATTCTTTTGGGTCTTTTGTGGCCATTACTTGTCGAACATGTAACAACAACAATACAAATGGAACCAATCCGATAAATGCCATTGGTTGATTTTGTTGTGTAATAAATACGATATGACAAACCAACGCGCCAATGACTAATAAAGTATGATACATCTTGGCTAAATTCGCGCCCATCATCACAACCAATGTGCGCTTGTTCGATTTTTCATCATTGACACGATCGCGCATGTTGTTCAAATTGAGAACCGCCGCACTTAATAATCCTATACTCGCAGCAGGTAATAATAAATTCCAATCAAGCGTTTTTGAAAACAAAGGATAAACGCCCATTACGCTTACAACACCAAAAAATAGAAAGACCATGATGTCCCCGAAGCCATTGTAACCGTAAGCCTTTTTACCAACTGTATAAGTGATTGCAGCCAAAACACATGCAACAGCCAATCCAACATAAAACCAAACGATACTCATTGGTAATTCTTTGGTTCCAACAAAAATCAAACTTCCCGCTAAGACAAAACTTAAAATCGCGGTTCCAATCACAGCATTTCTCATTTCTGTTTTAGAAATAACTCCCGATTGAACAGAGCGCATCGGACCAATTCGTTCAGCATTATCAGTTCCTTTTAAGGAATCACCTAAATCATTCGCTAAATTGGACAGAATTTGAAATGTAATTGTGGTGAACATCGCAAGGGCGAAAATGATCCAATCCCAATGACCGTTGAATTTTGCAATAAACGATCCCAGAATAATTCCGGATAAAGAAAGTGGCAAGGTGCGCAAACGAAGCGCTTTCACCCAAGCTTGTGATTTTGTCATAACACAAATGTAGTTTAAGAAATTAGAAAAACCATTGTTCTATGTTAACAAAGATATTTTTAAAAAGTTCTGCGTACATAATAAAAATAATGTAAATTCGGAGAATGGAACACGAAAAAAAGAAACCTGTTTTATGTGATATGTTGGGAATAGAATTTCCAATTATCATGGCGCCAATGTTTTTGGTATCCAATGAGAAAATGGTAATTGAAGCAATTAAAGCTGGGATTACTGGAGCGATTCCTGCATTAAATTACAGAGATACCGATGGGCTTAGAACTGCAATCCGACTGATTAAGTCCGAAGTAAAAGGTCCTTTTGGAATCAATTTGATTGTCAACAAATCAAATTTCTTGTACAAAGAACAATTGCAAGTGTGCTGCGAAGAAAAGATAGATTTTATCATCACTTCACTTGGTTCACCAGAGGAAACAATCCGTGAAGCACACAAAGCTGGCGTAAAAGTCTTTTGTGATGTGACGGATGTGAATTATGCTAAGAAAGTTGAAAGCTTAGGAGCAGATGCCGTAATTGCGGTGAACAAAGAAGCGGGTGGACATGCTGGAAATATTCCTTTCACAGAGCTAATACCACAATTAGTCAAAGCAGTAAGCATTCCTGTTATTTCGGCAGGTGGTGTCGGAACGGGACAACAAATTAACCAAATGCTCATTTTAGGAGCAGAAGGTTTATCGATGGGAAGTATTTTTATTGCATCCACTGAAGCGGGCGTTTCACAAGAATACAAACAGGCCTGTGTCGATTACGGCGCGAAGGATATTGTGATGACAACAAAATTGTCAGGAACGCCATGTTCTGTTATCAATACGCCGTATGTTCAGAAAATAGGAACGAAACAAAATTGGTTAGAACGCTTATTAAATAAGAACAAACGATTGAAGAAATGGGTCAAAGCACTTGTGTTCTTCAAAGGAATGAAAAGTTTGCAAAAAGCAGCATTCAGCTCAACTTATAAAACAGTTTGGTGCGCTGGACCTTCTATAGAATATGTAAATGCCATTCGACCGATCAAGGAAATCGTTCAACAATTAAAAGATGAATACAATGCCAGCTAAAGAAATCTCCTTGAGAAAAATGCGTTGGATGTTGTTTTTGCTCGGATTGGTGAAAATTCCAATTGTCGGTTTTGTGCGCCCACGATTAATTTCAATAGATGATGAAACTGTGCGCGTAAAAATCAAATTACGACGACGAACAAAAAATCACTTGAAATCAATGTATTTTGGTGCCTTAGCTGTTGGCGCTGATGTCGCTGGTGGAATTCATGCATTTTACTTCGCTGAAAAAGCAGGTTCGAAAGTTTCATTCGCATTTAAAGGAATGAAAGCCGATTTTATCAAACGAGCAGAAAGTGATATTCTTTTCGAAAGTACAGAAGGATTATTAGTGAAACAGGCGATTGAGCTGAGTAAATCATCGGGTGAACGGGTGAATCAAACCATTCAGGTAAAAGCGATTGATCAAAACCAAGAAGTTGTTGCAACCTTTGAAATGATCGTTTCTGTAAAGTGTAAATAAATAGGAATTCAACAAATCAAGCGTTAAGGGCTTAATTTATCAGTTCTAAAAGTTAACTTTGGCCCAAATTAGTAATTATGCGTTTGATATCTGCTTTAGAATTGCACGATGCAATGAAAAAAGGAAACGAATTTGAAATCATTGATATTCGTGAGCCTTACGAATATGATTTAGCGAATATTTGTTCGAAACATATCCCAATGGGTGAGATTAATCAGCGAATTGATGAACTTCCAAAAGACAAAAACATTGTTGTGATGTGTCGTTCAGGAAAACGTGCAGAAGCAGTTGCTAATTTATTAATGACAGATTATTCCCTTTCAAACGTTTATATTTTGGATGGCGGAATTTTAGCTTGGAAAGAAAACATTGATAATACACTTGATTTAGACTAAAATGGTAGAATTATTCAAACATTTATTTAACTTAAAATTCGAATGGATTGTAAGTAATTACAGTGATTCAATTTATATTGTATTGTTTTTGGTTATTTTTATTGAGACAGGATTGGTTGTAATGCCATTTTTACCTGGTGATTCCTTGTTATTTATGGCAGGAATGTATTCGAAAATTGGCAATTTGAACCTGAGCTATTTGTTGTTTTTCTTGAGTATTGCCGCTGTTTTAGGTGACAATATCAATTATTGGATTGGAAGACGTATTGGTTTAGGTGTTTTTGAATGGAAAATCCGCGGTCGTCAATTGGTAAAAGAAAGCTATTTGAAGAAAACAGAAGACTTCTTTGAGAAGAGAGGAGTTTTTGCAATCATTATGGCGCGTTTCGTTCCAATCGTTCGAACATTTACACCTTTTGCAGCTGGAGTTGGTAAAATGAATTACCGCAAATTCTTACTATTCGATATCATCGGTGGAGTACTTTGGATCTGTTCAATGACGCTAGCGGGTTATTTCTTAGGTCAAATTGAATGGATTCGTGATAACAATGAAAAAGTGGTATTGGGAATTATTTTCATTTCTGTTTTACCAATGCTGATAAGTGTGATCAAATCGAAAATGGCAGCAAAAAATGCGTAAATTCGGTTTGTTAGGTAAGACCCTCGGTTATTCTTTTTCCAAGAAATATTTCGAAGCGTATTTTGAAAAACATGCAATTGAAGCCCATTTCGATAATTATGAAATTGAATCAATTGAAAAAGTTTCCGACGTTTTTCAAGAAAATTTATCAGGTTTAACCGTAACGATTCCTTATAAAGAAGCAATCATTCCTTTTTTAGATGAATTATCAGAAGAAGCTAAGGCAATTGGCGCTGTAAATGTTGTTCAATTTAAAGGAGGTAAAAAAATAGGTCACAACACTGACGCTTTCGGATTTCATCAATCGATAAAGCCTTTTTTGACATTTCAACATGAACGTGCATTGATATTAGGAACTGGTGGCGCATCAAAAGCGGTTGCACATGTTTTTAAATCACTTGGAATAGATGTTATTTATTGTTCACGAAATCCAAAAGGGTCAAAAGAATTTTCTTACGATTTGTTAAATGAACACATGTTGAAGGCGTGCAAAGTGATTGTAAATTGTACTCCTCTTGGAACCTTTCCGAAAACAGATGAATATATCAACTTACCTTTTGAGCATTTGACGCCAGAACATTTGGTTGTTGATTTGGTGTACAATCCTCCAAAGACTACCTTCTTATTGAAAGCTCAAGAAAATGGAGCAACAATATTAAATGGTGAATCAATGTTGAAAGAGCAAGCGTTAAAAGCTTGGTCAATCTGGAATGAAAAAGAATAATGCCTTTTATTCGCTGATTTTTATTCTCAAGTTTCCTTTATCTTTGTTTCATGTCAACACTTCAAGAATTGATAGCTCAAGGTGAGCATGTGCAACAAGATTTCAAATTTCGCATCGACGATCAAAAAAAAATTGCACGTACATTATGTGCATTTGCAAACACAAAAGGTGGACGCTTGCTGATTGGCGTAAAAGACAATCGAAAAATTGCGGGATGTAATCCGGAGGAAGAATTTCATATGATTGAAGGTGCAGCGCAATTATTTTGTCAATCGGAAGTGAAATTCACATCGAAAGTTTGGCAGGAAGATTTTCGTTTAGTGTTAGAAATTAATGTTGATCCTTCTGAGTTAAAACCGCATAAAGCAAAAGATGATGAAGGAAGATGGAAATCGTATGTTAGAATCGAGGATCATACCACTGCAGCAAATAAAATTCTTGAAAACGTTTGGAAAGAACAAAAGAAACCCCAAGCAAAACCTGAAAAATTTGATGAGGAAGAATTAAGCGTTTTACGTTTAATTAGGGAGGAAGAAAAAATCACCTTGAGTAAATTGTATCGAAAAGCGAATTTACCACTCAGAAAAGTAGATCGATTAATTGTTTTGTTCATTTGTTGGGATTTGGTCGAAATGATTTTTCAAAACGACGGTATATTTTATAAAATTAAGTAAATAGGGGGCTAACGATAGAAATTTGCTTCTTTTTCAATAAATTAGGTTTCTTAAAATTTCTTAAAATCAAACATTTTCGGATTTTTTGTGTTATATTTAGAAATATTTTAAATAAGCACACACAAATGGGAAGACCAGCGACAAAGCCAGCAAGATTGCGTAACGGATTTTACATTGAAGTTAAAACACAAGGAAGTAGTGCCATTTTAGTTAGAAGAGACACGAAAGAACAAATGCTTCTTGCTGCAGAAGATTACGCACGAACGAAGTTCGTTACAATTCGCGGAGAAATGCGAAATGATAAATGGGTAGAATGTTAAAACTTAAATAAAAGGTCTTCGAAAGAAGGCCTTTTTTATTTTTGTCCTATGAATAACTATTTAAAATTCTTAGAAGGTAAAGCGCGTTTTTCTGCTTGGTTGATTGTGCTGTTTATTACCTTATTGTTTATTCCTTTATTATTGACATCAGATTATAAGGTTTTGGCCAAAATAATTGGTGTGACAATTGTCGTTTTGTTTTCTGCAGCCTTATGGTTTTGGAGAACGCAAACTGTTAGACAACTAAAAAGGAAAGCACGTATCAAATTAAATCTAAATGATCGCTTTTGGCTGAATGAACATATATCTTATTATAAGTCCTTGTCGAAAACCAATAAAATCATCTTTGAAGATCGCATAGGATTGTTCCTTGCTGAAATTAGAATCACCGAAGTCGGCAAAGAAATTCCCGAGAAAGAAACTTGTTTATATGTTGCAAGCTCAGCAATTATCGCTTTTTGGGGATTGCCTTATTGGAATTATGGAGAATTAACAGAAGTTTTAGTTTATCCGAAAGACTTCAATGAATCGAATGAGCTTGTTGACAATGGTTATGTACAAGGAAAGGTTCATCATGGTGGTCTGATGGATTCAACCATGATTCTTTCATTGGAATCACTGATCAATGGATTCAAACATTTGGACGGACATAATGTAGGAATTCATGAGTTTTCTCATTTAATAGATAAGAATGATGAAGTAATAGATGGTGTTCCAGGATTAATTTCAATTGAAGATCAGAGATTATGGAATGAAATAATTGATAGGGAATTGAGAAAACGTATCAATCAAAACAAAATAGATAATTACGCATACTCTGGTAAAACAGAGTTTTTCGCAGTAATTATGGAATATTACCGAGAAACACCAGAGAAATTAGAAAGACATTTCCCAGAAATTTATGCAATTCTGCAGAAGAACTTACCGAATTAGTTCAATGAATTGGGGCTTTCTTAAAAATAATCAAAAAAAAGTTGCTTGATTAAACGATGCTTTATCAGTGAGTTAGGGTAATGGCTGAATATTTTTCAAAAAAAGATTGTTCAAAACGCTTGTTTAAATAAAAAGAGTGTCTATCTTTGCACCCCGCTTACAACGGTAAGAGGAAAAAGTTGAAATAAAAGGTAACAAAATCGGCGCTTAGGAGTAGAAGTTGTTTCAAATGAATCGAAAAAGAGGAGTTTGAAAAAAAATCGAAAAAAAATAAAAAAAAGCTTGCAAGATTAAAATAAGTGCTTACCTTTGCACTCCCAAATCAAACGAGACACGGGAAAATAAATAAAAAGAAAAGGCGATTAGAACAACGGTTCGAAAGTTATTAAGATTAGAAAGTTTGAAAAGACAGAAGAATCACAAAAGAGTTCTTTGAAAGATTGAGAAATAAGGAAACAGCGTAATAATTAAATTAAACAAAGCCACAACAAAATTCAAAGTTTTTTACAACGGAGAGTTTGATCCTGGCTCAGGATGAACGCTAGCGGCAGGCCTAACACATGCAAGTCGAGGGGCAGCATAAAACAAGCTTGCTTGTTTGGTGGCGACCGGCGCACGGGTGCGTAACGCGTATGCAACCTACCCTGTACTGGGGGATAGCCCGGAGAAATTCGGATTAAGACCCCATAGTACTTTTGAATGGCATCATTTAAAAGTTAAAGGTTACGGTACAGGATGGGCATGCGTCCCATTAGCTAGATGGTAAGGTAACGGCTTACCATGGCAACGATGGGTAGGGGGCCTGAGAGGGTGGTCCCCCACACTGGTACTGAGACACGGACCAGACTCCTACGGGAGGCAGCAGTGAGGAATATTGGTCAATGG
>JALQYQ010000014.1 GCA_023262855.1 Crocinitomicaceae bacterium
CAAAAGTTTCATGATCTCCATCGATAAAACGCCATCCTTCTGAAGGACCGCCATAAAGAGTTCCTTCGGAATAAAACAGATCCCTGCCTCTTCCAATACCACTGCCGAAGCACTGTATTTATCGCCACTCAACAACGCGCGATAACCCATCAAATCGCCCGGTTTGATCAATCACAATTCCGACCACCAATTTTGGTGATTTCGTTTGTTGTGCTAAAACAGGAGTTCCTGCAAGCGCTAAGAAAAGGAAAACAAGGACTTTTTTCATCACAGATTTTTTTGTGTTTCAAAAATAGTGAAAGCTTTGGTATTGCATCTACAATTGCTTGCATTAACTTTGCGTTAAATAAAACTCCAGTTTGTATGCTTGGTCTTAAACTTCCTACAGATCCACGTTGGGTAAACATCGTTGAAAAGAACATTGAAGAGATTCTAATTGATCACGCGTTTTGTGAGCAAAAGGCAGCTAGCAATGCAATTTCGATGATTGTCCAATATCCACATTTACCTGATTTGGTAGAAGCGATGGTGGAAATCAGCAAGGAAGAGATGGAGCATTTCGGCATGGTGCACAACAAATTATTGGAACGCGGCTTAAAAATGGGCTTTGAACGCAAGGATCCATACGTCAATGATTTGGCCGATTACTTGCGCAAAACAAAAAGTGGCGGACCAAAGGCGAGTCATTTTGTGAATCAAATGTTATTCGCTGCGATGATTGAAGCCCGCAGTTGTGAACGCTTCAAGATTCTTTCGGAAGAAATTAACGACGAAGATTTGCGTCAATTCTACCGCAGTTTAATGGAAACCGAAGCACGTCATTACACCACATTTCTCAATTTTGCACGCAAGTACGCTGAAGGAATCGACGTGGACGCGCGTTGGCAAGAATTCTTGGATTTCGAAGCTTCCTTGATGGATAAATACGGCAAAAACGAAACTGTTCACGGTTAAACGCGTGGATTTATTCTCAACGTCTGAAAACGAAAATCTTCTTCCCTTTGATGGTGAAGTGAGCTACACGCCTGCCCTACTTTCAACTTCCGAAGCGCAACACTTTTTGAATGCCTTGGTGCATGAAATTGATTGGCAGCAAGACAGTATTCGCATTTTTGGGAAAACGTACATTACCAAACGCAAAGTTGCTTGGTACGGTGATCGAGCTTTTGTCTATCGCTATTCGAACACGGAGAAAGTGGCGCTTCCTTGGACTCCAACTCTTCTTCAGCTCAAACAACTTGTTGAACAAGAAACGGGCTTCGTCTTCAATTCCTGTTTGTTGAATTTGTACCACGATGGAACTGAGGGAATGTCATGGCACGCCGACGATGAAAAACCTTTGGGAGAACAACCAATCATTGCATCCTTGAGCTTGGGTGCGACGCGAAAATTCTCCTTCAAGCACAAATCGACTAAACAGTCGATTTCCATTCTTCTAGAAAATGGTTCCTTGCTTCTCATGCGCGGTGAAACACAAGCAAACTGGCTGCATGCTTTACCGAAAATGGCCAAGGTGAAAGGAGTGCGGGTGAATTTGACGTTTAGGAGGATTAGTAACTAGTGACTAATGACTGGTGATTAGAAGAATAAAGAACCGACCATTTTATCTTTGTAAAGACTAGATGTTTAATCTTCGCGATTTTGCGAATGAGGTAAAACAACGCTGATAAATAACCACATGTGGAGAATTCCATTTCAACAAATAAAAATTTGATTCTTTACCAAGACAATTATCTTTTGACATTAAATTAAAATCACTTCAATAACTTGAACGATTTTCCGTAGTTCGTGGATTGAATAACACGCACAGGTTGTCGTTCTGTTTCGCGCACATAGTTTTTAGCGCAAACGATTGTTATTTGTCCGCTAGCAGAAAAACTGATCGATTCAACTTCATGGTGTTCTTCTTTGTGAAACATGTTTTGCGTTTTTTGGGACCAGGTCAGACCGCCATCGCTCGTGAGGGAATATACAATTGAACCATCCAGCAGTTCCCAGACAATGATCCCTTCTTTTTCATTGAACATGTAAAAGGATTCATTGTTGAGCATTCCAAACGAATTCCCATCTGTTCTGCTTCCTGAATCGATGAATTTCCAGTTTTCCCCGCGATCATTTGTGCGAAACAACCAATTGTAACTGGCATAACAACCTCCCGCTTCGGTAAAAAATCCTGTACTATCGTTGATGAAAAAAATGGAATTAGGTGGAGAGCAATGCGCATGTTGAACACTGTCTATGAAATTGACCAAGGTATCATTCGTCAATCGGTTAATGCATTCTAGGGCGTACTTCTTATGTTCGTTACCAGAAGCGTTTGCTGTCAACCGAATTAACATTCCACTTGGCATTATTTGTTGATCGATAACCGTAGTTGGTTGCGCCCAAATGAATGAGTTCAAACAACAAAAAATGAACAGTAAGCTAATTTTCATACAAACGACCTACAACTCTATTGAGAAATCAGCTTGAAGATACTTCTTTTTCTCGTTCAAACAAGCGCAAACTTACCAGAAAAAAAATGCTTCGAACTGTTCCATGTCCCATTCTTCGAGCTTGATTTTTTTGTTGTTGATCAGATCTGAACCTAGGTGTTTACTTCCTTTTTTATCATAATAATAGCCAAATGGACTAATGATCCTCCAATCCCTTAAATCACAAGCTGTGTATCGTCCAGAACGAATGATTGAATTCCCTTTTTTGATTCTTCCGTTTTTAGGGTTGATGTAACATTCGTTTTTAGCTACAATAAAAGGTGCTGAAGCAGTTGGCATCCAAGGATCGCTGTTCGGAATGCAATCGAGTAGATAACAATCAGCACCTATGTTGATCTTTTTAAATCCAGAATTCAAGGTAAATACAACGGGCGGATAATCAAATTCTGTTTGACTCAGAATAATCGCAAAGGTGTCTGAAAGTTTATAGGATGAACTCATCTCAATCGAAAATTGGCTACCAATGATATGCTCCCCTCCACTGCTCGGTCGACTTAAATCTTGAATCATCAGTCCCGCGTTTAACAATTCAGGTTGCAGGTCATAGATGAAAACACCGATGTTCGACGAGCCAAATTGCAAGCCCAACTTAACGATGAGTGAATCTTCCACTTGCACAAAATCTTCTTCCTGCGCCACCACAAAATTGACAGCACCCAAGATGACAACCAAGCTAAAAAAAAGATGACGAATGATTTTTTTCATACTGTGCTTTTACACAAAGATAATTGTTTAAGCGGGAAGCTGAAATAAACGAAGCGTAATCTCTGCGCCTCAGCGGTGAAAAAGAAATTACTCAAAGATTTTTATTAAACGCAAAGTGAAGAAGGTCGCAAAGGAGTTTTGCCACTAGCGAAATGCACAAGAAAAGTTAAGCCACAGATGATGCACAATGAATGAAATGCTTGATGCTTTATAAATTATCAATATTGAGTAGCTTGTTAACTAAGCTTATATATAATTATCCATCTCACTTCGTGGCTGCCTTGCGGTGTGTATCAGTGGCTAAAAATAAGCGAAGCGCCGCTCTTGCGGCCTCTTTTTTTCTCTTGACCTTTGCGTTGAAAAACAATAAGCGAAGCGAAATCTCCGCGCCCTCTGCGCCTCTGCGGTGAAAAAACAAGCAAAGCGCAATCTCTACACTCTTTTTGCAAGTCGCAGTGAAAAAAAATACTCAATGATTTTTATTAAACGCAAAGTGAAGAAGGTCGCAAAGGAGTTTTGCCACTAGCGAAATGCACAAGAAAAGTTAAGCCACAAATGTATAGATGGAATTTCTTTTAATGAGATTAATCGCTGTATAATCTCTAAGTTGATTATTGAACATTTTAAGAAATACGCAATTCAAACCTAGTTCATTATCTGTGCATCAGTGGCTAAAAATACGCGAAGCGCCACTCTTGCGGCCTCTTTTTTTCTCTTGACCTTTGCGTTGAAAAACAACTGACAAAAAAAATCCCCTCTTTCCGTTGCGGAGAGAAGGGATTTCACATTTGTTTATTTTCTCACTTAAAGCACTGCGAACTTCATTTGTCCGACAACACCTTTTTTCGTTGTATGCAAATAATACAAGCCTGCGCCTACTCCATTCAATTGTATTTCTTCCAATTGCGAAGACACTGCTCTTTTTAAAATTACTTTTCCATTCAAATCGTAAATTGCAAACTCAGTTCCCATTTCCAATCCCTTGATCATGAAGTTACCATTGTTTGGATTCGGCACAATCGATACACCGTTTTGCTCCAAGTTCTCAATAGTAGCACAATCTTCAATTGTTACATTCAACTGATACGCATCAGAACCTGCAGTGTTTGAAACAGTCAAATCAACTGTGTACGTTCCTGGTGTTGTGAATGTGTGAACAGGATTTTGATCTGTTGACGTTTGTCCATCACCAAAATTCCACGCCCAGGCTGTTGGAACATTTGAAGAGAAATCAGTGAAAGAAATTGCTTGTCCTGCACAAATAGTTGTTGCACTCGCTGTGAAATTAGATTCCGGCGTTACTACAGCTCCCGCTTCATTGTACATGATTTTGAAATCATCGAAGAAGAAACCATTTCCTGTTGATCCACCGTCTGATTTTAATTGGAAACGCACTTTAATCGTTTGTCCTAAGTAGTCACTCAAATTTACTTCATCCAATACCCAAGTAGATTGTGAACCTTCATAAACTGGTAAATTGTTTGGTTGAACACTTCCACTTCCACTTGTTCCAGGCACTGTGTAGTTGGTACATTGACCAACCCATGTCGTTCCGTTATCTGTTGAAACTTGGAATTGTGTAAAGTCATAATCCGCTTCGATGTCCCATTTTGCATAGTAGGAAATCATGGCTGCAGTTGCGTTTGTCAAATCAATCGTTGGAACATACGTGTATGTTTTGTTTGTATTGTTCGCATAATTTCCTGTTGGACTATCTGCATACGATGTAGAAGCTGAAACGAAGGTTGAAGTTGTTGTTCCCCATGTTCCTGTCCAGTTCGTTGCACTTCCATCTTCCAAAGCTTGCAAAGTTAATGCTCCGTATGTTTTAATGATGGTATCGCGTTTGATCCACAAACCATTATCTGTTTTCAAAATGTACTTGATTTGATCACCGAATTGAATTCCTGGAGTTAATGAATAGGAAATTGCGCCTGCTTCTGTTTGCTGAATCGCTAAATTGTGTACAACTGGCGATCCAACTGAAGCAATGTTTAATAAAGGCTCAATAGAAACTGTTACTGGTCCATTTTCCAATCCTAAACGGTAACTGTCGTGATTGAAATTACCATTCATCGTTGCTACAGAAGAAGGATCTGTATCACTTGTTAAAACATACACTCGTGACATGTGCGCCAACACTAAGTTTGGATACATCATTTCTTGACACGTTGGATCAATTTCACTCACTGCTGGCCAGAATGAAGAACCAATTTCAGGTGTATGCACGAATATTGTATCTTTTTGTCCAACACCGATATCTACTTTATACATGTAATCATCTGAATCACCAGAAGCAGGATAAAGTGACGAACTTTTCATAGCTGTATAGCCATTGAAGCGCACCATTTCATTTGTTTCAGCTTGGAAGTAATTGTGGTGCGGTGCGAATTCTGCTGTTGTTGTCCCAATTGGGAATAAAATATCATTCGCATAGGTGTGTGCGTTGAAAGCCGTAGAGAAATTGTTGTTTTGAACCAACCAACGCATTGCTTGTGTTTCAGGCTCAGAGAAAGGACCTGTTCCACAATACGTGTCATCATTTAAGTTTGTTGTAGTTGTTCCTGTTGTTCCCCATCCGTACGAATAGTTACGATTTAAATCCACTCCTTTGTTTGTTGTACCAACATTGCGACGGTTTTTACGGTGCATTCCACCACCATTTGGATTTGTAGTTTGGTTGTACACATATCCATCTGGGTTTAAACATGGAACGAAATACAATTTCATGTTATTTACAATGTATTGTACTTCTTCGTTTGTCGCATAGTTCTCCAACAAATACCACATGTAGAAAATCGTTTCCATCATGGCCATTGGTTCACGTGCATGGTGAATTGCAGTGTACAAGATTTTCGTTTCACCAGCTTCATCTATTGACGGATTGTCTGAAATCATTACATGATAGATCGGACGATTCTCAAATGTTACATATGTTGAAATTGGTGCTTTTGCTGTAATTAAGTTCGGATATTGAGCAGCCATTGCGTCCAATTCAGCCAACATTTCAGCATACGTTAAATATCCACCCATTGATCCATGATTGAAATTGGATGGAATTGCTGGTGTGAAACCGTTTGATCCACCACCTGTTCCAGAACAAGCAACATTTTTCTCTTGCGGTTCAGCAGGTGTCAAGTTTTGTTGAACGTAGTGTTTTTGAACATCTTCGATTAGAATTTCAATGTCGTAATTGTAATCACGCATGATTTGAATTTCTGCAGCAGAGAAATCTGAAATGAAGAACATGTTTTCTTTGTACGTTCCATGGTCGATGGTTACGCCATGTTCTGCAAGAAATGCTAAGCCAATAGCATCTGAGTTAATTTTCACTCGCGAATAGTCTTGTGAGTAGCAAAACGATCCAATAAGGAGTGTTAGAATAAGAAGTGAGTTTCTCATCATAGTCTTGTATTTTCTAGTTTTAGACCAGCAAGTTAGATAGATTTTTTTTAAGTTGAAGATTTTTTCGACAATTCTTTGATTTTGACTGATAACTGAGCATTTTTCGGATGCATTTATCCTTTGGAATGCACTTTTAAAATTGATTGACGCCTTCCATCAATAAACAATTCAATTAGCAAGCAAATTCTCTTACATTTACCTTCATATAATCTCAAATTATGACAGACAAAAAAATCACGTTCGGAAAAATATTTTGGCCTAGCTTTTTAGCGGTATTCATTATGACCATTATTGGACTCATCATTTTTTCATTGATTTTAGGTGGAATTGTAGGAAGCTTCGGTAATTTCGGTCCGAAACCGTTGGCGATTAAAAACAACACCGTCTTGCACATGACTTTGTCGGGTGAGATTGGAGAAAAGTCAAGTTCGACCTTTAATCCAGGATCGTTTCAAATGGACAAGAAAATTGGTTTGAGCGACATTCTATTTGGATTAGAAAATGCGAAGACTGATTCAAAAATTAAAGGAGTTTTCTTGGAAATTGACAACTTGAATTGTGGCTATGCAACGGCTCGCGAAATTCGCAATGCCATCAATGATTTTGAGAAAAGTGGAAAGTTTGTTGTTGCCTACAATGGTGGTGAAGTGATTACACAAAAAGAATATTATGTTTCCTCAGCTGCGGATGAAGTGTATGGCTTTCCGTCCTCTGCGATGGAATTCATCGGTTTAGGAGCTGAATTGTCTTTTTTCAAAGGAACGCTTGATAAATTAGAAGTGGAAGTGCAAGTGATTCGCGGTTCTAACAACGATTTTAAAAGTGCTGTTGAACCGTTCTTCCGTGAAAACATGAGTGATTCAAGCCGTGTGCAAATTGAGCGCTACTTGACTTCAATGTGGGAAGACATTCGCACGGATATTTCTGCTGATCGAAAAGTGAAAATTGAAAAATTGAACATGATTGCAGACAGTGCTTTCATTCGCAAAGCTGATGATGCCGTAAAATACAAATTGTTGGATGGAACAAAATACCGCGATGAAGTGATTTCATTGATGTCTGAAAAAGTTGGTTTAGACGAAGATGAAGAATTGGAATTAACAGCTTTTGAAAAATACGCGAAGAAAAAATTCTATCAATCGCAAATGTTGGCGAAGTCCGCAAGTCCAAATGTGGCGGTGATTTTAGCTGAAGGAGATGTTTCTGTCGATGGTGATGGTTTATCCTCTCAACAAATCTGTAAACTATTCCAAGAAGTGCGCAAAAACAAAACAATTAAAACGGTTGTCTTCCGTGTGAATAGTCCAGGAGGAAGTGCATTGGCAAGTGATGAGATTTGGCGTGAAGTAAAACTGACGAATGAGAAAAAGAAAGTAATTGTTTCAATGGGTGATGTGGCTGCTTCTGGTGGTTATTACATTTCTGCTCCTGCAACAGCGATTTTTGCTGAACCTTCAACGATTACAGGTTCAATTGGTGTTTTCGGAATGATTCCATACACAGGAAAAATGTTACAAAACAAATTGGGAATGACTTTCGATCGTGCTGCAACGAATCAACATTCAGTGATGACAACGAATCGCAAATTGACACCTGAAGAATACATGTTAGTGCAAGCGGAAGTTGATGATATTTACGATCAGTTCTTGAGCAGAGTTGCTGAAGGTCGCGGAATGACAAAAGAACGCGTGAATGAAATTGCACGTGGTCGCGTCTGGACTGGTCGTGATGCCTTAGAAATTGGCTTGGTCGATAAACTTGGAGGAATTCAAGATGCAATTGCGTACGCTGCGAAGAAAGCAAACATTTCTTCTCCAAAAGTATTGTATTATCCATTGAAAAAGTCGGACAAATGGGGAGAATTGTTTGAACAATTTGAAGAAGAACAAGCAAATGAAATTCATGTTTCTCAGCAAGGTTCTATGCCGCAAGAATTAGTGAACTATTACAATCAGTTAAAAAGCATTGAATCAATGAGTGGTATGCAAATGCGTATGCCATTCGAATTATTGATTCGATAAATCAATCATAAGCTACGGAAAAGGGGAATCGTTTTAACAATTCCCCTTTTTTTTTATCCTGTATTTTTACGCTTGTAGCGTTGCTTTCCGTGTACCCATTTGTATTGGGCTTTTCCTTGCTTAAATGGTTTTTTCAGTGGCTGCATGCGGTAAACAATTCCAGCAGAATGTTGAATGTAATCTGCATTTGAATTATAAATATCATTTACTAAGGCTATTTTCCCAACTGTTTGCAATTGTAAGCCCCAACGTTTTGTCAACCAAAAGTTCATTCCAAATCCTAAATTCACGGATGGATTGAGCGGATTATCGCGCACAGTACGATACGTTACTCCTAAACCACCTGTCAAATACGGATCAAACCATTTCGCTGAAGTTGGCATAAAGCGATTGAAACTGTATTTTACGTGAAAATCTCCTGAAACAAAAATTCCAGAAACTCCGGTTGTATCATTGATTAATTTGCTAGATGAGTAAGTGTTATACGCTACCATTCCTTCTAAGCTCCACCCTTTTCGCAAATATTTATCTGCCGATAAGCGCGAAGGATAAGGTAAGTAATTCCATGAACCTTGGTAATCGAACAAATTTCCGAACGCATTTCCATCATCGTCAATCACACTCCAACTTAATCCAAACATCCAACGATACGGATTCTTCTTACGATTAATCGACGAAGGTTGCGCCCAACTTACGCTGACAACAAACAACAGGACAATCGCACTTATTTGTTTCATTCTTTCCAATTTGAATTTGCGGTAAAATTAAGGAAAAGATTGTTACCTCGCGCTTCTTTGAATTTCACTGAAATACAGGTACAAAAAAAGTCCTCCACGAAATGAAGGACTCTTAAATTATTGTTTTCTTCTAATTAATTCGAAGCCAAAGCAATGAAATCATCGTAAGAAACTTCTTTCTCGTTTAATTTCACTGTGCTTTTGAAGTAGTTTGTCAATTTTTGTTCCGCTAACATGTCGTAAACGCGTGTTGCTTCTTCACGGTTTTGTAACACTTGCATTGCAGAAGCAGTCAATTCTTGATCTTCTGGTGCAGGAATTCCGTATTGTGCGTAGTTGCTTACTAACAATCCTTTAGTGAACTCAATTACTTCAGCATTCTCCAAACGGATTTCGTTTGTTTTGAAAATGTTTCCTTGAATTAATTGCCATTTCAAGTTGTCAGCGTAACTGTTGTATTCGTTTTCAATTTGCTCCATTGAAATTTCTTTTTCGTTCGATAATTTAATCCAACGTTTCAAGAATTCATTTGGCAAATCAACTTTCGTTTTATTTACAAGGTCTTTGTAGATTTCACGTGTCAACAAACGATCCGAATCATTTGCGAACATTCCAGTTAAATCTGTTGCGATGCGCTCTTTCAATTCTTTTTCAGTAGCAACAACGCCAGCACCAAACAATTTATCAAACAAGTCTTGGTTTAAGTCAGCCATTTCCATTTGTTTGATCTCTGTGATTGTCATTTGGAATTTATCTGAAATTGTTGCTAATGCATCTTCAGCAATTCCTAACATTGCAGCTGTATCTTTAGGACCTCTCGAAACTGTAGAAGGTTTAACAACAACTTTGTCGCCTTTCCCTTTTCCAATCAATTCTTTTTTCACTTTTTTATCTTCCACAAATTCCATTGAAATCGTTGAAGAATGCATGATTCCACCTTCTAAGATTTCACCTGCATCATTTAACTCAACGAATTGTGCCAAGATCATATCTCCCTCACCTACGTTTTCCACAGAAATTAATTTTCCGTATCGACGACGTAAATCTTCCACTTGCTTGTTCAACAATTCATCGTCAATTTTCACTTTTACGTAATCGTATTTGCTTTTATTTGACAATGGAATTTCGAACGTTGGAGCTAAACCAATTTCGTATTCGAATGTGAACGTATCTGGTTGATCAAAGCTTCCAGCAACTTCATTTCCTTCTTTCGGAATTGGGTTTCCTAAAATTTCGATTTTGTTTTCTTCAATGAACTTGTACAAAGAATCGTTAACGATTTTGTTCAATTCTTCAGCCAATACAGCTTTTCCATATTGTTTTTGGATCATTCCGAAAGGCACGTGTCCAGGACGGAAACCAGGAATCTTAGCTGTTTTACGGTATTTCTCTAAAGTTGTTTTTACTTTATCTTGGTAATCAGCAGCTGCGATTTCCACTTTTAATACGGCATTCAATGCATCAACATCTTGACGAATTACGTTCATATCTTTACTTTTTTATCAACTATTTTAAACAAAAATGGCCTCGCTTGAAAAAACGAGACCATTGTTAGTGCGGATGGAGGGACTCGAACCCGCACACCTCTCGGCACTAGATCCTAAGTCTAGCGTGTCTACCAATTTCACCACATCCGCAAATTTATTTCAACACCTTGACAAGCTCGGTGCTTTCGATTAGGTTTCGTTTAACCTACGCCGCTTCTTTCGAATTGGAGTGCAAAGATATTGTTTTATTTTAAATTGAGAAATAATGCGAAAAAAATATTTACGTGAAAATGGATTTTTTGTGGAAAAGTCTTTCTTTCTTTTCACTTTTCCCGTTTAAATTCAAATTACCTTTGCAAAAAGTCTTTTAAGAACATGTTGAGTATCGATCCAAAATCATTGCCAATCCCTAAACTCCATCAGTATTTACTTGGAGCGATTGGTCCTCGTCCGATTGCATTTGCATCGACAATTGACGCTGAAGGAAACCACAATTTGGCTCCGTTTAGCTTTTTCAATGTATTTAGTGCGAATCCTCCAATTTTGATTTTTTCACCGGCACGTTCGGGAAGATCGAATACAACAAAAGACACGTATAATAATGTAAAAATTGTTCCTGAAGTTGTCATCAATGTTGTCAATTACGAAATTGTGCATCAAATGAGTTTGGCAAGTTCACCGTATGCTCCAGGGACAAGTGAGTTTGTAAAGGCTGGCTTCACTCCTCTTGCTTCAGAGAAAATTAAACCAATGCGTGTAGCAGAATCACCAGTTCAATTTGAATGTAAGGTGAATGAAGTGATTGAATTGGGAACTGAAGGCGGCGCTGGAAACTTGATTATTTGTGAAGTCGTTCAGATGCACATCAATGAAGCTGTTTTAGATGAAAATGGAATGATTGATCAGCACAAGATTGATTTAGTTTCTCGTATGGGTGGCAATTGGTATTGTCGTGCTGACGAAAAATCAATGTTTGAAATCGCTAAGCCAATTACGACGTGTGGCATTGGTTACGATCAATTGCCTGCAGACATTAAAGCAAGTACTATATTGACTGGTAACGACTTAGGTCAATTGGGCGGAATCGAAGAAATTCCAAACGAAACCGATGTGAATGAATATAAGCTCTTGGAATTAAGCGAAATCTTTGTATCTTTAGAAGACAATCCTGCTGAATTAGAGTTGGCTTTACACAAAAGAGCGAAAGAATTATTAGCAGAAAACAAACTGGAAGAAGCGTGGATGACACTTCTTTCTTTTAACAATGGATAAAACAAAAACAACAACAAAATAATAAAAAACCAATATGTTTAAATTAACCGGAACCGTTAAGGTATTGAACAATACAGTTCAAGTGTCAGAGAAATTTTCGAAAAGAGAATTCGTTGTAACAGATACATCTAGCATGTATCCGCAAGATATTATGTTCCAAGCAACACAAGATAAATGTTCAATGCTAGATGCTGTTCAACCAGGTGAGCAAGTAGAAGTTTCTTTCAACTTACGTGGTCGTGAGTGGACAAGTCCGCAAGGAGAAGTGAAATACTTCAATACGTTAGAAGCATGGAGAATTGAGAAAGTTGGTGCCGCTGCTCCACAAGGAATGCCACAAGGCGGACCATCTGCAATGAATTTAGATCCAATTGCTGCTGCTCCATCTGCTGCAGTGAACGTTGATAGTGAAGACGACGATTTACCTTTCTAATTAGGGAAAACGCAGACATAATGAGCCGAGCAGCAATGTTCGGCTTTTTTGTTTGGATTTAGTGTAATCCGAGTTGGTCTATCTTGTTTCCAATCGATACATCTTTCATCGCAGCTTCCAATTCGTGAAATTGACCTTTTTGAACGGCCGTTTCGAATTGACCATTTTTTAGCAAATGGATTTCGTCGCACGTATCTTTTAAGGTGCTGAAAATATGAGACGAAATCAGCACAATCTTGTTCAAGGATTTTAATTTCAAGATGATTTCTGTAATGATCATGTTGCTTTGAATATCCACTCCATTAAACGGTTCATCAAGAATAAAATACGAGTTGCCTTGCAAAAGCAATCCCGTAATGGCCAATTTCTTTTTCATTCCAGTAGAATAGGTCGAAGCATATTGATCCAATGGCAAATCAAAAATATTTCGTTCATCGATATTGGTTTCTGAAACCGAACGAGCGTTACACAACAATTGGATATATTCTCTTCCTGTGATTTTAGAAAAGAAAAAGGGTTCTGTCAACAACAATCCTAAATGATCTTTTAGCTGTTGTTTGCTGGAAGTAATCGTTCCTTGGTAATTTTCCAATTCTGCTATGCAGCGAAAAAAGGTTGTTTTTCCGGCACCATTTTCCCCAACGATTCCGTATACCTTTCCCTCTTCAAAGCGCAAGGAAACTTGTTTCAAAACGTCATTCGTGCCATAGCTTTTGGACAATTTTTCAATCTGAATCATTTCAAATAAGGTGTTAAGCGCTGTTTAGCTTGATTGTAAAAGAAAGGAATAAACAATAACAAGAGGAACGGTAGCAATAAACTCAATCCCAAAAAGAATACTTGCACCAGTTGAATTTCATTTGGATAAGCCGCATACTTTGCTAAAACAATTGCAATCATAAAGGCATAAGCAGTGAATAAAAGTAAACCAATGTATTCAATCAACGAAGGATAACAGCACGCGAGTAGAATTGCGAGTGGTAGACTTAAAACGCTAACTTGTAGCACCGCGATTATAACCTTTTGACGCAGAAAATCGTGCGCAGAATGATGATGAATCCACACATAAAATTCATTTTCAGGTTGCGTGTAAAATCCCATACAGATGACAAATACAGCGCCAATTGAGAACATGCCCAAGTTGAAGTTATTGACGAATAGTGCAATTCCCATCAAACAATAAATGGCAATAAAAACTACAATTGTTGATCGAAATCCTACAGCGAATTCAAACGGTTGTTTCGAATATGGCGTTGGAATGGTCTTTTGTGAGGCGATTTTAATGTTCACCAACGCGAGGGCAATTGTGCTTGTGAATGTCAACGCAAGCGCAATCCATTGCTGATAAATAATGAACTCTATTAAACATGGAAGCGCAAGTAGGAAATTTTCAATTAAACGTATTTGTCGAAATTTAATGGTCGTGAAGCATGTTTTCAAAAAATCAGTGCGTTTCGATTCGCCTAAATTCAATTGCAACATCATCACCAAACTAACAAATACATAAGGAGCAAACGAAAAGCGTTCAAAACTTTGATGCACCGCAACAGCCAATGTTACCAGCAACAACACATAAGCAAACCAGGGTTCGAATCCAAGATCTTTGAATCGTCTGTTGAGCAATTTGAATTGAAGTTGTAAATACACTGTTGGATTTGGGATTCGTGATTCGTGATTTGTGATTTGTGATTTGTGATTCGTATTTGTGAGCAACGAATGTATTCATTAATAATGATTCGAAGAATGAATCTGTGATGGATTAACGAAAATTGGGATGAAAGGTATTTGTGGGATTTGATGATTGAGTTGGTTGTTGGGGGTTGGGTTTAGGTTTGGGTTGGGGATTGGGTTGAACATGGAAATTCGCTAATTTGCAATATTACGAATGAACGTTCATCTTTTAAGGAAATTTAGAATTGGATGCGAAAATAAGAAATTTCTATTCTAAATGAATTTGATAAATCCATAGAGCATTCCCAATTGAACAATGAAAATCAGTAAACCAAATCCCAGTCCTTTTCGACCTGAGCTAATTAATTTACTGAAGCTTACTTTCATTCCAATTGCTCCCATCGCGATGGTTAAAATGATTTTCCCAATCGATTCCATTGTTTCTAAAAAGCTTTCAGGGAAAGTGACAAACGTTCCAAGAATGGTAATTAGAATAAATCCGATCAAATACCACGGCAACTTAAAATGATCTTTCCACGAAGCTGCCGTTTTTCGGTTGATCAAGAAATTGATAAAAATTAATCCTGGCGTCAACAAAGCAACACGAGCAAGTTTAATTGTAATTGCTGCTTCTCCCGCTTCAGGTCCAACAGTAAATCCAGCTCCTGCAACATTTCCTACTGAATGAAGTGAACCTCCAATCATAAGTCCCATGTCGTTGGCACCCATTCCAACACGCAGTAAAATCATGGGTAAAAAAATCATTCCCAACGTTCCATACAAATTCACAACTGCCATTGAAACGGCTACATCTTCTTTGTCCTTTGTCACGCTAGGTGAAAGTGCTGCGATTGCAGAAGAACCACAGATTGCCGTTCCGAAACCAATCAGCCAACCAGTTGAACCTGTAAAGTTGAATCGTTTTGAAAGAAAAACGGTTAGGAGTAAAAGAACGAATAGCACGACAGCAACAGCAACAAAACTGCCACTTCCAATTTTCGCGATATTCGTATAGTTGATAGCAAAAGCTAAAAAGATAATAGATAGTTCGAGCAATTTACCGCTTGTAAATGAAATCCCTGAACTAAACACTTCAGGTACTTTCCAACTATTTCCCAAAGCAATACCTAAAATCAGCGCGATCATTACGCTGTTAATTGCACTTGGAGTATACTTTGCCAAAAAAAAGGAAATTATCCCAATGGCCGTAGCCAAGATAATTCCCTTTCCCTCTCTATTTATAATATCTTGCATTATGGCTTCACAACGTTACCTGTCCAACCCGTAATTCCACCTTCAAGGTTATATACTTTTTTGAATCCGTTGTCAATCATGTATTGAGATGCAGATGCGCTGCGACCACCACTACGACAATAAATTACGTATGCTTTTGACTTGTCTAATTTTGCAATTTCAGCAGCGAAAGTGCTTGCCTTGAAATCAATCATCATGTCACATCCTTCGATAACTCCTTGAGCCGTTTCTTCTGGAGTTCGAACATCAATCACAATGGCATTTTGTTCATTCACCGTTTTTTGGAAATTTCCTGCCGTAATGTTTGTGTACGTTCCTCCTGTTTGTGCGCTTTGTGCAGTTGCTGTTTCTCCGTTTGCCTCAGTGCTCGAAGCACAGCTTACTGTTGTAAAAACTCCTACTAGTGCTAAAATTGAAAATAAAATTGTCTTCATAGTTAAATTTTAAAATGTTTGACAAACCTAAGTTTTACGAACACTTTCTGTTGTAACAATAGTTACAATCTTGAACAATATACAACAAAAAAGCCCAACATCACTGCTGGGCTCTTCAAAAAAATGATCGAGTATCTTAAGCGATAACTTTCACGTTAACCGCGTTTAATCCTTTTCTTCCTTCTTGTAATTCGAATTCAACTTCGTCTCCGTCGCGAATCTCATCAACTAATCCAGATACGTGTACAAAGTACTCTTTACCTGTTCCTTCTTCATTAATAAAACCAAATCCTTTTGATTCATTGAAGAATTTTACTGTGCCTTTACTCATAATAATGTAATATATAAAGTGCGAAGGTACGTTTATAAAACCGATAAAGTCCTTTTTATTTTTTTTATTGGCAGTCGACGCATTAAAAAACTAAGTATACACTTCATTTACAGCTATTTAAATTCTATTTTATTTTTTACTTTCAACTTAATAGTTTAAAAAACGTAGCTTTAACACTTCTTTACGCATTCAATTGATCTTTTTTTGCGTCTAGATGTAAACGTTTTAAACAATTAATTTTCACAAATGACAAAATCTTTATTATTCGTTGCTGTCGCGACCTTGTTTAGTTTACCCACCGTTTATTCACAGAATGTTAAAACAGAAACCACTCCTTACACATACATTCAACTACCAACCAACCCTTTAGCAAAATCCATCACTGGATATCAATCAACTGTCCAAGCAGTTTATGAAGCTGAAAACCAAAAGAAAAATGCAGCTTATGAAGCAGAAATGGCAGCTGCAGAAGCAGATTACCAACGTGAATTAGCAGCATATCCAGCGAAACAGAAAGCGGCTGAAGATAAATATGCAGCTGAATTAGCTGAGTATGAAAAGAAATCGTTGGCAACGAAAGTCGTTGAAAAACAAATCTTGAATGAAAACAATAAACCAGTAAAACAAGTTCCACCTGCACCATACAAACGTTATGTGGCAAAACCAGTATTACAACGTTCATATGATTATGCAGCATTAGCCGGAACCTATTTAACATTGGGCGGTTATGAAAACTCATCGATCAATGCTGTGAAAATTGAAGTAACCTTAAATGGATTTGATTATACAAAACCAGTTCAATTAAGTGAAGTAAAAAAGGAAGTTACACGTGTAAATGGTACATCAACTACAAACAACGTAACCTATTACCATGTTGAGTTTACTTATCGTCACACGATGTCGGTAAAAGTAACTTTGCCAGACGGAAAAGAATTGTTTTTCCTTTCTCCACAAGAATTAAACACTTACAAAACGTATAAATCTGCTGAAACTAAAACAAGTCAAACTGTAAACGAAGACCAATTAGTTCAAACGTATGAAGAAAAAATTCTTCAAGAAAACTTGAAATTTATTGGTGATTTAGTGAATGACCGCATTGGATTCAAACCGACAGAACGTCAAGGAAAATTATCATACGTGAAATCAAAAGATGAAACATATGCTGATTTAATGAAAGCATACAACGAAGGAAGTTCAGCTTTGAAAACGTTAAAAGACGATGAAGTTGGTTCTAAAGCAAAATTGATGGCCGTTGCACAAACGTATCAAACTGTCTTGTTGGAATCAAACTTAAATGACAAAAAAGCACGTATTGACAAAGAGGTAACGACAATGATTTATTTCAATTTATTGGAAATTTACTTCGCTACAAGAGATGTTGCTGCGGCAGAAAAAACACTTTCTTCTTTAAACAGCATGGATTTGTCAAATGGTGATCGTAAAGAAAAAGAAGCGATGGAAAAAGTAATCATCGATTTGAAAAAACGTGTTGCTGCTAATGGTCTATAAGAGTTAGAATTTAGAGCTGGAATTTAGAGATAGAATTTAGAGTTAGAGATAGAATTTAGAGTTAGAAATATGAAAATGAATATATCAAAAGGAATTATTGCATTAGGATTGGTATTGGGTTTCAATACATCAGCGCAGGTTACAACAACATTGGGTGGTGAATCTGCCAATTACCAAAAAAAAGGTGCAAATTATTTGAATTTCAATGCTGGCGGGAATCACTACTTTTTCACAAGTACCTTCGAACAAGCGATGATGCAATTCTATTTAGAGTGTTTCAGTGCAAGTGGACAAGTCTTAGCACAAAACAAATTGGAAATCAACGTTGGTGTTTTTAATAATTCGTATAGTATTTCGGATGTTGTAGCCTTAGGCAATAATGTGTATGCAACTGTTGAACACTTGGATAAAGCTGCTGGAAAAAATTCACTTTCTGCGCGATTAATCAGTTCAAAAGGAAATGTTGCAACCGAAGAAACTGCATTGTTGAGTATGCCATTTGAAAAAACAATGAATTCTGGTATCAATCATGCTGCCGTTTCACCGAACCAATCAGTTTTGGCAGTTGTTGGTGAAATGCCATTTGTGAAAGAAGAGCCTGCAAAAGTTAAAGTCGCTTTATTCGATGAAAACTTAAAAGAAACTGCTTCACATGATGTTAGTCTTCCAGGAGTTTTAACCAAAAACAGAAACATCGATGTTTATGTAGCGAATGACGGAACTGTATACTTGTTAATGCGCACAACCACAAAAAATGGGGAAATTGCTTTACAAGTATTTCAAATCAACAACGACGGCTCTTTAAAGCAATATGGAATTGAAACAACAGCACCAACTTACATTATTTCCTATACGGCAACAACAAATGCAAGTAATGAATTAATTGTTGCTGGAACAACCTACGAACGCAAAACGGTAACAGTTGGAGAAAAAATGGCGAATGGTGTTTTCTATTTCACGAACAAAGGAAAAGCAGAAAATAGTTTTACATATAGCGAACTTGACGCTCCAGTGGAGAATTTAACAGCTCGTAAGCTATTGGTTAATGAAACGACTATTTTCCTATCTGCGGAAATTTTTAAAGAAGAGAAAATTGTCCCTCCTGCTTCCGCTGCTGGAACTGCGGCTAGTTACGAAACGAATTACAATTACACGCACAAAAACGAGTATGTATTTGGCTTCGATGAAACAGGTGCAAAGAAATTCGAATTAAATGTTGCGAAAGAATTCACAGCACGTGATTTCAATCGTCAGTATCTTTCTGGAGCATTTGTGATCAACGGTAAATTAACGCTTGTATACAATGATGCGTCACGAAAATATGAGCAAACAACTTCAAATAATTCAATTGTTCCTGTGATTGTTACCATTACAAACGACGGAATGATGTCATCTCCAATTGTGATGATCGACAAATTGAAATTGCCGTATAACTTCATTTTGTATCCTTCGGTAAGTATGCTTAATGGAGATACAATGCTATTTTTGATGAAGAACAATGACAAATCCCAATTTGTAAGTATGAAATTGAACTAAAACGTACTTTATCATTACCAAATTTTAAGAAAAAGCTGCTTCAACTATGAGGCAGCTTTTTTTGTTTGTATGATTTGCAATGCTTGAAACTGAGTAAAATCGGGAGTTTTAAGTAAGATTGTTAACTTGCAAAGTTGCTAAGTTGGAAAATTGTAATGTTGTAATGTTGCTATGTTGTAATGTTGCTATGTTGTCACATTGCAAAGACTAACTATCTAGTCTTCTGATCTTCTAAAATTTTAAGGGTTTGAACTTTTAATATTTGAATATTTGAATTATCACATGATTTTCAAGCCTTTTCCTATCTTTGATAAAACACTCAACATGAAAACGCTTCTTTCACAAATCGCAATCCTATTTATCTCATTCACTTCCTTTTCTCAGCAAGTTCCTTTTTCAATCGGAGTGATCGATTCTATCCATTCCAATATACTCAATGAAACACGGGTTATCAATGTGTATCTACCTCAAAATTATTCTTCAGATTCATCGAAAACCTATAATGTAATTTACTTATTAGACGGTTCCGCAGATGAGGATTTTATTCATGTAGCTGGATTGGTGCAATTCTGCAACTTCGAATGGATCAATCTTCTTCCACCTACCATTGTTGTTGGTATTGCGAATGTTGATCGAAAAAGAGATTTTACCTTTCCTGCAAAAGACAGTATTCTCCCGGAAATCATCCGTGCCTACAATGTTGATTTTTCCTCTGCGGGTGGTTCTGACAAATTCATGTCGTTTATTGAATCAGAATTGCAACCGTTTATCGAGAAAAACTATAAAACCAATTCGAATAAAATGCTGATTGGTCAATCGCTTGGTGGTTTATTGGCAACCGAAATTCTTTACAAAAAACCTCATCTGTTTAATCAATATATGATTATCAGTCCAAGTTTATGGTGGGATTATGAATCATTACTAAATTATGACGCCATAGTCTTACAGTCTTCATTCACACAAAAACTTGAACTATTCGTTGCAGTGGGAAATGAAGGAAAAGTGATGGAAGGCGATGCTAAAAAACTATATAAACAATTAAAAAACAGTAAATCAAGTTCTGTTAGTGTTGATTTCAAATTTCTCGGCAATAAGAACCATGCGACGATTATGCATCAAGCAATATTAAATGGATTTGAAGCATTTAACCAACTTAAAACAATCGAATGAGCGACTTTCTAGATTCAGATTTTCGAGAATCAACTAACGAACCGTTGGAGCGAATTACGGTTAAAACATTCGACACGTCGGTAAATGCTCATCTCTTTCGTATTGAACTCGAAAACGAAGGAATTGAGTCGTTTATTTATGACGAAGAAACCATTACGATGGATCCGCTCCTCTCAAATGCCATCGGTGGAATTAAGGTCAAAATCAATGTAAAGGATATTGAGCGCACAAAGGAATTCCTTGCGAAGCGCAACGAAGAACTGAATCCTCCTTGTCCCAATTGCGGTTCAAAAAAGATCATGACCAATTTTCGATCCTTCAAAAGTGCATCTGGAATTATCTCGGCCATTGCTGCATTTCTGTTTACCATTTTTCCGCCAATGTTTAAAACAGTCAACAAATGCCTCGATTGCAATCATGAATTTGAAAATGAAGATCAGTAATTCTTCCACTTCCACTACGTTCACTGCAATTTCCTTCGTATCTTTGCGCCTTCAAAAATTACACAGATGATTTCAGTTGACAATATTGCAGTAGAATTTAGTGGGACAACTCTTTTTAGTGATGTTTCTTTCGTAATCAATGACAATGACAAAATTGCCTTGATGGGAAAAAACGGCGCTGGAAAATCTACGCTTTTAAAAATTCTTGCTGGAGTCAACAAACCAACTCGCGGAGGAATATCTGCTCCAAAAGATGCTGTCATTGCTTATTTGCCACAGCATTTATTAACGGAAGATGATTGTACTGTTTTTGAAGAAACCTCCAAAGCATTTCAAGCGATTTTCGACATGAAAGACGAAATTGAACGCTTGAATAACGAATTAACCGTACGCACAGATTACGATTCAGATGAGTACATGAAAATCATCGAAACGGTTTCTGAATTGAGTGAAAAATACTATTCCATAGAAGAAATCAACTACGAAGCAGAGGTTGAAAAAGTACTGCAAGGTTTAGGTTTCTTGCGTGAAGATTTTGTTCGTCCGACATCTGAATTCAGTGGTGGATGGAGAATGCGTATCGAGTTAGCTAAAATTTTACTTCAAAAACCAGACTTAATCTTATTGGATGAGCCGACCAATCACATGGACATTGATTCAATTGAATGGTTGGAGGATTTTTTGGTGAATCAAGCAAAAGGAGTTGTTGTTATTTCTCACGATAGAGCTTTTGTCGATAATATTACTTCACGAACAATTGAAGTAACGATGGGACGTATTTACGATTACAAAGCAAAATATTCGCATTACTTAGAATTGCGTAAAGAGCGTCGTGAACAACAACAAAAACAATACGAAGAACAACGTCGTTTTATCGCTGAAACAACTGATTTTATTGACCGTTTCAAAGGAACGTATTCAAAAACCAATCAAGTTCAATCGCGTGTAAAAATGCTAGAGAAGTTGGAAATCATTGAAGTGGATGAAGTCGATTCTTCAGCTTTGCGATTACGCTTCCCTCCTGCTCCTCGTTCTGGAAACTATCCTGTAACGGTAAAGGAATTGACAAAAAAATACGGTGATCATGTCGTTTTTCAAGATGCATCTTTGACCATTCAGCGAGGTGAAAAAGTAGCGTTTGTTGGAAAGAATGGTGAAGGTAAATCGACCATGATTAAAGCAATCATGAAAGAAATTGACTTTGAAGGAAGTTTAGAACTTGGACACAACGTTCAAATCGGCTACTTTGCTCAAAATCAGGCTTCGTTATTGGATGAGGATTTAAGTATTTTCGAGACGATTGACAACATTGCTGTTGGTGATATTCGTACCAAAATCAAAGATATTCTTGGCGCCTTCATGTTCGGTGGTGATATCTCTGCAAAGAAAGTAAAAGTACTTTCTGGTGGAGAAAAAACGCGATTGGCAATGATTAAACTCTTGCTTCAACCAGTAAACTTGTTAATTCTCGATGAGCCAACGAATCACTTGGACATGAAAACCAAAGACATTATCAAAGATGCCTTACGCGATTTCGACGGAACATTAATTCTTGTTTCGCATGACCGTGATTTCTTGGATGGATTAGCAACGAAAGTGTTTGAATTTGGAAACAAACGCGTGAAAGAACATTTCGAAGACATCAAAGGCTTCATGGCAAAAAAGAAAATCGAACACATGCGCGAGTTTGAGAAGTAGAATTGGAACATGGAGCATGGAACATTGAGTATGGACTTACAGCTTGAAAACTGTCCTTTATCATAAAGTCTTAATATCCTTAGGTCCTATTGTCCTTTGTCTTGTAGTCCTTTTTTTCGTAGTCCTCTGTCTTGAAGTCTTAAAGTCATTTGTCTTTTTTAACAGTTCAATTTTGTAACTAAACGATTAATTTGTGTTATTTGTCGTGAATTACTCTACCTTTTGATGCATGAAACAATTTGTTAGACTTTTAGTTTTCACCTTTATTTCCTTTTCAGCCTGGTCACAGAACATGAAAATTTCTGGAACTGTGTACGATACCTCGGGAACAAAACCACTTCCCGATGCAATTGCAATGGCTGTCCGTCTGAAGGATTCTGTTTTGCTCGATTATACATTAACCAATAACGAAGGGAAATTTTCTTTGACAAAAGTGCCAATCGATTCATTTACCTTGGTGATTTCACACTTCCGTTTTGATGATAAATCCTATTATATTTTTGGAAGTCAAGACAATCAAGAGATTAACATTCCAAACATTCGGTTGAGTTTTAAGACGAAGGAACTCGCTGAAGTTGTGGTTTATGCGAATAAAAATCCAATTTATTTCCGAGGAGACACCTTGGTTTATGTTGCCGATTCATTTAAAGTTGGACAAAATGCGGTTGTAGAAGATCTATTAAAAAGACTTCCTGGAATTACAGTTGACGCCGATGGGAAAATCAAAGCGCAAGGGAAAGAAATCAGTAAAGTATTCGTGGATGGTGATGAGTTTTTTGGAACCGATCCAACTATTGCCACAAAAAACCTAGGTGCAAGCGGTGTGGAAACAGTTGAAGTCTACGAAAAGAAGAATGAAAATGCTGCAGAAGGAGAAGATGAAACCATCCAAATTATGGATCTAAAGCTCAAAGAGGAAGCCAAGAAGGGTTATTTCGGACGAGTCTCCGGCGCTTCTGATTTCACACAATTCTATGAAGGAGAAATGCTCTTCAACCGTTTCAACGGAACGCAAAAATTGGCTGTATTCGTATTAGCTTCAAATACACCAAGATCACAATTTGACTGGGGAGACATTAACAAATTTGGATTGGATGAAGAAAATGGTTATTCGCAAAATGAGGATGGTGATTGGATGCAAAAAGGTTCAAGTGTAAATGGAAATGGAATCCCACAAACTCTGCGTTCAGGTATTTACTTCAGTGATAAAATTGGGAAGAAGAAGAAAACAAAAGTTGGATTCAATTACTCGTATTTGAACTATCAATTAAATGCACTTTCTCAGAGCTATTCACAATATTTCCTTTCTGACACAAGTTATTATTCCGCAGATTCGACGCGCACACTTACGAAAAACGAATCGCACACAGCAAATTTCTCCTTGTTTTCACAACTTGATTCCCTGACTACATTAGAAATTAAACCGAGTTTTCAATTTTCAAATGGCTTAACCAATGTTGCAGATTATTCGCATTATTTAACGGAGAACTCTGCTTCTTCTAGAAGTAATACTATTTCGAAGGAAAATAGTTCTTCCGGATTTTCTGCAAATTCGGAAATCAATTTCATCCACGATTTTATGAAGGATCGTCGTTCGCTAACCTTACAGCATAAATTCAATTACGGGAACAATCTCACCGATGGTAATTTGTATTCTCAAAACATCTACTATTTAGGCACGAGCTTGAATGATACCATTGATCAATTAAAATCAAATCAAAATACAAATCATGTTGAAACGTTTAAGGCGACATATTACGAACCTCTGACGAAAAAATGGAAATTGGAAACCGAATACATGTTCGAATTTTCTACCAACCAACAAGCAAAAGAAACACGTAACATTCTATCTGAAAACTTGAGCGAAATCGATTCTAACTTTACAAATAGTTTTGAAACAACCCGTTATCAACATCGCTTTGGAATTGCCGCAATTTATGAAAGTAGAAAGCACACGGTTACAATTGGTACACGTGCGCGAAACATACAGATTGACAACTATAATTTGTACACGTTAACATCTATCAATCAGAATGTATTAAATATTCTTCCGCGCATCAGTTATACATTTAAACCATCGAAAACAAGTCAATTGAATGCGCGTTACAATACAAGTTCATCACAACCAAGTGTTAATTCGTTGCAACCAATTCCCGATAACTCAAACCCAAACCGTGTTCAAATTGGTAACCCAGAATTAAAGCCGAATTTTAGTCATCGTTTTGGAATGAACTTTAATAGTTGGAATGCAGTTACCAACCGAAATATTTGGTCGGGTGCAAATTTCAATTATACGAATAATGCAATGGTTGACTCAACTGTTTTTGATGCTGAGGGAAGACAATTTGTTAAAACGGTGAATGCTGATGGAAATTTATGGTCAAATATTTATGTTGGAAGTGGAATCGGTCTTTACAAGAAAATTTTAGAAATCAATCCAGGCTTTAATGCTTCTTATAACCGTTCCATTTCTTACATCAATGGGCAAAAAAATGAGCGAAGCACCATCGGTTTCAATGTGAACTTTGGAATAAATTTTAATTTGGATTCCTTGTCTCTTTCTACTTATTCTACGTTTGGAAGAACAAGTCCATCTTCTACTATTAATTCAAGTACCAATCAGCCGTACACAACTCAAGAACATTCAGCGTATATTTCATGGACACTTCCATTTTGGCACATTACCTTGAAAAGCGATGCAACTTACAACATCAATGGTCAACGAGCAGATGGATACAATTTGAACTATTTCATTTGGAATGCTTCCATCGATAAAGCCTTTTTGAAAACAGAAAACTTGATCATCAGTTTACAAGGAAATGATATGTTGAATCAGAACATCATTGCACAGCGATCTGTCAGTTCAAATATTATCACGGATTACAAAACGAAGATTATTTCACGTTATTTCTTGGTGAAAATGACCTACAAATTCAACAATAAAAAAGAAAAAGAAGAGGACAATGATTGGAACTAAACATCTTTTGATTATTGGTTTTTTATCAATCATCAACATAGCAAATAGTCAGATTAAAGCTGGTAAAATTGTTTACGAACGAAAAACAAATCTTGAAAAGGAATTCAAGGATGTCAACGACAGTGATTTTTTGGATTACATCAAGAAGAATAAAATTAAAAAAGATGAATTTGAATTGTATTTCAATGATACAATTTCCATATTCAAACCTGTTCTATCCGATTTGGTGGATGAAATGAGCTGGGCAACCAATACAAATACAACACTGCATTCGTTGACATCAAATCAATATACGATTGTACTCAACATGTGGGGACAAGAATTGATCTTAGAGGATACGTTGAGTCCAAAAGTTTGGCAAATAACGGAAAGTAAACGTGTAATCAGTAATTACGAATGTCGCAAAGCCATTTGGCAGAAGAATGATACCACACGCATTTACGCTTGGTATTCAATTGAGATTTTAGCGAACGCTGGTCCTGAAGGATTTTGTGGTTTACCTGGTACAATTTTAGGTTTAGCAACGGAAGACGGTGGAGTCATTTACTTTGCCAAATCTGTTGAAGTAATCACTCCGACAGAGCAAGATTTTGTCGTTGAGAAAAAACGCAAAAAGGTATTTACCTACCAGAAATTATATGATCAACTCATGGAAGATTACGGAAACGAAAAATGGGGTAAAGAGATGATTGCAGAAATTTTTGAGTGGCTTTAAAAATTCCGTTCTAACTTTCTACCTTTCCATGTTGGTTTGAACGTATACATCATCATCACAATCATCAAGGTATAAAATGGAAAAAGTAGCTCATAAATGGGAATGTACAACCACGAGCGCATTCGTCCCATGCGATTGAAAAAAGGCAAGAAAAACAGTAGGTCAATCACTGATTTAACGATAAAAACAACCGATGCCCATTTCCATTCTTGCTGAAAAATGGTGAGTATCATCAATATCACAAATCCTATGGTTAATAATCCTTGAAGCATTGCTAGACTCGTGCTCAAATGATCTTTCACATCACCTGTTTTGGCAATCCAACGCAAGCGCTGATGAATAAATTCGCTGAAACTTTGAGGTGTTTCGGTGAAAACAGCTAATGTTCGATCTGTCACCAAATGAACTTTTGCTTTTGCCCTTCTAAAATCACGCAACAAGTAAATATCGTCTCCGCTCGGCATGTGCGCATGTGTTGAATATTGATCATATTGCTTGAAAGCACTTCGTTTGTACAACATATTTGCACCACTTGCCATAATTGGACGAAGCAAGCCCGCAACTCCACAATTTGCCGCATTCACCAACAACAAATCCACTTCGTACAAATGCTCGAATTCACGTTCAGCAAGCATTACAGCAGGCATAACATATAAATCAGCCGCAGGTAAACTCTTCAATTGTGTAAAGTAATCGCGTGAAAACGAACAGTCTGCATCCCAACCCAACACATATTCGGATTCACTGAACTCAATTCCTTTTCGAATGGCCAATTTCTTCCCTTCTACACCTTCTTCCAAGGAAATAATTTGATAAGGAATTGAATCGTTTAATCGCTCTTTAATGAAGCTACAACTGTTGTCAGTTGAATGATCATCCACAAAAACATAGCGCTTTGGATGAAGTACTGAATTCGAAATGCTCTCTAACAAGACATATAAGCGCTTTTCTTCATTTCGAAATGGAATGATAACAACCAATTCAGACAAGTCAATTCCAGCTTCTTCACAGATTCGTTTGCTTTCTTTTTGTCGCTGAAGAAAATAGCCGACAAGTGTAATTGTCCCTAGTAATCCAGCGTAAACCACAAAATATATGAGAATCCAATTAAGCATTACCTTTCTTTCCTTTACAAACGACCACTGCAAATAGCGTTGGAAGCAATAAATTAAACACCCAAATAATAAATGAGGAAGCAACAACGGTTATTTCATTCATTCCGGCAAACGCGAGCACCCAGACAGCAATGCTTTCTCGAATCACAATTTTCCCTAGGAATAAACTTGGCGCCAAAGTCACCCAGAAATAAACTTGCCAAATCCAAAGAATAGTTACCCACGAAATTTCATTGCCAAAAGCTGCTAAAACGCAAGCAAATTGAATGGTAAAAATCGTGTGACGCACTATGCTTAATCCAAAAATTGTCCAGCGAAAACTCCTTCTTCGATTCAACGCACGAATAAAACGATGAATACTTTGTTTTCGTTTAAAAAATAGTTTTGTTACCCACTCGAAATTGAAATAAAACAAAACGATACTCATGAATCCGAGCACAAACAACCACTTCCAAGCTTCCAATTCATGAAACAGCGGACTATTTTGTAACAAAAAGAAAGAAATCATACCAAACAACATACTTGCGGCGAATTGCGCATAATTTCCGACCAAGGTTAAAATCACCAATGGATTACGATAACGACGTTCGAAATAATAAATGCGGCCAATGAAATTCCCCAACATATTTGGTGTCAACATTCCTGTGATGATTCCTGCTAAAAACGCATGTAATTCCACTCGTTTCGTGCTTCGAACTTCTAAGCTGTGTAAAGTCGTTTTCCATTTCCACCATTCTAACAACCAGTTAATTGGAATAAAGAAAAATGCTAATACTAGCCAAATGACATTCTTGAGATACAAATCCTCTGCGTTCCAATTGAGCTTTTTCACTTGCCAATAAAAGAACAGCGCAAAAATTGCGAAGAGAATCATTTTAAAAAAAATGAAAATACCTTTCTGTTTTTTTATAGCTTTAACCAACGAACACTTTTTGAATGGTTGAAGATAAGATAATTCTTGGAATTGACCCCGGAACAACCGTTTTGGGTTATGGATTGATACATGTGAAAAACAATAAATTGTCCATGGTGAATTTTGGTGTCATTCAATTGAGCAAACTTCCAAGCCATCCAGATAAATTAAAACGCATTTTTGACCGTTTGGACGGAATTATTCGTGAATTCAAACCAGACGAAATGGCCATCGAAGCACCTTTCTTTGGGAAAAATGTTCAATCCATGTTAAAATTGGGTCGAGCACAAGGTGTGGCAATTGCTGCAAGTTTATCACACAATGTTCCATTCGAAGAATACACACCACGTCGAATCAAGCAAGCAATTACAGGAAATGGAAATGCTTCAAAAGAACAAGTGGCAGCGATGTTACAAAAGCTCTTGAATTTTGATGAATTACCGAAATACTTGGATGCAACCGATGGATTAGCAGTTGCTGTTTGTCATCATTTCTCAAAAGGAATTGGAGAACACAATAAATCAAAATCAGGAAATTGGGAAGCATTTATTAAGTCAAATCCAGACAGAAAATTACGCTAACATGAAACGTTCAAGTAGAAAAAGAAATATTTTAAGTCCAAAAGACTTTGCTCGACGAATGATGAAATATTTCATTTATTCGTTTCTCTTGATTTTCATTTCTTTGTTCATTGGCGTATTAGGTTATCATTACATTGCTGATTTAAATTGGGTCGATAGCACCTTAAACGCTTCAATGATTTTAACAGGAATGGGACCAGTTGATCGTTTAACAACGGATTCTGCTAAGATTTTCGCCTCTGCTTATTCCATTTTTAGCGGTGTTGCGTTTTTAAGTACGGTTGCAATTTTCTTTTCACCAATCGCTCATCGTTTATTACATATTTTGCATGTAGAAGACGATGATGAATCAGAATCCAACTAATATAATTTTCTTACGATGTATCATCCAAAGTGCGACGCTTATATTGAGAAATCAGCAGAATTTGCTCAACCAATTTTGAAAGAAATCCGAGCGTTGGTTCATGCTGTTTGTCCGGAAGTTGAAGAAACCATCAAATGGGGATTTCCAAATTTCATGTATAAAAAAGCCATTTTGTGCAGTATGGCTTCCTTCAAAAATCACTGCAGCTTTGGCTTTTGGCTTGGAGGTGTAATGGATGATCCAGAAAAAATTTTACAACGCGTTGGTGATTCAGGAATGGGACAATTGGGGAAAATCACATCAATGGATGACTTACCTGATTTTGAGGTTCTAAAAAAGTACATCATTCATGCAATGGAATTAACTGATCGCGGCGTTAAAATTCGAAAAGTTGAAAAAGAAAAAGTTGAAATTGAGATTCCAATAGCGTTTCAAGAGGCTCTCAGCCAAAACGACAAAGCAAAAGCGAGTTTTGAACAATTCAGTCCATCGCACCGTAAAGAATATATTCAATGGATTACCGAAGCAAAAACAGAAGCAACACGTGATAAGCGAATAGCAACAGCTATTGAATGGTTAAGCGAAGGCAAAAGCAGAAATTGGAAATATGCGAAGTGCTAATTATTGATGAATGATGATTTTCTTAGCGCCTATTCCAGTTCTATGTATTTCAAAGTTTGATGAATCGATGTTCACATTCTTACCAACAGTAATTGCTTCACTGTTCAACGAGTCTAATATCTCTGCATAAATTGATTGCATTTCCTCTTGGCGTGAACCATAATAATCCATACTTCGATTAAAGCGATCATGAGAAACGCCATAACCATCCAACAATTTCTTTCCTGATCTTTTCATTGTTTCTTGAAAGCGCGAAACATGAATATACTTGGCTTGAATGTGCGATTCCAACAAGGACATATCTTTTAAAATCATCACCATTGTATCCCGTGGAATTATATCATCTGGTTTAGAAATCCCACTCATTCCATCAGTGCAAGCCACCAGAAGAAAAAGTAGGAAACAAGATGTAATTATTTTTTTCATCCAGGATAATTAAAGGTCATTCGAGCACCTGTTGTTCCCTCAATGATTTTACCGTTTTCAAATACCAAATTTCCGTTTACAAACGTTTTTATGATTGAATGAGAGAAGGTTGTTCCTTCAAACGGTGACCAAGCACATTTGTACAAAATATTTTCTTTTGCAACGGTTTGAGGAATTGCATCCACAACTACCAAGTCAGCAAAATAACCTTCACGAATAAATCCACGATTTTGAATCTTAAACAAAATAGCCGGTGCGTGAGCCATTTTCTCAACAACTCGTTCGATCGTAATCTTACCTTGTTTCACTTTTTCAAGCATAGCTTGCAAAGCATGTTGTACTAACGGTCCTCCAGAAGGCGCTTTGAAATACGATTGGCCTTTTTCTTCAATTGTGTGAGGAGCGTGATCTGTCGCAATCACATCAATTTTATTATCTAAAACTCCTTGAAAAATAGCATCACGGTCATTCGCAGTTTTCACTGCTGGATTCCATTTAATGAAATTTCCTTTGGATTTATAATCTTCATCCGAGAACCACATGTGATGAATACATGCTTCAGCAGTTATCATTTTCTGTTCTAGCGGAATTGTATTGTCAAACAATTCCAATTCTTTGGCTGTCGAAATATGCAAAATATGTAAACGCGTATTGAATTTCTTTGCCAAGCGAACAGCTAATGAAGATGACAAATAACAAGCCTCTTCACTACGAATTATTGGATGCAATTCTACTGGAACATCTTCCCCATAAATCGCTTTGTATTTTTCGATATTGGCTCTAACTGTCGCTTCATCTTCACAATGCGTTGCAATTAGCATTGGAGGAACTTTTGCAAACAAGCCTTCCAAGGTTTGTTCACGATCCACCAACATATTTCCAGTGGATGAACCCATGAAAATTTTCACACCGCACACATTCTTTCCGTCTGTTTTCAAAACTTCATCCAAATTGTCATTGGATGCGCCCATAAAAAATGAATAATTGGCGATAGAAGTCTTCGATGCAATATCATATTTTTCTTGCAAAAGTTCTTGCGTTAATGCATTCGGAACTGTGTTTGGCATTTCCATGAAGGAAGTAATTCCACCTGCAACAGCTGCGCGTGATTCTGTTCCGATGTTTGCCTTGTGGGTTAATCCTGGCTCACGAAAATGAACTTGGTCATCAATGCATCCAGGAAGTAAGTATTTGCCTTCTAAATTATACTCCTTTGTGTTTTCAACTGCTGAAAGATTTGCGCCTATTTTTTGGATAATTCCATCCTTAATATACACATCTGCAATTTGTTGTTTGCCTTCATTGACAATCGTTGCTGAACGCAGAATAACTGAAGAACTCATAATTTCATTTTTCTCATTTTCCAAACCCCGAAAAAGGCTTCTTTAAAAATTCCAGAACTCATTTTTGAAACACCGTACAAGCGATCAACAAAGGTAATTGGAACTTCTTTTATTTTAAAACCGTGACGAACAGCGGCATATTTCATACAAATTTGGAACGCATATCCTTTAAAGGTCACAGCATCCAACTGAATAGTTTGAAGCACTTTTTTGCGATAACATTTGAAACCAGCCGTTGTATCTTTAATTCCGATAAACAAAATCATGCGGACATATACACTAGCAAAATAAGACATAAGTACGCGTTTCAATGGCCAGTTTGAAACTTTTCCACCTTTGCAATAGCGCGAACCAATGCTTAAATCAGCTCCTGCCACACACGCATCGTACAAACGAATTAAGTCTTTCGGGTTGTGCGAAAAATCACAGTCCATCTCGAAAATATATTCGTAATTTCTGGCAATCGCCCATTTGAAACCGTGAATATAAGCTGTTCCTAAACCTAGTTTCCCTGCACGCTTTTCGAGGTGAATTCTGCCCGGAAATTCTGCTTGGAGTTCAAGTACTTTGTCAGCTGTTCCGTCAGGAGAATTATCATCAACATACAAAATGTGAAAGTCTTTCTCGAAAGCCATAACTGTTCTAGTCATGCTCTCAACATTCTCAATTTCATTGTACGTTGGAATAATAATTACTGAATCTGACACTTAACTTGGGAATTTTAGCGCTAAAATAATTAATATTCACCAATCAAAAGTTAAAATTCTCTAATTCCCTCGATAGTTTTTATCTTTAGCGAAGATATTTGCACATATGTTTCGCTTGCTGTTTATTTTCTTGATTTTACCTTGTGTGCTTTTTTCTCAATCGCAAAAGAATGTGACCTATTTAGACAATTGGCACGAAGACACATTGGCGACCAATTCGAGTAAAGTTCGCTACAGCGGTTGTTGGGGATTTGAACGAAACAATGAGGAATATGCAATCATTGGTTCAACAGAAGGGACACATTTTTTTCATGTTAAAAACAACAAGCTTAATCAAATTGGGTTTGTTGAAGGGAAATATAATTCTGCCCAAGTAATTCATCGTGAATTTAAGACTTATGGAAATTATGCCTATTCCATTTGTGATGAAGGAACGAGTAGTTTACAAATCATTGATTTATCGTATTTACCAGATTCAGTTGTAAAAGTTGCTGACCTTCAAAATAACTTGTTTGGAAAAACACACAACATTTTCATCGATACTACGAATGCACTTTTGTACGCTTGTTTAGTTACTCCAATTATTGGCGGAATTCCAACGACCATTATTCCTTTACGCGTATTTAGTTTGGCAGATCCATTGAATCCAACCTTACTTTGGGAAGGTCCTGATGACATTCCAGTTGTGCACGACATTTATGTACGTGATAATATTGCTTTTTTAAATTGTGGTGAATACGGATTGCGTGTGTATGATTTTACAAATCCAGTAGCTCCTATTTACAAAAGCAATTTAACGTTTTATCAAGATCAAGGATACAATCACCAAGGTTGGTTGAGTCCAAATGGGAAAACATACATTTTTGCTGACGAAACAAGTGGTAAACGCGTAAAAAAATGTTCCGTTTCGTCTAATTACACAGTCCAAGTGAATCAATTGTTTGGTGTCAACAGTGAAAATGGAAGTATCTCACACAACATCATGTGTACAGACGAATTCGCTTTTATCGCCTATTACAATGAAGGATTGCGCATTTTTGACATTCGATCGAACCCAAAAGAAATTGCCCATTACGATACTTATCCAGACGATTCTCCATTTAAAATGAATGGAGCTTGGGGCGTTTATTCCAATTACACTTCCGGAAATATCATTATCTCAGATCGACAATATGGTTTGTTTCTGTTTAACTTCAACAAGGAGACATTTTTGGCAGCAACCAACGAAGACTTTTCTGTTTATCCCAATCCAACCAATGAAGAAAGCACTTTCACGATTCGTTCTGAAAATGATGAAATAAGTGATTTTAAAATTGAAATCTATGACGGATTTGGTCGAAAGGTGAATTACGGAGAAAGTGGTTTGAATAGTTTCGTAGTGATGGAATCTCCTTCTGCCAATGGTCTTTACTATGCAAAGATTGAGTATGCAAATTATTTAGGTGAATCCTTAATTGTTACAAAGAAAATTAGCGTTCTGTAGCCATTACCTGGTTCACAGCATCTTGAATTAAATCTCCTTCATAGCCTTTGCCTTGCAGGAAACGTGTCAGTTTAGCTCGTTTTTGCCAATGATCTTTTTCACGATCCAAATCAATAAATTTTCGTTCAGCTAAATGTATCAAGGCATCCCAATAATCATCTAAATCAATTTCTTTGAGTGCTTTTTGAATGGAATAGGATGAAATGTGTTTTTGTGCTAAATGACTTTTGATTTTTATTCGTCCCCAACGCTTGATTCGGAATTTACCCGAAACAAAGGCAGAAGCAAAGCGTTCTTCATCCAAAAATCGATTGGAAATTAAATCCGCAATCAGCTGAGCCCGCTCCTCTTCACCAAATCCCCACGAAATAAGTTTGTTATTGATTTCGAACTGACAACGTTCTTGATAAGCACAAAGCGCTTCAACTTTCGCTTTGGCCTCTAAAAAAGAGTATTTGCACTCCGACTTCATGTCAGAGTGCAATTTCCTCGTTATTCTTATTTACAAATTTGTATTGCAATAGATTGTGTTCTGTGACACCTTGAACTGGAATCCATTTTTTGTATTTGAAGAACCATTTCCATTGTCTTGAGATAAGACCTTTTTTGAAATACGCTTCCAAATATGGATGAACATGCAGGCTCACGTGTGCTTCTTTTCGATCAAACAACAAATAGTTCAAGTTTGATTCGATTTCTTCTGCATACAAAATACTTGCTTGAACTTCTCCTGTTCCGTTACAAGTTGGACACGTTTCAGATGTGTTAATATCCGTTTCTGGACGCACACGTTGACGTGTAATTTCAACTACACCAAATTTAGACGGAGGCAAAATATTGTGTTTCGCACGGTCAGACTGCATCACTTCCTTGATCTTTTCATACAAGGCCTTGTTGTTTTCTCTGTCGTGCATATCGATAAAATCGATACAAACAATTCCACCCATGTCACGCAATTGAAGCACGCGTGCAATTTCTTCTGCCGCTTCAATGTTTGTTGCTAATGCATTGCTTTCTTGTCCATCGGCACCTTTACGGTTACCGCTGTTCACATCGATTACGTGCATTGCTTCGGTGTGTTCAATAATCAAGTAACCTCCACTAGGTAGAGGAACTTTCTTACCGAATAATGTTTTAATTTGTTTGCTGATGCCAAAGCGTTCGAAAATACTGATTTTGCTATCATACAATTTCAATATTTTTTCGCGTCCTGGAGCAATTCCAGCAATAAATTCTTTCATTTCAGCGAAAAGCGTTTCATCATTCACGTGGATATTTGAAAAATCCGCGTTCAATAAATCACGCAAAATAGACGATGTTTTATCAATCTCACCCAACACTCGACGAGGCGGTGTTGCAGTAACTAGATTGGAATACATCGTTTTCCACTTGTCAAGTAAATTCTTAAGGTCTTGATCAAGTTGTTCGATCTTTTTATTCTCGGCAACTGTACGGATAATCACACCAAAATTCTTTGGTTTGATTGATTCCATCAATTCTTTTAGGCGATCTCGTTCTTCTTGTTCCTTGATTTTCTGGGAAATAGAAATTTTATCTGAGAATGGAACCAACACAAGGTAGCGTCCTGCTAATGTGATTTCAGCACACAAACGTGGACCTTTACTTGAAATTGGTTCTTTGGCAACCTGCACTAAAATGGGTTGAGATGACGAAATTATTTCATCAATCTTACCATCTTTTGGAATATCTTTTTCGCCTTTAAAATAAAGAAGATCGGCTACGTTTTGCTTACCGTGTAACGTATTTTTTGTAAACTTATTAAGCGAATTAAATTGAGGCCCTAGATCTAAATAATGCAAAAAAGCATCTTTTTCGTATCCAACATCAACAAACGCTGCATTCAAACTAGGAACAACTTTACGCACTTTACCTAAGTAGATATCTCCTACTGCAAAGTCCGTACTTCCATGTTCTTGATGCAACTCAATAAGCTTCCCATCACGTAACAAAGCAAGCCAGATGCCACCTTGACGGACATCGACTACTAGTTCTAAACTCACGAAAGCCTTATTTAAAAGTTAAAAAACAGAAAAAACTTAGCAAGCCAAAACCTACTAAGTTTATAATGTTATGTAACAAAATGTTACTTCTTTTTCTTATGACGATTTTTTCTTAGTCTTTTTTTACGCTTGTGCGTCGCCATTTTGTGTCTTTTTCTTTTTTTACCGCTTGGCATAATAATTTATTTTAAGTTGTTAATTTCTATGTAATTGCGTCTCTTTTCTACTGGAAAAAAAACACTCCCGTCGTAAAACAGGAGTGCGAAGATAATAATTTCAAATGAATTATTTACAATTCCTTGAAAAGTAGTAATTATTTTACGCTTACTTTGTTTTTCACCTCATCAACAAACGTTTTCGCTGGTTTGAATGATGGAATGTTGTGAGCAGGAATAATAATAGTAGTGTTTTTAGAAATGTTTCGACCTGTTTTCTCAGCTCTTTCTTTAACAACGAAGCTTCCAAATCCTCTTAAATAAACGTTGTTTCCGTTTGCCAATGAAGATTTAATTGATGTCATGAACGCCTCTACTGCTTTTAGAGCCTCAACTCTCTCCAACCCTGTTTCTTCTGCGATGTCAGCTACGATGTCTGCTTTTGTCATTTTATTTGTTTTTATTATTCAACTTTGTGATTTTCAAGGTGCAAAAGTAGTTCACTAAAAGATTATATTTTTGCTTTCTGAAAAAAAAAAATAAAATTTTCCCTCAATGGCTGATTTTCACCTATTAATTACGGATTGGTATAGACAAAATAAACGAGCACTGCCGTGGCGTTCGACAAAAGACCCCTATTCAATTTGGTTATCTGAAATAATCCTGCAACAAACGCGTGTTGACCAAGGAACAGCCTATTATTTGAAATTTGTGACAAAATATCCGACCGTTCGTGATTTAGCTGCAGCTGAAGAACAAGAAGTTTTAAACTTATGGCAAGGACTTGGATATTATAGTCGCGCGCGAAATTTGCACGCAACAGCAAAATTCATAACCAATGAGTTAAATGGTGAATTTCCACCCAACTTTAATGGATTAAAACAATTAAAAGGCGTTGGTGATTACACCGCTGCCGCTATCGCTTCTTTCGCCTACAAAGAACCAGTAGCAGTTGTTGATGGAAATGTTTACCGTGTACTAAGTCGCATTTTTGATTTAGAAACGCCAATCGACTCAACTCTGGGAAAACGTCAATTTGCTGAGTTGGCCCAAGAATTAATTTCCACAAAGGATCCCGATACTCACAATCAGGCAATCATGGAATTTGGCGCTCTACAATGCACGCCATCAAACCCATCATGTGAAGTTTGTCCATTGATTGGCATGTGCAGTTCATTTAAAAATGGGACAATAAACCTTCGTCCAGTAAAAAGTAAAAAAACAAAAGTGCGTGACCGCTTTTTCCACTACTTAGTATTCGAAGATGAACAATACGTTTACATCCAGCAACGAAAAGAAAAGGATATTTGGCAAAACATGTATGAATTCCCTTTGATTGAAACATCCGAAAAAAAGACTTTAATCAACTTTGAGCCATACACAGATATTCCACCAATAAAAATTTCAGAGGAAATAACTCACATTTTATCACATCAACGCATTCATACTTTGTTCTATCATTTTCCTTCCACCGAGCTGAAAAACAAAAATGAGCTCATGGAAATTACAAAAGAAGATTTTGTAGATTATCCTATTCCACGCGTAATCGATCGCTACCTTGAATCGCTTTAAGGTGTTTAAAAAATTTTATAAACGCTGAATTACTCTTATATTTGTTTCAAAACAATCAATCATGGCTGGAAGTGTCAACAAAGTTATTCTAATAGGAAATTTAGGTAAAGATCCTGAAGTTCGTCACCTTGAAAACGGTGCTGTTGTGGCTAATTTTTCAATTGCAACGTCTGAAGTTTATACGGATCGTGCAACTGGTGAACGCAAAGAAAACACGGATTGGCATGACATCGTTGTTTGGCGTGGACTTGCTGAAATTACAGAGAAATATCTAAAAAAAGGATATAAAGTTTACGTTGAAGGAAAACTGAAAAAACGTTCTTGGCAGGACAAAGAAGGGAATACACGTTACACTACTGAAGTTTTAGCTGATGAAATGACAATCTTGTCAAGACCAGAAGGTGCTGAACGAACAAATGAAGCACAAGCACCTTATTCACCAACCGGAACACCAACGCCACCGTCAAAAATTGATGAATTACTGCGTGAAGACGATAGCGATTTACCGTTCTAAGGAATGACTGCAAGCATTTTTCCATCATTTATTTTACCACTCACAAACGTGGCTCAAGTACAAACTGAATTGGCAGTTCCAGTATTAAGCTTCATTACTTTAGCTATTTTACTCGTACTTTCTGCTTTTACATCAGGATCTGAAGCTGCATTCTTTTCTTTGGGCCCGAAAGATAAAGAGCAATTAAAAAACGACGAAAGTAAATCATCAGAATTGGTCTTGAGACTTTTGGAAAATCCTAAAGAATTGCTGGCTACACTTTTGATCACAAATAATTTTGTCAATGTTGGAATAGTTATTCTTTCTAGTTCACTTTTAAATCATTATTTCGGTCCAACAAAAGGAACTGATACCCTTTTATTTCTCTTAGAAATTGTCGGTATAACATTCACACTTCTCCTTTTAGGTGAAGTAATTCCAAAAATCTACTCCACAAAAAATTCGTTGCGCATTGCCCGAACAATGGCATTTCCGATCAATACAATAAAAAATATTCCACCGCTTTCTTGGCTTAAAACTTTCTTAGTCAATGGAACAAATTTCATTCAAAAGAAAGCTAAAAGACGAGGAATCAAAATAACGAGTGACGAACTTGAACAAGCGTTAGCCTTGACAAAAGAAGATTCAACGTCCGATGAAGAACATAAGATTTTAGAAGGAATTGTGAAATTTGGAAACACCGATGCGCGCCAAATCATGAAATCCCGTTTGGAAATGACTGTTTTGTCGTCTGAACTGAATTTTCACCATGTGTTGGAAATTATCTTATCAGCCGGTTATTCGCGTATGCCTGTTTACCAAACGGAATTAGACAATGTAATTGGAATTTTATACATCAAGGATTTACTACCACATCTTTCAAAGGAAGAACATTTTGAATGGATAAAATTGATTCGCAAACCGCTTTTTACTCCTGAAAACAAGAAAATTGACGATTTGCTTAAAGAATTCCAAGAAAAAAAGATGCACATGGCAATCATTGTGGATGAATACGGTGGTGCATCTGGATTGATTACTTTAGAAGATATTTTGGAAGAAATCGTGGGCGACATCACAGATGAATTCGATAGCGAAGAAATTGTTTACACCAAAATAGATGATTCAACCTACTTATTCGAGGGAAAAACGACCTTAGTTGACATGTACAAAATCTTGAATATTGACGGTAAGGAATTTGAATTAAACAAAGGTGATTCTGAAACGATTGGAGGATTTATCGTTGAACATGCAGGAAGAATCCTAAAAAACAATGAGTACGTTTTATTTGATAATATTAAATTTATCGTTGAATCCTCTGATAAACGCAGGGTTAAAATGGTAAAAACAGTTCTTAAAGAGATTTAAACATGAAGCAATTTTCACTTTTCATTCTATTACTAATTATCATTTCATCGTGTGGTGATTCAGAAATTTTAATTCCTAAACCACCAACCTACTTGCGTTTGGATTTACCTGAACACACTTACAAAAAGTACAAAAGCGCATGCGGTTATAACTTTGATGCAGCGAGTATTTTTAAAATCAAAGAAGTCGTTGACTCAAATGGAAACGTTATGTGTCATAGAGATATTGAATTGGGTGAGTTGAATGGTATAATTCACTTTTCCTACATCGACATGAAAGAGCCTTTATCGGCGTATGTCAATTTTGCGAATGATAAAGTTGATGAACACAAATTAAAAGCTACAGCAATTGAAGACCTTGCTATTTTGCATCCAGAAAACAAGGTTTACGGAACGTTTTTCGAATTACAAGGCGATGTTGCTTCACCATTTCAATTTTATTTAACGGATTCCACATCTCATTTTGTAAGCGGTGTTGTTTATTTTAATTCAACTCCTAATTATGACTCATTGAAGCCAACTCTTGATTATCTAAAAGTTGATTTACTTCAAATGGTGAATACGTTTAAGTGGAAATGAACTATTACCTGAGCATCGGAAGTAATCTAGGCGACCGACTAGAATTTTTACAATTTGCAGTTACTGAACTTTCTCAATTTTCAACCATTGAAAAGGCTTCCGCAATTTATGAAACAGAAGCAATCGGTTTTGAAACAGAAAACCTTTTTTTAAATGCTTGCCTTCATGTTAAAAGCTCAGTAAAGCCCGATGATCTGTTACGAAAAATTCATCACATCGAACAGAAAGCAGGAAGAATCCGCTACAATGATGGTCAATACCATTCTCGACCATTAGATATTGACATAATATTCTGTGATGATTTAATCCTTTCAACTGAAAATCTGATACTTCCTCATCCAAAATTTAGCGATCGAAAATTCGTTCTGTTACCGCTTACAGATTTATCCAAAAATTTAATCGATCCTCTTTCAAAAAAGTCAATCAATAACTTATTAGAAGACTGTTTAGACAATACAAAAGTCGAGCAACGAGAATTGACGTTATTTATTTGACAATTAATCAACAATTTGTTTTTTAACACAAAATATTTGACTAATATTGTCCTGAAATTTGGTAAGAATTTAAATGAAGTATATGAAAAAACAAAGCATCAAAGGTTTAGCGTTTCTTGCTGTAGCTGGTTCTTTAGTAACTAGTTGTGACCTATTGAAAGATTTAGATTACAAAGTTACTCCAAATCCGCTTGAGATGCACGGAGACTCTGTACGTGTAAAAGTTGACGTAACTTTCCCTGAGAAAGGAATTAAGAAAAAAGCGAAAGCTGAAATTACTCCAATGTTGGGTGGTACAGCTTTGAAAACTGTAACTGTTCTTGGAGAAAAAGCAACAGGAAACGGTGATAAAATCCAATACAAACCAGGTGGTAAAATGGTTTATGAGGATGTTGTAGCTTACAAACCAGAATTCGAAAATGCGGATTTAATGGTAACTGGTAAAGTTTACAAAGGAGACAAAGAAAAAGAAGGTCAATTTACAGATACTAAAATTGCTGATGCAACAATCATCACTCCCTATTTAGTAAATAAAGATTTCAAAGTTGTTTACGCGAAAGACGAGTTCAAACGTGTAACTGAGCAAACATACGTAGCTCAAATCAATTTTGACAAAGGTAAATCTGTTGTTAAACCAACTGAATTAAAAGACAAAGATATTGTTGATTATTCAAAATGGTTAACTGCCGCACAAACAAATGCTAAAATCGCAATCAAAACAATTAACGTAACAGGTTACGCATCTCCTGAAGGTGAAGTAGCTAAAAACGATAACTTGTCAACTGAGCGTGCTGAAGCTGCGAAAAAAGTGTCAATGGATTTAGCGAAAAAAGCGAAAAATGACAAAGCACAAACTGAAGTTTACAATTTATCAGGACGTGGTGAGGATTTCGAAGGATTCAAAAAAGAGTTGAAAGCTTCAACAATGAACGAAGATGAGAAAAACTTAATTATCCGTGTTTTAGAAATGAACTCTGATCCTGCAACTCGTGAGACAGAAATGCGTAACATGGGTAAAACGTTTACTTTCCTAGATAAAAACATTTTCCCTAAATTACGTCGTGCTGAAATCACAACTGTTTATGACTTAACTGGATATTCTGACGAAGAATTGAAAGCTGTTTCAGTTGCTACTCCAGATTCATTGGATTTAGAAGAATTGTTATTCACAGCTACATTAACAAATGACTTAAACGAAAAATTACGTCTTTACAATGTTGCAATTAAAAACTATCCAAACGATTACAGAGCATTCAACAATGCTGGAGCAGTTTTATACCAACAAAACAAAATGGCTGATGCTAAAGCGAAATTCGAAAAAGCAAACAGTTTGAAAGACAATGCAATTTCTAAAAATAACTTAGGAGCAGTTGCAGGTGTTTCAGGAGATCGTACAAAAGCGAAACAATTATTAGGTCAAGCTAAAGGTGCTGGTTCTGAAGTGAACTATAACTTAGGAATCTTGAACATCCAAGACGGTAAATATGCTGATGCAGTTTCTAACTTTGGTTCTGACAACTCTTTCAACAAAGGATTGGCTCAAATGTTAAACGGAAGTGCTGATGCTGCTGTTAAAACAGTTGACGCATCTGCAGACAAAGAATCAGCTCAAGGTTACTACTTGAAAGCTGTTGCTGCTGCTCGTCAAAACAATGTTGACTCAGTTGTAAGTAACTTGAAAAATGCATTTGGTAAAGATGCTTCAATGAAAGCGAAAGCTTTGAAAGATCGCGAATTCTTGAAATTTGCTGAGAATGCTGCTTTCACAGGAATTGTGAAATAAGTAGAACTTAGTTCAAAATATAAATCCCGATTCTGTTTATACGGAATCGGGATTTTTTTTGCCAATAATTTCTAGGATAGTAATTTGACCTTATCACCTGCACACTACATGATAACACGTTTGCCACGTCTCATAGGTTGCATAGCATTTTTGTTCGCGACGCAATTCAAAGATGACTTTACCAAGCACATCGCCAAGATAAGCTGATTCAGCAGGAGAAAGCTCTTTAGAGCTAAAAAAGGTACGGTAAGAAATATCAAAAGTGGTACCGTGCAAATGAGCTGAATTTTTGATTGAATTTCGATTCCATCTGCGCAATCGTTTAATTGAATTAGTTGTGCGAAGCATGGATGTTAACGTAAAACGAGAGCATTCAAGATTTGTGTTTTCAAGTTTACGATGAAAACGTTCACCGATAGTATCTAGCAATACTTTTGCTTCAGGGACAAGAAAAGAATAGCTGTAATACATTGTATCAACAACATAATAATCCGAATTTTCAATGTACACTAACCCACCCTTACGATACAACTTACGGATGTCATTGGTCGATTTTAAATAGGTTTGAGTTCCATTTAAATATGATTCTTCCAGGTATTCGAGTACATTGTCATTTAAGTGCAAAGCATAACAGGTATCCTCATGGCAAGTTGCTTCATTTAATTCTTGACGTTTCAAGCCCAAATTGCGCATCAAGAGCGTGTAGGTATTTGTCGTTTTTTCGGGAAATACAAACCACCCAACAGCCAATAAAACACTGAGTAGAACAACTGTATAAACTAAATATTTGAGCGATTTCTTCACAAGTTTTAATAAGTGAGCAAAATTAACAATTCAACAAAAGTCTACCCTTAATTTGTTGATAAATATAAACTTCAGTTAATATTTCCATAAAATAGTTCGGTAAAAAAGGTTGTACTTTTGTATCAAATTAAACATGAGACCATGGTAACAGTTATCGGATTTGACATGCCAATGTCAATGCTCTACGACAAGCGCGCACTTTGACGCAAATCGGGAGCGCGTCTTCGCAACAGCGAAAAAAGCTTCCCGAATTATGTTTCAAAGTGCTTTATGAAAAAGTTTATTTTAGTTTCAGCATTGATGCTGAATGTAGTTTTTGTTTGGGGACAGATTAATCTTTCTACTATTGGTTCACCTTACACCCAAGATTTTAACACGTTATCAAATTCCACATCAAGCTCAACGCTACCTTCTGGTTGGTTTTTAAATGAATCTGGAACGGGTTCAAATGCTACTTACAATGCTGGAACTGGAAGTCTTGCAACTGGTGATACATATAGTTTTGGCTCAACAAGCTCAACAGATAGAAGTTTAGGAACGCTTCAGTCTGGATCTGTAATTCCAACAATAGGCGCTTATTTTTCTAATACATCTGGTTCAACAATAACTTCGTTAATTATTTCGTACACAGGCGAACAATGGAGATTAGGCACCGCAGGTAGAGTTGATCGATTGGATTTTCAATACAGCACTTCTGCAACTTCTTTAACAACAGGAACCTGGACTGATGAAAATTCACTTGACTTCACAGCCCCAATTACAACTGGAACTTTAGGAGCTTTTGATGGTAACTTGGCCGCGAATAGATTAACAATTACGTTTACAATTTCTGGTTTATCAATCGCTTCTGGATCATCAATTTGGATTAGATGGAATGATTTCAATGCCACTGGAGCTGATGATGGATTGGGAATAGATGATTTTTCAATTACACCACAAGCAACTGCTCCATCAACGTCAATTACTACAACAAGCTTATCATCCTCTTCATTTACTGTTAACTGTTCAACTCCGGCGACCGGAACAGTTGATTTTACTTCAACAGGAACATTTACTGCAGGTAATGTTTATACGGCTCAATTATCGAATGCCTCCGGAAGTTTTGCAAGTCCAACAAGTATTGGAACATTGAACTCAACTTCTAATACTGGAACAATCAACATTTCTATTCCAGCAGGAACAGCAACAGGTGGTGGATACAGAATTCGTGTTGTTTCTTCAACACCAGCCACAACTGGAACAGATAATGGATCTAACATAACTATAACATTGAATCCTTGTGCAATCACAACAGGTCTTGTCTCTGGCGGACCTTTTGCTGTCGATTGTTCAACAAGTGATGCAGGAAGTGTTGCCTTTACTTCTTCTGGAACCTTTGCAGTTGGAAATACTTTTACTGTTCAATTATCGAATGCCTCGGGGAGTTTTGCTAGCCCTACAACAATTGGAACCTTAACAGGCGCTTCAGCTGAAGGACTTAATCCAAGCGGCTCAATTAATTTTACCATTCCAAGTGCAACAGCAACAGGCGCTGGTTATTTGATTCGCATTATTTCTTCAAATCCATCCGTGACAGGTTCAAGTTCTGCAGCAAATTCAGTTACTCTTTCTGGTGGACCTTGTACACTTGAGCCACCACGCATGTCTTCTGTTATCATTAACTCATGTGATGGATTATGCACCGAAGGTAACAACGAACTTGTATTTGGAACTTCTGGGGGATATTCTTTCACCGTTAATACAACTAATTTTGATTTTCAGTATGGCTCAACCTTTCCAGGGACGAACTACACCGATGTTCTTGTAAATAATTCTGCAACTATCAACCTTTTAAACACCGCTGCTGGTTGTGGAACCCTTTTTATCGATGCTACAGGCACAACCATTCCTGCTAATTCAAATTGGATGTTAGCTTCAAATGCACTTTGCGATGAAGCATTAACTTGGAATGGATTATGTGGTTCAGGACCAATTTATGTCATTTTTCAAAATGATGCTGATTGGAACACTGGAGGTAACTTTGCAAATAATCCATCAAGTCCTGGTACAAGATTTTACCGCACAAATATCACTACGACAGTTGGAACAACATTTACAATTGATTACACGACAGATGGAAGTTATGCTAATTCTGATGGTGTATTTGCCACGTTTGATATCGATGGTGGTGCCTCAACTAGCTATGGGGATAATGATTGTATTTTGGACCCTGTTTTACTTCCTTCAGAATTAATTTCATTTTACGGAATGAACAATCATGAAATCAACAGTATTTACTGGCAAACGGCATCAGAACAAAACAATGATTATTTTACATTGAGTCATTCTACAGACGGCTTTAATTTCGTTCAAATCGCTCAATTGGATGGTGCTGGAAATTCAGATCAAACGCTTTCCTATTCGTTCGACCATGTTCGTCCTTCAGCTGGTATTAACTATTACAAATTATCATCTACTGATTTTGATGGAACAAATTACTCAAAAGGAATCATCGCAATTAACACAAAAAGCAATTTAAGTTTTTACAATGTAATTACTTCAAGCATTGAATTGAGCTCAAAATCTTCTGTGGCATTGTATTCATTGGAAGGTAAATTGATATTAACTGCAGAAAATACAACTCAGATTCCATTTAATGAAACCGGTGTTTACTTATTAGTGAATCAATTAACGGGAGAAACAGAGCGCATTTTCATACCAGAATAATGCTAGATACTCCTGTTCTGCTTGACCAGGAGTAGCTGTTATTTCGCATGGGATTTCCAAACAAATCGCATCCATTAAAGTGGAATATCCGCTTCTAGAAACAATCATTTTACTTGATAGAAAATAGTCATCGCTTTTCAACCAATCATCTGATGGATGGCTGTTTTCTATCTCTTCATCTAACGAACTTAGTATTTCCTTGGGCGCAATCAGAACGTTATGACCTTCATCCGTTTTAAATGATTCTAATTGTTGCTCAAGGAATTGTTTCGCATAAATTGGTGGACCACTAACAACTATTAATCGATCAATTTCTTTCTTTTCCTTTAAAACATACCGATTAAAACGTGATAAGATTCCGATATAATTAACGTTTAATCCTGCTTTATTTCTGCTTAAATCACCCGCAAATTTGGAATCATCTGTGTCCAGAACCCAAATTTCATCAAAGGCTCGCATGTAGGAAAGATGGATCTTTTGAACCCAGCGTTCATACCATTTAAGCGGTAAATTCAATTGATGTGTCATGAAAATAGAACGTGTGTTTTTTGATCTAAAACCATAACGGTGGTCAGAAATTACAACATCTATCTGAAAAAAATCGACGTAGTTTTCAACTTGCGTTTTTTCCTCATCTTGCCGACTCTTCAAGTAAGAGAATTGTTTTAATAGATCCAGCGAAAACTTGCCTTTACCCCCAAATTCGAATGGATAACCATCGTGATCAATATAAGTAACATCCGAAAAATACTGTTGAAAAATGAACTGTTGTTCAGCAGAGCAAGCAATAAAAATACGATTATCATTTCTCAGCAAAATGTCAATCAAACCAATGCAACGTGAGACATGCCCCATTCCCCAGTTCAAAGGAGAAAGCAAAACGCGTTGTTTTTTGATATCAGTTGGCAACATTTTCCGAAGGTAATTCAGAATTCTTGAATGCTATGCACGAATTTTCATTTTTTTGATTGTCAATCCCAACTTTGCTTTTATCTTTAACGTTTAGAACAAAGATAAACACACAGACTATGTTTGATAAAAACGAATTTAGAAAATATGCTACTAAACACATGGGTTTAAGTAGTATGCACATGGATCATTACATTGAGTCTTCATTGACACCTTATATCATCGAAGAGCGTTCTATGAACATGACACAAATGGACGTATTCTCGCGTTTAATGATGGACAGAATCATATTCTTGGGAACAGGAATTGATGATTATGTTGCAAACATTATCAATGCGCAATTATTATTCT
>JALQYQ010000039.1 GCA_023262855.1 Crocinitomicaceae bacterium
CGCGACCTGTCCCGCAATTCGGGAGAGGTCGCGGTTAAAAAAAACCAAGCGCAGCGCAAAATAAGCGAAGCGCCAAATAAACTTAGTGAATCTCTTGCGACCTCCTTTTTCTCAGTTACTCTGCGTTGAAAAATAAGTTACTTAGGCGTTGAAAAATCGGATCCGCAATTCATTTCAAAGTTATTCCCTAAATTCGTCTTTAAATATTCCCTCCATGAACTACACGTTTTTATCCTTATTCTTTTGTTTGCTTTCAATGAGTGTACTAGCTCAAGAAGAACCAATCTACATCGAAGGAGCAGCACAAGGAACAACGTATCACATTACTTATTTTGATGCTGAAAACAGAAACTTCAGTGCAGAAATAACACAGCTTTTGAAGGATTTCGATAAATCTGTTTCAACCTATGATACGAGTTCAATCATTTCGAAAATCAATCGCAATGTACCGAATGTAGTGGTCGATGAAACATTTATTACCTGTTTTAAGAAAGCGAAAGAGATCCACAAAAACACAAACGGAGCATTCGACCCAACTGTCTATCCACTTGTCAATGCGTGGGGATTTGGACCAGAGAAATATGATTTAGTTTCAAAAGATTTGATTGATAGTTTGCGTCAGTTTGTTGGTTTCGATAAAATCAAATTGAAAGGAAACAAGATTGTAAAAAAAGATCCGCGTGTCCGTCTTGATTTCAATGCCTTCGCGCAAGGCTATTCGGTTGACCTTGTTGCTAAGTTGCTTAAAAAGCAAGGAATCAAGAATTTCATTGTTGAGATTGGCGGTGAAGTTTATGCAGAAGGAACACAGCCGAATGATTACGCTTGGACAGTTGGAATAGAAGAACCGCTTGATAACCAAGTGAGCACGAATCCATACCAAGTAATAGTTCTATTGGACAACTTGGGCGTTGCAACGTCGGGCAATTATCGCCGATTTACAGAAGTCAATGGTGTAAAAGTGGTGCATCACATCGATCCGACAACAGGCTATCCGACAAGTAATATTTTACTGAGTGCTTCTATCTTTGCGAATGAATGCATTACATCTGACGCGACCGCAACGGGAATTTTAGTCATGGGACTTGAAAAAGCGAAAATCTATTTAGAAAAGCACAAAGAGTTGGAAGCCATCTTGATCTATTCAGATGAAAACGGTGATTTCCAGGTGTATGAAACGAATGGAGCCAAACGATTGATCCTTCCAGAAATTCAACCAGGATATTAGGCATAAAAAAAGGCTCTCCGAAGAAAGCCTTGAATTTAAAATAATCGTTTGAATTTTATTTTTCTACAACAACTTTGTATTTACCAGACTTGTTTCCTTCGTAAACATAGATAAAGTAAACTCCGTTTGAATAAGCTGATAAGTCAACTGTTTTAATATCAGTTGTTGCATCTAATTTCTCTTCTGACAAGGTGTTTCCTAATACGTCAACCACTTTTATTGAAGTTGCTTTGTCGAATTCTACTGTAAAAATACCATCAGCACTTGGATTTGGGTAAACTGTAACTCCTTCAACTCCTGCAGTCTCTTCAACACCTGCAGCAGAAGGATTCCACGCTAAAGCAATGTTTGTAAAGTTAGCATCAGCAGTTGGTGTTTGAACATCAGCCGTTGCACCTTTAGTAAATGTAAAAGAACGTGTAACGGTTCCACCTGAACTGTGATCCCAAGTTGATTGAATTGTTACTTTGTAAGTTCCATCAGGAACCACTACTCCATTAACATCTGTACCATCCCAAGTGATGTTTTGTGTTGTGAATGAACTTAATGTTGCACCAGTTGAAGCACTAACAATGTTACATCCAGCTCCTAAGGCATTTGCAGCTGATCCACCTGAGTTTTGAGCCCATGTTGGCAAATGATCTTTTGTTCCATTTCCAACGCGTCTCACTTTGGTTTTAACGAATGCTCCTGAACTTGTTTGAATCCAAATTGCCAATACATTTTTCGTTCCTGAATAACCTGTATGAGAAGTTGGAGTGTAGGAAAACGTTAAGTTTCCAGATGTTTGACCAATAGCAGTCAGGGATAAACAAACGCCGGCTACAACACTTGTTATTTTTGTAATCATTTTAAGCATAATCTAGTTTATTTTTAACGAATCAAATATAGAATTTTTGAACGATAATTACCCTGGTTATTATTTAGAATAAGTCTATATTAACAAGTGAGTTAATTAGCGCTTTTTTTTAGTTCCTCAAGTAGCATAACATCTTCTTTTACAGCTTCATTCATCTTCAATTTTTTCTCAATTTCAATGCGTAACTCATAATAATCTGCCACTTCTGGATTAAAAATAATTGCACTGTTGATGTGTTGCAACGCCAATTTGTGTTTTTTCTTCGCAACATAAATTTGACTTAAATAGAAATGAGCATCTGCATTGTCTTCTTCCAATTCAATCGTTTTCAAAAAATCCTTTTCTGCCTTTTTCAATTGATTCAAGCGGCGTTCAAGCAAGGCTCTCAAGTAATAGCAATCCACCATATTCGGATCAATCGTTAATTGAAGCGTGTAATCTTCAATCGCACCTTGTAGGTCATTGCTGTATTCTTTTGCCATTCCGCGATCAAAATAAGCAATTGAGTCCTTTGGATTTAATTCAATCACTTTTGTGAAAGTCTCTATGGCTTGTGTGTATTCTTTCGCATACATGTGATTGATCGCACGTTCATTATATTCTGCAGCTGTTTGAGCACTCGAAACAAATGGCAAAACACCTATAAATGCAATTAATAAGTTCTTCATTGGGCTATTTTATTTCAAAAATAGTAGAATATTCAATGAAACAACTCACTTATTCATTCAACACACAGATTTTGATGAACGGCGTACGCACTTTTTTAAAAGGTTCTATTTTAGGCGAACTTAAAAACTGAAAAACTATGAAAGTACCTGTTGAAAAACCTTACACCCTTGCCGAACTAAAACTAAAATTGGAGGAACGTTTTCCAGAATACAAAATCACGTTTAGAGGACCAAAAGTGCTTGTCATAGGACAAGGAAAAGTTGCTGGTGCTCAAATCATCGGTGAAAAGAAAAAATTTATTCGTATCAACGAAGGATTTCCAACAATTGGAGGACAAATGTTATTCATTTTTACTGTTCTTTTATTTTGCATAATGATTCCATTCTTGGTTTATTTACTTTCTATGAAACCAAAGCAAGTTAAATTGCGTGATAACGTTGCTGACTATCTTCGTCAAGAATATGGAGCAGGTGCAATTAATACGAATCCGGATTTGTTGGATGACAAACTTTAAATTCATGATTTGTGATTTATGATTCATGATTCGTGATTCGTGATTCGTGATTCGTGTTTTAGGATAAAATAATTACGAATAAGGAATTAGGAATAATTAATTCAAAGAGGAGCTAGAAATGGTTCCTCTTTTTTTGCATGAACTTTTTCGGAGATGAATTGTTTTAACGTAAATTTCTATCCATGAAAAAGATGCTCATCGTATTTCTCGTTATAACAGGTTTATTTGTCATTATGCAATCATTCATTTACTATTCAAGCTCATCCATTGAAAAACATGCGTACAAAGTATTGAAGGAATACGATGATTTTGAAGTGCGTCAATATGAAACAGCCTTGTTTTCGAGTGTTGTGCTTTCTGATTCTACCTACGAGGAAAGTTCGAATAAAGGATTCCGCGTGCTAGCCGGCTACATTTTTGGAGGAAACGATACAGGCGAAAAAATTGCAATGACTTCACCAGTGGCAATGGAAATTGGTGATAGCACCAAAATGTCGTTCATGGTTCCATCGGGTTATACGGAGGAAAATTTACCAAAACCAAACAACAACAAAATCTTCTTTGAAAAGAAAGAAGGAAGTGTCATGGCTGCAATTCGCTTCGGTGGTTGGGCCAATGATGAACGCATAGAAGAGTACAAACAGAAATTAATTGCACTACTTCAGAAAGAAGGAATTGCACATTCAGACAAGTTCATGTACTTAGGATATAATCCGCCATATGCGGTGGTTAATCGTCTCAATGAAGTGGTTGTTGAATTGAAAAATTGGGTTGGTTCGCCCAACTAAATCTTATTTAATCGACCATAGCGCGCCATTCTTAGTCTCGAATTTTCGCAGCTTGCCTTCATCTGAAAGTGCGTTTAAGAAATTCTCTGTCACAGAACGATCCATGTTTGCAAGCACGGAATATTCCAAGGCCGTCAAACTTGGATAATACCCAAAAAGTGTTTCCCAATCGGTTGAATAGTTGGTTTTCTCTGCTGTTGGAAGACATTTCAGAAGCGCATCTTCGAAGAACGAATAAGGTTTTGAACCAATCAATTGAGCTTTCACTTCTCCCTTCGAAACAAAAAATAAGCTAGGAAAACTGCGAACACGAAACAGTTGAGCCAAACGTAAGTCATCATCAAAGAGTAAGCGTGCCTTGAATTCAATGTCTTGGTGGAATTTTTCTACATCTAAACCAAGTTCGCGCACAGACGTTTCCAAGACCAAGGGATCGGCAATATTTTCTTTTCGTAGAAATACCTTTTCGCGGATTAAACGCATAAAAGTGACCGCTTTTTTAGGATCTTGTAGCTGAACTGCTTTAAAAGCGATTGAAGGTGGATACGAAGAATGTAAGGGATTTTCTAACCACAAATCACCATCAATTGGCATGTCGTAATATGCACTTACTTCGTCCCAATGTTGTGCAACATCTGCAGGTTTACTAATTCCTCCGCTGTTATAACTCCAATCAGGCAATAAACCACCCATGTGATATTCAATTGAAAAGGTCGTTCCATATTCCAATTTTAACTTGCGTAATTGGGGTTCTATTGCCCAGCAAGAAGAACAGATTGGATCAGTAAAATAGTGAATGGTCAATTGCTCTTCCAATTTAAGCACTTGCTCATTTTCTTTGTTTTGGGAAACTGGTACTTCACACACCCCACTTTCAGGATCACACAAAAGAGTTTTTAATTTCGAATTGTTGGTCATTTTCATTTGTTGGTATAGCACATTCAACTTTACTCACTTGCTTCGAATGGTTTATGTCAAAGCAACTAGTTCATACAAACTTAACAGCTTACTTTCTTTTTTAAACCATTAGTTTCCTATTGGAAAGTACAGTCTAATTTGAAAGTTTGAAAGAAATCTATAGTTTTGAAGTCAAGCAAAAAAACGGTATGAAAAAGAACGCAGAAGTGAATGCCTCCCCTATTTGTCAAGCACGTATGACAGGTATTTCGGATGCGATGAGTTTATTATCAGGGAAATGGAAACTTCTCATTCTCGGCACGCTCATTTGTGGCGTTAAATTGGGCTACATGGATTTGTTAAGGGAAGTTGGTGGCATCGGAACGAAAATGCTTTCGAAAGAACTTCAAGACCTTGAAATGAACAACCTCATCAGTCGCACTGTGAAAGATACCAAACCCGTTACTGTTGAGTATGCCATAACTGATTACGGAAAAACATTAGAGCCCCTCATCGACGAATTGGCAAAATGGGGAATTTCCTACAGACAATCTGTGATCAATGAATGGACAATGACCGCTGAGGGTTAAACATCATTGAACAAAATATCTTTATAGCGTTACTCCTCCATTAGTTCCCAAAAGCCACGTTTCGGAAGACCAACTTTTACAGGAACATTTTCACGTTGAAGTTCTTGAACAATTTCAGTTAGTGTTTTTGCGGTAAAACTCATCCCCCAATTGGGAATCAGAATCGTGCGTGCTCGTTTGTTGAGAATTTTTCCAGATGGCAGCTCAATATCCACGTACAACTCAAGAACGGAATACAACAAATTTTCCTCATGAAAGTAGTACATACGATCCGATGAAAGATGTAGGTCTTTTTTCTTGTGCTTAGACTTGATGGTGAAAAGTTTCGCTTCCCGATCGAATGACATCTGATTTGGCACACGTCGTTTAAACGCAACTATTGGCGCACTGATTACCAAAAGAATGGCTCCAGATAAAAGTAAATGGTTGAAGCTTGTAAAATTTTCTTGAAACGTTTCTTGACGCTGGTTATGTCGATGTCTTGGAATAGAAGAAATCGTATGATAAGCCGCAATCAACAAAATAAAATAGCCGATAACAATCCAACCATCCGATTTTTTAGAAGACCAAACAAGCATTTCTGGCTTGTTCGTAGTTACTTGATTAGTAGAATTATCAACCATTATTTGCAATTCGCTAATTTCTTCTGCAGTTCTGCTGGCGATTCACCTTCCAATAACTCATAGTTTTCAGCTGCCACACGGTATGCGCCACAAGCTCGTTCAGGTTCGTTATAAGAAATATAATAATCACCAATTCGTGAAGCCATAACTGGTCCCGCCATAAAATCAATCTGCCCCACTTCAAACGACATCAGTAATTCTTTTAATTTCTCTTGATCGTCCATCTCTATGTAGCAATTAATCAACATTAATTGACCTGCAAATACCATTACATCTTCTTGCTCCAAATAATACTGTGCATCTGCAATTGCTTTATTGAATTGTTTTAATTGCAAATAAGCATCAGCTCTGTCGAGGTAATAGTTAAACTCTTTCGGATCCAATTCGATTGCTTTCGAACTCAATTCGATTGCTTTTTCAAAATCTGTATGAACATATGAAACTAAATAACGCGCATAACTTCCATTTCCAGCAGCGAATTTAGGATCTACTTCAATTGCCTTTTCATAACACAATCGCGCATTAACATCATCCTCTTTCATGGAATACACATCCGCTTTGAACCAATAATACCACGGATCATTTATGTTTCCTTTGAATTTCTTATCCAAAAACTTCAATTTTTCTTTAAAGTTCATAGTCCACATTTCTTCCATAATGGCTGAATACTTGTCAGGAATTAATTGTGCATTCAATTGTAAGGTGAACAGGATAGCAAAAAGGAAAAGTATTTTTTTCATGGTGTTTTTTTTACAAATATAGTTTAGAAGTTAGAAATTAGAGTTAGAAGTTAGAGATAGAAGTTAGAGGTAGAAGTTGAAATCGAACTGACTACTGTATTTGGATAAGCTCGATGACCGAGATACGTGCTGACTGGAAAGAATTAACTATCTTTTTTGTAAATCTGCTTCTATGTTCAGCTTTTTTCTAACTTCGTGACCTAACTTATTTTTTTTATGAAACCATTCCCCTTTTACGCACTAATTTTAAGTCTATTTTCAAGCTTTTATAGCTTTTCTCAAATTGATTCTACCCTCTTAGAAAAAATTAAAGCTCATGACACTGTGTATGTTTTTATCGAACATGGTCTTTTTAAATCAGAGCAGTACAATTATACGTTTGGGAAAGTTGCTTTGAATGCAAGAGAAGCTAAAATGCAACCTGTTCAATCACTGTTTCCAAAAGAAATTGATACACTTCGTGATTCCATTTTGATCGACTTAAATAAACAATTTAGTCCAATTGGAACTACTAAGTTCAGTTACATTGGATCTGGTTCACATGATGAATTAATCGAAAAATACGCTGCTCATAAATTAGATATGATTGTTGTATTTCGATTTATCGGAACCTATGATTACGACTATTTAAAACCGTGTGGTCGTTCAATTGAATACAATTCAGAATCAGATTTTATATCTTTCAGAAAATATTCAACGAGTATTATTTGTGAAATTTACCAGTACAATGACAAACAAAAATTTGACCGTATCGAATCCACAATTTATGCTGCAAGAAGTTTACCTTACAAAGAAGTAGGCTACACAAATAATGTAAATGTTCATTTAAAAGAATTTCATCCAATGGAGTTAAAATATCAAACCCAAAGAGGTGCGTATATTTGTACTGAACACTTAATCGAAAAATTGACAAAAGATCAAGAACGAGAAGACAAAAAAAGAACAAAAAAAAATAAGTAATCCATCTAAACGAACGTATAATGAAATTCTTCTTTATCCTTTTTATCGTATTATCATTCAACAGTTTTGCAGGAAAAACCTATACATATAATTTAACGATTAGATCGCTTTTTGAACATGCAACATTGCAAGGAATACAAGTAAACATTAAGGAGAAAGAAGGAAGTACATACCATTTTATAACGAACAAGGAAGGAAAGATAACAGCCAAATTACAGAAGAAGGAATTTAGCATTGAAATAACAGATTCAACAGGAAATCATCGAAGTTACCTTACAGACAATTCATTCTACAAAACAACTGTTCTCACGGAAGAGATCGATTTACGCTTGAATGAAGAACTAGAAAGACAATTAATCGAAAGCAAAATGGCACCTGAAGGAACAGAACTTATTCTTGATGATTTAAAAATTGATTGTCTTGAAAATGCCCAGGTAGCCAATTACATTGGTGGTATTCAAGAAATGTTCAAATTTATTGCTAAAAATATTGAATTCCCTCAAGCATGTATCGACCATGAAATTCAAGGAAATGTGAAATTGATTTTTAAAATAAGCGATACAGGTGAAATCAGTGATATTACTATTTATCATGGTTTGTCACCTGAAGCTGATGCTGAAGCCATTCGGATTGTATCGTACATGCCAAATTTTCAGCCGGCACATTGCCAGGGAGATGCGATTTCTTCCTATTATCAATTGCCAATTCGTTTTAAATTGGATTGAAAACAGAAGTTGAATTTATCGCTCTATTGATTCTGTTTTGAAAGGAATTAATCCAGCTTCATCCCTAGCTCCTTATAAGTCAACACAATATTCTGATAGGTATTTCCTGGCTGACAAAAAACAATTCCTTCATCACTTAGGTAAAAGTTTTTTCGGTAATCGGATAGAATGCCAGCAAGGTTAACACAGTTGGCCCCAAACAATTGACGTTTGTTGATTTTCGCAGTTAACAAATCATCAATAAGCTGAATATAGTTGGCATTCCCGACAAATAAGTCTTTCAGCTCGATGGCAGTATAGGAAGTATCTGTAAGTTTGTAGTTTGTGTATTCCGTTGTCATCTTCACGATTCCTCCTGTGGAATAACTATTTTCCACAAAATTGCGCCACGGAGTACTTTTTTTAATCCGTTTTACCGACATGTAATTTTTCTTAAAATACACTACATGAATATCGAGCTCGCGAAGCTCATTTATACGGTAATTTCCATTATCAAAAAAGCGTGTTAAGTACTGGTTTTGATTCGCCAAAGAATAACGTGTTGAGCGCGTTTCTGCTAATTCCAACAAATGACGATTGTTGATAATGCGTCCAACCAAACGTGGCTCATTTATGTAATACGTTGTAGGATGAAAAGCAGTTTTCATCGTAATCGAATTCCCTAACAATTTCATTAAATCCAATGTATTTACGGCTGTTTCAACGTTTGTATAAGGCAATACAAAATTAAAACGCTTATCAATAATGGCAATTCCTTGGTAGCCAAACATTAAATAACCTGTGCGATAAGGATCAATGGAAATATGTTCAGCATTCAAATCGACAATCCCCGTTTCACGACGGAAACCCCACCAACGTCCATCCTTTTTCAAAAAGAAAATGCTATCCTTTTCAATCACTTGATCATACATTGCTGGAACTAAAATGCTCATTGAAGAATCAACAATCCCAAACTTTTTATCGACACAGAAATAGCCCAAATTCGAACGATTCAAATTGAATGGAATGTCCACCACTTTCGAAAAAAGACTCTCCCCTTTTCCATTGATTAACATCCAATCGGAGTTGATATAACGTTGATCTCTTGATAAGGCAACCCAGTATGATTCCTCTTTGGATTTTACAGCGTTAATCGCAGGAATTATTTCCCAATACTTAGGTTCAACCAATGTTTTTCCAGTTGTGTAATCATACGCTCCCCAACGCTGATTACTGAGTTGAATTAATAACTGTTGATGGTTGTTAGAATACGTTTTAATGCCTTCCACATGATTCAGTAATTCTCCTGCTTTTATTCCCTTAACTGTTCCAGAAGCATATAGGTAATAAGCGTAGTTTCTTCTTACGATGAATAGCGAGTTTTGGACTGAAGCAACAGATTCGCCTGCATCAACCACGCTTCCATCTTTGCGAATTAGCAGGTTTGAATTGAGCACCATCAGCGGAAGATTAAAAACGATTACCGTAGAATCCACCTTTTTGAAAAGACTGTCTTCTTCGTAATATAAATAACCATCTTTAATGGCAAAGAACATGCGACCATCCAAAAAACTTCCCTGATAAGTTGGCTTCACCCGCTGCACGCGCATTGCAGACTTTATCGACGGAATGATCATGGAGCAATTGGAAATCTTCTCGTTGAAATTTAAATCCAATAGTTTCCAAAGGCTATCTTTTCGCAATTGAATGTACCCCAATTCGTCGATGCGCACTTCATCGTATTCTGCCGGTAAAATCTGTTCGCCTTTCCAATTGTAAACGCCACTTTTCTCCTCTTTTTTGACAATCCAATTGTACAAAGGACAGGTTCCATCTTCCTGCTCCATTCTTCGTGCATCAACATGCGTGAATTCAAACGGCATCACAATTTCCCCTTTGGGATTGAGTCCACCAAAAAGCTTTTCTCCATTTAGAATGATGAACATCCGTTCTTTTTTTTCTGTGCAGCGCTGATAACTTATTTGATTGTACTCATTCCAATTCCTAATTGTTCCGTGAAATAGTTCAACTAAGTCAGAAGAAAAAATGCTTAGTTCACCTGCATCATTATCGAAAGAAGCAAAACGAATGGCCCAGTAATACGATTTACCTTCAAACTCCAATCTAAAGATCTGATGAAATTGAGGTTCAATTTGTTTACCTGTTTTGTAATTGAGTAAGCCATAAAAATCACTTTTCCCTTTTTTATTTTTGTTCTCATAGCGCGAATCTATTTGTGCTTCAACAAGTGCCACAACATTCGAATCAAAGATGATTTTTCGAGAATATCCCGTAACTTCTGAGAAGTAAGAAGTTGAATTCAAGGAAGCCAATCCATTTTCATTAAAGAAAGCAAGTGGATATTGAGAACGAAAAGGTAATTCTTCAAAATCCCTATTCATCACTCCATAAATTGGTTTATGGTACTTTTTAAGCGGTTCCGTTTTGCGCTCAGCAAAAAGGTGATGACTCGAAAAAAAGTTCAATTCAGGATAGTTCTTAGAATGTTCACCAGTTGCTAAATTGATTAGCTCCTTCCCTTTTTCCGATTGGCAAATAGCATACGTTCCAATTGAATCACAAAAATTATAAATTACGGTTTGTAAATCGATATCATTATACGGTTTGTCTGTGAGTTTTCTTCCCAGTGAATCATAAATAAATGTTTTATTAGTGTTCGTATACGCAATAAAACAATAGGTCCAATTGTTGCAGTTTAAGCGAACCGGATACGGTGAAATAGCATAATATGGCCCGTCAATAATAACTTTTCCAAGCGTGTCAATTAGACATGCATGCAGAGAATCACTTGCAATCAAGTATTTCGAAGGTCCAACGACCTCTTCATTTGGATTCCGCACATAATCAATGTAGCTATACCGCGGTTCAAACATGATTTGGTGCTTACTATTGATGAGGCCAACAAGACCATCCTTGTAAACGTGATAAAAATTATGTTCGAAATATCCATCCAACACTATTTCATCGTAAATACCGTCAATCACAATTTCACCCGAGCGACTTACAACACCCATTTTATCATTCTTTGTAAAAATGAATTCTTGATTTAATGCACCGCGGGATAAATTCTCAAATTCGAATGGAACGATGATTTTTCCCATTCTATCCAATACTCCAAAATAACCTTTGTATTTTCCAATCCAACAATAATCCGACAGGTAATCATTGAACATAAATGCATGCATCTGCTCAAATTGTGCCGGCCAAACCGTATCGCCATTCGCAGCCAAGACTCCCGTGTAACAATTGGTATAATCCTCAAATAATCGAGCATTCACTTGAGCGATAGAACGATTCAAAACCGACAAAAAGACAAGAAATACAAAAAGTTGTTTCATTTGATTCATTGCATTCTGTTAAAGATACTGTTTTTGTAGTAAGGAAACCTAATGATAGCATCGAAGGTCAAAAAAACAAGAAAGAGTTGTTTTAGAACCAAGTCAATTTTCCAATCAACTGTTTACACACAAAAAATCAACCTTGATGGTGTTACATTTTGTTTAATTCCCGTTGTTATGAAAATCATTAAGAGTTTTCGGAATTCAATCCGAAATGCCAACCGACCAGACGTGGCGCGGTGGAAAAACAATGTGAGGCGCGACCTAAAAATACTACGCAATCCAACTTTTCTCTTAGCGATGTTGAAGTTTAATGAATAAAACAAACATCATGAAAAAAAATCGAATTCAACAATGGTTTAACTATTTTAAACTTAAAAAGGAAAAAGAAAATCATTCAATTGTCCCTCCAACACCTTTGATTGAAAATACAGATTTACCACTCAACAAATTTGGCAAACCTGAATGCTTGGTTGATCAATGTGAAAACAAAACGTGTAATTGCGATTCAACAGAATGCGAAATAGACAATCAAATGTGTTACGAGTCGATGATGTTGATGAGTTATATTGAAAACATGAAAAAGGCCCAAAGAGCAAAAAAATCTACCTCACCAACTTGAATTCAACCCTTCTCAAAACTGTCGATTGACCGTTAGAAACACAATTAATGAAGAGTGTCGCGGTTTTACCTGTTTTACCTGTTACGAAAATATAGCCTGTAGCAGTTTTTGAAATGGCAATGTTCTTCCCTAACAGCGTATAATTTTCGCAGCCCGTGCCTTCTAAGACAACAACATTTTTATCTGATTTCGACAATTTTGTTGGATTGAGTACGCCATTGATTCGGTAATCAACTGTTGCTGTTTGACTGAAGCCAAGTGTGCTGTAGAAAAGGACGGAAAGAAAAAAAATCATTGCTTTCATCTAGTAGAATTAAAGAATCTAGTCTACCAAAATTAAGGAAAACTGTGAACTAACTCATATTGAATTGAAAAGAACGATATATTTGATGTGACTCAACTGTTGTCCCACTTTCGGGACGCAAATTAATAAACTATGTTTCAATCTTCTGTCCTTCTTCCGCTTTTGCTTTTACTCATCGGAGCATATTTGCTTTATTATTTAGTGATCCGACCAGGACGATCTACCTCAAAATCTGCTCAACCAATAGAAAGAAAACAGAAACAACATAATGCTTCCAAAAAAGAAACGCAGGTAAAAGAAAAGAAGAAAGTAGATCCTAATTCACCAGAAGGAATGAATATTCGCTTTCAGCATTATCTGGAAAAAACAGTTCAATTGGAACAAGGTATTGTTTTAAAACGATGGCCTGAAAACCCGACCAGTTATTTCCCCGATTTGCAGCTTTCTCGAATGAATGAAGGTAAAGAAACACACATCGCTATTGAATGTAAGTTTCGCACGGGATTGGAAAATGGATTTGTTTCTTTCGCTTACGATGAACAATTAAAGCGTTACAAACAGTTTGAAGAACAATCGAAAATTCCAGTAATTGTTGTATTAGGATTAGGGGGCACACCAGAGGCACCGAACAACGTATATGAAATTCCATTAGCAGCTCTGCATCAACCTTATGTAGGAGAACAACTTTTAGAAGAGTTCGAGATGGAAAGTAATTCGTTTACTTTTTGAGAATTTTTTGAAGAAAGAAAAGGAAGCTAACTTTTATTTTTTTCAGCGGAAATAAATCCCTTATTTTAAAATTTAGTCTTGTGAAGTACTCGGATAAATCCGAGCGTTTAAGTGACTGGTATAGTTATTGTCGATTCACAAAAATCGTTTATTTGAAAATGCTTTACCAGAACCTGATTTCAAGTATTTTTCGAAGTTATAAGCCTTGTGCTTCTCAGAAAAATGCGATGTACGTAATTAAAGTTACTGGCAAACGGCTCGAAGTATAATTAACTTGTTTTTTTATTGTGGCGTTCAAGTCGCGCTTCTAGGTTATTTGTGCATCCAGTGTAAGTTGTTCCATCTGCACATTTTAAAAGGTATACATAGTACATAGTTAAAGGTAATTTGTGGACTGCGTCCGCCGAAGTCCTGAGAAAACATAAAGAAATCAACTTGTGCGGAAAAAATCCTTGGTGAAAAAATAAGCCATGCTTCGCTCTTGGATAAATCCTAGAGCTTTATAGTTAGTTTCATCATTTCGTTTTAAAGTTAAACCTGCTGTTTCTTGTGGAAAAGTGGACTGCGTCCACCGTAGCCCTGCGAAGACATACAGAAATCAGCTTGTGCGAAAAATAAATCCTTGGTTAAAAAATAAGCCCTGCTTCGCTCTCGGATAAATCCTAGAGCTTCGCAGGGCGAAGGTGGAGTCGGAGGGGTTCGAACCCTCGTCCAAACGACGAGTTTTCAAGCTTTCTACATGCTTATTTCTCGATTATTTTTCGACCAACGGACGGACAAGAACACCCAAATCGTTGGCTTAGATTCTTAAGATCTCGCAACTGCTTAAAATCATCACAGTTACCAGCCCAAAATTTTGAACTCTCGTAAATCAAACCTAATGGGCAGAGGCTTGAAGAGAGTACTTGTCGGACCTACTATACTTCGGAACGATTAAGCCAATCGATCTATCGAAAGATTAAGCAGCAAGTGCGTATGACGTGTTGTCAATTATAGTTCGTAGCAAGATATTAAAGAGGTTCACTACAACCCTCTGCATGCTGACACTCGACTACCGCTATCGCTGTCAAATCCAAAAACGACCCCAAAGAACTTGTACAAAGATACACATAAAAATTCGTGATTTGTAATTCGTGATTTGTGATTTCCTGAATACTTTAGTGGCTAACACAAATACGCTCGACAACTTCAGAAGTTTCTGACTTTAATTTTACGATGTAATAGCCATTTTCAAGTTGAAGTGGAAGCTCAATGAACATGGAATTCAATGTTAATTGCTCAATCAAATTACCTGAAACCGAATATATTTCAAGCTTTTGAATAGGAACTTCTGATTGTATCATCATTTCATCTTTCAATGGATTCGGATAAATACATATCAAATCCATCATACTTTCCTTTTCTACTCCTAACACGGAAGACGCTTTCCACGTTTCATTTAATCTAGCCAACGCAGAAACTCCTGTTGAAACGTAAAATGCATCATTACTCGTAAATCCTACGCCTCCTCTTCTTGCATCAGCAGGAAAATTGGACAATTGAGTTATTGTCCACGTCTCTAAATCAATACGTTGAAATTGATTCGAATACGACCCATCGGCTAACATTCCACCGTAAACAAAAGCATCTTTACCAATTTGTGCATACATCGAATAAGTAGTTGGAACTAAATTTAACTGAGAAATGATCTGCCAAGAATCTGTTAAAGGAAAGTATTGATAACAATCAGCATTCAAGGTTCCATCGTTGAGCTTTCCTATGCCAATAACTCCATAATTATTCCACGAAAAACCAATTCCTCGCCAAATTCCATCAATCGGTAAATTTGCTTTCTGCGACCATTGTTCATTCGTCAAATCAAAGCCCCAAACCTCGCTTGAAATTAATCCTCCATCTGTTTTTCCTCCAACAATATAAACCGTATCTGCGATGACAATCCGCACCGCTCCTGCTCTACCTGTTGTTGGTAAATCTGGCAATGACGACCATGCATTCGTTGTTGGATTGAACTTCCAAAAATCACTTAAATAGTCAGCACTGCAATTAATTCCACCGAAAATATAACCGAATCCTTGATACGAAAAGCCATTCGCATATTGTCGTTCTTCGCCACTTGGTAAACTCACTCCATTTGACCAGGATTCTGAGGTTAAATCAAAGATTTTAAAATCAGCAGTGCAACTAAAACTAGCATCCAAACCTAAACCGCAATAGACATGATTATTCAAAGTAAAAGTACTTGCATCATCCCTTGCTGTTCCAGGAAAATCAGCCAATTGATTCCAAACTTGAGCGTTTGAAACAAAACAGTAAATGCTAATTGCTATGCTTAAAATTAGTCTCAAATTTTTATAGATTTTAAATCATGAATTACAAATCATGAATTACGAATCAGGAATTAAAAATGTAAAACGCATGGTTGTTTTTTCTCGAAAATACTTCTTTTTTCTTACTTTTAATCAAAAACAAGATGATCCTCATTCTGAATATCGTTTTCTACTTTTTAGTTTTTCAGTATTTATCCACTGGTCGTTCGAAAGTGAAAGCTTTTTTAATTGCTCTTGGAATAACATTTTTACTGAACGGTGTTTATTCGTTTCATTTTTCGGATAAGCCATACGACGGAACGACTTATTCATTAGGATATGCCATGGGAAATACGATTTCGTTTACCCTTGCTGGATTTATTCTTGGAATGATTTTGTACTTCATTAACTTTCGACCTAAATTTGGAGCGACACAAAATGACGATGACGATCTAATCGACCTATCATGAAAAAACTTAGAATACTATTGGCTTTACAATTCATTTCATTTGTTGGCTTGTCACAAACTGAAAATGACTCACCTGTATTAGGAACCTACATGTTGCCGGAAAAAGGATTTGAAACCGCAACGTTTGGAGCTTGCTCGCTCTACAAATTTCCCTCTGCTCAAAGTACTATTCTTGCAGAATTACCAATCAACTCAATTGTAATTATTGATACAGCAATTGAAGTAAATTATGAGTTATTGAACAATCGTCCAGAGTTTTATAAAGTACGATACAAAAATAAAGTTGGTTATGTCCCAAGTGCAGAATTGGCTTATTATCGTCTACTACAAAAGGATGTAAACCGTACCTTTTTGTTTTGGTACAACATGGAACCTGAGCAAAAAAAAGATGAGACCGATGCTTTTGAATACACTGTATATCATTACAACTTGTTTTATAAAGTTTTAAATGAGACCACAGTTGAAGAAGAAGGAACCTTTGAACTAAATGATGATTTGTTTCAACTTTTTCTAACACCTCCAAAAGGATTGAGCGGTATTTCAAAATTGTTTGTCATCGATTATTTTGCGGAAGCCTGCGGCGAAGATGGCGGACAAGATTACTATTCATGGAAACCGGGAGAGTTTAATTTCATCGCACATTTATCAGAAGTTGGTGACGGAGGTGTTTTTTACTTCACAGAGAAATTTATTTTTCCTGCAGATTCATCTGGGGTGAAAAATCAAGTTCGGTATTTATCTGAAGAATTCGAACTTTTTGACGAGGAAACAAATTGGTACTCAGAGGTTCACAAATTTAGAACGTACGAATGGAAGGACGGTGCTTTGTATCCACCATTTAAACGTGAAAACAATTATGAAGAGGAAGTTCAATCGGAAGAGTAATTCTTTTTGTTCATCTATTGATTTTTGCTTACTTTAGTGACAATCAAATGTTCCCTTTCTTATTGACACAATGAATCAACCACTCTCTACAAATAATAATGCACACTATGTTGTTTTCGACCGCATGCTCGAAGGCGTGCAAGTTGTAGATTTCGAATACCGCTATCTTTACTTAAATAAAGTTGTTGTCGAACAAGCGAAATCATCTTTGGAAGAATTACTGCATCAGAAGATGACAGAAAAATTTCCTGGAATCGATCAATCGCCCATGTTCTCTCTGCTAAAACAATGCATGGAGGAAAGAAGTCCGCAAACACTTTTAAACGAATTTGATCACCTTGATGGATCGAAAGGATATTTCGAATTGCGCATGCAACCAGTTCCGGAGGGCGTTTTAATTTTATCAATTGATGAAACGCAACGCATAACAGCTTTGAAACTAATGGAAGAAAGCAATATCCGTTATCGCTGCGTTGCTGATGCTTCTTTCGACGCTATTTGGGATTGGGATTTAATTACAGATACCGCTACGTTTGGAGATAGCTTCCGCAGTATTTTTGGTTACAACGATGAAAAAATCGTTAATTTTTCATCGAAATGGTTGGACATGGTTCATCCAGATGATCAAGCTGAAATCGCTTACAAAATTCAGTGTGTCACTTTGGCTTCTGAGAAAAAATGGTTATTGGAATATCGTTTCAAAAAAGCAAATGGTGACTATGCTTACATCGTTGACCGGGGAACTGCCTTAAAAGATGAATACGGAAAAACAATTCGTATAATAGGAGCAAAACAAGATATAACTGAGCAAAAACGCAGTGAACAGCAAAAAGCGGTTCTTGCCGCTATCAGTCCAATTTTTAGTCAACATGCACAATTAAAAAGTGCACTAAATGCCGTTTTGGGCAAACTAATCATCTACTTTGATGATTTTCAATTGGCAGAAATATGGCTGTGTGACAATCAAGCAAAATCAATCAAGCTCATCAGTAAAGATTCGCATTTTCCGAATTCAGAAGAGTTTTATGAGAAAACGAGACTTCAAACCTCCTTTCAATTGGGAGAGGGCTTACCAGGAGAGGTTTGGAGAACAAAAGAAACCATAGTTTGGCAAAATGTAGAAACGCATGATGCTTTCTTGCGAAAAGAATTTGCTTCGATTATCGGTTTAAAATCGGTGATGGGATTGCCACTTATTTTCCAAGACACAGTGATTGGGGTATTAGTACTTGGTACATCTAAACAAGTCACCTACCAAGATTCTTATTCTTCTTTTTACAAAGGATTGGCAGAATTATTAGGTTCAGAAATACAGCGCAAGCAAATTGAGCAAGAATTAGCAGAGATTTTCAATGCTGCACCAGATATTATCTGTTTAGCTGGATTTGATGGCTATTTCAAAAAAATCAACCCAAAAATGTGCGAATTATTGGGTTATACCGAGGAAGAATTATTAAGTCATCCCTCCTCTTATTTCACACATCCTGATGATTTAAAAGTAACAACAAGAGAAACAGTTGATTTTTCAAACACAACAAGCTCTCAGAATTTTGAAAATCGGTATTACACCAAAGACGGAAGAATTATATGGCTTTCTTGGGCCATCAAATTGGATTTGGATTCTGGACTCATATACTGTGTAGCAAAAGATATCACAGAGAAAAAAGATTTGGAAGATCTTTTAAAAGTAGCAAATCAATTGGCTCAAAACGGTGGTTGGGAAATCAATGTGTTGGATAACAACAAAGTTTATTATTCTAAAACAACCCGCGACATTTTAGAGATGGATGATGATGTTGTACCTACCTTGGAAATGGGTATGTCTTTTTATCCAGATGAAGAAAATCGTTCTCGTGTAGAAAAAGTTGTACAAAAAGCCATTGAAGATGGAACACCCTGGGACGAAGAATTACAAATTGTAACAGCCAAAGGAAACCATAAATGGGTACGTGGAATTGGTCGTGCAGAATTCAGAAACGGAACTTGCGCCCGTTTACTCGGAAGTTTCCAGGACATTACAGTTCGTAAAAATACGGAACTTGAACTAAAAAAACTCAATGAAACGTTAGAAGAACGTGCACTCAAATTACAACAATCAAATGAAGAGTTAGAGCAATTTGCTTATGTTGCCTCTCATGACTTGCAAGAACCATTGCGTATGGTAACAAGTTTCTTATCCCTTTTAGAACGCAAGTACGAAGGTCAATTAGATGAAAAAGCAAAGCAGTACATTCATTTTGCAGTAGATGGAGCTAAGCGCATGCGCCAGATAATTCTGGATTTATTGGAGTTTTCGAGAGTTGGTCGAATCCGAGAAGAATTGGATCATGTTAATATCAATACCTTGGTTGAAACAATTGTCTCTTTATACCGCGAGAAAATAGAGGATTTGAATGCTAGCATTGTATTTGAAAACTTACCAACGATTGAATCTTACGAGACACCGGTCTATCAGTTGCTTCAGAATTTAATTTCGAACAGTTTGAAATACCACTCGGTAAATGAACCTCCAAGAGTTGAGATAAGTGTTGTAGAACAAGAAACCGATTGGTTGTTCACTGTAAAAGACAATGGAATTGGAATTGACCCAAATTACCACGCTAAAATTTTCCAATTATTTCAACGATTACACACAAAAGATGAATATACAGGATCTGGAATTGGCTTGTCTCTGTGCAAAAAAATTATAGATGATTTAAAAGGTAAAATTTGGGTAGAATCGGAAGAAGGAAAAGGATGTACATTCTACTTTACACTCCCTAAGCAATAAATAACGACAAGGTATGAAACAGTTTAATATATTACAGGTAGAAGACAACGAAGGTGATGTTTTTTTAATCAAGGAAGCTTTCAAAGAAGCTGGTAGTAACGTAAATATCATTGTGGCGAGAAATGGTCGTGAAGCAATTGAATATTTAAATAACTGTGCTGCTATTCCTTCAATGATTATTCCTGATTTAATTTTATTGGATATCAATTTGCCAAAGCTAAATGGACATCAAGTATTGAAATACTGTAAATCATCAGAGTTCAAAGAAATTCCAATTATCATTTTGTCTACTTCTTCGGCAAGCGATGACATAGTAAATGCGTATAAAAACTATGCAAACTGTTACATTACTAAGCCATTAGAATTAGTTGACTATATCGATACTATAAAATCGATTGAATCCTATTGGTTGAAATTAACCCAACTTCCAAATTCCATGTTAAACGAACCAATTTGATTGAACTTATTTAGAATTGGTAAAAATAATTCGTGAATTTCTTTTTTTTCAACTGCATAAATAGTATCTTTTTGCTTGAAATTACACATTCATGGAAAAAGCTAACCACTCAACTGATGATTTCGAAAGAAATCAAGAACTTGCTTCGTACCAAGTTTTTGGAACTGAACCTGAACTCGAATTAGACGAAATCGTTAAATTGGCCTCTAAATTATGTGAAGTTCCAATAGCACTTATTTCCTTTAATAATGGAAACCATCATTGGTTCAAAGCCCGACTCGGTTTTGAGGACAAAGAAATTTACCTTGAAAATTCAATAAGTTCTAAAGCCATTCAAACACCAGATGAAATTTTAGAAATATACGATTTGAGAGCGGATGAGCGCTTCCAAGATCATCCTATGTTGAAGGGAGATCGAAATACGCGATTTTGTGCTTCTGTACCTTTGATTTCCAAAAATGGTTTTGCCATAGGCAACCTTATCATAGTGGATACGATTCCTAAAACTTTAAATGATAATCAACGAGCGATCTTGCGTATTTTGGGAAGACAAACCATGCACCATTTAAACTTGCGTAGAAAACGTTTGCTGTTGGAGGCTGCTCAATTAAAGTTGGAAGAGCAAAATAAATTGCTTGAAGAAACCGCCCATGAATTAAATGATTACAAAACAGCCTTAGATTCCTCAGCCATTGTTGCCATTACAGATGTAAAAGGTAACATTCTTGTTGTAAACGATACATTTTGCAAGATTTCTGGCTATAGCCGAGAGGAATTAATTGGTCAAAATCAAAATATTGTTAGTTCTCATTATCATTCACGAGCGTTTTGGAACAACATGTGGCGAACTATTGGAGCTGGAAAAATCTGGCGCGATGAAATTCGCAATCAAACAAAATCAGGAGATTATTACTGGGTTGAAACAACCATTGTTCCCCTACTCGATGAAAATACGAATAAACCAATTAAATACATTTCAATCCGACAAGACGTAACGGAACAGAAAAACATCCAACAAGCCGAATTTCAATCCTTGTTGTTTGCTCAGGAAGTTGATCGCGACAATTTTGCAGAAGACTTACATGAAGGCTTAGCTCAACGGTTGGTTGCCATTCGTCTTAGTATGCAGATGTTAGAGTCTAAGTTGAAAGGGTATATTCCGCCGGGAGCAACCTCTACAATCGATTTTATTTCAGAGCAATTGAAAGAAGCCATTGATGAAACTAAAAATTTGGCAATTGAATTGATGCCGCGTTCCATGATGCAAGACGGAATTGTAAGTTCATTGACCAATTATTTGGCACGCATTCAAATGAAGTACAATGTGGCGTGCAGCTTCGAATCCAAGTTTCAAACGATTGAGACAACCAGTAAGAATAAAGATATCACATTATATCGTGTCATTGTCTCAATCATTGAAAAAACTATACTTTCAAAAGTCATCGAATCCATTCATTTAAGAATTAATAATGAACCATATTTGACAGTGTCAATGGAAATTCAGTGTATACCACTTTTAGGGCACAACATAAGTAAACCATTATCAAGTTATTTAGGCTTCATGGGGCAATTAACAAAACGAATTGAATTGAGCGGTGGACAATTAATTATTGAGGATTCTGATGACAACTTAACAACAGAAATACGTATTCAATATGATTAAAAAGCCCCAATTTCAGAGGGTCTCCTACTTAATCTGTAGGAGCAAATACGTATAAACCATTATTTCTCATTCTAATGAAGTGATTACTACTTTCAATGAAAAAATCGCGCATATCTTCACATTAACCCTTAATACAGAAGTTATGCAAGATATTAAAATTGGACTAGCTGAAGACCATCAAAAATACCGCGATGTGCTTAAAATGATTCTCGCTTTCACACCAAACTTAGAGTTGGTTGTAGTGGCAGCAAATGGTCAAGAATTATTAGAAAAATTGAAAACAACAGAAGTTGATGTTATTTTGCTCGACAACAATATGCCTGTTATGAATGGAATGGAAACCTTAAAAGTGTTGAAGCACGATTTTCCTTTTGTTAAAACAATCATTATGAGTTCAAACAACGAATATGAAGTCGTACGTAAATATGCCCAACTAGGAGCTAATTCGTATTTACTTAAAAACACAGATTACAATGTAATGGTTGCAACAATAAAGTCTGTTCACGCATTCGGAATTTCACCAAGCGACATGTTCCATTCACAGCGAATTGCCTAAGGATTTATTTATCAAATTGTTTAAAGATTTCTTTTAATTCTTCTAAGCTTACTTTTTTCCACTCCGGTTCAGGAGCCTTTTCTTGAGCCTTCATTGCGTGAATCGACACATATATAATTCCACCTTCGTAGCGCAAGTAAACCAAATGTACCAAAGCATCTTTTGGAATATTATCAAAATGATAGGTAGAAGAATTCGAGTAGCTTGGCGACATCACTGAACGAATCACATCAAACACCAATTTACAATCCTTGTTTTCCTTTATTTTTTCTGGAGTTTCCATGTTAATTTTAGGACCAGGATCGCTTGTAAAACGATCACAATTAATCCACCCCATTTGTTTTGTATCAAAACTGTAATAACTTAACGTTTCAACGGATGATTGTCCTGTTGTAATTTCTTTTTCAATTTCACGATTACGTTGTTTTGTCAATTCCGCTTGCAATTCCTCAAAGGTGGTTAAACCTAAACTATCCATCAATCCCTTGTTCATTTTCATCTGTAAATCATTGAAGTTGTTTACACCGTATTTTTCCAAAAGTTTTCGAATCGAATCGCATTTTGAAGGAAGCCCCAAAAAAGGTTCAATGTTCTTTCTCAATCTTCTAGCCGATTTTCTCATGTTGCGCTGGCATTTTCGGAATTGCTGATTGTCTATTCGTACATTTTTATTGACGATTCCAGTCATTCCATTACCAATTCGACCTAATCGACAAAATACCCTACAACTCGGCCCACAATTTCTACCTTCATTCATTTCACCACAATCAGACAAATCTCTTGGACCAACTTGTCGTAAACGCTGATCAATTCCATTCCAGTTCATTTCATTATGAGCATCTCTGTTTCCCTTGAACAGTTTCATACCCTCTTTATAATCTTGCGTTGGCATAAAAATGGAAATATCTTTGTTTGGATACAGGGGTTTTCCTGAATTTGAGCTTGCTTCTAAATAAATCATCCCGCCTGATTCCAATTGTTTTCCATTTGACATCGTACTCAAATTTTCCAGTAACATATCCGATTTCTTGTAGACTTCCTTGGCGGAGATTGTCACACATCCTTTTTGATTGACAAATGTCCCGGCTTGTATAAAGAGAATTGTACCTTGATCCAACAACAAAACTGTATCACGATTCGGATCAATGCAATGGCGTTGTTTTTTCTGTTCTAATTGTTTATATAAATCTTGGATGTCATCTTTAATGCGAGGAGCCAATTGCACAACGATGGTCACATCTACTCTGCGATTTTTTGCTTTACCATTTTCACTTGTATTCTCTGCAACCGGTTTCAATTCTCCAAATTCGAGTGATGTGGATGTTTTTAATTTTAACGAAGCAAGAAAATTTTCAACAGCTTTAACTCGATTCAGAGACAATTTTTGATTGTAAACATTCGAACCATCACTATCTGTATGTCCTGACAATTCAATTGACAAAATATTGGGGATGTCTACTTTTTTCAAGAAAGCATCAAATGATGATTTTTCAGTTGCTTTCAACTCATACTTGTCAACATCGAAATAAATGGAATGTCTCAAGGTATCTTGTGAATGAACTTGAAAAAGGTTTAAAAGAAGAAAAATGAGTAGTAGAAATTTAATATTCATGCTTTGTTTTTTTTGACAACGTAAGAAAGAGGAACTTTATTTTATTACCTATCTTTACCTTTATAAAATTAAGCAATGAAAAATATTTTTGATAAAGCGGTAACAGAAGAAATGATTGGTCGATTAGAAAATCTAACACCTGCTTCTTCTGCGAAATGGGGAACAATGAACGTGGCTCAAATGTTGGCGCACTGTAACGTGACTTACGAAATGATTTATGAACCTGAAAAACATCCAAAACCAAACGGGTTCAAGCGCTTTATGTTAAAATTGATTGTGAAACCGATTGTTGTCAATGACAAGCAATACAAAGAAAATGGTCCAACTGCTCCAGCATTTAAAATTGTTTCTGAGCGTGAGTTTGAAACAGAAAAAGCACGTTTAATTGATTTTTTAAATCGCACGCAAGCGTTGGGTGGTGCTCATTTTGATGGCAAAGAATCAAATTCGTTCGGTGCATTGAAAACCAATGAGTGGAATGCCATGTTTTACAAACATTTGGATCACCATTTTCGTCAATTTGGTGTTTAATTTAAGGGAATATGCGTCTAAGTTGGATTTTATTAACAGTTTGTTTTCAGAGTTCTATTTTTGCTCAAAACCTCGATTTCAGAATACTAAAATCAGTCAATCACTCCTACACTCCAACTGGCGGAAAAGTGTTTAAAACGATTACCAATTCAGTGAATCCAATTTCAATTGGGGCACCTGTTGGTTTATGTTTAGGCGGCGTTCTTACTAAAAACTCAGAAATACGTTGGAACAGTTATGAGTTAGGAAGTGCCAGTATTTTAACTAGTTTGCTTACAACCGGATTGAAACTTTCCATTCATCGTGAAAGGCCTTTTAATCAATATCCTAATGACATTATTAAATACACTAAAGGTGGTTCGTATTCCTTTCCATCTGGACATACAAGTGCAGCATTTGCAACGGCAACATCCATCAGTTTAATCTATCCAAAATGGTACATTATTGTTCCAGCTTATCTATGGGCTGGCAGCGTTGGTTATTCGCGCATGTATTTGGGAGTACATTATCCAACAGATGTGTTTGCTGGAGCACTTTTAGGAACAGGAACAAGTATTGGCACTCATTATTTGTTCAAGTATATCAAACAAAAGCAAGTTGCTAAACAACAAGTGATGTTATAATTATTTCACCAATTGGAACGTTTCATTTCCTACTTTCACTAAGTAAGTTCCATTCTCAAATTTGTCGGTATTTATTGTCATTCTGCCTTCCAGAAAATTGGGTTGAATCGATTCAATCAATTTTCCTTCAGACGAATAGATTTCAATCACATCAATAACTGTTTCAGTTGCAACTTGAAACGTGATTTTGTCTTCCATTGGATTTGGAAAAATTGAAACATTCAAGGCAGATTTCTCATCAAGTCCCAAGTTCATATCTTGTTCTATCCAAACAAAAACATGATCTGATTCACGATATATCGCCACACTCATGAATGGATTCATCGTATACCAACGATAAATTGTTGTTAAGTCAGATGTTTCAGTTATCAAAGCAACATTATCATAAGAATATCCATTTGGTAAATTTAACGTACCATAAGCAGCATAAGCCACATCAACTGAATAAGTTGTTGAATTACTAATAAAATCATCCGTGAATGTCCCTCCATAATTGAAGGGAAACTGCAGAATTTTCTTGCCATTTGCATTAAAATCGTACATACTCCCCATATTAGTAATTGTGTGAGCCAATTCGACCATTTCAGTTGAATTCACTTCAAAGTATGAATACATATTCGCAATTAAATAGGCATAGTTTGCTGATGAAAAATAGGAACCATAAATTGAAGCCGGTGCGTCAATAATCGAAATTGCACCTGGACTTATTGAAGTTAAACTGGTAAAATCCCATATCACGTCACTATTCAAAGTGATTGGACTTGAAAATCCTTGATTCACTCGTACATTATAGTTATACGAAGAATTAGGCAACAAATTGGCATTTTCAATGATTGGTTGTGCATTCAGCCGTATAAATGACACGAACGACAAAGCGAATACGATTTTTTTCATGGTTTCATTAGTTATTAAGACAAAATTAAGTGGTTATCTCATTTAAAGAAATGATATTTATCATGATTCAATGTTTTTTAAATGAACAAGTTAATCTCTTTATTTCTTTCTAATTAACTTTGTAAAAACCATTCAAATGAAATCAATTATCTCCATTTGTTTTGCAACAACTTTAAGTTACCTATCCGCTCAGGGATTATGTTCAACAACCGAGTTCAATGGAAGTGGTACCTACTATGCCGCTTCTGGGACACCTTCTTGCTCATTTGAAGCAAGTGTAATTGATGACCATTATGCAGCAATGAATGCCGCTCAATTCAATAACGCAGATTATTGTGGAACTTGTTTGGAAATAACAGGTCAGGTCGGAACAACAATCGTTCAAATCATTGATGAATGTGCAACTTGTCCGGCAAACAACATCGACATGAGTCCTATTGCTTTCACAGAAGCAGTGGGAGATTTGATGATCGGAACAGGTGCAATCTCTTGGAAACAAGTTTCATGTCCTTGGACAACAAATCTCAAATTAAACACTTTTTCCTCTAGCCCTTGGTACTGTTCTGTTGTTATAGAAAATCATGTAAATGATCTTTCAGCTGTTCAACTATTTGCAAATGGAATATGGAATAGTTTAACAAGAACTAATTATAATTCATGGACCAACAATGGATTTTCATTAAACGGTGAAAGCTCTTATGATTTTCGAGTGACAGATTGCTATGGTCAAACAATTAACATTACAGGTGTAGATCTTGGAGGAGCACAGCAGATTTATCAAGCGATGGAAAACTTTATACCGTGTTCAAATCTTGGAATTAACCCTAAAAATCAACAAGGATTCCTTCTGAAAGAAACGAATGAACACTGGGCTATCACAGCTGAAAATGGAATCAAATCAGTTCAATTATTAGATCAAACAGGAAAAATTCTTATGGATGGGATGTCGCAAAGTGACGAAATTGTTCTTTCAAAAAATAACATAGCAAGCGGCGTTTATTTCATTCAAGTTCAATCAGAAAATGGTCAACTCGCACGTTTTAAAGTTCTCCGTTAAATGTTATTCCTCTGCAAATGAAAAAGGATAATTTCCAAATTTTGCGGCTAATCGGTTAACACTGTAAACGCTTTTTGTATAAACATTTGAAAGTGCGATTATGCACGTGGAATCATCGCGCAAAGTTACATAACACGCTGTGTTTCCATGCCACCAACCGCTATGAAAGAAATACGTGTCTTTTCCTTCCAATTCTTTTAAGCGAATTCCAAGACCATAATTGCTTTTTCCTGGACGTTCATAACTGTAGCCTTTGAACATTTGAGATCGCAACGAATCACTCAAAAAAGTTGATGAATAACTCGCTTTGTCAAGCTGAAACAAATCCCTTGCGGTGGTGTATAAATTTTTATCCCCGTATATTGCATCCAAGTAGTCAAAGGTTTGCAGAACATGACGTGAATTATACGATTGACTAACAGCCGATTTTTCCTTCGATCGATCCATGACAAACGTATTCTTCATATTCAAAGGATTCAAAACAAGTTCTTTCACCGCTTTTGGGAAAGGCTTTCCAGTTGCCTTTTCAACAATTAAAGCCAAAAGCGCATAGTTTGTATTGCAATAAGCAAATTTCGAATCAGGTGGAAAGTTCAATGGAAATTTGTGTTTTTTAAGCAAGCGAACAATGTCGTAATTACGCAGAATTGTCCCTAAATGCCAGGTGTGAAACGTAAAATAACCATAATACGGAATTCCACTTCTATGATTCAATAACATGCGGACAGTTACACCTTCATAGGGGATTTCACGCAAATAATTGCGAATGTCAACATCTAATTTTATACGACCTTGATCGACCAAACGCAATACGGTATAAGCAGTAACGACTTTGGAAACAGAAGCAACATGAACAGGAGTTTCAGAAGTCATCACCTCCTTGTTTTTAAAATTTGCTAAACCTTGTGCTTTTAAATAAACGATTTTGCCTTTTTTACCAACCAAAAATTGTCCGTTAAATTGCTCTTTACCAAGCACATTCAAATAAAACCAATGCGCATCTTTTTGCATTTTACGCACTTCATTTTTAGGTAATTGACCAAATTGCGGAAAGTAATTGATCTCTTCTTTTTTCTCTTTCCAGCGCTTAAACGGATTGATTTTTCCTTCACATGAAACGATCAACGTGAGGAGTGATAAGACAGTAAATAAGTTGATTCCAATTTTTTGCATTGCGGCAAAAGTAGTAACACTTAGGAATTAAAAAAATTAACCTTTAAAAATTCCATCAACATAATACCATTTCCCTTCATCTTGTATAAATGTAGATCGCTCATGATGAATTTTTGGTGGATCTATGCCTTGCATGTAATGCGCTTTAAATTCAACAATTGTTGGTAAACTTTCAATGATTTCCAATTTTAGCCATCTATTCGATTTAGCCCATGCCTCAATTTCTTTCTTGGAAAAACGATGCCGTGTTGATGGATGAGTTGTTGCCACCAAATAATCCACTTTACATGTTGCATATGCGGAATATCTAGAACGCATTAATTGTTCAGCGGTCACCGCATTGCGTTCATTTAAAATTAGCGGTTCACAGCATTCAGCATGAGATAGCTCACTACCACATGGACAAGTCGTATTCATAGTTTCAAATTGTGATGAAATTTACACATTCTCAACTAAAATTGAAGCCGTTATCACAATTTATTTTAAATCTAAATTATTGGCATTTACTTGTTGACCAAACAAAAAGATAGTTTTCAACATCCGATTAAGGGTCTATATTTCTTCTTACATTTACTACAGAATTCGCTTACCTCTTCATTCAAATAGCGCTATGGCATTGCTCAAGAACTTGTTTAAAAAAATCAAAGAATACAAAAAGGAGCCATCCACAAAACGACAATTGACTTTAAAAAGTCAAACTGATGGAACTACAATTGAGCATAAAAAGAAAGAAGAAATTGAAGAAGCAACTCAAATTCCTGTTCCAACACCAAATTCCTTTTTATTTCCAAAAGCAGAAACGGTTGAATTACTTGAAAATCAATCTTCATCAGGGCATTTTTATCCATCAAATGAAGCGAAAGACCTTTCCTCATTCACCTATTTGGAAATTTGCAGTGTTGCAGCTTACATATTAAGAAACTTGAATTATCAAACCTTAAAAAAAGAGCGCTTCTTCAAAGAAACTACAATTAACTTTTCAGATCCTGATGCAGATCTATTCATGGATAAAGCATCGCTTTTCATTGGAAAAAATGATTGCTTTTCTATTGATGGATATCATTATTTGATTACCATTTCAAATAGCATAAAACCCGATTTTATTACCAAAGTTCTATCAAAAAAAACATGATGAAATTTACTTTTTTCGTTCCTCTAATGCTTGCTTTCCATTCGTTTGGACAAGATACTATAACAACAATTGCTTTCGGTTCATGCGGTCATCAAGACAAACCATTAACCATGTATCAAAACATTGTGGCCCATCACCCAGATTTGTTCATCTTTTTGGGAGATAATATTTATGCTGATACGAAAGACATGAAAGTGATGAAGCAGAAATATCAAAAACTTGCCGATAATCCCAATTTTCAATTATTAAAAAATACTACTTCGATTATTGCAACTTGGGATGATCACGATTACGGTCAAGATGACACAGGTAAATACTATCCGAAAAAGAAGGCTTCGAAGAAAATTTTCTTGAATTTTTTCGATGAACCAAAATGTTCAGAACGCTATAAACACGAAGGAATTTACACATCCTACGAATACACTGTTAATGGTAAAAAGCTTCAAATCATTTTGTTGGATTTACGTACATTTCGTGATAACTTATTGCCTTATGATGGCGCGTTAAAAGCAGACACAAATTACCGCTATCACTTGGACTATTCGCAACAATTTTCTCCGGATTCAACCATCATGGGAGCTGAACAATGGGCTTGGTTAAAAACAGAGTTAAGCAAACCAGCTGATGTACGTATCATCGGTTCAAGTACACAATTTGCGACACAATACAATGGGTATGAAACATGGGCAAATTTCCCATTGGAACAAGAAAAAATGTTTCAACTTATCAAAGAAACCAAAGCCAATGGAGTTGTTTTTATTTCTGGGGACGTTCATTATTCGGAACTGTGCAAAATGGAAACAGCAACAACACCCTACCCGATTTATGATTTAACTTCAAGTGGATTAACAGAAGAATGGAAATTTGCTACACCGAACAAATACCGTATAGGAAATGCTGTTATGAACAATCATTTTGGATTAATTACAATCGATTGGAACAAGACCTTTCCTGAAGTGAAAATGGAGATTTGGGATAACAAAGATCAAGTGCGAATTTTGCAGACAGTTAGCATGCAGGAACTTCAAGTTAAATAATCAAGGCAAATACTTTTTGCAAATTTCATAAGGTTCCAAGCATTTAAGAAAACCATTCAGTTTCTTTTTTGAATAGTTTGAAAGTATATTTTTCGCCTCTTTTTTATCCTTTCTTATTGCATATAATTCAGCTCTGTTCGGAACAATATTCATACGGTGAATGTAATGTAAACCATCCCCAATAACCGATATTCCAACTTTGAACTTGGCCGTTTCATTGTTGTTCATTGTAATCACTTTTCGATCTTTTGGAATCGATTGAAATAAACTAAAACCGGTATAATTCGCTTTGATTTTAGCCAATTCCTTCTTTTCTGAAAGTCCCATTAATTCCATCAATGTTGGCGCAATATCAATGGTTGAAGTTGTTGCCGTCAAATTCTTTTTAAACTGAGTTAAATTCAACTTTTTACGAAGCGATTCAGGTAAATAAATCATCAATGGAACTGAAATAGCCTCTGCATAATAACTATCGACATGACCAATATTGTTGTGATCTTTCAAAGATTCACCATGGTCACTTGCAATAACTAAAACAGTATTATTCAATTTTCCAGTTCGTTTTAAATCATCTAATAATTGACCCAGAACATAATCTTGGTAACGGATTGAATTATCATATTCGTCGATAAAAGCCCCGGACCATTTCACGTGATTTGACGGAATTTTATACGGATAATGTGTCGCATTTAATTGCACTACTCCAAAGAAATTTCGATTTGAAGGAGCATTAATTTCTTCCCTTAAATGATCAATCGTAAACTTATCGTCAATTCCCAAATCATTAAAAAACGGCTTTCCACTGCGCTCTTTGTACCACAAATGATCCAATTTTGCCGTAGCGTAAAATCGATCAAAACGATACCATTTCAAACTGTGAGACGACAAAAAGAAAGTGCGATAATTCAACATGTTTCCAAAATCCCATAAAAAAGGTTGGCTGTAGAAGACCTCTTTTTCCTGATAAGGTCCTGTTCCAGTTAAAACTCCTGGAACAGCTAACATTGTTGTTGATGAAACAGTGTAAGCATGTTTAAAAATGAAAAAGTTGTTTTGTTGTTCTGTCTTAAAACGCTCTAAATTCGGTGTTGTTAGTCGTTTGTATCCATACACTTGTAAGTTTTGATTTCTCAAGCTTTCAAGCACGATAACAAGGACATTAAAATCTCTTTTTTCAGCGTATTTCGGCAAAACATGAGGTGTTCTTTTTCCAAGTCCTTTTCCCTTAAATTGCCGATTTGATTCGTACGTTGTAATATGTCTAACAATATCACTCGAAAAATTGGTATCTACAAGATAACATTGATCGTACTTTTTAATTTTGACAACCAATAAAGTGAATAAACCAGCATAAACAAGAAAAACTGGTAAAAGAAACTTGGGTCTACTCAATGAAATTTCATTGCGTAAAATTCGATTAAACCACCAGAAAAGAGCAGAAAAACCAATGGTAAAGAAAACAATATCTTGAAATTTTATTGTGTCTTTTAACAACACAAATGCACTAGTAGGTTCGTTTTTAAAATATTCAATGGTATAATAATTCGGATAAAAACCATTGAAGTAATAAAAGATGTAGGAGCCAATGATCGATGCGACAAGATAAAGACAAAATCCACTTAACAATAGTATAAATAGAATTTTACGTTTTCGAAATCGCTGCAAAATGGCCATGCTTATCAAATAAAACAACCATGAAACGACAATAGAAAGCAGATAAAATCCGACTTGCTTTTTTGAATACAGTTCAAGCAATGAGGAACGCAAAATTACATCCACAAGGGTGTAAAGAAGAGGAAAAATAAACAGTAAAACCTTCGAACTTCGCTTTGTCATTCTACCCATTTTGAGTTGACAATATTAAGCAAATATTAAGAGTTTAACTTATTTCTATTCAGACAAAAAATACAATCCATTGAATGAATTGCATGATGCAGAACCGATTTTACAATTTTCTTCGATCACATTAATTTTATCAGATGAAACTTGAAACTCAATAATACATGCCCCTGCAGTGTACTGAAATGTCGTTAATTCATCATCCATTGGATACATAACTCCATCCAAAATAGTTCCTTCACATCCATCACTTTCTATTCCATAAAGAGAAAATCCAACGTCACCTTCAACGCCATACAAGATCAATTCAGCTCCATCTTCTCGCACAAATAGAAACTCTTCAGAATCTTCACCAACATATTCTTCTTCGGATGGTAAAGAATAATATTCGGTAGTTGTTCCGTCGTTGTTATAAACAGTTAAAAGATTAAATCCTGCCTCATCCACTGAAAATCCAACTTCAAGTTTTCTTCCTCCTTTTGATTCTAATTGAATTTCCATGTGACCATTTGGTCCATCACAATGTCCATAACCGGTTTCACTTGAAATCGTTTCCAATCCTTGATAAAGCTCAAACTCAACTAAAAAACAATCCGATGCAACTTCGTCCATTGTATAAATTAAGAAGCCGTTCGTCAATTCTTCGTTTACATACGAACCGAAAAATTGAGGATCTAATTGAGAAAAAGAAAATGTATTTGTGAAACAAATCGCAAGAAATAAAAAGAAAGATTTCATAGATGGAAAAATGATTTTGAATCAAATGTATCGAATTAATTTATTTCTTAAACGATAATTCTATTTTTACGACAAGAATCAATTTGAATATTTGAATATTTGAATATTTGAATATTTGAATATTTGAATATTTGAATATTTGAATATTTGAATATTTGAATATTTAAATATTTGAATATTTGA
>JALQYQ010000070.1 GCA_023262855.1 Crocinitomicaceae bacterium
ATTGGAGACCCGAACAATAATTTACTATGTGCTCCTGGTTCATGGGCCAGAATCGACAATGTGCAATTGTTTAATAATGCAACACAAACGACAGACTTACCAAATCCAAGTTTTGAAACATGGTCAAGCAATTCAACTGAAACCTGTGATTATTGGTTTACATTAAATCAGTTTGTTTCGCAAATGGGATTCCAAAATGCGGTAAAAACAACGGATGCTTATGCGGGAAGCTATGCGATGGAAATGACAACAAATTTTAATCCACCGGGTGGAGATACAATTCCGTCATTCATCTCTGTTGGATTAATTGATGTTATGAATCCAACAACACCTTTTCAACCAATTCCCTACAATGCGAGTCCAACAACATTAAGTGGAGCATATAAATACGCGGCCGTAAATGGTGATCAAGCTGCCATACAAGCAGTGTTTTATGAAAATGGAAATCCGATTGGGACGATTAGTGAACCTCTAACAAATCAAAGTACTTATACAACTTTTTCTGTTCCTGTATCGCTTACCGGAACTCCTGATTCGTTGATTTTTATAGCTTTTTCAGGAAACAACCCAGGATCAGTATTGAAATTAGATGAATTATCACTTTCTGGTGGAAATGTTGGTTTAGATGAATTTAAGTCAATGAATCTTTCGATTTATCCTAATCCAGCAAATGACAAAGTAATGGTGAAATTAAATGGTACGTTTGGCTATGAATTAATCAACGTGTACGGAACAGTTGTCGCTTCTGCATCTAATTTGAACAATGCAATAGAAATCGATTTAACCCAATTCACTTCTGGTACTTATCTCATTCGTTTGACAAATGCTAGTACTACAGAAACACATTCCTTGGTGATTCGATAAGAACTTTATACCGCATAAAAAAAGGAGATTGCAAGTTGCTTTCTCCTTTTTTATATATGTCTTTTCTGAATTTCTACCAGCTTCCGCCAGATCCACCGCCACCGAAGCTTCCGCCTCCAAATCCACCGAAACCACCGCCGCCGCCAGAGCTTCCTCCACCCCAGCCGCCGCCGTATCCACCTCCGAAACCACTTCCGAAGAAAATACCACGTGAACCCATTGTCATTCCTCTTCCTCCGCCTTTATTTCCTCGCGACATCACAATGACAATTACCACAATCACAATAATTACCAAGATAACTTTAACTAAGCTATCTTTTTTCTCATTTTGTTTAGCGTATTGATCCGAGTTGAATTCACCTTTTGATAGCGACTTCAATACCGATAATGCAGCCGTGATTCCTTCGTAATAATCCCCATTTTTAAAATTGGGCAATAATTCATTATCAACAATTTGATTACACGTATAATCAGGTATTGCGCCTTCCAATCCACGACCAGTTGCGATAAATGTTTTTCGCTCACCTTTCCCTCCAGATGGTTTAATTAGAATTACAATTCCATTATCTTCCTTCTCATGTCCTACTTGCCATTGATCTCCCAATTTTGTTGCAAATTCCCATGGTTCATATCCCGCCAAGTCATCAACAACGACAACAACAATCTGATTCGATGTACTTTTCGCAAATGCTTCCAAATCACTTTCCAATTGCAGTGCTTCACTTTCGGATAGAAAATCAGGCATTTCATTTGAGAAGTTATTATACAGTTTTGGGGGATTTGGTTTTGCGGGAATCCCATCTTGCGCTGTAGTGAACAAAGCAAGAACTCCAACAAATAATATGCTTAGCAAGGAATTCAAGCGAAGCAAGGTGCTTTTAGTTTGAATGAACTGTTTCATGCTTCTCCGTCTTCAAAAGTTAGTTCATTACTTAATTCATTGGTATCATCTGATTGATACGGAAACGCTGATTTTAGCTGTTCTCCTGCCATTACAATCCCTTTCGATAATCCTTCTGTGAATTCACCCTTTTTGAAATGACTCACCATCAAATCACGTATTTCATCCCAAAAATTGGTTGGAACTGCTTCATTGATTCCTTTATCGCCTAAAATGGCAAGCTTTTTATCATCCATTGCCAAGTAAAACAAAACCGCATTGCGTTGTTCCGTTTTGTGCATTCCCAATTTCTCAAAAACAGCAATCGCTTTTTTCATTGGTTCTTCTTTGCAACGTTTATCTATGTGCACGCGAATTTCTCCCGAAGTATTCAACTCCGCTTGAGCAATTGCATCTTGCACTTGTTTCTGTTGTTGTTCTGTAAATAATGCCATTCGAATTTGCTTAGTAGCTGAATGCTTGACGTAACTGCCAAGACATCATTTATTTGAATTAAAAAAAGCGATTCTTTCAAACCGCTTTTTCTTCGTTTTTTTAGAACTGAACTTCAGGAGCCTTTTCAGAACCTGGAGCAGCTTTGAATGCTTCTTTTTTCGGGAATGTTTCTTTGTTTAAGAACATACTATTGAAGAAACCACGAATATGAGAGTTATATTTTTTCACTGTTTCGTTGTAATCTGTTCGCGCTTTATTGATGCGATTTTCTGTTCCTTCCAATTGAGCTTGAAGTGCTCCAAAATTATCCGTTGAACGAATTTGTGGATATGCTTCAAATGCTAAGTTAATTGCTGTGTTGATTTTTTTTCCTAACACTTCCATTTGCTCTGGACTATTAGCATTCAAAATCTCATCATTAATTCCTGCTATTCCAGCTCTTGCATTGGTAACTTTCGTTAAGATGTCTTTTTCATTTGCTGCAGCTCCTTTAACAGTATTAACTAATGCAGGAACTAAATCTGCACGTCTTTGGTAACTTGCACCAACATCTCCCCATGCTTTATCAACATCTTCTTGTAATGTTACAGCTGTGTTGTAAGAACCACGATACGCGAAAAATAAAATCACGATTAACAATCCAATGGCTCCAAAAATAATATACGACTTTTTCATTTGTTTTTATTTGAACATAAAGATATTTGATTTTTCTGTTCAGTCGATACTACGTTAACAAAAAATGGGAATTAGCTATTTTTAAGCGTATTCATTCCACCGTCTACATTTAGGATTTGTCCTGTAATCCAAGCAGCTTCGGGCGATAAAAGAAAGTGGATAGCCGAAGCAATTTCAAGTGGTGCTCCTACCTTTTTCATTGGATTTCTGTTTTGAGATGCTTCTACCTTTTCGGGCGTACTCAGAAATTTATTTCCAAGTGGCGTATCAGTTAGCGATGGCGCAACACAATTCACTCTAATTTTTGGTGCAAACTCAGCCGCAAGTGAACGTGTGAGTGCTTCAATTGCTCCTTTGGCCATGGCGATTGATGCGTGAAAAGGCATCCCAACAGTTGCCGCAACGGAACTGATATATACAATCGATGGTGTTGAACCATTTTTTAAGTTTGGCAAATAAGCTTGTGTCACTTCTACCGCTCCTAATGAGTTAACCGAATAATCGTGTAAAAAATCACTTGTACTCAAACGATGAAATGGTTTCAAATTGATTGTTCCCGGGAAATAAACCAAACCATCTAATTCACCTTCAATCTTTGGTAAATTGGATGGTTGGTAACCATCAACAGTGTAAAATTCATCGTAAATGGATGAATCTGTTTGACGCGAAAGACCAATTACTTCGTGTCCTTGAGCTTGTAATAATCGCGCCGTTGCAATCGCTATTTGACTAGATGCACCTGCAAATAAATATCGTTTCATCGTTTGGAGATTTTGTTGTTTGTAATTGTTCGTTGTAGTTTACATTTAAAGCGCGAAATCTCCTCAACACGTTTTTTCGCATGTATGGTTTGACAATTCTCCACGCGTTCGCGCCAAAGTTTGTAGGAACTCAACTTCAACTCCTTTTTCATTAACTTTTTTACATCCGCTTCCTTCAAACCAAATTGATGATGAATTGCATCAAAAGGTGTTCGATCCTCCCAAGCCATTTCTATGATACGATCAATTTCTTGGTCTGTCAACGCCTCTTTTTCTTCAACTTGTTGAACATACGCCAATGGTGAAGGCAAATCGCTGTAATGACAATAACTGTCTTCTTGTTTGATTTTTCTGTTCGTCATGTCCTTAAAACACCTTCCGCTTTTCGTTTGTTCAAAATAGATTCAATATTTATTTACTCAACGTAAATCCTTTACGTTCATCTTTACTTTTTTTGCATTCAAATGTTGATTATTTATTAATCGTTTGTTGATTACTTTTTAATCTTTCAACAAGATAAACATCTACATTTGTAGTGAAAACGGAACACAATTCAAGTCGCAACTCTAGACTTGACGCTTTCACAAAATTTACGATATGCAGCACATTCATTTAATTAACTTATTGAATAATGGCTGGTTTACGCTCAATTGTACACATGGATCTCGATACGTTTTTTGTATCGTGCGAACGCTTGCTGGATAGTCGTTTAGTTGGGAAACCAATTTTAATTGGCGGCACAAGCGACCGAGGTGTTGTTGCTTCTTGCAGTTATGAAGCGCGCAAATTCGGAATCCATTCCGCGATGCCAATGAAAATGGCAAAAGAACGCTGTCCGGAAGCGATTATTATTAAAGGAAATACGAGTACGTACACCAACTACTCAAAAATGGTAACGGATATTATTCGTGAGGCCTCGCCTGTTTATGAAAAAGCGTCGGTGGATGAATTCTACATGGATTTTTCGGGAATGGACAAGTTTTTCGGAACGATGAAATACGCATCCGAATTGCGTCAAAAGATTATTCGTGAGACTGGTTTACCGATTTCATTTGGTTTGTCGCAAAACAAAACAGTTTCAAAAATTGCAACAGGCGAAGCAAAACCCAACAATCAATTGCTGATTGACTATGGTGCTGAAAAGAATTTCCTTGGTCCATTATCGGTTCGAAAAATCCCAATGGTTGGATTAAAAACCTATCAAACGCTCTGTAATTTGGGTATTCGGAAGATTGAAACCGTACAAGAAATGCCAGTCGAAATGATGGAAAGTGCCTTGGGACAAAACGGTGTTGGCATTTGGAAAAAAGCACAAGGAATCGACAATTCAGCTGTTGAGCAGTACAATGAACGCAAGTCAATTTCAACAGAACGAACGTTTGACCGCGACACGATTGATGTGTTTAAGCTAAAAGGTATCATGGCTGCAATGGCGGAAAATCTGGCCTTTCAACTGCGTCGCGGAGATAAATTAACAGCTTGCGTGACGGTCAAGATTCGTTATTCTGATTTTCAAACGCAGACCTTGCAAAAGCAGATTCCGTACACGGCTGCCGATCACGAGTTAATGCCCATTGTTGCCGAATTATTCGAGCGCATCTACAATCGACGTTTGTTGGTTCGCTTAATCGGCGTGCGCTACAGTTCATTGGTTTCGGGCAATCACCAGCTCAACCTCTTCGACGATGGAACGCGCTACACGGAACTTTATGGCGCAATGGATTCCATCCGAAAACGCTTTGGTGACCGTGCCGTAATGCGTGCCGTTGGACTCGATGCCCGCACGATTGGCTATTTAAATCCATTTAATGGCGAGCCTCCGTTGTTGTTGGCGAACAGGAGGGTTTAGAGCTGAGAACTGAGAACCAAGAAGCGAGAGGAACATGGAACATGGAGCATGGAGCAAGGAGAATGGAGAATGGATTGAGCCAATCTAATTTTTGGTATCCAATGCTAAATGGCATAAAAAATTAAAAGATAGGAGAATTACTTGTTTGAAATAATGCCATTTATAAGTAACTTAAATACAATAATCTATCAAAAAAACAACAATGCATAATTACAAAAACCTTAAAATCTGGCATGAGGCCATGGGCTTGGTAACAGAAATCTATTCACTCACAAAGTTATTTCCTGAGCAAGAACGATATAGTTTAACCAACCAAATCCAACGAGCTGCAATCAGTATTCCATCTAACATCGCAGAAGGAACTAGCCGATCAAGTCAAAAGGAATTCAAACATTATCTAACAATCTCAATGGGTTCAGCTTTTGAGGTCACGACTCAGGTCGAATTATCATTCAGACTCGGTTATATAAATGAACAAGAAAGGAATCGAATACTTAACTCAAATGATCTTCTTCAAAGAAAAATACAAGCATTTTCAAAGCAATTAAACAATGGTTAAAATCAAAATACTTCACAAAAAGTTCAAAGCGTCCTCAGAATAGAATGATTTAACGAAATGATTATCACATTCAAACAATCGAATTAATTCTACCCCATGTTCCATGCTCCATGCTCCATGTTCTAATTTGTGTACGTAAAATCCCACTATAGCATCAAATACGGAATTCTATCTCCGGAAGAACTCATTCACTGGGCGAAAGAGGCAAAGTATGCCCAAACTGTTCTGTGTGATATTAATTCGACAACGGCGGCGATGAGTTATGTGCGAGAAGCGCAACGGAAAGAACATCCTGCAATTGTTGGAATCGATATTCGAAATGGGATGGATTGTTGTTACGTGTTAATAGCGAAAAACAACCGTGGATTGCACGAAGCAAATGAGTTTATGTCAGTGCATCTACATGAACAATCGGATTTTCCTGAAAGAGCACCACATTTAGGAAATTGCTATGTAATTTATCCGCAAGGAAAAGAACCGAAGAAATTGGCCGAAAATGAATTCATTGGTATTCCTGCGAAGAATTTGAATCGCTTAAAAATGCAAAAAGGAAACATTCCGTTTCATAAAATGCTTGCCTTTGAATCGATGATTTTCCGCAACAAGCGCGACTTCAATACGCATCGTTTGTTGCGGGCAATTGATCAAAATGTCTTGCTTTCGAAATTAGATCCTGCACAACAGGCAGACGAAAACGAAAAGCTGATTCCTTATGAAGCGTTCAAAGAACATTTTGCAGACTTCCCTCAATTGCTTGAAAATACAGAACGTTTACTCAGTCATTGTTCGATTCACTTTGAATTTGGTGATGATGCAAAGCCACAGAATTTAGCAACCTACACGGGTAGCAAGGAAAAAGATTTACAACTCTTACGTCAATTGGCTCAAGAAGGTTTAGCATATCGTTATGGAAAACCAACCGAAGAAATCAGCAAGCGCATCGAAATGGAAATTGATATTATTGCGCAAAAAGACTATCTCTCCTACTTCTTAATCACCTGGGATTTCACATCCTATGCACGCTCCAAAGGTTATTTCTATGTTGGTCGCGGAAGTGGAGCGAACAGTATTATCGCTTATTTGTTGCGCATTACCGATGTCGACCCACTCGAATTGGATTTGTATTTCGAACGGTTCATTAATCTCTACCGAAAAAATCCACCAGATTTCGATATCGATTTCTCGTGGAAAGATCGTGATGACGTGACCCGCTACATTTTTCACCGTTATCCAAATGCGGCTTTGCTTTGCACATACAACACCTTTCAATACCGCGCAACCGTACGTGAATTGGGAAAGGTATTCGGTTTGCCGAAAACGGAAATTGACATACTCAGCAAGGGAAAATTCAATCCTGAAAAACTCGATGATTTATCGAAATTGGTATTAAAATACAGTCATTACATCAAAGGATTGCCTTCGCATTTGAGCGTTCACGCAGGTGGAATTATCATCAGTGAGAAACCAATCACGTGGTATTCAGGAACTTTTTTACCGCCAAAAGGCTACGCAACAACTCAATTTTCGATGTTGGAAGCAGAAGATGTGGGCTTATTTAAATTTGATATTTTGAGTCAACGCGGCTTGGGTAAAATTCACGATGCCTTGGAAGTGATTGCTTACAATCAACCAGAAAATCCTGCGCACGATATTCACGATATCACGTATTTCAAGCACGATGAAAAAATAAAGGAATTGTTACGTTCAGCGCGTGCAATGGGTTGTTTTTATGTCGAATCGCCCGCCATGCGGATGCTCATGGTAAAACTCCAAGTTGACACCTATTTGGGCTTGGTTGCAGCAAGTTCAATTATTCGTCCGGGCGTTGCGCAATCGGGAATGATGCGTGAATATATTTTACGTCATCGCTACCCCGAAAAACGGAAAGAAGCCCACCCTATTCTACAAGAAATCATGCCTGACACATACGGAGTAATGGTTTACCAAGAAGATGTAATTAAAGTGGCGCATCATTTCGCGGGTTTATCCTTGGCAGAAGCAGATGTGTTGAGACGAGGAATGTCGGGAAAATTTCGTTCACGTGAAGAATTCAACAAAGTACGCGACACCTTCTTTTTAAACTGCCGTGCAAAAGGATTTACAGACAACCTAACATCCGATATTTGGAGGCAAATTGAAAGTTTCGCTGGTTATGCATTTTCCAAAGGTCATTCTGCTTCATATGCTGTAGAAAGTTACCAAAGTTTGTATTTAAAAGCCTATTATCCTTTGGAATATATGACGGCGACGATTAATAATTTTGGAGGATATTACCGCACAGAAATTTATGTTCACGAAGCACGAACCTGGGGAGCAACGATCGTAGCGCCATCACTCAATTTTGGATCGTATGAATGTGTTTTACAAGGAACAAATCTGATTCTTGGCTTTATTTTAGTCAGCGGTATTGAAGGAAAATTGATTCTCTCCATTTTAGCTGAACGTGAAAAATATGGCCCCTTCAAGAACTTTGAAGATTTGATGAAACGCATTTTTGTCCCGCTTGAACAATTGGTACTCATCATTCGTATTGGCGGTTTGCGTGATTTCCCTGAGAGCAGAAAAGAACTGCTATGGAAAGCACATTTGTACCACAACCGTGTAAAGGAAAAATCACCCGTTCCGCAGTTATTTGAACATGAACAACGCTCGTTTGAGTTACCCCAATTAACAGAACAAAGCTTAGAATTGGCATTCGAACAAATGGAACTCTTAGGCTTTCCTTTATGCAATCCGTTTGATTTACTAGCTCAAGCGGTTCCTACGCATACGAAAGCTTTAGAAATTCATCAATTCCTTGGATTGCGAATAACAACTTATGGTTATTTAGTTGCTCTCAAACAGTCACAAACCAATCGTGGTGACCACATGTATTTCGGAACATTCATCGATCAAGAAGGAAATATTATTGATACAGTTCATTTTCCTGAAGTTGCGCGGAAATATCCATTTTATGGAAAAGGTGTTTATCAATTAATTGGCGTTGTTTCAGAAGAGTTTGGCTATTATACCATTGAGGTCGGTGAAATGCAGAAGTTGGCGTTTATGGAAGATATTCGATTTAGTGACTAGTCGCAAATGATTTGTGATTTGTGATTTGTGATTTGTGATTAAGTAATAAAATTATGAATTATGAATTATGAATTATGAATTATGAATTATGAATTATGAATTATGAATTATGAATTATGAATTATGAATTATGAATTATGAATTATGAATTATGAATTATGAATCACGAATTATGAATT
>JALQYQ010000031.1 GCA_023262855.1 Crocinitomicaceae bacterium
ACTTGGATGCAACAACAGTATTGTCTCGTAAAATTGCTGAGTTAGGAATTTATCCAGCGGTGGATCCTTTGGATTCTACTTCTCGTATCTTGACTCCAGAAATTGTTGGTGAAGAACATTATAACTGTGCGCAACGTGTAAAAATTACTTTGCAACGTTACAAAGAGTTACAAGATATTATTGCGATTCTTGGTATGGATGAGTTATCTGAAGAAGATAAAATGGTTGTACACAGAGCACGTCGTGTTCAACGTTTCTTATCTCAACCGTTCCACGTAGCTGAGCAATTTACAGGTATCCCAGGTGTATTGGTTGATATTCAAGAAACAATCAAAGCATTTAATGCAATCTTGGATGGTGTTTACGATAAATATCCAGAGGCTGCTTTCAACTTGAAAGGTGGTATCGAGGATGTAATCGCTGCAGGAGATAAAATGTTGGCTGAAGCTAACGCTTAATAAATGATTGTAAAGGAGTTCGCTCCAACTAAAAACAGAATACAATGCATTTGGAAATTATAACACCGGAAACGAAAATCTTTGATGGCGAAGTTGAAGCAGTTCAATTGCCAGGGTTAGATGGTTCATTTCAGGTTTTAAGAGGTCACGCACCAATCATCTCGGCTTTGAAAGAAGGAATGGTGAAAGTGGATTTGTCAATGGCGTTTGAACGCTTTGATAAAACAAGTGATCTTATTCAAGATGATAAATCGAATTCTAAAGTAATTCGTGTGGCTATAAAAGGTGGAGTGATGGAACTTCAAAATGATAAAATCATCATCCTTGCTGAGTAATAGTTTATAAAATTAGAGAAGAGGGATTTGGCTGGCCATTTCCCTCTTTTTTGTTAAGGTATGTTAACCTCAAGAACTTCATAAGGTTAAATACGATTCTTTGATTATTTTCGTTTTTAATTCTAATTATAAGAATGGATTATTTGTCTAAAATAGATTTAACAAGAACACCAGAACACATTGCGATCATTATGGATGGTAATGGTCGTTGGGCTAAAAAACAAGGGCACATGCGCTTGTATGGGCATAACTTTGGTGTTGAATCTGTGCGTGAGACATTGAAAGCCGCGAAAGAATTAAAAGTGAAATACTTGACTCTTTATGCTTTTTCGACTGAAAATTGGAATCGACCGAAGGAAGAAGTGGATGGTTTGATGGATTTGTTGGTTAGATCTCTAGCAAATGAAGTGAAAGAACTTTCTGATAGTGGTGTGCGTTTGTTGGCAATAGGTGATATTGCTGGCTTACCACAGGCTTGTCAAAACGAACTTCAAGAGTCAATTGATTTAACAAAAGATAATTCAGAAATCACGATGGTTTTGGCATTGAATTACAGTTCACGCTGGGAAATTGTCAACGCTGTTAAACAAATTGCTCGGGAGGCAAAAGATGCTACCTTAGATATTAATTCAATTGATGCAAATCTTTTTTCATCATACCTGACAACGAGTGAGATTCCAGATCCTGAATTATTAATTAGAACAAGTGGTGAATACAGAATAAGTAATTTCTTGCTTTGGCAGATTGCTTATTCAGAATTTCATTTCACAGATGTTTTATGGCCAGATTTTAAACGTGAAGACCTTTTTAAAGCAGTTCTAGATTATCAATCTCGTGAACGTCGATTTGGAATGGTATCTGAACAATTAACCTAATACTATGATAAAAAACAACCTTCTTTTAATCCTGTTTTTAAGTGTTTTGAGCATTTCTTTTGCCCAAGATACACTTGTTTCATCGGGACCAATTTCAATCGGAAACTTAGAAATTGATTACACGAAACCGAAAGAATATGAAATCGGACCAATTCAAGTAGAAGGGGCAGATAATTTTGACCACCAAGCAATTAAATTGATTGCTGGATTGCGTCAAGGGCAAACAATTTATATTCCAGGTGATCAAATTGCAAAAGCGATTAAAAACCTTTGGAATGAAGGAATCTTTTCTGATGTTGAGATTTATGCCACAAAAGAAGTTGCTGGAGTTATTTATTTGACCATAAAAGTTGTTCCGAGACCAAAGCTTTCACGTTTCAAATTCAAAGGGGTAAACAAACGTGAAGCAGATAAAATTCGTGAAGAAATCACGCTTTATTCTGGAAAGACCATTACAGAGAACCTAGTATACCAAACTGAAAGTAAAATCAAAGGATACTTTAGAGAAAAAGGCTATTATTCGACATCTGTGAAAATCAATCGTGTTGGTGATACTTTGATGAACAACTCTGAAATTTTTCTTATCGACATTTCAAAAGGTCAAAAAGTAGGAATTAAGGAAATCAATATTGAAGGAAATCTTTCTGTTCCAACATGGAAGTTGAAAATGGCAATGAAAGATACCAAAGAAAAGAAATTGTGGAGATTCTTCAAACGCTCTAAATTCACTGAAAGCTCCTACGAAAAGGATAAATTAGCCTTGTTGGAGAAATTCAATGCAGTTGGTTTACGAGATGCACACATTCGTTTTGATACAGTCTATAAAATTGACGATAAAAACCTATACGTAAATATTCAAGTTGAAGAAGGTTCAAAATACTATTTCGGAAACATTGAATGGATTGGAAATACAAAATTTAGATCATCGTATTTAGATACAGTTTTAGGTATTAAGCGCGGTGATATTTATAACAAATCGCTTATTGAAAAACGATTATTCATGAGTGAAGACGGTAGAGATATTTCTTCATTATACATGGATAGAGGTTATTTATTCTTCCAAGTGATTCCGGTTGAAACGAATGTTTCTGATAATCATATTAACTATCAGATGCGCATCATCGAAGGAAAAGAAGCTCGAATTCGTCGTATCATCATCAGTGGAAACACGAAAACAAATGATCATGTGATTCGTCGCGAAATTAGAACGAAACCTGGTGATTTGTTCAATAGAAATGACATTATTCGTACGCAACGAGAATTGGCACAATTAGGCTTCTTCAATGAACAAGCTTTCCAAGTAAATCCAATTCCAAATCCAGCAGATGGAACTGTAGATATCGAATATGTTGTGGAAGAGAAATCATCAGATCAAATTGAATTGTCAGGTGGTTACGGTGGTGCAAGTGCTGTTAGTAAAGGAAGATTGATTGGAACATTAGGTTTGACTTTCAATAATTTCTCAACGAAAAATATCTTCAAAAAAGGAGCTTGGTCACCGCTACCAGGAGGAGATGGACAACGTTTATCAATTCGTGCGCAAAGCAATGGTCGTTATTATCAAGGGTATAATTTCTCTTTCACAGAGCCTTGGTTAGGAGGAAAAAAACCAAATTCATTGACGTATTACTTGAATCATACGGCGATGGGTAACGGTTATTTACCTACAAATGATGCCTACACTGGAATTGGGATTACAGGAACAGGTATTGGATTAGGAAGAAGAAAGAAAATTCCAGATGATTTCTTTACGGCTTATTATGAATTTTCTTACCAATATTACGATGTGAATCAATACGCTTATTTCCCAATATTCAACAATGGATATGCGAATGACTTAGCGTTGAAATATGTTTTGCAACGTAGTTCAGTTAGTGCTCCGATTTATCCGCAAAGTGGTTCAAACATTACTTTCACAGCTAAATCGTCGTTGCCTTATTTCTTATTTAACGGTAACAAAGATTTTACTGGATTGTCTGAGCAAGAGAAATACAAATTCTTGGAATACTACAAATTGAAATTTACTGGTGAATGGTTCTTCCCATTATCAAAAGATAAAAAATTAGTCTTAATGTCACGCATTGGTTTCTCATACATGGGAGCTTACACGGCATCTCGTGGAGTAACACCATTTGAGCGATTCTCTTTAGGAGGAAGTGGTCTTTCTGGGGTAAATCAATTAGGTGGTCGTGAAATCATTGCTTTAAGAGGTTATGAAGATAACTCTATGTCCTCTTCGGGTGGAGATCCAATTATTGCGAAATATACCTTAGAGTTGCGTTACCCAATTTCGTTGAATCCTTCAGCGACGTTCTATGCATTAGCGTTTGCAGAAGCAGGAAATACGTTCCCTTCATTTGAGCGTTTTAATCCATTTAACGTGAAGCGTTCAGCGGGTGTTGGTATTCGTGTTTTCTTGCCGATGTTTGGTATGCTAGGATTGGATTACGGTCTTGGGTTTGACAAATTGGATAATTGGTCTACCGGAGCGGGAGGAGCTTCAGATACAGATATTAATACGCGTGGTTTCCATCCTAAGTTGAGTTTCACGATTGGGATGAATTTAGGAGAACTTTAATTCTTGCTGAACACAATAAAATGATTAATTTGGCCGTTCGGCTTCAAACTGAATTTATGAAAAAGTTATTATTTGCACTTGTTTTTATCTTTGGCACAGCATTTGCCTTCGGTCAAAAGTACGCATACATTGACTCTGATTATATTTTGGGAAACGTTCCAGAGTATAAAGAAGCAAAAGAGAAATTGGATAAGTTGGCCGATCGATGGACAAAAGAAATTGAAGAGCGTTATGAAGTTTTAAAACAAAAAAAGGAAAACTTTGCGCGTGAAGAAGTGCTTTTGCCAGCAGAAGAAAAAACAAAACGCAAAGAAGAAATTGAGAAGTTAGAAACTGAAGTGCTTGAACTACAAAAAATGCGATTCGGTGTAACAGGTGATTATTTTCAGAAACGTCAGGAATTAATTAAACCTATACAAGACCGCGTTTTTGACGCCATGCAAAAGGTTGCTTCTAAAAGAAATTATAGTTTTGTATTCGATAAAGCCAATCAAAGTAATTTGGTGTATGCGGACAACAAACTCGACATCAGTGATGAAGTTTTGAAAGAAATGGGAATTACTGGTAAATAATTAATAAAAACAAAACACAAAAAATGAAAAAGTTGTTATTAGCCCTTGTGGTGATGTTTAGTGTAGGAACTGTGATGGCACAGTCGAAAGTGGCGCATGTCAATTCACAAAAATTGTTGGATACATTGCCATCAAGAAAAGTAGCTATTGCAAAATTGCAAGCATTTGAAGAAAATGGTGTGAAAGAATTGCAAGAAATGGAAGCAGATTTCAATGCAGCGTTGAAAAAATACGAACTTGATCGTCCAAAAATGACTCCAGTTGAAATTCAAATCACTGAAGACAAGTTAATGAAGAAACAAACGAATATTCAAGAGCGTGAACAATCATTGCAACAAGAAATGCAATTGTTTAGCCAAGATTTGAATAAACCAATTTTAGATCGTGTTCAAAAAGCTGTTGAAATCGTTGCTGATCGTAAAAAATTGAATTACGTAATTGATGAATCTACAACTTTGTATCACAAAGGTGGAATGGATATTACAGGAGAGGTTATTGTTGAACTACTTCGTTTAGATGCGGAAGCAACAAAACCATAATTCCATTAAAATTTATTTGAAGGGTAATCATTCATTTGGTTACCCTTTTTTTGTAGCTTTGAATCAATGAAAAAAACTGTTTCTATTGGTGTTTTTGATTCTGGATATGGCGGTTTAACGGTCTTGTCCGAAATCGTAAATCGTTTACCAGAATATGATTATATCTATTTGGGAGATAACGCACGAGCACCTTATGGAACACGTTCCTTTGAAGTTGTCTACGATTATACCTTAGAAGCTGTAAAAGAATTGTTTGAACGTGGTTGTGAATTGGTTGTTTTGGCTTGTAATACCGCTTCAGCAAAAGCGCTTCGTTCGATTCAACAGAATGATCTACCATTAATCGACCCGAATAAACGTGTTCTCGGGGTGATTCGTCCGAGTACAGAAATTATTGGAGATCTAACGCAATCGGGTCACGTTGGAATTCTAGCAACAGAAGGAACTGTGAAATCAGAATCGTATGTTATTGAACTTTCCAAATATGCGCCAACTGTAAAAGTTGTACAACACGCTTGTCCTATGTGGGTGCCATTAATTGAAAATCATCGCCATGATTCAGCAGCGGGACGACTTTTTATCGAAGAAGATGTAAATTCGCTTTTGTCAAAAGATCCTAAAATTGACACGATTGTTTTGGCTTGTACGCATTATCCAATTTTGAAAGAGTACATTGAATCGATACTTCCTTCAACAGTAAAAGTAATTTCTCAAGGTGCAATTGTGGCTGAAAAATTGGAGGATTATTTACTCCGAAACACAGCGCTAACTACTAAATTAACCAGGTCAGGTTCACTTCATTTTTTAACAACTGAATCAGCAACAGAATTCGATAAAAAAGCTTCTATATTTTTCGGTAAGGAAGTGAAGTCAGAACACATTAAATTGTAATAATTAATTTACAATTCCTTAATCATTTTATTTTTTTGCGTGAAATAGTTCTCGTAACTTTGCAGCGGATTTTGCGATTGATCTCCTTGAGGTAAACCAGCGTGTTGAGCCGAAACCAATTGCAAATAGGATGTTTGATATAAACGTATGTTTAGGTTTCTTTTATTTTTTAGTTTTCTCTGGGCTTATTCAAGTTCTATCTCTCAACAATTAATTATCAATGAAGTTTCACAAGGGCCAGGTTCAAGTGAGTATGTTGAATTTGTTGTAATTGGAAACCCTACGTGCACAACTCCTGTTCCATCTCTTGATTTAAGAAAAGTAATTATTGATGATAATAACGGCTATTTTGCTCCAGGATCAGGTACTGGAATTGCTACTGGTGCTTTGCGTTTTGCAGATATTCCATTTTGGCAAAGTGTTCCCCAAGGAACTTATATCGTTATTTATAATGAAGCGAGCCCGAACACTGTTTTACCACAAAATGATCTTTCCTTAACGGATGGCAATTGCCGACTAATAATTCCTGGTTCATCAACTTTGTTAGAATCAACAACGGTAAGTCCTACAACAACAAATTCGGCGTATCCACCAAATGGAAGTTGGGTAGCAGGTGGTTCTTGGAGTCAAGTTGCCATGGCAAATGGAGGTGATTCATTTCAAGTGCCTACAATTCCTTCTACCGGTATTCCTTTCCACAGTGTAAGTTGGGGAAATAATACGACGAATACGATAATTTATTTTTCAGGATCAGCTGCAGGAAAGGTTTTTTCATTTACGAACAATACTTCGAATAGCTGGAATACACAAGCTAATTGGACATCTGGTACAGTTGGAGTAGATGAAACTCCAGGAGCGCCAAATAATGCAGCTAACGATGCTTGGATTGCAACAATGAATCCGCAATGCAGTGTGAATCCTGGTTTGACATTAACGTTGACACCAACTAATGAAACATGTGTAAATGCATGTAATGGTTCGATCACTTCAACGGTGAACAACGGACAAGCTCCTTATACCTATTTATGGTCAAATGGCTCTACGAGCTCTACACTTTCTAATTTGTGTCCAGGAAACTATAGTTTAACGGTCACAACGGCTACTGGTTGTGTTGTAAATCAATCTATTTCAATTGCAGCAGGGCAAGCAAGTCCAATTTTGACCTTAAACCCAATCAATGAATCATGTGCAAATGCATGTGATGGCTCAATTACCACTTCTTTAACCAATGGTCAAGCACCGAATTCCTATGTTTGGTCAAATGGCTCAACAAGTTCAACGCTGTCAAATCTTTGCCCAGGAACTTACAGCTGTGTACTGACAACGGCGAGCGGATGTTCAACGACACAATCAACTACAATCGTTGCGGGTCAAGCAGTAGCAAATGCTTCGATTCAACCTGCAGGACCGTTTGCAGATATAGATGTTGCTCAACAAATTAGTGCGACGAATGGAGGTGGAACATGGACATCGACTTGTGGAACATGTCTTTCTTCTACAGGATTATTTAATCCTCAAATTGCTGGAGTTGGAACATGGCAAGTTTGTTATGCTTTGGGCACTGGAGCATGCGCTGATCAACAGTGTATTTCAATTGTTGTAACTTCAGGTTGTACACCTCAAATTGTCACAGATAATTTAAGCATTTGTCCAGGAGATTCGGTTTTATTATTTGGTTCTTATGAGTCATCAGCAGGCACTTATTCCCAAGTATTCGTTGATGTGAATGGATGTGATTCAACACAAGTTTTTCAATTATCGATGTACCCAGCAAATGATGTTTCAGAGAACATTCAATTGTGTGAATTTGATTCTGTCTTCGTATTTAGTCAATGGGTGTATGGTTCTCAAACTTTGACTCAGGTTGAACAAACAACTGATGGATGTTCGTATTTGCATACTGTCAATGTTGTAATGGAGAATTGTATCGTTGAGCCAGATGTTATTTTCATTCCAAATGTTATTACGGCAAATAATGATAATTTGAATGATACTTTTGCCATTGTAGTCCAAGGTGGAATAGTGGAAGAAGGATTTATTGTTAATCGATGGGGAAATATTATCGCAGAATTTTCTGAAAATCAATTAACATGGGATGGAACAGATATGAAATCTGGCTTGCCTGTTCAAGATGGAGTGTATACGTACATCATTTATTTCAAGCCTGCAAATGATGTTCGAGAAATGTATCAAGGATTTGTGACCGTCGTACGATAAAGAAATCTAACTCAGTTTTGAGGTCATCGTCCAAGCGACTAATTTGGAACGTTCAATGGCCAAATTCGCTTTTTCTCCTTTGAAATGTTCTCCAATGGTTTCATGAAACAAGTGCAACCAGCGTTTGAAATCAGATTCGCGTAAGTCCAATTTCGCATGAGCACCCATCATATTGTTATTGTAGCCAGGTTTATCGACCAGAATAAATGCCCAAAAATCAGCCACTTTTGTGATGTGATGACTCAAATCCAAGGCTTGAAAAAAATGCCCGATTTCTTCATCTATCATTAGTTTGTCGTAGAATTTTGTAATAAGCAACAAACAATCATCATAGGTTTCAATATCTCTCATCTTCTAAATCTAACTTATAAACTCTAACTCTAACATCTATTTAAACCAACTTGCATATTTGACATAATTGTCGGCAATACGTTGAACTTCACCTTTGAACAATTCAGGTGAAAGTGTTTTAACTTTTTTCGCTGGAACACCGGCGTAAATGCTCCAAGATTCAGCACGCGTGTTTTCCAATAAAACTGCTCCAGCTGCAATGATGCAATTCGCTTCGATGTGGCAATTATCCATCACGATTGCGCCCATTCCTATTAACACATTGTCTTCAACGGTACAACCATGAACCAAGGCATTGTGACCAATAGATACATTGTTCCCTAAATTGACGGTTGTCTTTTCAAAGGTGCAATGCAAAACTGCTCCATCTTGAATGTTGACCTTGTTTCCCATTCGAATGGAGTTCACATCACCACGTACCACTGCATTGAACCAAACAGAACATTGGTCGCCCATGATTACATCTCCAACAATTGTTGCATTTTCAGCAAACCAACAATCGTTTCCAAATTGAGGTTCGTGACCTCTACACGCTTTTATTAATGCCATATTTATAAATATTTTGTTGCTTCACGTTTTGCTAATCCTTGCAGATTGATCTCTTTTACAAACACTTCAACAGCCGATGGATTGAACTTTGAATATTGACGGAGTGACCAACCTATTGCCTTTTGAATAAAAAATTCCTTGTTGGGTTGAAATTGAATTATGAGTGATTTCAACAGATTAAAATCAACATTGTTTCCATATTTCAATTGAAAAATCAAGCAAGAACGGTTCAACCAAAAATTCGATTCATTTCGCCATTCTTCAATCAAGGCGGCGCCTTCAACTGGAAATGCTGCATAGAATTTTCCCAAGTAATTTGATGCGATTGAATCAACTGTGTCCCACCATGAATTATTTGAAATCAACCATTTGAGTTTAACAGTATCCGTTGGTTCGATGTACTTTTTATTCCACGAATTCAAATAATCGTAAGCAACATGGTGAAATTCACGTTCTTCCTTAGACCATAATTCTTCAACAATTGACCAACGATCTTGATTCGACAAATCCTTTGGTATTTTTTGAAACCATTGACGTTGAATTTCTTTGCGTTTAGGTGCATTGATCCCAAAAAAAGGAAAACGGCCTTTCATGTAATTGGACATGGCAAGACCGTTTTCAGTATGTGCATGAGAACTGAATGTTTGTTCCAGTTCGTCAATTAAGTTTAAAATCTGTTGTTGCTCCATGCAATAGCCTTTGTTGCTATTACAAATCTAACTGATAAACTTCAGATAATGAATCATTATTTTTTAATGTAATGTTTAAATCGTTGATGAGGCCGTCTCTGACATCATAAACCCAACCATGGATATGCACATCTTGATTACGTTCCCAAGCGGCTTGCATGATTGAAGTTTTGGCTAAATCATAGACTTGTTCGACAACATTTAATTCTACGAAACGATCAAATTTGGCTTTTTCATCTTCAATTGCATTTAATTCATCTTGGTGAAAACGATAGACATCTTTAATGTGACGAATCCAGTTGTCGATTAATCCAATGTGTTTGTTGGTTAAAGCCGCTTGAATTCCACCACAACCGTAGTGGCCACAAACAATTACATGTTTCACTTTAAGGACATTAATTGCGTAATCTAGCACACTCAACATGCTCATATCTGTGTGTAACACCATGTTTGCAATGTTACGATGAACAAAAACTTCACCTGGCGCTGCACCAATAATTTCGTTGGCTGGCACGCGGCTGTCTGAACATCCCACCCATAAAATTGGTGGTTGTTGACCATTTGCTAAACGGCTGAAAAATTCCGGGTCTTTTTCTAAGCTTTTAGCCACCCATTCTTTATTATTATCAAGTAGTTTTTTATAAAATGCTTCCATTTGTTAATGTTTTGAGGTTAATGTTATTTCTGGGATATTGATCGTCTCAACGGTTACGTTCAGTTCTTTTGAACGATAAATTTTAAATTCTTGAATAAGTTCAAGTACATCGTAATCAATCGCTTCACAATGTGTTCCGTCTATGATTAAGTGTTGATTTGTTTTAATGTTGTTGAGCGATTCTAGGATTCCACTTTTATTTAAGAACGTTACTTCTTGTGAAAGAACCATTCGTGTAGCGTTCGATTCTTTGTCTTCACTTAATTTGTAGTTATTTCTTTAGTTTTTGCGGAGAATGTAAAAGATTGCAATGGCCATTCCAATCCCAATCCCTTTTAATAAATCTGTGAATAATACAGCCAAAATGGTTGAGATAAACGGGATAAATTGTTCTGGTCCAAGTTTATAAATTTGCTTGTACAATTGTACTTTTGAAAGTTTATATCCGACCATAATTAAAATTGCTGCAAGCGAAGCCAAAGGGATAAGGTTGAGCAATTTTGGTAAAAACATCACACTTACTAATAATAGTAAGCCGTGATAAACTGTAGACATTTTTGTTTTCGCCCCTGCATTGATATTAGCAGAACTTCTTACGATAACTTGAGTGATTGGTAAACCACCAATTAAACCTGATAAAATGTTTCCAATTCCTTGAGCTTTGAGTTCATGATTTGTTGGAGTTGCATTTTTTTCAGGATCCAGTTTGTCGGTCGCTTCGACACTTAATAAAGTTTCTAAACTTCCAACTAGCGCAATGGTTCCCGCAATGATGTACACATTCACGTTGGTTAAATAGGTGAAGTCAGGAAAAGAGAAATAGGTGATAAATTCTGATGCATTTTGAGCTACTGGAAGTTGTACCATGTGTTTTTCCGAAATATGAAAATCGGGATATAAGACACTGAAAAGGGCATTCATTCCAACACCAAGAAGAACAACAATCAATGCACCTGGAATCATCTTAAAAATACTGTATTTTTTTATAAATGGACGATCAAATAAAACCAGTAGAGCAATGGATAAAACACTAATTACAATTGAGCCCGGTTGTAATGCGCCGAAGGCATACATTAATTCTGAAAGCGTGTTATGTCCATCTATTTGAAAGAAGGCTTCATCACCAAAAAAATCTTTGTCGTAACCTAAAGCATGTGGAATTTCTTTTAAAATAAGTGTTATTCCAATAGAAGCTAGCATCCCTTTAATTACGGATGATGGAAAGTAATTCCCTAAAATCCCTAAGCCTAAGAATCCAGCGATTAATTGAATCACTCCTGCTAAAACAACGGCTACTAAAAATGCTTGAAAGCTTCCTAAAACTACGATAGCTCCAAGTACGATCGTGATTAAACCAGCAGCAGGGCCCGACACACCGATACGACTTTTACTGAAAAGTCCAACTACGATTCCTCCAACAATTCCAGCGATTAGACCGGAAAAAATATTGGGCATTCCAGCAATTTCTGGATGGTTTGTGGACGCTAATCCAACACCTAAACAAAGTGGTAGTGCTACTAAAAACACCACTAAACTAGAGGGCAAATCTTGCCTCCAGTGCGATAAAATATTTTTCATTATGGTTATTTGAAATGATGAATAATTCTATTGAAGAAATATTAAATCATTTCGGGAGGAGAGAAGGGAACTTTAAAATCCGCTTGGTTTTTTGCTAATTCATTGAATGAATTATACTTAGGTGAATTATGTTGTTTGAAATTGTATGTAAAGGTTGTGCTAAAATTGTCATTCTCATGAAGTGGCTGAAAAAGCTCGATTTCCGATTCTTCAGTGTCTGAATCGTCATCATCTTCTGAGTCTTCACTCAAACTTGAAAGTTGTTTCATAATTTGATTTCCCTCGAAAAAAGAAACCGTGCATAGCAGTCCTAATTGCCATGTGAACATGAGCAATACGAAGTAAGAAAAAAAATTCCGCTTTCTTTTAGACATGTTACAAAAATAACCATCTAAATGAAAGCGGAACGTTAAAAAAATCTTTTTTTCTATTGGATTACACCAAGTTCTTTTCCAACTTTGATGAATGCTGCAATTGCTTTATCTAAATCTTCAATGCTATGCGCTGCAGATATTTGTGTTCGAATACGTGCTTGACCTTTGGCAACAACAGGGTAGAAGAAACCAATTGCATAAACACCTTCTTTCAATAATAAATCCGCAAATTTTTGAGAAAGAGCTGCATCGTACAACATGATTGGAGCAATTGGTGAATCTCCTGGTTTGATATCAAAACCAGCGGCCAAAATGCGTTCTTTGAAGTATTTCGTGTTTGCTTCAAGTTTATCGCGCAATTCTGTCGTCGAACTTAGAATATCGAATACTTTATTTGATGCTCCAACAATTGCTGGAGCCAATGAATTTGAGAACAAATATGGACGAGAACGCTGACGTAAAATGTCAATGATTTCTTTTTTACCAGTTGTATATCCACCCATTGCACCACCAAGTGCTTTTCCTAAAGTTCCAGTGATGATATCAACACGATCAAGTACATTGCAATATTCTGGAACTCCGCGACCAGTTTTACCGATAAATCCTGCCGAGTGACACTCATCTGTCATGACCAAAGCGTCATATTTATCTGCTAAATCGCAAATTTGATCCATTTTTGCAATATCACCATCCATTGAGAAAACTCCATCTGTTACGATGATACGGAAACGTTGATCTTGCGCTTTGATTAATTGAGCTTCCAAATCAGCCATGTCAGAATGCTTGTAACGATAACGCTGAGCCTTGCACAAACGAACCCCGTCAATAATCGAAGCATGATTTAATTCATCTGAAATAATTGCATCCTCTTCACCAAATAAAGGTTCGAAAACTCCTCCATTGGCATCAAATGCAGCAGCATACAAAATGGTATCTTCTTGCCCTAAAAAGTTTGCAATCTTTTTTTCTAATGTTTTATGAATATCTTGGGTTCCACAAATAAAACGTACCGATGACATTCCGAAACCATGCGAATCCAAAGTGTCTTTGGCTGCCTGAATTACTTCCGGATGTGAAGACAATCCTAAATAGTTATTGGCACAAAAATTTAAAACCTTTTTACCATTAACAGTAATTTCAG
>JALQYQ010000053.1 GCA_023262855.1 Crocinitomicaceae bacterium
CTAATATAGTAAAACATAGTTTGCGTTAAAATTATGGTCTGAATGAGATTGGGAGATGCAAACGAGTGTCTCCCATCTTAATCCAAATTAGCAAACTAGTTTACTAAGAAAGAAACTGAAAAATGATAAATCCCCTTTGTGAAAGCAAAGGGGATTTTTGTTTTTATACTAATTTTAAACTGATTTTGTATACTTTGTACAGATATGGTTAAGGGCACATCATTTAATTGAATTTGTTAATTTGATGACATCTTGATATACCCAGCCTGTAAAATTCAGATTCACTGCAAAGTAAATATTAATTGGTCTTTGCTTTGGATTTATTAAGATTCACTTTTGTCATTATGGCTATCTTGTTGCGTTTCAAATGTATATGACTTTTCTTTTTCTTAAATCGGAAGAAATTTCCCAAATACGGAAAAAATGCATGTTAAGAAATTAACAATTATTTAAGGCGTTACCAATATTGCTTGATTTTATTGCATTTTAAGGAATAATTACGTGTTAAATATTTAACATTTCATTTTGGCATATTTCTTAATGTTAATATTGGCTTCATCTAGACCATGAAGTTAAAACGCTAAAAACTATATTACTATGAAGAAAATTTATGCATTTTGGGGTACGTCTTCCCCTAGAACAATAAAGACTGTTTCAAGGTTTGTAAATGGAATTATAAAGATTACTTTTTTATTCTTCTTAATTAGTCTTTTTAGCATTAGGTTAAACGCTCAATGTAGTAATTGTAATTCCAATTATCCAAGCGGTACATTTTCGACAACCTCGGCTTCATGGACAAATGTTTCTTCTTATATTTATGGAGGAGAATATGCATATTACAATGTTAGTTTAGGCTCAACTTACGAGTGGTCCACATGTGGAATTGCAAGTTATGATACTCAATTAACTTTAAAACAAGGTAGTAACTGTAGTGGAACAACTTTAGCATATAGTGATGATTTTTGTAACGCACAATCTCAGATTACTTGGACAGCCACATTCACAGGTACTGTTACTGTTTTATTAAGTCAATACTACTGTTCGAATAATTCAACAAATACTTCGCTTCAATGGCGTTGCAGTAATTATGTTGTGCCTTGTGTTGCACCATCTATTCCTGGTTTTGGTACGAACGCGTGGAACGTGGCGTGCTATGAGGGGAACAATTTCAATACGTTTAAAGGCTTTTATACACAAACGAGTTTAAATTTTGATTCATCTACTAGATGGGCGACAGGAGGTACACCTTCAAGTGCCAACGCTACTGGAGGTGCTGCTTATTCAGGATGTCCTGTGAGTGCTGATAATCATTCTGTGAGCTACAAAAGACAGGGGTTCACGCCTGGTATCTACACAATTGATATTTTGAGAGATGACGATTATTTCCTTTTAATTAATGGTGTACAGGTAGTATCTGGTGGTTGTTGTGGTTGGTCCTATGGTGTTTGGAGCGGTTTGCTTGATGCTACATCAACTGTAGAAATAAGACTAAGAGAATATAGTGGTGGATCCCAAATTGCTGCGAACTTCAACTATTGTGCTTTACCTTCGGTGCCAGGTTTTGGAAATAATACATGGAATGTTCTTGGTTACCGACATAATGGGTATAATTTTGCTAATTTATCAGGATTAACAGCTCAAACTTTCTATGGGTATTATTCGAATTCAACCATTGATATTTCGTCTACCAACCAGTGGTGCAGCGATTGTAGTCCTTCTAATGCAACGGGTTGGTCGGGTTGTGTATTACAAGCAGATAATCATACCGTTGTTTATAAACGCCAAGGTTTTCCAAGTGCCTATTATCAGATAGATTTAAATGGCCACGATGATGGTGTGCAATGTTACGTTAATGGAGCCTTGGTTTATCAGATTGATGGTTGTTGTGCTGACAGAGGAATTATTTGGTCTGGTATGCTGTGTTCAACAAGTACAGTTGAATTTCGTGTAATGGAAGGCGGAGGCGGCAGTAATTTATTTGTTGATTTTATTGAATCATCAGTTACAGCAAATGCCGGAGTTGATGCAACAATTTGTTCGGGACAATCAACAGTGCTTAATGGCTCATCAACGTTACCTGCGAATTACACCTACACTTTAACAATGAATGATTCTTATGGAGATGGCTGGAATGGTGGTTATCTTTCTGCTTACATTAATAATAGTTGGTTTGCTAATTACGCTGCAAGTGGATACGGTTCAACAGCAACTATTACTGTTAATCCAGGTCAAACAATTTATTTTGTATATACGAGCGGTTCTTGGGAGAGTGAAAACACTTACTCAATTGCTCGAAATGGTTCAACAGTCTACTCTGCAGGAACTTATCCGCCAACTGGTACGGTTTATACTAACAATAGTCATCCTCAAATTGTGAACTATTCTTGGACTCCTTCTACAGCATTGAGTTCATCAACTATTGCGAATCCAACGTGTACAGCAACAACTTCAACTAATTACACATTTACAGCAAATAATAGTGGTTGTTCGGTTTCAGACCAAGTTTTGGTAACTGTTAATACAGTACCTGCTCAACCATCAACGATCGCAACACCTTCAATTATTTGTAATGGAGTTAATGGAGCATACAGTGTTACCAATGTGCCAGGCGTTACGTATACTTGGTCTTATTCAGGAGCTGGAACAATCTCTGGAAGCGGCAATAGTATTACATTAAACGCAACAACTAGTGGGACTCTAACAGTTACACCTTCAAATTCATGTGGTAATGGAATAGCAAGGACGCTCAGTATAACGCTGAATCCGTTGAGTGCAGGTTCACATAATTCAACAATAGTAAATGGTTGTGTTGGTTCCAATCCGTCCAACCTAACTTTGACTGGTACTTCGGGTGGAACTGCTCCTTACTCCTACCAATGGCAAGTAAACGGAGCAAATGCTACTGCGTCTACTAATTCTCCTAATTCGACATCTTCGAGTTATGACCCTGATGCATTAACTACAGTGGGAACATTTTCGTTCAGATGTATGGTGACCGATGCATGTGGAAACGTTGCATACACTAACCCAAAAGTATTTAATCTTGTAGCAGATCCGAATACTCCAAGTGCTACAAAAAGTCCAAACTTATCATCAGTATGTCCAGGAACTACTTTAACGGTATCAAATCCTCAATATGGAACAGAGCAAGGAAGAAGTTGTGGTTTTGAATATAGGTTCTCTACTGACGGCGGAACAAACTATTCCGCATGGTCTGCAACAGTTCCTTCTGTTACGGCGGTTGGTACAAACAACCGAATTCAGGTAAGGGTTATCTCGAACTGCGCTGATGGTTGCAACGCAAGTTTAGCATCAACATATTCATGGAATGTAAATACGGAATCTACTGATCCTACATCTATTTTAGGAACAACGAGTATTTGTCAGGGTAACTCAACGACATTGACAATTGTTGGCGGAAGTGCTGGTACAGGTGCTACACCGCAATGGTTTGAAGGAACTTGTGGAAGCACCGTAATTGGTTCAGGTAGCTCAATTACCGTTTCACCAACTATAAACACGACTTACTTCGCTAGGTATAATGGAACTTGTAATACGACAGCATGTGTTAATGCAATTGTGGTAGTTAACGCTTTACCTGTAGTTAATGCTGGTCCAGATAAAACAGTTTGTATGGGTAATTCTGTAACACTTTCAGGAACTGGGGCTTCAACTTACACTTGGGATTATGGTGTAACAAATGGAGTAGCTTTCACTCCAGCAGCTACTACGACATATACAGTTACTGGAACTTCTAATGGATGTACAAACACAGATCAGGTTGTTGTTACGTTGCCTACTGCAGGTTCAGATTTGGCGACTGATGGAGAAAATGCAACATGTGCTGTAAGTGAGAACGGTTGGGTACATTTCTACAATTTATCATCTGGTAAATTAATCGCGTCCATTAACTCACAAGGACAAGACCTTGGAAACGTAACCATGACGTCGTATGTTGATGCTACTAATGCATTGGTTCCTGCTTGTGTAAATCCAAGTGCATTAACTTCAACAAGTGTTATGCAACGTCACTGGGTAATTACCCCAACAAATCAGCCAACTTCAGCAGTGTTGGTTCGTTTCCCTTTTAGTGACAATGAATTTAATTCTTTGAATACTGCTGCGTTTAACAATCAAAATCCAAATGATAATGTTGGTGCTATTGGTGATGTTAAACTATCAAAATACAGCAATGGCAGTGCGGGGAATGTTAATAATATTGCAACGGATAATTGTGGTTCAGGTTCAACAACCTTACACACTCAAATGGCTGGTGGTAATGGTGTATTAAGTACCATCTATCCACAGATCACGAGTGTAACAGGTAAATATGTTACCTATGAAATCCCAGGTTTCTCAGAATTTTGGTTACATGGTAGTGCAATGGATTCTCCACTTCCAGTAGAATTGGTAAACTTCCAAGCGAATTGTGCGGGTGAAGGAAAAGTTGATGTTACATGGGCAACGGCTTCGGAGCACAACTCAGCAAACTTCACAGTTGAAAAATCACGTGATGGAATTAACTGGACAATACTGACTTCAGTTGCTGGAGCAGGAAACTCTACTCAAATGATTAATTATTCAATTGCAGATAGCGACGCTGCTTCAGGAGTTAATTACTATCGTTTGACACAAACAGATTTCGATGGCGCTTCTGAAACGTTTAATATTGCAAGTGCAAATTGTGGCGATAACTCTCCACTCACAACTGTAAAAGTATATCCGAATCCAAGTGCTGGTGATTTCTATATCGACTTCACTTCGGAGGAAATCACAGGAGCTTCAGTAATTACAATTACAGATGCACGTGGAACGGCAGTGTATACACAAAATGTTACAGTAACAAAAGGCAGCAATGTATTCCACATTGAAAATATGGACGCTGCTCCAGGAATGTACTATATCCAGGTTTCTAACGGAACCGCTACCTCTAATATAGTAAAACATAGTTTGCGTTAAAATTATGGTCTGAATGAGATTGGGAGATGCAAACGAGTGTCTCCCATCTTAATCCAAAAAAGGCAAACTTGCTAGCTAAGAAAGAAACTGTAAAAAGAACCCTTCCTGCAATAGGAAGGGTTCTTTTTTTTGGGAATAATTCCCATTACGGGAAGTTTTAAATAATAAAAGTAATTGGAGCATGTTTGTAATTACTTGATTTGTAATTATTTGTATATTTTTAAATAATGTGGCACAAATTTATCAATTCAGTTAACTCAGACTTTTATTTTAACTCTATAATTGAAGATTATGAATAAACAATTATTTTTTAACAAAACTATTTTATTTGCTGTAGTTTTTGGATTTATGAATACCGAAGCAAAAGCACAAAGTGTTGCCATAAATTCAACCGGAACAAACCCTGATGCTTCATCTATTCTAGATTTAAGCTCAACTACAAAAGGATTCTTAGCACCACGTTTAACATTGATTCAACGAAATGCAATTGCATCACCTGCAACAGGTCTCTTAATTTATCAGACAGACAATGTACCAGGTTTTTATTTCTTCGATGGTTTAGCATGGCTACCTCTTACATCCTCTACAGGTGGATTAGCAAATGGTACACTTGCAGGTAATACAACGTATTGGAATGGTTCGACGTGGGTGGTTAATAGTGCTAATATTTACAATAACGGAGCAAATGTTGGGGTAGGAACAAGTTCTCCAATTCAAAAATTAGATATTAATGGACGTATGCATGTAACCGAGGGCGTGATTCAGCGAGGTGGTGCAGCAATAACCAGTACAAGTGACTTAGGGTTGTATTCGCGTAACTCAGGAAATTGGATGAGACTTGTTACAAATGCAGCTCCAATCAAATTTTACTCGGATGATAACTCTGGCACAAATTGGAATATGAGCATTGAACCAAATGGAAACGTTGGAATTGGTACAAATTTAACAGCCATGTCTCGTTTAAGTATTTTAGTGCCTGATGATAAAAACGGGAATCCAATGGACAATGGTATTCATGTTTACAACAATGGAAATGCAGGAGACAATGATGATGCTATTATTGCTGCGCGTGTTTCTGATGCCGGTTCTGGTGATCCATTCTTTTCAGTTGATGTAAATGGAATTGGTGGTTGGTCATTTGGTTTGGATAATAGTGATAATGATAAATTCAAGATTGGACGTAGTTGGAATGATCCAGGGGCGAATACAAAATTTACGATTGACCCAAATGGAATGGTTGGTATTTCCACTGCAACGCCTTCTGCTATGTTGCAAATAGATCACAATTCAGCGAGTACATATGGAACTTCTGTTTTATTGTACGAAAATCAAGCAGGAAATAGTGATGGATCAAAAATTGGGTTCGATAAATATACACCAGACAAACGTTGGACAATCGGTATGATGAATGGGAATACAGAAACTGGATTTGGAATTAATGAAGATGGTGGAATTGGAGGTTTTGGAACCAATCGAATGTATTTCCAAGCTGGTGGTAATGTTGGAGTTGGTACAACTGCTCCATCTGCTAAGTTGGATGTTAATGGAAGTATTAAAGTGGGAGGAGGAACTGTTGTAAATAAAATTCAAACAGGACAAGCGACTCTTGGAACAGGGGCTGCAGGTGTTCAGCAATTTACCATTACGTTTCCAACTGCTTTTGCAGCTGCGCCACGTGTAGTTGTTTCAGCGGAAAGTGCAAATACCACAACAGAAACATTTATCACAACAGTGAAATCAATTACAGCAACTACATTTATGGTAAATGTATACCGCATCGATTCTCCTGGAGCAGCATGGACGCAGTCATTAAAATTGAACTGGTACGCCTTTCAATAATAGAACATTTTGTTTTAAATAGTTTCTTATGAAGAATAAAATGGAAAGTAGAATGAAGCTGCTTTTACTAATATCCTTTTTGGGATACGGTAGAGTTGGAGCTTTATTTTCTCAAGTCACTGTGTCAACTGGTACTTCAATTGTTGCGAATAACAATGCAATTATTGTGCTTCAGGATATTTCATACAACAACGAATCATCAAATACTCACTTTGTAGATCCACTAAATAATTGCGGTGTAAAATTGACGGGTACAAATCCTGTCTCATTTAATAGTTCAGCTGCTTACACGACTGAGTTTTCAAATTTATTGATTGACAAAGTTAATTCAGCAGTTACACTTAATAATCCAGTGAATGTGAGAACCGTATTAACAATGTTAAATGGTGATATTTACACAACTGCAAATAATATTCTATCACTAGGAGTGAATAATCCAGCAGCGATTAATTATTTCTCAGGAACGGTAATTGGTCCAATGAAGAGGTGGTTCAATGCGACAACAAATTCAGGCCAAAGTTCTAGTTTATTTCCTGTTGGAAATGTGGATGGAGGTGTAAAAAATAGAAAGGCATTAGTAGAATTTACAAATTCACCAACTCAATCTGGCTATGTTAGTGTTGAATTTATTGGACAAAATCCTACATTGACAAGTGCTGGTACGAACGGAATTACCTTAGTTGACCAATATAATTGGCAATTAGACAATGTCGTAACAGAAGGTTTTTGGGATGTAAAACAACTAAGTTCAGTAGGAGGAACCTATTGTTTGACTACAAGAGCCAATCAATTCACTACGTTTGATTACACTGCTAGTAGAATTATTAAATCAGCAAGCCCTTACGCAGTCTGGAGTTTAGAAGGAGTTCATGGAACAACTACCGGAAATCAGCTCGATTACATTATTAACCGAACTGGATTAACAGGAACAGCCTATTACACTATCGCTTATCCAACTGCAATTCCATTGCCCATAGAATTAATTAGTTTTCAAGCGAATTGTAATGATGATAATTCAGTTTTAATTTCTTGGTCAACTGCTTCAGAGTTTAATTGTGCAAGTTACCTTCTAGAAAAATCCAGAGATGGGGTGAATTGGAATGTTCTAACTACGATAGCAGGATCTGGAAATTCAACAAGTCTTTTGAATTACTCCTTTGTTGATAATCAGGCTGAATCGGGCACAAACTATTATCGATTAACGCAGTTTGACACGGATGGAGTTTCTCATACCTTTAATGTTGATAGTTCTAATTGTAATGAATCGAATATTGGAAATCCAATTGTGATTTATCCAAATCCATCATCTGATGAGTTTTATATAGATTTTTATACAACTTCGCTAAACAAAGAGTCGTACGTCTCGATTGTTGATTCCAAAGGTGCACAAGTGATTTATAAAAAAGTGGCAATTGAAAAAGGAAGCAACGTGCTTCATCTTGAAAATTTAAATTTAGCAAGTGGGATTTATTTTGTTCAAGTGACAGATGGAGATAATTCAACTGAAATTGTAAAATATTGTAATCATTAACTAAGCTAATCAAGAATACTTTTGTTAAACCGTTTGTTATGGTGACAAAAAAAAAGGGTCTCAATTATTTGAGGCCCTTTAGATTTTATGTAAAACGATCTGAAATGTTTGTCTTAATAACGAAACAAAAATACAAAAGGTTGCGTATTATGTAAAAAAAAATTATATTTAATCACCGAAAATATGGCTACATGAGTCCTTTGGGACACTACCTCATATAGTAAATACATAGTTTACGTTAAATTATGGTCTGAACTGAAAAGGGATTTGCAAACGAGCTTATCCCTTTTCTCATTTTTAGAAAAATACCTTTTTATATTCCCGTTTTGGTAATAAGTCTCATTGTGAGAATTCTGTAATATCTTCATTTTTAATTATTTATTGTTTTTGGCATTAAAATAGTTCTGTTTTAACCGGAGCAGTCAGACCGTTCCATAACGTTTAACTAATTTTTATTATATGTATTTCAATGTGAAGAATACCCCTGCGGTACTTTTAACTGTTATTTTTTTTGTTTTCTTATCATTAAATTTTTATTCACAGACTAATGTTTGCGCTGGTTCAACTAGTCAGTTGTCTTATTCCGGAACCGGCGGGACCTGGTCGTCTTCAAACACTGGAGTAGCCACTGTTAACTCAACAGGTTTGGTTACTGGTGTTTCTGCCGGAAGTTCAACGGTTAGTTATCAATCGAATAGTTCAACCAATACATCTTTGTATTGGAATTTTGATAACACTCCTACTCAAAGTGGTTCTATCTTAACTTATAACCCAACAACTACCTCAAACAGTTCTTTGCTTTCTGGTAATTATACAACTACTGGTTCAGCTCAAGCAGTTAACCCGTTTTCGACATGGGGGAATAGTGTGAAACAAACTGATTTCGGTCCGAACTATTCGTATATCGAATTTACAACGACTGCAACGACTACAAATTTGTCTTCGATGGTCTTTCAAGTTTGGCACAACCACAATTCAGGTCAAGCAGGTACAGGGAATTACGATGTACGTCTCCAGATTTCGTCATTTAATGGTGTATCATGGAGTGCTTGGTCAAATATTGGGAATGTTTTTACATGGTCCTCTGCTTCAACAGCAGCCCCTAGTCCTAATACGGGGCATAATATCTCTTTAACTGGAAATAGTGTGCCTGCAGGAACTCATCGAATTAGGTGGTTTAAGGTTAGTGGATCTACTTCTACAAATGGTGATGGATACATAATGAACACAGTTACTTTTAATTGTCAAAGTGTCGTGAGTTCAACTACGTATTCAACGAATTTAAATGTTACTGCTCCAGCAACAGCACCAACTAGTATATCAGGTATTTCGAACATTTGTCCAGGAAATTCTGTTGTTTTAACTGCAAACGGTGGTTCTGGATCCGTTTATCAATGGGGTACAGGGTCCGTTGGAACTAATATTATTAGTGGCGCAACAAGTTCGACATACACAGCGACGCCTTCAGCGACAACAACTTATTGGGTAAGAAGAGTACAACAAAGTCCATGTACAGGGTTTACCGACGGAGTAACATTTGCTGTGACAGTAGCAAGTACAAATAGTTCTACAAACTTAATAGTTTCCAATGGTGATTATATTTGGCAGGGAGGAAGTAGTACAAATTTAAAAACTGCTGCAAATTGGATCGTATTTACTTCTCCAAATAATTATGCAATAGCTAGTAATGATATTAGTTCAACCAAAAATGTATTTATTCCCAAACTATCTACTTGTGTCAATAATAGCTTTCCTGTTTTAAATCAACCTGTGATTACATCAAGTAATACTTCTGTAAGAGACATAACAATTTTAGAAAATGCTATCTTAACAGTAGATGATGAAGATTTAGATGTCTTTGGTAATTGGGTGAATAACGGGACGTTCAATCATGCGAATGTCGATAAAAAAGTAGATTTCAAGCATGCTTCTGCTTTGCAAACGATAGGGGGAACATCAGAAACGGAATTTTATAACTTAGAAATATCAGAGAATAATTCAAACAATGTTGTGTTATCTAAAAATACTATAATTAAAAACAATTTTAAATTTGGTGACAATCGTAAGTTTGAATTAGGAGATTTTAATATTGTCTTTCTTGGTAATTCAACTATTTCAAGTGAAAGTAATTTAAGATACTTTGTAACTAATGGAATTGGAACTGTTAAAAGAATTTTAAATGGTTCAACTCAAAAAGAATTTCCAGTAGGAATTTCTACCTACAACCCATGTCTTTTAAACAATACTGGAACCTCTGATCAGTTTTCAGTTAGAGTAATTGAAAATGTTACCAATGATGGAACAGGAATTGGATTAACAACGGCTGCGCCAGTAGTTAAAAGAACTTGGATGGTGGATGAATTGATTTCCGGTGGTTCAGTTGTAGATATGAGTTTATATTGGAATGGATCTTCAGAGGAAATAAATGGTTTTGATCAAGCGTCTCTTTTTGTTGCTCATCATGATGGAAATAATTGGGAAAACATAGGAGTAACAAGTAATTCAACAACGCCTTTGTTTATTAAAAAAGACGATATTTCAAGCTTTTCACCATTCACAATTGGATCACTTGGTGGTTCTCCACTTCCAGTTGAGTTGACAAGTTTCACTGCTTCATGTGAAGAAGGTAAGGGTGTTTTTGTTAAATGGTCAACAGCTTCAGAACACAATTCAAGTTATTTTGATGTATTGAAATCAGAAGACGGTCACAATTGGAGAAGTATTACTGTTGTTTCTGCAGCAGGAAATTCTGTTAATCACATCGATTATTCGGTTGTTGATGCTGAAAAAATGAATGGAACAGTTTATTACAAGTTGATGCAGTATGACATCGATGGTAAATTGAAAGAGTACGGTCCAATTTCAAGTTCTTGTAATTTATTGAATGAAATGGTTGTGAAAACTTTTCCAAATCCAAGTAGTCAAGAGTTTTATGTCGAAATTATTTCACCAGAATCAACTACAACAGTTATTTCAATTGTTGATGCGCATGGCAAAACGGTTTATTCTCGCACTGTGGATACTGATAAAGGAGTAAATCTATACTCATTTGAAGATTTAAATATCTTACCAGGAATGTATTACATTCAAATTTCAAACGACCTTACAACCCCTAACGTTGTGAAACATAGTTTTCGTTAAAATTATGGTCTGAAAAGTGAAAGCGAGGAGAGGTCCTCGCTTTTTTTTGTTTCAAAATCGAGTAAATAAAATAAAGCACGTGTCAATACGTATGCGGTAATTTGCTTCTATGCAAGTGTTCTGTTTATAGTTGAAGGTTTTAGTGTATGCATCCGAATTTTTGAGATCCGACTTACAATTGTAAACAGCATACAACTCGTATGTTTTTTCGAGTAGTCAGTAGATTTTTTATTAGACCGTAATTTGTTAATGCAAACTAACTGTTGTTCAACTAATAAAAAATTTTCCTTTTATGAGAAATTTAAACAATTCAAATAAATGTAAACTACTGAAAATTAGCAAAGTGATTAATTGGCATCGTATTTATATACGTTAAATAGAGCGAAAGCTTCATTAACCCACTAACCCAAATCTAAATCATAGTTTGCGTTAAACTATGGTCTGAGGAAAAGGTGAGGCGTAAGTCTCACCTTTTTTTTATTCAAAAAAAAAGGAACAATTAGTGCTCCTTTTTTTTGGTGGTTTCGTTTATTAATCAGTCCTAATCTGGGAAAATCTATCCTTTATTAGGAAATATTTTTGATGTGCCAAAAGTTAAATCGTTGAATATCAATTGTATAAATCTAACGGCACGATTATTTCAATGTTTAAACTGATTATCGTAGAGTGGTTTCAAGAATAATCAGGTTAGGTAAATAGCAAAAGGAGAATCGGAAACGGTACTCCTTTTTTTATTTCCTGAAACGAAAGTATAACCTTATTTTGATTCTACAATGGATTTTTGAGTTTCTTGAAAAATAAATTCTCATTATTGGATAAAGATTCCAAAATTGGAAATTTACCAAAATGAAAAAGTTTTTATAAGTCTGAATATCAATATGTTATAATTTAGGCACGAATTTGACTATACTTTACTCGATTATCGTAGAGTGGTTTCATGAATAATCAGGTTAGGTAATAGCAGAAAAGGGAGTGTTTACACTCCCTTTATTTTTGCGTCTAATTTTCCAAAAAAAGGAATTTCTTTCCAAAATCCGGATTAAATCAATAATTGACCTGAATTAATCAATTGATAATCAACAGAATACTAAATAGGAATAGTTTTTATTGTTTTTGCAACATAATAATTACTTGGTTTTTATTAATTAGGAAATAGATATTTTTTCATGTTGTCTATTTACTACCAATTTTCGTTGCTTTATTTAGGTAAAAAAAAAGAGGAACCTTCCACGTTCCTCTTTTTTTATTATGCTTTCCGCTTATAGCTCTTCTGAAGCTAAGACTGGTTTTCTAAATACTATTTTACCATCAAAGATATCCATTACAACATTTTGACTTCGATCTATTGCTCCAGATAAAAGTGCTTTCGATAGTTCATTCAATACTTGCTTTTGAATTACTCGTTTTACAGGTCGTGCCCCAAAGAACGGATCGTACCCCGTTTCTGCAATCCATTCAAACGCATCATCCGTAATGACTAAATTAAGTTCCTTTTCTTTGAGTTGATTTTTTAGACTGTTCAATTGAATCGAAACAATTTCTTTGACATTCTCCTTCGTAAGAGGCATAAACAAGATTGTTTCATCGATGCGATTTAAAAATTCAGGTCGAATTGTTTGTCTCAATAATTCCATGACCTCAATTTTTGCTTTTTCTCCAGCTCGCTCAAATTCAGCAGGTTTAATGTTATCAAATTTTTCATGAATGATATGAGATCCTAAATTGGATGTCATGATGATGATCGTGTTTTTAAAATTCACCAATCGACCTTTGTTGTCTGTTAATCTTCCATCATCAAGAACTTGCAATAAAACATTGAAAACATCAGGATGCGCCTTTTCTATTTCGTCCAATAGAATAATCGAGTAGGGACGTCTTCGAACTGCTTCCGTTAATTGACCTCCTTCATCATATCCAACGTATCCCGGAGGAGCGCCAACCAATCTAGAAACTGAGTGTTTTTCTTGGTATTCACTCATGTCTATTCTTGTCATCGCATTTTCATCATTGAATAAATATTCAGCCAGTGCTTTTGCAAGTTCTGTTTTTCCAACACCCGTTGTTCCTAAAAAGATGAAAGAACCAATTGGTTTTCTAGCATCTTGTAATCCCGCTCTTGATCTACGCACTGCGTCTGAAATTGCACTAATAGCCTCCTCTTGTCCAACTACGCGTTTTCCTAATTCATCTTCCAATCGTAAAAGTTTAGAAACTTCACTTTCTATCATTTTATTCACTGGAATACCTGTCCACTTTGAAACAACTTCAGCTATTTCTTCTGCATCAACTTCTTCCTTGATCATTTTAGATTTCACTTGCATTTCTGATAATTGAACTTTCAATTTCTCAAGTGTTTCCTCAGCTTCTTTAATTCTTCCGTAGCGAATCTCAGCAACTTTTCCATAATCTCCAGAACGTTCCGCTTGATCTGCTTCAAGTTTGAATTGTTCTATAGCCTCTTTGTTTTTTTGAAGTGCATCGATAATATCTCGTTCTGCTTGCCATTTCGCTTTGAAAGAATCGCGTTGTTCTGATAAATTCGCCAAATCCTTTTGAAGAATTTCCATTTTCTTCGTGTCATTTTCGCGTTTAAGAGCGGCACGTTCAATTTCCAACTGCATTATTTTGCGTTCTAATTCATCCAATTCCTCTGGTTTTGAATTAATTTCCATACGAACCTTAGATGCTGCCTCATCAATTAAGTCGATTGCTTTATCAGGTAAATGACGATCTGTAATATAACGTTGTGATAATTCAACTGCTGCGATGATCGCTGCGTCTTTAATCAATACTTTGTGGTGATTCTCGTATTTCTCTTTAATACCACGTAAGATGGAGATTGCATCCTCAGTTGTTGGTTCATCCACTAAAACTGTTTGAAATCTTCGAACAAGCGCTTTGTCTTTCTCAAAGTACTTTTGATATTCATTCAATGTTGTTGCTCCAACAGCTCTTAATTCTCCTCGTGCTAAAGCAGGTTTTAAAATGTTTGCAGCATCCATTGCTCCTTCGCCACCACCACCTGCACCAACAAGCGTGTGAATTTCATCAATGAATAAAATTATTTCTCCTTCTGCACTGATTACTTCTTTAACAACTGCTTTTAAACGTTCTTCAAACTCTCCTTTGTATTTTGCCCCAGCTATCAACGAACCCATGTCTAACGAATAAACAACTTTCGATTTTAAATTCTCAGGAACATCTCCATCAATAATGCGATGCGCAAGTCCTTCGGCGATGGCTGTTTTACCAACTCCTGGTTCACCGATGAGAATCGGATTGTTTTTCGTTCTTCGTGTTAATATTTGTAAAACCCTGCGTATTTCGTCATCTCTGCCAATAACGGGATCCAATTTCCCAGACTTTGCCAGTTCATTTAAGTTTTTTGCGTATTTCTCTAATGATTGATAAGTGCCTTCTTGACTATTAGAAGTGACTTTATCTCCTTTTCTTAAATCCATAATTGCTTGTTTAAGCGTTGTTTTTGTAATTCTGTTATCTTTTAATAAACTTCCAATAGCATCGTTTACATCAAGCAATCCCACTAATAAAAGCTCGACTGAAACAAATTCATCACCAAAACTTTTCATTTCAGCTAATGCATTCGTTAAAACTTTATTTGCGTTTTGTCCTAAGTAAACTTGTCCGCCTTCTACTTTTGAATAACTGACTAGAATTCGATCTAAGGCAGCTTCTAGCATTTGTTGATTTACAGAAAGCTTTTTAAATAAATAAGGTGCCACATCTTGATCAATCAAAAAAATGGCCTTTAATAAATGTCCAGTTTCAATGGCTTGATTTCCGCTGGACTCAGCAAAGTTTTGAGCTTGCTGAATCACTTCTTGTGATTTAATTGTAAATTTTGAAATATCCATTTTAAGTAATTTTTGAACGAAAGGGCTTCTTCAAATTAAGCACCAAGTCTTTTTTTTAAGAAAATTCGGAAATTTTGGCATTTCAATTAAATACTTCATGACTAATTGACTTGTTTCTATAGCGTTAGGTGGTAATAAACATGAAATTTTGACTTATCAACATTTTTTGTAACCATTGTTAATAACTTCCGTATTACTCTAACACAAACAAAACAACATGAAATTAGTAGCAATCGGAATTTCAGTTTCTCTCAGTTATTTTGCGTTTAGCGGCGAAGCAGAGAAACAGATCTCAAAAAAGGAGTACGTCGACATGTGGCGAACTACAGCTGTTCAACAGATGATTGACTATAATATTCCTGCTAGTATAACATTGGCTCAAGGAATATTAGAATCGGGTAGTGGTAATTCAGATTTAGCAAAAAACGCTAAAAATCACTTCGGTATTAAATGTCACGACTGGACTGGTGAAAAAATGTACATGGATGACGATCAGAAAAATGAATGCTTCCGTGTATATGCTACTGCCGTAGAAAGTTATGTTGATCACAGTTTATTCTTAAAGGATAAAAAACGATACAGTGCTTTATTCAGTTTAGAAAAAACAGATTATAAATCGTGGGCAAAAGGATTGAAAGATGCTGGTTATGCAACGAATCCTAAATATCCAGAATTGTTGATTGAAATCATTGAAGACTTAAAGTTGAATGAATTGGATCAATTGGGAATTCAAAACAATGAATTAAAGCCAGATTTAACTGCAGATGTAAAATCTACAACAAACGCTTCAAGTGTCGATGCCGTTAAGCATACAGTAATGACGCATGATAATAAAGTTAAATATGTAATTGCTAGAAAAGGTGATACGTTTTACCGAATTGCCAAAGAATATGAACTTGGTTTGTGGCAATTGTATAAATACAATGATTTTGGACCTAAAAAAGATGTACTAATCGAAGGTGATATCGTGTATATCCAACCAAAAAGATCAAAAGCAAAAAATAAAGAAATTAAGCTTGAAAAAGCAATGACGTTAAGAGAAGTTTCACAAAAGGAAGCTGTAAAACTAGAGTCATTAATAAAATTAAATAATATTTCTTCCGGTGATGAATTACTTCCAAAGGGAGAAAAGGTTACCCTCCATTAATGGCATGTCCAACCTGCGCTAACAGGTTTGTGAGGTTTTTTAGTTTGTTGTTGTTTGTTGAGAGCCCCGGTGAAAACTGGGGCTTTCTTGTATTCCTATAACTCAATAGTGATTTTAAGAATCCAATAATAACCTCGATACATCGTTAAATAAACCGTTTTAACCGTTAAATCAATAGGATTAGCATTAAGATTGATTGTATGAAAGTTATTTTATAATTTAGAGGCAATAATAAACCAAGACTATGAAGCCTTCAACGGAGTTGTTTAAACTGATTAAATCATTATCGAAATCGGAGAAACGTTTTTTTAAACTTTCTTCTTCGCTACAATCGGGTGATAAGAATTATTTAAAGATTTTCGATTTCATCGAAGGTCAAGCCAAATATGATGAAGAAGAATTGAAACGGGTTTTCAAAAAGGAAACGTTCATCAAGCATTTACCTTCTGAAAAAAATCATTTATATAAATTGATTTTAAAAAGTTTGCGTTCTTATTACAGTGAACAATCGGTTAGTAGTTTGTTAAAACAAGAGATAAAGAACGTTGAAATTCTATATAACAAGGCACTTTATAAAGAATGTGAGAAGTTCGTCTCTCGTGCTAAGCAAATTGCGCGCGATCATGAAAAGTTCTATTATTGGTTTGAACTTATTTCGTGGGAAAAGAAATTATTGGAAGAAGCCTATGAATCCGGGGAGTTTACCACAAATTTAGATGCGCTTGTTGAAGAAGAAGAAGAAGTAATTGCTAAATTGAGAAACCTCGCGGAATACCAAGTGATTTATTCAAAAATAAACTTGATTTTCAGAAGTGGTGGTTTTACGCGAACTGATGCTGAACGTTTAGTTGTTGACGGAATTGCCGATTACCATTTAATTAAAGGGAAAAACACTGCCTTATCTACACGCGCTGCTTCCATGTGTTATTATATTAAAGGTTTGTGCGCGGCAACAAATCGCAATTATGAAGACAGCTTTCAGTTTTTTAATCGTACAAGAGAAATTTTAGATCGAAATCCTGATATTAAAGCTGATTCAGGACAACGCTATGTAATGACCTTGTCGCACCTTTTGAGATGTTACATTGACAGTGAAGATTTTGAAAAAGCGCAAAGTTTGATTCTAGATATGCGCGCTTTGGATGGTAAAAAAGGATTTAATTCAATTGATATTATGGTGCGTATTTTTACGAGTACCTACAATTTGGAATTGAACTTATTGCATACGATGGGGGATTTCCAAAAGAGTGTTGATTTGATTCCTCAAATAGAAAAACTTCAAGAAGAATATGGCGATAAAGTAAGTAAAGAGCAAGAAATTCTACTTACATACAACAAAGCATACAGTTATTTTGGAATTGGTGAATTTAAAAAGGCTTTGTCTTATATCAATGAAGTCTTAAATGATAACGAGCAAAATTTAAGGCAAGATATCTACAGTTTCTCTCGTTTGTTCAATTTGGTACTTCACTTTGAATTGGAGAATTACGACTTTTTGGAGTACATCATTAAGTCAACAAACCGTTATTTGAGTAAACAAGAACGTGACTACGAGGTTGAAAATGTATGTATTAAGCACATTCGTAAACTTTCTAAATCTATACACTCAACTGAGCGCATTTTGGTGTTAGAAAAAATGAAAGAAGAGTTAGAACCTTTATTAATGGATCGAAATGAACGCGTGGTACTGGAATATTTCAATATTACAGCATGGGTAACGAGTAAGATTTACAAGATAAGTTTCAGTGAAGCGGTTCAAAGTGAATTGAAAACAGCTAAAAATTAAGAATTCCCGAAATAATTACATTTCCCGTTGAATTCGCAATGGTTGTTATACTATTGGAGAAAGCGTAATAGGTCGTAGTATTTGTTCGTTGGCGGTAGGATAAATCAAAAGTGAATTTTTTTGTTTTGAATCCAATTCCTCCTGAGATAATCATGTCTGGTTTAAGTTCTATTTGTTGGTCTGAATTGAATGCATTTCCATAATAAGCAAATCCACCGCGTAAAAAACAACCAGCAAACAATACATATTCACCACCAATTCTTATGTTCAAAGCATCTTGAAAAACAGATTTTGCATAATTGTTTTCGTATTCATAATTGTACGCTTCATATTTTAAATCCGAAGTGCTTTTAAAATGAGCATGTCGATAACTCAAATATTCCACATCTACATTCAAACAACCTTTGGTTCCAAAAACAAATGCAACTGATCCAACAACTCTAGCAGGTGTGCGCACTTTATATTTATAATCACCAACAGGAATTAAGCTGTCTGCCACAGTGTAACTTGCATTTGTAAATCTACTTGCCATTCCAGCGGACCAAGTATCCGTCATTTCAGAATAAGTAGGTGAGTGTAGAGCTAATCCAAAACGAAGAGATTCATTTGCTAAATAAATTCCTCCAAATCTTAGATTTACTCCATTTCCTTTTGTTTTTAAATAGTAATTGTAATCAAATCCACGTAAATCTGTACCGCTTGTGTCGACCAACGTTTCTGAATGTTTGTAATCTTCTATATAGCGATAGGAACGGATGCTCAAATTCCCACCGATGTACAATTTATTGAGGTAATTTCCACTCAAATTAAAGTAAAATTCATTTATCCCGCCTTTTGTTAAAATCTCTCGAGAGTGATAAACATCACCTGAATTTAATTGTGAATAGAATTCTTGATTGACAGCGTCGTATTTTATGGTATGCGTTTGATATGCTAAATCAGAGCTAAACGGAAAATAAGTGTTCAGTTCTTCTGGATAATAACCCTGAATTTGGCTAACAAAATTGTCTAACAAGGATGAGAATTGTTGTCCTTCGTAACGAATTTCATTTTTGAAGCTCTCAATTTGATTATATCCTAATCCAAATTGATTGAATAGAAAACCATTTCCATTTTCAGAAACATCGTTCGCAATAACAAATCCAAGATTGCTAATTCCACCTTGGCCTGATGATGCTTTCGTTAGAACAGAATTAAAAGTTGATTTAGTAGATGAACCACCACCAAAGATTGAAGCACCAAACTGAGATGATGAATAACGACCGTATCCAGCGGGATTTATTTGATAGGAACTTAAATCTGCACCTAAAGCACCGAAAGAACCGCCCATTGCTTCAAACCGAGCCGAGCCATGATAGCTTGTTTTTGAATGACGATATAAATCATTTTCATTTTGAGAAAAACAAAAAATAGGCAAACAAATACTTAAAACAACAAAACGAACCATCAATATTTAGTTTCTTCGAACACCTGTAGTTGGACGACTTGCGCCACCACTTCTTGATCCACCACCTACATTTCCTCCAACTGAACCACGGTTAATAGATTCATTTGTTGGTCTTTGCTGGCTATTTGAACCTCTCGCATTTACTGTACTTGGCAGATTGTTCGTTCCAACAGGGCTAGTTCTTACTTCTGAACTAGTATAAACAGGTCTGCTTTGTGTTGGTTTAATTTCTTTAGTTGCACGAACCGAAGCTGTTGATTGATTTACATCAACTTTTCCACTAGATACATTTTGCCCAGCAAGCGAACGAGCCGAAAGTGGTTTAGAAACTATTGTGTGTGATTCATTGTTACTTGAAACTCCGGCATGTGATTTAACAAGATTCGAATTGTTTCGATTACCACTATTAGTGTAGCCACTTAGACTTCCTCTTGGACCTGAGTGATCATTGTGTAAACTATTGGAATTGTTGTAATTGTTTGAATTTCCGTAATTATTTGAATTATAGCCGTATGGATTTGTGTTGTAGAAAAATGCGTTACTCGAAAAATAAGGTGAACTGTAACTTGTTCCGAAATAAAATCCACCATACGGGTTATAATAAGGCGAGTTCATGTTGCCAAAATAGCCGTATTGACCTGCGCCATAATTCATATATCCTGGCCCAAAGTAATAATGACCAAATGCATTGTAATAACCATATCCATAATACATGTCGTTCAAACCTGAATATCCATAATTTCGAGCTCCCCAACCACAATCAAATGGTGTAAAAAGAAAAGGGTTGCAATCGCAATAATTCATCGCAGCTATATTGTAAGGGTCATAATAATATGCACTGGATGCCACTCCTTTGTCTTTTTTATAGCGATAAGTAGAATAATTTGTTTCGTCAGTTAACGATTCTCCAACTGGTAATTCTGCGTTTTTCATCACGTAAACGTCATCATCAACGAGCATTCGATTTGAATAACATGAAGTTAAAACTCCAGACAATAGGGTTAAGGAAGATAGGTATAGTGTAACTTTCATCTTTTTGAAGATTTAATTTATCCTAAAGGTAATTTTTAATTTTTAACTTTGCAAAAAATTAACAAAGTCAATCAACGATTTAAGTTCATGGCACAGAAATATACAACTCGCGAAGAGGATTACTCAAAATGGTACAACGAATTAGTTTATAGGGCAGATCTTGCAGAACATTCAGATGTTCGCGGATGTATGGTTATTAAACCGTATGGATATGCGATCTGGGAAAAAATGAAAGACGTTTTGGATCAAAAATTCAAAGAAACCGGACATTCAAATGCATATTTCCCCTTGTTTATACCTAAATCGTATTTGAGTAAAGAAGCTAGTCATGTAGATGGCTTCGCAAAAGAATGTGCTGTTGTAACACATTACCGTTTGAAAAATGCGGAGGATGGAAGTGGAGTGGTCGTTGATCCAACAGCAAAACTAGAAGAAGAATTAATTGTTCGACCTACATCTGAGACGATTATTTGGAACTCGTATAAAAACTGGATTCAATCATACCGTGATTTACCTATTCTTATCAACCAATGGGCAAATGTTGTTCGCTGGGAAATGAGAACACGTTTGTTTTTAAGAACAACTGAATTCCTTTGGCAAGAAGGTCATACTGCGCATGCTACGAAACAAGAAGCTATTGATGAAACAGTTCAAATGCTAGAAGTGTACGCTGATTTTGCAGAGAATTTCATGGCAATGCCAGTGATTAAAGGTGTAAAAACAGAAAGCGAGCGTTTTGCAGGTGCAGATGATACGTATTGTATTGAGGCAATGATGCAAGATGGAAAAGCTTTACAAGCTGGAACTTCACATTTCTTGGGGCAAAACTTCGCGAAAGCGTTTGATGTTAAATTTGCAGATAAAGAAGGTAAATTAGAACATGTTTGGGCAACTTCTTGGGGTGTTTCAACTCGTTTGATGGGAGCGTTAATTATGACGCATTCTGATGATGAAGGATTGGTTTTGCCTCCAGCATTGGCTCCAATTCAAGTTGTTGCTGTTCCGATCCATCGCACAGATGAAGAATTGGCTAAAATCGATGAAAAATTCCAAGAATTAGGCAAGAAATTGAAAGCTTTAGGAATTTCATTTAAATATGATAATGATGACAATCGTCGTCCAGGATGGAAATTTGCTGAGTACGAAGCCAAAGGTGTTCCAGTTCGTTTAGCAATGGGTCCAAGAGATTTAGAAAATGGAAAAGTTGAAGTAGCTAGAAGAGATAACAAAACGAAAGAAGTTGTTGACTTTGATGGTATAGATGGATTTATTGAAAACCTATTAGCTGAAATTCAAACTAATTTATTGCAGCGTGCGAAAGATTACCGTGCAGCAAATATCCAAACAGTAGATTCTTACGAAGAGTTCAAATCGAAAATTGATGGTGGTGGATTTTTCTATGCCCATTGGGATGGAACGAAAGAAACTGAAGCAAAAATCAAGGAGGAAACTCAGGCAACGATTCGTTGTATTGCCATCGACCAACCTGAAGAGGCAGGTGTTTGTATGGTAACAGGTAAACCATCTTCTAAACGCGTGATTTTCGCAAAAGCATATTAAAATGGAGCAAAATCGAAAAATAATTCTTGACCTTCTATTGAATAAATCAGCGTTGAAACAAAACATCGCTGATGATTGCGAACAAGTTTTTTTGAAAATCAAAGAGACGATTAAATCAGAAATTGATGCGCTTCAAAAAAAGGTTAAAGATCAACGAATTCGATTAAGCTACAAAGAAAAAGGCAACTTTGAAATTCATGTTTATGTTGGTAGTGATGTACTAGTTTTTCACCTACATAACAATGTTTTTCGTTTGCCTGATGATAATCCGTTATGGGGCACAAAATACCTAAGAGAGAACGATGCCAACGGTTATTTTGGTGTTATTTATATCTATAATTTTTTAGCAGAGTCATTTATTCAAAATCGTTTAAATGACTCTGGCTATTTGATTGGTCGATTGTTTATTAATCACGATCGCCATTTCATGATGGAAGGCAAAGGACAATTGGGAGTTCTGTTTAGAGATTTGGAAAACACTGTTCTTACAGATGACTTGGTTTGCCTTATCGTTCAGTCTTCTTTTGCGTATGCCTTAGAGTTTGATTTATTAGTGCCACCGTATGATTTCGTAGCAGAATTATCGGTTGGTGAGATACAATTAATTAGTAACAACCTACAATTGCAAACCGGTAAACGTCTGGGATTCAAAATGAAATCCGACGAAAGTGATTTTTTTTAAAAAAAAGCGCAGATACGTTTGCTATTACAGAATTTCGTAATATATTTGCACTCCCAAATTAACGGGAAAATTGACATACGGCCCATTCGTCTAGTGGTTAGGACGCCAGGTTTTCATCCTGGAAACAGGAGTTCGATTCTCCTATGGGCTGCCAAATTTAATATTTGGCCCATTCGTCTAGTGGTTAGGACGCCAGGTTTTCATCCTGGAAACAGGAGTTCGATTCTCCTATGGGCTGCAAGACATATGTCTATAACTTTATAAAACAAAAGAAAAATGGCGAATCACAAGTCAGCACAAAAAAGAATCAGATCAAACGAAGGAAAAAGACTTCGTAACAAATATCAGCACAAAACAACTCGTAATGCTGTACGTAAATTACGCGCATTAACAGATAAAAAAGAAGCTGAGACATTGTTTCCAAGTGTTGTAGCTATGTTGGATAAACTTGCAAAAAGAAACATTATCCACAAAAACAAAGCTGCGAACTTAAAATCTGGTTTACAAGTTGCTATCAACAAACTGTAATAGTTTTTGACAAGATATGAAGGGGGCATTAGCCCCTTTTTTTATACCTTTATTTTTTTAATTATCAGTCATGCGAAATTGGGTGTTGTTTTTTCTGTTATTCTTTTGTTTTATTGGCAGGTCACAGAATTTCAATTCACTCATTCCATACGATACATTAAAATACACGAGTAGAATAGGAGGACAGCTTGATTCTATTGATGTGTTTAATGCCTTTTTGAGTTCTACAAATCCAGGAGGAAGTATATCTCAATTTAATACTTTCACTCCGCGTTGGTTGTTCACTAATCATGGTGCTCAAATTCAACAAAACTTCAATTCATGGAAGCCACTCGTTTTTTCTGGACTCCCGCACATAGGATTTAATTATTCGTTTGGTTCCCAGGGAACTCAGAACGTATTAATGTCTTACCAGCAAAGTTTTGGAAAATATCTCATTGTCAATTTAGAATACAAAAAAAACAAAGGTTCTGGTTTTCTCAGAAATGGAGATTACAATCTTAATGACTTGGAATTCCAATTAGCCAAAAAAGGTTCTTTTTATTCTTTTTTAACTCAGGCCTCTTATTTAACATCTGAGTTTCATGTAAACAACGGTTTATTGGTCGATTCGTTGGCTGATGATTTCGCACTTCGATTATTGCCCGTTCAAAAAGAAAATGCCTATCATTCAAATCAACGAACGAATTTGATTCATACAAATTATTTCGATTTCAGTAAGGATTCTCTTGTTGCGATTGGTTTATTCACTTCTCATCAATTACAAATTCGAAACTTACGATATTCCGAAGAAATAGACACCTTATCGTTGATTTACAATGAAATTAACTACGACAGTACCTTGACAATGGATCAAAATCAATTGTCGTCAATAACGAATGGTGCAGGATTTTTTTTTAAGAACAAGAAAGTTGCATTTGGCGTAGGTGCTGAAGTTCGATATTGGAAATACGACAATTTGAATCATAGAAATGATACAACAGAAGTTAATCTTGCTGCTAATTTTCAGTATCAAACGCGTAAGTTTAAATTTTCTGAAGTTCACAAACACAATTTGATTGGTGCTAAACAGGAATTTAAAAATGAACTAGCAACTTCAATATTAGTTGGTAGAAGTAAATTGAATGCATCCTTAAATTACAGAAGTGAGTTACCGGAAGTTCATCAGCGATTTATCTACGCAAATAACTATGCTTCAACGATTCAAAATCCACAAAAACAAACGCGTTTGTATGGTGATATCACGTTTCAACAATCATTTGGTGGAATTGATTTGAATGCTGGTGTAAGTTATGTGAGCTTGAAAAATAACTATTTCTTCATCGATTCACTTTGGAGAAATGATACAATAACGAATTTGTCAGCATTGCAATTCAATTTAAGAGCTTCTTATCGTTTCAAAAAACTGTATTTGCAGCCTAGTTATGCTTTTGCAATCAATTCAAGTTCGATTCAATTTATTCCAAATCATCAAATTAGTGTAAGAACTTTTCTAAAAGGAGGTTTGTTCAAAGCAAAAAAAATGCAAGCGTACATTGGAGTTGATGCATCTTATTTATCGCAGTTTTCACCAATTCAATTTAATTCTCTAATCGGCTCGTACGAATTTTGGAAAACAAATTCTGTAAATTCTGTGTACTTCAACCTTCACTTCTTTACAGGGTTTCAAATTGATGAATTCAAATTTTATGTTCGTTTTGAAAATATTGGGTATTTCTGGAATCAACATTCTATGCCCGTTTTAACGAATCATCCAATTCCTGGAACTCAATTCAGACTTGGGTTAACGTGGGATTTCTTTAATTGATCGAAGTTTTATTTTAATTGAATTTGGGCGTTTTTTAGTGAACAACGAAAGGTCTAAAAACGTCGAAAGGAGCAAAACAGGCGTTTCGCTCCTTTCAAACCTAACCTAACCTACCTTTTACAACTAAACCTAAGTCAAATTTAGATTAATTATTAATTGCATGCAAGTTTTTTTTGAAAAAAATATTTTTTTAATTCACAATTCACTTTTAAAAGAATAAATAGGTGATTGGGTTCAGATTGTTTGCATTGTTTATCTTTGGTTAAAATTTTTTTTAGCTATGAAATTATTAGAAAACAAAGTGGTTTTGATTACTGGAGCATCTAGAGGAATTGGTAAAGCAATTGCTGAGGAGTGCGTTAATCATGGTGCTAAAGTTGCTTTTACATATTTATCATCTGATGAAAAGGCAAGAGCTCTTGAAGCTGAATTAGCAAAAGACGGAGGAGTTGTAAAAGGGTTTAAAAGTGACGCTTCTAAATTTGATGATGCACAAAAGTTAGTAGATGATGTTGTTGCGGAGTTTGGAACTATCGATGTTTTGGTAAATAATGCAGGTATTACACGTGATACTTTATTAATGAGAATGACTGAGGAGCAATGGGATGAAGTGATCAATACGAATTTGAAATCTGCATTTAATTTAACTAAAGCTGTTCAACGCCCAATGTTGAAAGCAAGAAGTGGTTCTATAATTAATATGTCTTCTGTTGTTGGAGTAAGTGGTAACGCTGGTCAATCAAATTATGCAGCTTCAAAAGCTGGTTTAATTGGTTTCTCTAAATCAATTGCACAAGAATTAGGTTCAAGAAACATTCGTTGTAACGCAATTGCTCCAGGATTTATTGAGACTGAAATGACAGAAGTTCTTGATCAAAAGGTTGTTGAAGAATGGAGAAATTCTATTCCATTAAAAAGAGGTGGCTCACCGAAAGATGTTGCTAACCTTACAGTTTTCTTAGGTTCCGATATGTCTGCATACATTACCGGTCAAACAATTAATGTTTGCGGTGGAATGTTGATGTAATATAAATATTCTTTGAATTGAAAGCCATTCGTTATGCGAGTGGCTTTTTTTGTAGACGATTACGCCAATAACCAACGGTCATTAACAACTTGCGTAACCAATCATAATAAAGAGCTATAAACGAAAGAATAATAATTCCCCAAAGAACAATTAAATTAGCCCAGAACGTACTTAATTGTAAACCAAACAGATTTTTACTTGGTGCATAAAAGTGGGAACTGAAAAACAACGGATCTTTTGTAGCCAAGAAAATCGGATTGTCTTTTCTAAACAGTTCATTTTTATAGGTCAACACCTTTTCCGTTTCCAAACGATTTGTAACAATATCATTTAAAGCTTCATTCGAGTACTGATCTCTCAATAAATTATAGGTTTCAATTCCCATTTTTTGCTTCTTCAATTCAATGCTATCGGAAGATCTATTCGCTGTATTGATGTATTGCTTTTTAAGGTAGCCGAAGAATTCATCCAATTTATAGGTGTTAATCTTTTCTTTTGGACCATCGAATGCTAGTAATGTTTGTTCGCAATCTTCGCATTTCAAGTTTTCCCATTTATCTTCTTCCTTTTTTATTTCCTTGATTAATAAATCACGTGAATTCTGACGCACTTTCCAATCAACTTTTGTCGATGAGAGCTGGTCTAAATGGTATTGAATTTCAGGTAGCCAATAATCTTTTTTCCAACTAGCTTCAAATTTATCTTTATTCAATTCAAAAAACAACTTATCCAAATCATTTTCAGTGGATTGCGAAACAGCAATTGCTTCGTATGACCAACGCGAAACCATCAAATCGCCAATCCAAGGAACCTCTGTTGATTTTGAAAGAACCGGGTGTAATTTGTCGAATTTTACAATTACTCCACTAAACAAGAGTTGTGGAATAATCATAATTGGAACAATGACATAAATAACTTTTGCTGAATTGAATGCGCTTGAAATATTGAGTCCTAAAACATTTGCAGCACAAGAGGTAGTAAACAAAATCAACCAATATTCTAACCATAATCCTTTTATCTCGAGGATGTAATTACCAATTAGTACAAATAACAACATTTGAACAGCTGAGATAATAAAAAGGATAGAAATCTTTGAATATAAATAACTGGCTTTCGAAAGGTTGAGAAACGATTCGCGTTTTAAGATGCGTTTGTCCTTGTGAATTTCTTCTGCAGCAACAGTTAATCCTAAAAATAAGGCTACTACTACAGCGATGAAGATGTATTGAGGAATATTCTCATTACTGTAAAATGAATAATGTGAATTTCCATCTTGATTGGTACTGAAATACTTCACAAAAAAGGAAAGGACCAAAGCAAGAAGTGGTGCTTCTAAAAAAGTAACTAAAATATATTGACGATTTGAAAGCTTACTCAAAACATCACGCAAAAAGAAAACCCAAAACTGTTTCAAGCGTGAAGGAATACTTGAGTGGGCGGATGGAGTAGTATTTCGTTGTTCAACCTTTGTAATCTTTCTGGATTTCAAGTATTTGCTGTACCATTCTTCTGGACTCGTTTTTCGCGCATCTGTCAACTTGCCGTATTCATCCACAATTTTCGTGTCGATGATATTAAATAATTGTTCAGGATTGACATTTCCACACAGTGAACATTCACGTTCTTCAGCATTTCCGTGATGAATGTGATGTTTGAAATAGACAATAGCATCAATTGGATTCCCATCAAAAATAGGGAAGCCTCCTTGATCCATGATTAACATACGATCAAACATCTTATAAATCTCTGAAGATGGTTGATGTATCACAACAAAAACCAGTTTCCCCTTGAAAGTCATTTCCTTCAATAAGTCCATGATGTTTTCCGAATCCCTCGACGATAAACCTGAAGTGGGTTCGTCAACAAACAAAACTTCTGGCTCACGAATCAATTCCAACGCAATGTTCAAGCGTTTTCTTTGTCCGCCTGAAATGGTCTTTTCTAAAGGATTGCCAACAACTAAATCCTTAACTTCATACAAACCAATGGACTGAAGCACATCAATAACTTTTCGGTTGATTTCTCGATCAGTTAATTTGGAATAGCAAAGCTTTGCGTTAAAAAAAAGATTTTGAAAAACTGTTAATTCTTCAATTAACAAATCATCTTGACTTACAAAGCCAATAATTCCTTGTAATTTCGATTTTTCGGTATGAATATCTAATCCGTTGATTGTTATTGTTCCTGTCGTTGGTTTGTAAGAACCATTCAAGACATTCAATAGGGTAGACTTTCCTGTTCCTGAACCACCCATAATTCCAACCAACTTTCCAGATTCTTCAACGAAATTGAATGGATATAAGCCAGGTTTACCACCTTTGAATTTGTAAGAAATGGCATCAACCTTAAAAGTAATCCGTTCTTTATTACCTAAATCAATGAATTTGCTGATGACATCGCTGTAGTAAACTTGTTTTGTTTTTTGTGTCTTTAGTGTAGAACCACGTGTAAAAATATGCGTCCGATCATTTGAAACAAACTGACCATTTATGCTAAGATCATCTTTTCCAAAATACTTAAAAAACAAAGTGTTAACACTTTTTACTTGAAGTATTCGTATATCATCATCTAACCCTCGAAGTTGGATTGTTTTGAGCCCTTCCTTTGGAACAGCTTGTACATAAAGTACATCAGGAGAGATGATTGTATGAACATTGGAGCTTAGAACAAAATCCGTGATTATGTCATATTCTTCCTTAGCAATGTTAAATGATTCAGCAACAGTGTTAACGAACTCAATTTCTTGTTCGGTCACAACTTCATTGGATTGAATAAATTCTATGATACGAATCAATACAATTACCTTTTGCTTCTGTGTTAATTCCTCATTGATTTGAGCACAAATGCGAAGGATTTTTACAGAATTTAAGGATGTTCTTTTTCTGTCACCATCTTTGCGCTGTTGTTTTAGATGCAACGCATTTAGGTATTCATCGAATAAACCAAGGTATTTTTGGACTAATAAGGCATTTAATTCGGCTCTTAAAAAAGAGTCAATAATCGATTTTCCTTTCGAACTTTTAATTTGCTGAACTTCATCACTTTCACCTAAATCATCAACTTTTGCAATAATCGCAAAAAGTTGCATTAAGGCACGGAGAATTCGCTCGCTCATTTAAACGATCAATTATTGCTTGAAGCCAATAAGCATAACAGCACAACCTGTGACTTTTTTATCCAAATCTAATTCTGTTTCAATTGTAACAGGAATTGTTTTCGGCACTTTAAAATCCCAGTACGGCGAATTTTTAAAATCTTTATTCGTGAAAAGAATGTTTCCTTTAGGATCGCGAACTGTGAAAATTACATAATCATCTTCAGAACCAGCACTTGCAGCAATACGGTAAGTTGAACCGCCAAAGAAAGTTGTTTTAAATTCAGCTTTTTCTCTATCTAAAAAAGCAGTGTAAACTTGTCCGTCAGAAACGAATTTTGATGAACCTTTTGTTCCATTTAAGTATCCTTCACAAACACCAACAATTTTTTCGCAATCTTGTGCTTTTACATTAGCGCTTAAAAAAGTGGTAAACGCAATTAAGAGTATTGTAGAGTATTTCATGGCTTATTTAATAATGTTTTCACGGATTTGAGCAACTTTCAATGCAATTTGTTCCAATGTTGCAGCATCAATTTTAACAGTGATGTTGTGGTTCAACGTTGTCGTTTTTGTTTTTGCATCAGTTTTTGGAGCAACATATTGATAATCAATAACCACTTTATCAAATGATGTTTGAAGATCTTTTAATTCTGAAATTAAATTATCATTGCTTCCTTTCTTGTTGTACTCTTCCAGAATCTCAATAATTGTATTCAACGTTTGCTGTTGTTCTCCGATACGAGAAATAATTTTTTGATTGCTTTTCGTTTTGTTCAGCTGACAAGCATAATGCAATGATTCAACCCATCCACCTGTTAATATAAGTGCTGAAGTGGCTTTTCTGTTCGAGTTTTTCAAGTAGTTGTCCGCTTTTCTGAACGCATCTGAGACAATAACCATCATTGAGTCTTGATTGTCGGAATTCTTTTCAAAACGCGACATGAATTTTTTATCAAATGCACCCTCTAAACCTAATTCACCCGTTAATTTCTCAACCACTGATAAGTATTTCAATGAAACGCTTTTTTGTTTGTACAAGGCAGAATAACCTAAATCTGTACCGTAAATACCAAGGTTCAATGCTTGTTTATATTCAGTTGAATAAGTTGATGCACTTTTTATTGGATTCAATAAATCTTGGTTAAATGGCAAATTTATTTCCTTAATCAACAATGCAGTTTGCACAGGTGAAGGAATACTGAAAATTTTACCATCGAAATTTGTATTCAAAGAACTGTTTGGATCAAGAACTTCCTTGTCAACTTTCTCTTTTCCATCATTTGAGCCACCACAAGAAGTGAGCAATGAAAGCGAAAGACCTATAATACTAAGTGAATAAAAAGTGATTTTCATATGAACGTGTAAATAACGAGGCTAAAGTAACAAAAAAATATAAAAATCACTTCTCAAATGAATTGAACATGATAAAAAGTTAACAATTGGATAAGCTTGATTAACTTTGAGCTATTATTAAACATTTTGAACATGAATATCCGTCCAAGAAGAAATAGAAAATCGGCTGCAATTCGTCACATGGTTGAAGAAACTAAAATTGGTACTGAACATTTGATTTATCCCATTTTTTTAAAAGATGGTAAAAATATTAAAGAAGAAATTTCCTCGTTACCAAATAACTTCCGTTGGTCAATTGATAAATTGCTACCAGAAATAGAAACATGTATGAATCTTGGAATTTATACCTATGACATGTTCCCTGCGGTTGACGAGGCTTTGAAAGACAAAACAGCAACATATAGTTATGCCGAAGAGAATTTTTATTTGCACGCTATCCGTACGTTAAAAGAAACGTTTCCTGAGATTGTTTTAATGTCTGATGTGGCAATGGATCCATATTCTTCTGATGGACATGATGGTTTAGTTGAAAACGGAACTATTTTAAATGATGAAACCTTGCCGATTTTAAATAAAATGGCGCTTGCACAAGCTCAAGCTGGAATTGATATTATCGGACCTTCAGACATGATGGACGGACGAGTAGGGAGTATTCGCGAATATTTAGATTTGCATGATTTTACAGACGTTTCAATCATGTCCTATACTGCAAAATACGCAAGTGCATTTTATGGGCCTTTCCGTGACGCGTTAAACTCCGCACCAAAACATGGTGATAAAAAAACGTATCAAATGAATCCAGCGAATAAACGTGAAGCATTGTTAGAAGCTGAATTAGACTTTATGGAAGGTGCTGATATGTTAATGGTAAAACCGGCACTTTGCTATTTAGACATTATTCACATGTTAAAAGATAATTTCAATATTCCAATCACTGCGTACAACGTGAGTGGTGAATGTGCAATGGTGTATGCCGCAGCAGAAAAAGGTTGGTTGAATTATGATTTGGCAATTAGTGAAATGCTTTTAAGTATGCGTCGTGCAGGTGCAGATGCTATTTTGACCTACTTTGCTAAGGATTTTGCACAATTATTAAAAAAATAACCTAAAAGACAAAAAGCGATTTTTTTCGTTTGAATTTACATGGAAGAATACGATTTTTATCCGCCAAAACCTGAGCTAATTGAAGCAAAACCAAAAGGCAATCTTGCTTTGACGGTTTTTTCGATTGTGCTTTTTGTTATTGCATTTCTTTTGGTGTTTACAGAAGAAGTTAACTTCATCATTTATTTCTTGGTGGTATTGTTAACGCATGAACTCGGTCATTTTACAATGATGAAGTTGTTTGGTTATAATAACGTCAGAATGCTTTTTATTCCATTAATGGGAGCCTTTGTTCAAGGTAGCAAGGAGGAATATTCTCAAAAACAAAGTCTTATTGTTGTAGGTGCAGGACCATTTCCTGGGATTCTTATTGGAGTTGGTTTGATATTTCTAGCGAACGTTTTTCAAGAAGTTTGGATGGTGAATTTGGGGTTGCTGTATCTTTTTTTAAACTTAATGAACTTGATACCATTAGATCCTTTAGACGGTGGACAATTGTTCAAATTATTGATGAAACACAATCACGATTTATTTTTATTGATTTTTTCATTCATTTCTTCGTTGGTGCTAATTGTTGTCGGTTGGTTAATCGATGAATACATGTTGATTGCCTTTGGATTTATCATGGGGTTCAGAGTACGTTCAATTCAAAATCAATATCATTTGAGAAAGGAACTTCGCGACGAAGAAATCAATTACAAAACGACTTATAAACTGCTGTCGAACAAGGATTTTCAAGGAATCAAAAACATTTTATTGGAACGAAACAATGCCTTGAGAACCTATGTTGACAATGTTTCTGAAGAAGATGCGAATCCACTATTAGCGAGTCAAGTAAATTCTGTTTTGTTGAGCCCTGTTAAAAAGGATGCAAGTTTTCTATTCAAATTCACCATTGTCTTTTTTTGGATTGCGTCGTTGCTAACACCTTTGGTATTATTGTTGGTTTACCTCGAAAAAATAATGGAATATTATGACTGGTACTTCAAAGCAATTCAAGGTTGACGAAAAAGTCGCTTTCTTGTATGAGCAAGGGGGTGGAATCGTTCGTCGCATCGATGAAAAAGGTTTCATTCATGTTGAAGATGAACTGGGATTTGAACGTCCATTCCGCGAAAACGAATTGGTAAAAATTCACGGAACCGAATATCATCTTCCTGATGAACATGTTGCACAGATCAACGAAGACGATACTTTTTCGAAATTCAAACATTCCGTGCGAAAAGAACAATTAACAGGTGTTCGCAAACCAATTGATATTTGGGAAATTGATCTTCACATTGAATCCTTGATTGATTCACATGCTGGAATGGGAAATGCAGAAATTTTAAATCTTCAAATGAAGGAATTTCGTTCTTTTTTTAACCGAGCGAAGGAAAAACACATTCGCAAACTGATTGTGATACACGGAGTAGGTGAAGGAGTTTTAAAAACGGAAGTTCGCTTATTCTTGGCTAAAAAAGAAGGTGTGGAGTTTTACGATGCTGATTTCCGTGAATATGGCAAAGGAGCTACAGCAGTTGAGATTCGCTATAACGGAATTTGAAAATTAAAGAATTCAGCTAACAAAAATTCAAAGATTTAACTATTTAAATTTTTGAATCATCAAATCTTCGAATCGTTATATATCCTTTCCAAAGGAATGCACATCGTTGTGATTTTCCTCAATTTGGTCTTTCACTTTCTTAATGGATTGCGTCAGTAAGAAAATGTCAGGTGTAACATTTTTACCCAGCCAATCCCAACTCATCTGGTCGTCTTCAACCGCCATAGCGATGTGATAAAGAATCTCAAAATTGTGTGCTATTAACCATTTTTGAGCTGTTTCATTTCCTTCGGCTGCATTGATCATAGCCATCAAATGCGGATAACCGTTTTGTAACAACCAAGTACGAGCTTCATCTTTCAAGTAAATTGCAAAGGTTGCCATGGACAATTCTGGGTATCCATTTTCTTTTAACCAACGCATTAAGTCATCGTTTCCTTCAATTGCACGAGCCCAAGCCAAAATTATTTTTGGATGATAATCCAATGGTTTCACAAATGACATTGTCACTTGTTCGACTGGTTTAGGACTATTTTTTTCTTTCTTTTTTAAAAAGCTGAACATACTGAATTGAATTAGAAGAACCACATTGCAACAAATACTGCAGTGATAACACATATTAAGTCAACAAGTAACATCGTTCCTAATGCATATCGTGTATTTCGAACGTTGATTGCGCCAAAATAAACAGCAATTACATAAAACGTTGTTTCAGCGCTACATTGAAAAATACAACTCAAACGACCAGTCAAAGAATCTGGACCAAATGTTTGCATGGAATCAATCATGAACCCACGTGAACCAGAAGAGCTAAATGGACGCAACATGGCAACAGGTAACGAATCCGTGACTTCTTTGGAAACACCCATCAGATGAAAACCATTTGAAATCCAAACACTGATAACCTCAAACAAACCACTGTTTCTAAACAATGAAATCGCAGCCAACATTCCAAGTACATACGGGAAAATTGAAACTCCAGTGCTGATTCCACTTTTCGCGCCTACAACGAAAGCATCAAAAATGGTCGTTTCTTTTTCTTTAAATTTTCGTTCATTGACAAATGCAAATATCAAGGTGAAAGCTATAATTGTCAACAAAAGCAAACTTGAAAAATTACTTGTAAAAAAGTTCTTTCCGATTAAATCTAAGCTGTTGACATATAACAACAAACCGATAATTCCAGCTATAATTGATATTAAAGCGATTAACAAGGTCGCACTTCTGAAATTGATACGTTGACGAATACCTACAATTAAAAATGCCGCAATTGTACCAATGAATGATGTAATAATACACGGCAACATAACATCAGCCGGATTTGTTGCATCTTGAGCAGCGCGGTAACCAATGATGGAAGTTGGAATTAATGTCAGTCCAGCAGCATGCAAACACATAAACATGATTTGAGCATCACTTGCTTTTTCTTTTTCAGGATTAATTTCCTGTAAACTTTGCATCGCTTTCAATCCAAAAGGTGTTGCGGCTGAATCCAAACCTAAAAAGTTGGCGGAAAAATTCAACGTCATGTAAGAAATTGATTCGTGTCCTTTAGGAACTGATGGGAAAACACTGACAAAAAATGGACTTAATCTTCGTGCTAAACGCTCTGTCGCTCCAGAGTCTATTAGCAACTGCATGATTCCACTGAAAAAAGCAAGGTAAGCGATTAACGGTAGAATTAAATCAAACAAGCTCGTTTTACATGTTTCAAGCAAACCATCTGATTTCTGAAATCCATTGTAAATTGTAACTGTTTTGTTTTTCATTACAAACATGCTATCTGTATCGGGAATTGCATATGTTCCTTCGGATGAAGCTTTTAGTGAGTCTTGAATCGCATGTGGCAATTGGTTAAGGTATTTTTCTCCTACCAAAATAGGATCATCCTTTTTACCATTCAACATGTAATCGATTGAATAATTGTTCGATGTAAACAAACTCGCTACCACAAATAGGATGGAGGAGATAAATATTATAAGCCAAAATCTACTAAGTACCATATCACGAATATCGTTTAAAAGCGGCCGTTAAATTCGAACCGTTTTACTTTTCTTTCAACAGTGATTGTTAAAAACGACTAATTTGAACGATTCAGACAGAAATTAACAAAGTTCTCAATGATAATTCTCCCGAGATTTCCTGAGACTTCCGGATGAAATTGAATTCCAAATAGTGGTAATTCATTGTGTTGCATTGCTTCATTGACACAAGCATCAGAAGAAGCAATAAGCTTGAAATTTTGAGGGATTGAAATGGTTTCGCAATGATCTTCCATCATTTCAAACTCTTGCGGTAATTTTTGAAAAAGAATGGAATCTTCGAAAGCTTCAATCGTTTGCCAATCGCGGTCTTCTTTCATTCGTGAACCAAAAGCCCCAAATGTTAATCCAATCAATTGATGTCCAAAACAAATTCCTAGAACCGGAATTGACGTGTTTTTAATCCATTCAACTTTTTTAAGGTGTTCTGAAATGTTTTGTTCAGTTATGAGCACGGGCGCACCAGAAATAATTACTCCATCGAATTCAGTTAAACGTTCTATTGAAAAGTCTAAAATTGGAATTGTAGTGAAACCACAAAATTCATCCACCATTTCTTCAATGTATGGGACTTTTGAACTTCCGCAATTTAAAATGAGGATCATAAATCCAATTGTCCAATTCCTTGACGCACGATTTCAGGAGCTCCGGAAGTGCAATCGACAACAGTTGAAGCGTCCAGATTCCCGTAACCGCCATCGATGATTAATTCCACGTCATCTTCGTAACGTTCATAAATTGCATATGGATCCGCAAAGTAATCCATGATCTCGTCTTCATCGTTGTGTAAAGAAGTCGTTGCAACTGGATTCCCGAGTGCTCGAACAATTTCTAAAATAATTTCATTGTTTGGAATACGAATACCTATTTCTTTCTTGTTGCTATCGAACAATTTAGGAACTTCATTGGTTGCAGTTAAAATAAAAGTAAAAGGTCCTGGAAGACTGTTTTTCAATAACTTAAATGTTGGTCGATCAATTTGTTTTACGTAATCAGACAAATGACTTAAATCAGAACAAATAATCGAGAAATTTGCTTTGCTTAGCTTGATATCTTTCAATTTCGCTAGGTTGTTCAATCCTTTTTTGTTCAACAAATCACAGCCCATTGCATAAACAGTATCCGTTGGAAAAATAATTACTCCTCCTTTTTGCAATATTTCAACAGCCTGTTGTATCAGACGTTTGTCGATGTTCTTTGGATTAATTTCTACAATCATAACGAAAAAAAAGAGGACAACGCCCTCTTACTTTTTATAAAATTCAACATGATTTGAAGCTTTATTTTTTAACACCAATTCATCTGCTGTTAATGTTTGAACTTCAAATTCTTCAGTAATTAAAGAGTCATTCACAAAATGATTCATTTTAAGGTTTTTTCCGTTTAAGGTAAATTGACCTTTGTAACGTTCTTGAATTTCGCTTACACCTGAATCAATCATTTTTTGATCCGTAATTTTATCAAAGAAGACAAAATAACCATTGGCTTCAAATTCAATACTTACAGCCGTTGGCTTACCTTTTGAATCGACAACTTTACCATTTTTTTGTTCTTTGAACAAGGTCCATTCACCATTGATTGTTACCTCAACTGGTTTTTCAGTTTTAGCTTCGGGTTGTGGATCATTTGATGTACAAGCCGCAGAAATCAATAACAAGGAAAATGATGCAAATGATAATAATCGTTTCATGGTTAAAATTTAATAGCCTTCAAATATACCTTTTTATCGCAAGCTGTCTTTGTAAATTTTACAAGAAATTGCACGGTGATCTGAATAAGCATCTTCTTGAATTACAAAATGACTTGATTGTAAATCTTTTGTATGAAAAATATAATCAATTCTTCCTGCAGGAACTTTTCCAACATAAGTAGTTCCAATTCCAGATGAACAGTTTCTAAATGCATCAATCAATAATTGGTTGAATTGATTGTAGGCGTATGACATTGGAGTGTCATTAAAATCGCCGCAAACAATCGTTGGATAAGGCGATGTTTTAACATGTTCCATAACCGTTCTAGCTTGTTCAGCACGTTTTGGATAGGCGATACGCAATTTATCAATCAATAATTTTATAGTTGAGCGATCATCGGCTGTTTTAGTGCTTCCATCTTCAAAAACAGAATAATCTTCTTGTTGTAAACGAATGGATTGAAGGTGAACATTGTAAATTCTAAACGTATCTTGGTTCTTTACTAAATCCACGTAAATGCAATAATTGAAATCATTTTCACCTTGAGTAGAGAACATCACATCACCTTTGGCAATTAAAGGATATTTTGATAAGACACATACACCAAAATTTTGTCTGCCTTTCAGTTTGTGCGCATAACGTTCGTGATAGTCTTTAATTCCTAATAATTGAATCAAAGTATCGCGTGTAGAAAAAGATGTGGGTTTATCCTGGTGATAAAACTCTTGAAAACAAATGATGTCTGGATTTGAACGAACAATGTAATTGAAGATAGAATCGCGTTTTTCTGTGCGATGGTCTGTATCTGAAGAGTATAAATCAAACAGACGAACATTGTAACTCATTACATTTAGCACTTTTTCTTCTGTTGGAACATTTTCTTGATCTGATCCAAATGCAATCATTCTGAAATGCAGTTTTCCGCCTAATAAAAGAACTCCTAGTGTAATCAATGCCCATTTTGATTTGGCAAAGGACCAGATGATTAAAAAGATTATTGTGAAAATTAATATGATTGGATAGGCCAAACCAAAGAATGGAAGTAGCTTAAACGTTGCGGGATGAACAAAAGGAGCAAGGTAGGCCAAAATCAAACCAACAAGGCAGATAATGGTCAACACTTTTATTAGTGAAGAGAATTTTAATATTTTCTTTAACAGGTTACCCATTCTTGCTTTGATTGAAAAGGAATTCCTTTTCTGCTTTTGTTAACGATTCATAACCAGATTTAGAAATTTTATCCAAAATGGCATCAGTTTTCGCTTGTTTTTGTTTTTTCTCTAAATTAAATTCTTCGTCCGTTTTGAAACGTGCATTTTGATATGCTCCTCCTTTTTTTACTTTCAGCTGTTTGTTTGAACTGAAAAGTGTTTTAAAAAACCGTGAAATTCGATCTCCTAACATTTGTAATTGTATTATCAAATTTGAACTACTGTGGTAATTATAAACTGAAAGCATTCCAAACAAAGCACCGCCCAAATGTACAAAGTGAGCCGTTCCATCATTCAGTCCTAAAGATACTAAATCAGTTAAAATAAAAAGTCCTGCGACAAAAATTAATCGAATTGAAAATAAATTAAATACGTTCACCACTAAATTTGGTCGATGAAAAGCCATTGCAGCTAGAAGTGTCATTACTGAACCTGATGCGCCAACTACCACAAAAGATTGACTTTCAAACGCTGAAAATATAGAATGTGCTAAGAGTTCAATAAATCCACCAATTATTCCACCAAGAAGATAGGTATAAATCAATCGCTTTTGATCAAACATAGCCTCGAATGCTCGTCCAGAGAAGTATAAAAATACCATGTTCAAAAACAAGTGAATTATTGAAAAATGAGCAAAAATACTTGTGACGATGCTCCATGGTTTGAAGATAAATTCCTCAAAATTGGTATTGAGCGCAAAGATAGAATTGACAACCGATGTCACTTGTGGTTCAACTTCTTCTCCAAGTAAACGACCAAAAACCAACGCAATTTGAATCACTAGAAAAACAGCAACGTTGAAAATAATCAAACGAGTAGTGATACCACCAAACTTGTATTGATGTTTTAAATCATCCCATAAATTGCGTTCTGTCTGCATCTTACCAAAAGTTCTTTTTATCTGTTTTTCGCCAATAAATTACCATTATAGCTGCAGTGATTGCACCACCCACGTGTGCAACATGACCAACAAAATCGGTAGCAGAATGGCTGAAAATCTGAATTACTTCAAAAATAAAATAAAAGCTTATCAAGTATTTTGCTTTAATCGGGAAAAGAAAATACATATAAAACTCTGTATTGGGGAACAAAATACCAAATGCTATTAATAAACCATAAACTATTCCAGAAGCACCAAAACCTGAAGTACCAGACCGCATTAAATACTTATCTATTATCCATTGGTCTTTAGAGTTATATCTAATACCTCCAATGCTCTTAAGTTGATTATCTAAACTATCAATGTTGTATCCTAAATTGACTAATTGCTTTTTAATGTTAGATAATTCAATTACTCCAAAAATGTTATGAAAAACAACAGCGCCTAGGCCAACTGCCATTACAAAAATAAAGAATCGTTTAGCTCCCCAAAGTTTTTCCAAGCTTGAACCGATCATTACAAAAATGAACATGTTGAAAAAAAGGTGAATAAACGTTGCATGGAAGAACATTGAAGTGATTACTTGAAAGGGTTCAAAAAAGGCGGAATTAAAAAAATGACTACCAAAAAGTGTGGCCAAATCGACCCCTTGTTTTTCAAATACAAGACTCGCCAAAAAAAACAACACATTCAGAATTAGAATGTTCTTGGTGACTTGTGGGATATTATTTAAGAATGAAAACATGTTAAAATTTTGTTGCGATTTCGTCTAATGTGATTGTTTCTATAATTTTCTTTCCTTTCGGTGTAAATGAGTGTTCTGAACAGGAAAATAATTGTTCAATTAAATGTTCTGCAGCTTCATTGGTTGTAATTGATTTTCTTCGTCCTGTTGCCGTTGCAATTGCTTGAACAATCACGTGAGCAACTTCACCTTTGTCGATTTCTTGAAAGGCAATCTTTTCTAAAATTAAATCAAGGCATTCATGGATGCTTTCTTCTTGCAAAATAGCTGGAACAGCATTGATTTCAATGGTTTTATCAGAAAATTGTCCGACAAATCCTAAACGCTCCAACATTGTTTTGTTGCTTTCCCATTCCGTTTTTTCATTGCTTGAAAACTCACGTTCAATAGGAAATAATAACTGTTGTGAAGCGATTGGTTTTGAAATGAATTGTGCCATTAATTCATCGTAAACAATGCGTTCCGTCGCTCGTTGCGCATCAAACACCAACAAACCAGATTTACTCGTCGTGAAAATATATTTACCTCGAAATAAAAATGCTTTTGGTAAGGAATCACTGCTTGGTAAATCTAATTGAACAGGCTCAATAACATGTTCTTCCTCTTCAATCTTATAGAAATTTTGCCAATCAGCTGGTGTTGTTTCACTCGCACCAAATCCTTCCGCTCGAATCGCTTTTGTAAATGAATTTCCGGAAGAACCTGAACTTGAAGAGCGTGAAGTCATTTGAAACGGATTGTAATCAGGATTCACACGAATGGTTGGCTCAACGACAGGTTGGTATTTCATTTCATGTGGCAAATCAAAACTTGTCTCACGCTCAAAATCGAGAGTAGGAGCTACATTGTATTTTCCCAATGCTTGTCGAACAGCTGAAAGTAAAATCGCATAAATCAATCGATCTTCTTCGAACTTAATTTCTGTTTTAGTTGGATGAACATTGACGTCAATTTTCTTAGGGTCAACCGTCAAGTAAAGAAAGTAGCTCGGAAACATTTTGGGTTGAACCAATCCATCAAAGGCCTTTGTAAGCGCGTGATTGAAGAATGTATCTTTGAAATAGCGATTATTGACGAATAAGAATTGTTCACCACGAGATTTCTTGGCGAACTCTGGTTTCCCAACATATCCCACCACTGTTACAATTTCTGTAGATTCATCAATTGGAACCAATTTATCATTGGAAGATTTTCCCAATACATCCACAATTCGCTTTCTTAAAACAGCTGAATACAAGTTGTAAACCTCATTGTCATTGTGATGCAATGTGAATGATAAATCTGGATGTGCCAAAACAACACGTTCAAATTCATCCACAATGTGATTGAATTCAACGTTGTCAGATTTCAAGAAATTGCGTCGCGCTGGAACATTGTAAAATAAATTCTTCACTTCAAATGAAGTTCCAACAGGACAAACTGTCGGCTCATTCGTTTTGATTTTACTTCCTTCAATTTCAATTAAAGTTCCTGTTTCACTGTGTGCTTGTCGCGTTTTTACGCACACATGAGCAATTGCAGCAATAGAAGCCAACGCTTCACCACGAAAACCTTTCGTTTTTAAAGCGAATAAATCATCTGCCGTCGAAACTTTACTTGTAGCATGTCGCTCAAAACACATCACTGCGTCAGTGCCTGACATTCCATAACCGTTGTCAATTATCTGAATTAAGGTTTTACCGGCATCTTTAATGATAACCTGTATTTTGGTTGCACCAGCATCAATGGCATTCTCAACCATTTCTTTAACAACAGAGGCAGGACGTTGAACAACTTCTCCAGCTGCAATTTGATTCGCAATATGATCAGGAAGTAATTTAATTATGTCGCTCATTTCTCTGCTTAATCCGTTGTTGTGTTACAAAAATAAGACAATATTTGTCTTTCAACGAGCTCATTTTGTCAATAATTATTCCATTCATCAAAACTCTGACAAATGGTCAGTAAGCCATTCATTTTATATTAAAACACGGTCTGAAATTAGTTTAACTAAAATAAAACAATTCAAGGCAGATGACTTTCATCGGAAGTCCTTAAATTCGTGGATTAAATAATATATCGTATTTATTTCCTCCAATGATTAAGAAAAGTCTCCTTTCTTTCAGTTTTTTAGCCACGATTTTCGTTGCGTTTCCAACAATTGTTTCTTTGGTGAAAGCGGATAAAACCAACCTTTCAGCAACACCAGATACAGGAATGAGTGCACAGGAATGGGCTGAAAACAAACTCGCTTCAATGACTTTGGAAGAAAAGATTGGGCAATTTTTTATGGTCGCTGCTTATTCAAATCAAGGAGAAGTTCACTTGTCTGAAGTTGAACAAATGGTTTTGAAAGACAAAGTTGGTGGAATCATTTTTTTTCAAGGCGAAAAATCAAACTTAAAAGCTGCGATTCAACGTTTTCAAGCTGGATCTAAAATCCCTTTATTGATTGGAATGGATGCTGAATGGGGAACTTCAATGCGTTTGTTTGATGGTCAGCGTTTTCCATATCAATATACAATTGGTGCTGCTGATAGCCTTGAATTATCAAAGGAAATTGCTGCAATGATGGCGCAGGAGTGTCAAGAATTAGGTATTCACATGAACTTTTCACCCGTTGCGGATGTGAATAGTAATCCAAATAATCCAGTTATTGGTTTTCGTTCATTTGGAGAAAATCCAAAAAAAGTAGCAGATCATGTAAAAGCTTTTGTGCGCGGCATGGAAGAAAATGGCATCATGACAAGCATCAAGCATTTTCCGGGACATGGAAATACGGACAAAGATTCACACCTTGAATTGCCAACTGTTTCACAAAGTTTAAAAACCATCGAAGCTATTGATTTCTATCCATTTATTGAAGGGATTAACGCTGGAAGTTCTTCAGTGATGATTGGACATTTGAATGTGCCAGCTTTGGACGATTCTGGCTTACCAAGTAGTTTATCGAAGAAAATAATCCAAGATGTATTAAAAGGAAAATTATGCTTTAAAGGTTTGGTGATTTCAGACGCATTAAATATGAAGGCTGTTGCCGATAAATATGGAAAAACGGATGTTGTTGTAAAAGCGTTTGAAGCCGGTTGCGACATTCTTTTATTCCCTGAGAGTGTTTCTGATGCTATTTCAGCGATTAAACAAAAAGTGAACAAGGGCGAACTTTCGAAAAAAGAAATCGACGAACGTTGCATGAAAATCTTGTTGGCGAAACACAAGTTTGTTGTCAAACCGAAAAAAGCAAAAGTTTATTCGAAAGAGCAAATCAATCTTGCCATCAAAAAAGTGTATGAACGCGCAACAACTGTGTTGAAGAATGAAAGCGTGTCACTTCCAATTGATCGTTTAGACAAAAAAATCGCACGAGTTTCTATTGGTACAAATGCTATTTCATACACGGATGCGATCTCTCAATATGCAGATATTCATCATTTTCACTACTACTCAAATGCAGAAGCAATTGCTGAGTTTGCTAAATATGTTGATCAATATGATCAAATCATTTTATCACTTCATGCTTCAACTGTTAGACCTAGAAATAATTATGGGTTTGGAGAGGGTTTAAAGGAATTATTTCATCTTTTTTCAGCTTCAAAAAATACAACGCTCGTTATTTTTGGAAATCCGTTAGTTCTTAGTTCAAATAGTGATTTATCCAACTTTAAATCAGTTATTTTGGGTTATGAGAACAATCCTAATGCACAATTAGCTGTAACAGAAGTAATCTTTGGTGCTAACGAATGTAGGGGGAATTTACCATTTACGATCAGCTCAACCTATCAGCGAGAATTCGGCGTGATTGTTCCGTGGGGAGGACGCTTGAAATTCTCACAACCAGAAGAAATTGGTGTAGACCCAAAGAAATTAGATGGTATCGATAAAATTGCATTGAATGGTATTGAAAAGGGTGCTTTTCCAGGTTGTCAGATTTTAGTTGCGTGTGAAGGGAAAATCATTTACCGTAAAAGTTTTGGAACTCAAACCTATTCAGACACGACAAAAGTTAAAAACACGGATGTCTACGATATCGCTTCTGTCTCTAAGATTGCTGGATCAACTTGTGGAGTCATGCGTTTACAAACATTGGGGAAATTCAGTTTAAATAATCAATTAAAAGATTATATTCCAGAAGTCACAGGTTCAGGTAGTTATGGAAACATTTTAATTCGTGACATGATGGCACATCAAGCGGGATTAACTGCTTGGATTCCATTTTATAAACGTACATTGAAGAACGGGAAACTGAATCCAGCGATTTATTCTTCAGAAAAAAAGAATGGATTTGAAAAGCAAGTAGCAGATAATATTTGGATTCGAAACGACTACACCGATTCAATTTACAAGTCAATTCTTTCAACAGCTTTAGGTCCTAAAAAATATGAGTATTCGGATTTAGGTTATTATTTCATCAAAAAAATCATTGAAAAACAAACAGGCAAATTGTTCCAAGATTATTTAATGGATGAGTTGTATTTGCCATTAGGATTGCGTTCCATGCGTTATCAGCCAAGAATGTACTTTCCAATTGGCAGAATTATTCCAACAGAAAATGACCAAGCTTTTAGAGGTCAATTGATTCACGGCTATGTGCATGATCCAGGAGCAGCAATGCTTGGAGGTGTTGGTGGACACGCAGGATTGTTCTCAAATGCAACTGACTTAGCAAGTTTAATGCAAGTTCTTTTGAACAAAGGCAGCTACGGAAACGTTTCATACATTGACTCGGCAGTTGTAGCAGAATTTACGAAAGCACAATTTCCTGGAAATCGAAGAGGAGCAGGGTTTGACCGTCCAACCGCAAGTGGAGGTGGACCATGTCACGAGTCGGCTTCACAGTTGAGTTTTGGGCATTCAGGTTTTACAGGAACATTGGTTTGGGTTGATCCAAAATATAATTTAACGTATGTCTTTTTATCCAATCGCGTCTGTCCAGATCAAGACAATTGGAAAATTAGAGACATGAACATACGAACAGAAATACAGCGCGTGATATACGAAGCAATAACAACGAGAGATAAAAAATAACACATTATCAAGGAATTAAACACATGAAAATCGGAATTGTATTATACCCAACGTTTGGCGGAAGTGGAGTTGTTGGAACAGAATTAGGAAAGGCGTTAGCGAAAAAAGGCCATGAAATTCATTTCATCACCTATTCACAGCCTGTTCGACTTGGAAGCTTTAGAGAAAATATCTTCTACCACGAGGTTGCTGTCAGCGATTATCCCTTATTTGAATACCAACCTTATGAAACAGAATTAACCAGTAAAATGGTCGATGTTGTAAAATATGAGAAGTTGGATTTATTGCATGTTCACTACGCAATCCCGCATGCTTCTGCAGCTTTTATGGCAAAACAAATATTGCAATCACAAGGTATTTCGATTCCATTTATCACCACTTTACATGGTACTGATATTACATTAGTCGGAAAAGATCCATCTTTTGAACCTGTTATTACGTTTTGCATCAATCAATCTGACGCTGTAACTGCTGTTTCTGAAAGTTTAAAAGAGGATACATACGCTCATTTTAATACGTCTCGTGAAATTCATGTAATTCCGAATTTTATCGCTCCGAACATCGAAACAAGTTCTGTTTCAAGCGATGTTAGACGCAAATATGCTTGTGATGGTGAAAAAATCCTGTGTCATGTTTCAAATTTCAGAAAAGTAAAACGTGTTGAAGATGTTGTTCGCATTTTTGCAGAGGTTAACAAAGTCCAAAAAGCAAAATTAATTCTTGCAGGCGATGGCCCTGAGCGTTACAGCGTTGAAAAATTGGTTCGTGATTTAGGTATTTGTGATCGGGTTATATTCTTAGGAAAAGTAAGAGACACAGCGCATGTATTAGAAATTGCTGATTTGTTTTTGCTACCGTCAGAAACGGAAAGTTTTGGTTTAGCGGCACTAGAAGCAATGGCTGTGAGTGTTCCAGTAATTTCCTCAAATACCGGTGGAATTCCAGAAGTGAACATTCATGGAGTTACTGGCTATTTATCAAATGTTGGTGACGTTGAAGACATGGCAAAAAATGCGTTGAAGATTTTAAAAGACGATGAAACATTGAATCAATTCAAGGTGAATGCATTGAAAAGAGCGCATGATTTCGATTTGGACAAAATTTTACCGATGTACGAGAAAATCTATTTTGATTTGGTTCCTAGCGTTGCAAAATAATTTGTGATTAGAATAGTATAAAACAAAAAAGGCATTCGAATGAATGCCTTTTTTGTTGTTTGATTATTTTGAAATTAAATATTCTCAATAATAATTGCAGAAGCACCACCACCACCATTACAAATAGCAGCACCACCAATTTTACCACCGTTTTGTTTCAATACATTGATTAATGTTACAACAACGCGAGAACCTGAGTTTCCAAGTGGGTGACCTAAAGAAACCGCACCTCCGTTTACGTCAACTTTCGCTGGATCTAATCCTAATATTTTAGTGTTTGCCATTCCAACAACAGCGAACGCTTCGTTTAATTCCCAGAAATCAACATCAGCTGTTGTTAAACCTGCTTTATCCAATGCTTTTGGAATCGCCAAAGACGGAGCGGTAGTGAACCATTCTGGAGCGTGTGCCGCATCAGCATAGCTAACAATTTTTGCTACCGGTTTTAAACCATATTTTTCAACCGCTTCTTTTGAAGCTAAAATCACTGCAGAAGCACCATCATTTAATGTAGATGCATTAGCAGCTGTAATTGTTCCTTCTTTATCAAATGCTGGACGCAATGAAGGAATTTTATCTAAGAAAACGTTTTTATATTCTTCGTCTTCAGAAACCATAATTGGATCTCCTTTTCGTTGAGGAACAGCAACAGGTACTACTTCATCATTGAATTTACCAGCTTTCCAAGCCTCAGCAGATTTCGTGTAAGATGCAATTGCAAACTCATCTTGTGCCTCACGTGAAAAACCATATTCTTTCGCGCATAATTCAGCACAATTTCCCATTGGAACTTTACTGTAAACGTCTAGTAAACCATCTTTTGTGATTCCATCCAACATTCCAATGTTTCCGAATTTCACACCGTTACGTCCGTCTAAATAATGAGGAACTTGTGACATGCTTTCCATACCACCTGCAACAACGATTTGGTTATCACCAGCTAAGATTGACTGAGCACCAAACATAATTGCTTTCATTCCAGAAGCACATACTTTATTCACTGTTGTACAAGGAACATTGTTACCTAATCCTGCACCAAGTGCTGCTTGACGAGCAGGAGCTTGACCAACACCAGCTTGCAATACATTTCCCATGAAAACTTCATCAATTAATTCAGCTTTCACGTTTCCTTTTTCCAAGGCACCTTTGATTGCTACTGAACCAAGTTGTGTAGCAGGAATTGTTGACAATCCTCCTAAAAACGCACCCATTGGCGTTCTCGCAGCAGAAATGATATATACTTCTTTAGACATTTTTTTAAAGTTTTATTAATCCGCAACGAATTTAAGAAAACAATCGAAATGAATTTATAATTGAGCACTTTCTTTCTTGAATAATTCTCTTTTATTGCTGAGATTTGTGGCCTAAATTGTAACAATGAAATCACTACTTATTTTTTGCACATTTCTGTTCGGGTACATATCTAGTGCGCAAACTGACTCATTACCAGTTGCAGATACACTTATAAAATCAGATTCAATTCCGAAAAAGTGGAAATTGAAAGCTATTTATGGCTTAAACGGCACGCAAACATCTTTTGTGAATTGGAATGCTGGTGGACGAAACAATGTGTCACTTTTAGGGTCGATATCTGCCAGTGCGAATTATGAGAAAAAGACCTTGAAATGGACAAATGATTTCTCTTTGGCGCTTGGAGGTTTGCAATACATCGAAAAAGGTTCGAAAGAGGGAATGCAAAAAACAGATGATCGAATTGATATTGCTTCAAACCTAGGTTATAAGTTGAAAGAACATTTTTATTTCTCTGTCATTGGTGGTTTCAAAACACAAATGTTGGATGGATTCACTTACCCAAATGATTCCGTTCGTGTTTCTACATTTTTAGCACCTGGATATGTTAGTTCTGCCTTGGGAATCGATTACATTAAAAGTGATAATTTCTCGATATTCACTTCGCCTTTTGCAATGAAATTAACGATTGTTAATGATCAAGTTTTAGCAAATGCAGGAAGTTTTGGTGTGACTGCAGCAACGTATGATGGACTTGGGAATGTTCTCAAACAAGGCGAACGTTTACGTGGTGAATTCGGAGCTTATGTTAAAATGAAATACAATTTTACCATTGCTAAAAACATTGATTTAAAATCAAAACTTGAATTGTTTAGTAATTACTTAAACAACCCACAGAACATTGATGTAAATGCTGAAGCGTTATTTAATTTTAAAGTAAATGAATGGTTTTCAGCTTCTTTGCAATGGACACTCATTTACGATGACGACATTGATATTCGTGATGCGGATGGGAATATTGGTCCAAGAACACAATTTAAATCTGTTCTAGGATTGGGTATTTCTTACAAAATGATGAATTTCAAAGACTAAATTTTCAAAACTGAAAAACATAGTTTTAAACATACGAGTCTTTCTAGTCAATAATTCTTAATTTCACGCATCTAAAATGCGTTTTGCTTCAGACATATCAATTTGGTGGCTAATTCCATGGGCTGGAATATGTGTTTTCCTTGCTGTTTGGTTTTATAGAAATGTAAACTGGATCAGTAGTTTATCCAAAAAATGGCAATTAACACTTAAAGTACTGCGCGGATTTAGCTTGTTTCTTCTTGGGATTTTATTGTGTGGAATTTTGTTTGAGGCAGTAAATTACCGTGAGGAAAAACCAATTATAATTACCCTTGTCGATGAATCTTCATCTATGAAGAATTACAAAGACAGTTCGAAGATAAACTCGTATTTAAACAACTTACAGTCAGATTTAAAAGAACAATTGGGTGAGGAGTTTGAATTTGTTGAAATGACAGTTGGAGCTGAAGTTGAATATAAATCGAAGCCAGATTTCAAGGATGGAATTTCAGATCTTTCAGCTGGTTTCGAGAAAATCAATTCAGATTTTTACAACAGAAATATTGGAGGAATTATTTTTGTTTCAGATGGAAATTACAACAAAGGAAATAATCCAACCTATGCTGCGGAAAAAATAAATTTCACACCGGTTTTTGCGCTAACTGTTGGTGATACAATTCCCAAACGCGATCATTTCATTAAAAATGTTTTGGTGAATGATGTAACATTTTACAAGAACAAATTTCCTGTAGAAGTTGATGTTGAAGCGATTAAAATAGGAAAGGGTGGGGCGACAGTTTCAATTTCTTCGGAAGGAAAAACAATTGCATCACAAAAAATAACGTACAAAGATGGTAAACATGATTTCGAGCATGTTTCTTTCCTGTTGGATGCGAATAAAATTGGCTTTCAAACATATACAGTTAGTGTTTCAAATGTCAATAATGAATACAATTACAAAAACAATTCACGTGTATTCTACATTGAAGTAATTGATTCTAGAAGTAAAGTATTGATGCTCGCAGGAGCACCGCATCCAGATGTCGCTGCAATGAAACAAATCATCGAAGAAGATGAAAACTTGGAAGTCGTTTCTGAACTCGCAAAAGACTGGAAGCGTGATTTGAAAAAAGTTGATTTGATTATTTGGCATGAGCCGGGGGTAAATTTCGATCCATCATTGAATAACTTATTAGCAGAAAGTAAAATTCCAATTTTATACATCATTGGTCCAAATACTAGTGCTAACGTAATTTCTAAGTTGGGACTTGGAATGACCGTTTCTTCAGGGAATCAATCAGACGAAATTCAAGGAGGAATCAATGATGGATTTCAGCAGTTTGAACTTTCAGATGAATTGAAAAATGCATTTAACTATTATCCACCGTTGAGAAGTCGCTTTGGTGAGTTAAAAGTTTCTGGAGGGGCAGAAGTATTGGTTTACCAACGAATTGGACCAATTAAGAAAAAAGAGCCGTTAATCTTCTTTAATAAAAAAGGAACCGTAAAAAATGGTGTTGTTTATGGAGAAGGGTTGTGGAAGTGGAAAATTAATGACTACACTCGCACCGGAGATTGTGTTGCTTTCAGAGATTTAATAAGCAAGACAACGCAATATTTATTAGTAAAACAAAATACAACAGCCTTACATGTTACTTTTCCAAAACGTTTCTCAAAAGACGAAGAGGTTGAGGTTAATGCATCATTTTACAATGAATCATTAGAAGCAATTACAAGCCCAAAAATCAACTTGACGCTGACAGATGAAAAAAATAAAACAAGCAAATTTCAATTTGGTGTTGTTGGAGATAGTTATAAATTGTCCTTAGGGAAGTTGAAACCAGGCAAATACAGTTGGTTTGCAACGGCAACGTTTAATGGTAAAAGTTACAAGAAATCAGGTGTTTTTGTGGTTGAAGACATTGCAATCGAACAATTGGACACTTATTCGAACCAAGCCTTAATGAATCAGTTGGCGCAAAAAACAAAAGGTAAATTCGATTTATTGAAAAATTATCAGAAAATCATCAATCAAATCAAAAACAGGGACGACATTACGAGTGTTTCTATTAAAGACGCGTCGTTCAATGATTTAATCGACTATAAATTAATTGCCATGATTCTTTTGTTATCCTTGGCAATTGAATGGTTCTTGCGCCGTTGGTTTGGTGGTTATTAATTCGAAAACAACTTTTTTTTCATCGATATATACTAAACAAAGTGCTTGTGCGTTTTTAGAGAAACAAACTCACGTTCTTGCCTATGTTGAAAAAATACCCTGAAGTTATCGCTCCTGCCAATGAGTTGAAAAATGGCCCTTCAAACAATGTGATTAACGCCTTATTAAATTACAGTAAATCGCTAGAAGTGAAAAAAGTGAAAAAGAAAAATGTTCTTATTCACCTCAATTAAAAAACTGTAGCCATCCGAAAGGGTGGCTTTTTTTGTAAGCAACTGTAACTTTACTCTATTGATTTTTGTTTTAGTATTATGAAAAATCTAATCCTTGTACCATCTTTTCTTTTTTACTCGCTTGTTTCATCATCAATTCACGCTCAGCAAGAGCCAATTTTTACACAAGTAGATAATACTTACAACTTTTTTAATCCTGCAAGTTCTGGATTGAATTACCAAATTCAAACTACAGCCTTGGCACGAACTCAATGGGATAAAGTAAATGGTGCTCCAGAATCACAATTGATAAATTACTCAATGAAATTAAAACCACTTCACGGAGGTATTGGAATTAATTATCTACATGAAACAATTGGCTTCACAACATACAATCGCGTGAAATTAAATTATGCATATCATCTTGCGGAATTTCAAGGTGGTGAATTATCAATCGGTTTATCTGCAGGAATTAATAATTTAAAAATTACACCAACTTGGACGCCACCAACAAGTGCAACTGACCCAACTTTACCAGTAAGTTCTTATGATACGCGATTCACGAGTGATTTAGGTTTGATGTATAAAAACGAAAAAATGTCCGTTGGATTAAGTGTTACGCAGTTGAATCGCGCTCGATATTCGTCAGGTTATCGAGATGAATTGCACACTTTTGCCTATGCGGATTACCTATTTAGTTTGTCTTCTGAATGGAAATTAAAACCTCAGGTTATGATATCTACAGATTTTACGCAAGTAAGCACGGTTATGAATGTTATTGCTATCTTGAAAAACAAGTTCCAATTTGGGGCAGGTTATCGATCGTATGAATCAATCGGCGCAATGATAGGCTGGGATATATTTGAAAAATACCGAATTAGATATTCGTATGATTTGTCAATACACAGTTTGAGTTCAATCAGTAAAGGATCACACGAAATTTGTATTGGCTTTCTATTAAAATAATCCTATAGATAAGTTAGGATCAAATTAGAAAACTGCTGAATGCGCGGTTTGTTTGCTTGTGCTTTTGCAAATTGTAAGCCTTTAACATACCAATCAATTGCTTCTTGGTCGTTTCCTTTTTCTCCTGCTAGATTACCCATTTCTAAGTAAAACAATAAATCGTTTGATTCTTGCATAACCTGTGTGTTAGATGAAGTGTGAGTTTCAATTTTCATACTACAAAATAACTCCTACAAGGTTAATTCAATGTTAGCAAGACTTCAATTTTAGGTTATTAATTCAAAAAAAAATCCCGATTCATTTTGGAGTGAACCGGGATTTTTAAGCTAATTTGAAGTGTGATTATTTTGTCACGATATCCATTTCATCAACAATGTGTTTCGCGCCTGCGTACTTGTCAATCAACCACAATACGTAACGAATATCAACATTGATAGTGCGTTGTAATTTTTTATCGAAGATAACATCCCCAGCCATTGCTTCAATGTTTCCATCAAATGCCAAACCGATTAATTCACCTTTTCCATTCAATACTGGTGAACCAGAGTTACCACCTGTGATATCATTATCAGTCAAGAAACAAACAGGCATGTAACCAGCTTTGTCAGAATAACGACCGAAATCTTTCGCTTTCGCCATATCTAACATTTTTTGCTCTAGGTCGAATTCTGAATCACCTTTTTTGTATTTCTTCACTAAACCATCCATTGTAGTGTAGTAATTTACTTTCGCATCATTGCGTTTGTCAGCAGGTAACGCTTTCACTTTACCATAAGTCAAACGTAAAGTAGAATTTGCATCTGGATATTGAATTGGCGCCAATTTAGACTCACGTAAACCTTGAACCAACAATCTGAATGAAGCAGTGTAATCGTTTTGAGCTTTAGCAATTTCGTCAGATTTAGAACCGATGTGAACGATTAAATCTTCAGACAATTTATACATTGGATCGTTTGTAATCATTCCTTCAGATGGGAAATCTAAGAATGCCATCATTTTTTCTTCTGATGTAAACAAACTCAACAAGAATAATGAGTTTACAAATTTATCGTATTCTCCATTGATTGCAACAACTGAAGGTGCGATTTGGTATCCAACAGATTTTGTAGCGTACAATGCTAATTCAGCACGTAAAATATCCTTTTCAGCAGGAAGGTACAATTCAGCGAAGAATGCTTTAATTCCTTCTTCTAAATCTGGGCGCATTTGAGCACGTGTTGCAGCATCTGCATTAGCATATGCAATCATTTGTTTACCAAATGAACGAGAAATTGTACCGTAAGAAGAACAACGTAACAATTGCTGTAAATAGTTGTCGTGGCGTGCTTTCTCATTTGTCAATTTGTAATAATTGTTGATAGTTGCAACAACATTACCGTATTTCTCTTTGTTCGCCGGTTTATTCGCCCATTTGTTGAATTTCGCTTCTTGTTCAGCTTTCAATTTAGCGGTTTGGAATTTAGAAAGTGCATCAATCATTCCTTGACGGTTTTTCCAGTAGTTCGCAACACCAGCATATTTAGAAGCATAAATCAAATTCAATGCATCACTTTGATCCATGTATTTTTTCATTTGATCCATTCCAGTTTTTGAACCTTCAACCCAAGCAGGATAAGCGAATTTTACGTTTTGTTCAATACCACCAGCTGGCATCCAACGATTTGTTCTTCCTGGGTAACCAAGAATCATCGCGAAGTCATTTTCTTGAACTCCACCAATGTTTACTGTTAAATGTTGTTTTGGTTTTAATGGAACATTATTCACATTGTACTCAGCTGGATTTCCATTTGCATCTGCGTATACACGGAACATCGAGAAATCACCTGTGTGACGTGGCCATTCCCAGTTATCTGTGTCTCCACCGAATTTACCAACGTTTTCTGGTGGTGTTCCAACTAAACGAACATCTTTGTAATCTTGGTAAACGAAGTAGTAATACTCGTTTCCTTGGAAGAATGAACGAACAGAAACAGTGTATTTTCCACCTTCATTGTTTTCTTTTTCAATCAAAGCAACTTCTGCTGCAATCGCTTTTTCACGTTCTGCTTCAGTCATACCTGGATTTACTTTCGCCAAAATTCGTTTAGAAACATCGTCCATACGAACGAAGAAACGAACGTACAATGATTTTGGTTTTAACTCATCTTTTTTAGTTGCTGCCCAATAACCATTTTTCAAATAGTTTGACTCTGCTGTCGATAATTCAGCAATTGCATCATATCCACAGTGGTGATTTGTAAGCAATAAACCATCTTTCGAAATTACTTCCGCTGTACAACCACCATTGAACTGAACGATTGCATCTTTTAATGAGTGATTATTGATGGAATAAATTTCCTCAGCTGTTAACTGAAGACCCATTTTTTCCATGTCTCGGTGATTCAAGCGATCAATGAACATCAAGAACCACATACCTTCATCAGCACGAGCAAACGACCCGAACATCAAAACAAAGGCAAGTAACGTAATTTTAAATTGTTTCATATGTTTTTATTTGTTTTTAATTTCCTGCGAAATTGAACGTTGTTATTTAATTTGTCAACTATCGCTCATTTACAACAGGTTATTTTCCTTTTTGTTTTTGGTTAAAACTTGCGGCGTAAAAATACGCAACTTTCATTAAAAAATGCTTCCTTTTGGCTAAGGATTAACACCGTTTATCTAAAAATTAATTCATCTGCGAAAAGCCATGTGTCATTTCCTGCTCCCAAATGCCAACTTGGACATTTTCCAAAATTATTCGCTACAATTCGAATGGCTTTTATCGGAGTTGATGTATTGGTTGAGCGATAAAAATCGGCGATTGTTGGTCCAACATAATCAGAAAAGGCTGGAATTAACGTTGGCGTATTTGCATTAGATGCAAATGAGTTGTTTGTTCCAATGGATTCTAATTTTTGATACGAAACTCCATCAAATGAAATTTCAATCTCAATTGAAGAAGGATAAAAAATCCATGATTTCATATCTTGTAAACAGGAAATTCCAACTTCTTTCAACACTCTTGGAGTTTCAAAACTTACTTCTGCAACAACATCTTTAGCGTAAAATCCTTGCCAATCGCCAGTTCGAAATTCTTTAGTTCCCTGAACACCATCAATCAACGTGTTTGGACCTGAAGCAGCATACTGGTGAGCAAATTCTGTTTTCAAATTCAAACTGACATTGGTATCGCGCTTGATAAAATTCGCTTTTACCCATGGACTTACAGAATAATCAATTGATGGCATTGCTCCACCATATTCCATTGCAGGAGAAATCATTGAAATTTGACGCGCTTCAATTTCCGAACTTGAAGTGATTGATATCGGTTTTGAATATTCAAAAACGGCAGTTGTATCATTGGTAAAACGATACTCAACTTTAATATTTTCCCAATTTAATGGTGCTTGATGGTCAATTTCCACATTCATTTGGTCGTCAAAAATGCGGTTTTCAACTCTAAAAAATGGGGAAGAAGCAAAACGCATATTCAAAGCAATTTCCTTCGTTACAGGACTACCAATTGATGTTCTACCATTGTTATTCGGCTTCGAACCCATTTCGAAAATCAACTCACCATTCTTTTGCATTAAAGTAGAATGAGCACATCCATTCATTGTCCAATTTTGCCCATTCAATTTGATTGATTGAACATATTTATTATTTGAAGAGTTGTTTATCGATTTAATTTTCAAAGTTTTAGCATCTCCTAATTGAATTATAGCTTCATCAATTAATGGTCTTCCGAAATCGTACCAGGGATGTCCTGGCGCAACTTGATACAAACCTAATGCACTCAAAACATACCAGGCAGACATTTGACCACAATCTTCATTTCCAGCATAACCATCCGGTGTTGGAGAATACATTTCTTTCATTATTTGATCTACGTAATCGGCAGTTTTGTGAGGTGCATTCGTATAATTGTACAGATAAGCCATGTGATGAGAAGGTTCATTTCCATGAGCGTATTGCCCAATTAATCCTGTGATATCAGCTTGATCACGTCCAGAAAGTCCTGATGTTGTTGTAAACAATCGGTCCAACCATGTTTCAAGCGAATCTTTTCCGCCCATCATTTGCCCTAATAAATCGATTGCATGTGGAGCATACAACGAATATTGCCAACTATTCGCCTCGGTGTAATTGAAATTAACTTCAGAAGGCTCAAAAGGTGAGTACCAAGCTCCATCACGTCTTGCGCGCATGAATTTTGTTTTTGGATCATAGAGATTGATAAAATTCAACGAGCTTTTGTAGTATGCTTGATAAACATCCATTTTTCCCATTCGTGTGGCCATGCTTGCAATGCAAAAATCATCGTAAGCATATTCCAAAGTTTTTGAAACTGATTCTGGTTCATCACCTGAACTAATGAATCCTTTTTCACGGAATTGTTTTTTTCCTAATTCGTCAATTTTAGAGGTGAAAATCATCGCTGATAACGCTTTTTCAGCATCAAATCCATTGATTCCTTTTAAATAGGCATCTGCAATAATTGAAGCACTATGGTATCCAATCATACAATCAGTTTCATTTCCAGCTAATTCCCAAACCGGCAAATCTCCACCTTGTTCATATTGACGTAAAAAAGTCGTTATAAAATCATTTGTTCGTTTTGGTTGAATCAAGGTGTACAAAGGATTCGCCCCACGATACGTATCCCAAATACTGAAAACAGAGTATTGCGGAATATTATCCGTAATCATGTGGATTTGATTATCACGCCCACGATAGCGACCATCTACATCACTCCAAATATTTGGTTGAATAAAGGTGTGATACAAAGCAGAGTAAAAGTTAACCATCACTTTTGTATCCTTTGTTTGAATTGCAATTTTGTTCAATTCTTCATTCCATTTTCGAACGGTTTCTGCTCGCAACATGTCAAAATTCCAATCAACGATTTCTTTTTCCAAATTTGACTTTGCACCGTCTTCGTCAACACCAGACATACCAACTTTGATTAAAATCTTCTCTGTCTTTGCATTGAAGGTAAGCAATAACTTATGTTGTCCATTTTTTGTAAATAATTTAGCCTTTTCATACGGAACATTGGTTTTTAAATAAAAATAAAAATGCTGTTCGTTTGCCCACGCTTGACTAATACGCGAACCAGAAATCGTGTATTTATCTTTTATGTTTAATGTATAATTCAACAATTTGTCACGATGATCTAAGTCAATTAGAATAAATCGTTTTCCTTTTTGTGTTCCAAAGGAATATTCGTGCATACCAGCACGTTCGGAAACAGTCAAACGGACATTGATGTTTTGATCCAACAATTTTACTTCATAATAGCCGGGAGAAGCATTTTCTTGTTCATGTGAAAAACGAGAACCATATCCTTTTGGGTCTTTGTAACCAGGATTCATTTTTGGATAGCCAACTTGCGGAACAAGCAACAAATCGCCATAATCAGGAACTCCTGTTCCACTTAAATGCGTATGACTGAATCCATAGATAATGGAATCAGAATAATGATATCCTGAACAACCGTCCCAACCTTCATAACGCGTATCCGGACTCAATTGCATCATTCCAAACGGCGCTGTGGCTCCTGGAAAAGTATGTCCATGTCCACCAGTTCCAATAAATGGATCAACGAATAAACTTTTTGAAGTTGCATTCGATGGTGGTGTTGAAAAATCGATGTATTTTTTGCGAATATCTTGCGATGCTTTTACAGCATCAACACTTTTGTCTTGCCCGAAAATGGAAAAGCCAAGCCCAAAACACAAAGTACTTATCAAATACGTTTTCATGATTTATTTTTTTAAGTCCCAAAAAACATGTGCAGCTGTGCCTAAAACAGCAGCGTTACGGTCGTGAAGTGAAGAAACGCGAATATCAATTTTGTTTTTATAAATCACCAGCATGTTTTCTTCCATGTACAATTTGACTTTTTTGGCAAAATCGCCACTATGCTGCGCAATTCCACCAAAAAGAACATATGCTTTTGGACTAGAAAAACATGCATAATCGGCTAGGGCAGATCCTAACAATTTGGCAGTGAAATCAACAATTTCTTTCGCAAATAAATCTCCCTGATCGGCTTCATCGAATACATTTTTTGCACTTGGATTTTCCATGGTCATTAAGGATGAAAATGCTTTGTTTTCAGAATCCAACTCCTTGATGCTACGAACAACACCCGTTGAAGAACAATACGTCTCAAGACAACCGTGACGTGTACAACCACACAAACGACCATCTGGAATTACACGAATATGACCATATTCTCCTGCAAAACCGTCATGACCGTAAACTAGTGAACCATTAACAATTACACCACTTCCAACTCCTGTTCCAAGAGTAATAGTCACAAAATCCTTTACATCTTTTGCATTTCCAAAAAGCATTTCGCCCATCGCAGCTGCATTTGCATCATTCGTTAACAACGCAGGAATTCCAAAGGTATGTTCGAACATTTTTGCAAGTGGCACAATTCCTTTCCACGTTAAGTTTGGAGCATATTCAATGTTTCCTGTAAAATAATTTCCATTTGGAGCACCAACACCAATTCCAATTAATTGCTTTAAATACCCTTTGTCTTCTAAGTCTTTGTAAATGGCATCCACTAATTCTTGTGGTTCATTGAATGATTTTGTTGGAAAGTCAAATTCATAAATTACCTCTCCAATTTTATTCACCACACCATACTCGGTAGATGTTCCACCTATATCAATTCCTAAAGCGTATTGATTCTCCATTTTTTAATTCAATTTAGAATTCCATTCATTATAAAACTGTTCAAGGAATTGCTCCATAAACGTATGACGTTCTTTTCCGATTTGTTTCGCCGTTTCTGTATGTAGGCGTGCTTCAAGTAACAACAATTTTTCGTAAAAGTGATTTATTGTGTGACTTTTTGACGATGCATATTCTTCAAAAGAAGCATGCATAGTTGGTGTTAAATTGGGAATGTACATCGGTCGATTTTTACTTCCTCCATAAGCAAATGCTCGTGCAACACCGATAGCGCCAATCGCATCCAAACGATCAGCATCTTGTACAATTTTTCCTTCTAATGTTTTCAATGCATCTTGAACGTGTGCTCCTTTGTATGAAACACCATCAACAATTTCCTTAACTAGTTGTGATTTTGCCGAATCGTAATTCAAATCACTCAACAATTCTAAAGCTACTTGTCCACCAGCATTTAATTTTCCACCATTCATTTTATGGTCTGAAATATCATGTAAAAGTGCTGCCAATTGAATGATTTCAAGATCACCACCTTCTTTTGACTGAAGATATTCCGCCATTTTCAAGACGCGCTCAATGTGAAACCAGTCGTGACCAGTTGTATCATGCGCAAAAATAGCAGTGACTTTGCTCTTAATTATTTCAACGGTTGAACTCATTTTTGAACTTGGATTAGATCCATTATTTTAAAACTTCCATTTGGAATAGTAGCGTATAATTTAGAATTGTTGGCACACATTGAGAAAAAATTACCATTTGCGAAAGGTATCCATGTTTTTCCAAAATCGAGTGAATAATCAATTCCATTTGTACCGCATGCATAAAACACGCCATTCGCTTCGATTACACAAGAACGATAACCACGTGTTTGTTCTATTGCATTTATCCAAAATTCACCACCATCATCGGTGTAAAAACACGTATTTAAACATAAATCTGGATTTGAATAATCCCCACCAACAATGACACCAACTGAATCATTCATCATGCACAATGAAAATGCACCGCTCGACTCACTAGTCATATACGGAAGAGAAGTAGATTTCCATGATTTACCTTGATCTGTAGATTTGAAAAATCGACTCTTTTTTCCTCCGGAAACAAACAGAAAAGTTGAATCATTCATTACTTGAACATTTGTTCCACTTGCAGCAAATCCAGCTTCACCTTCAAATGCCTCAAGTTTTCCTTCACATTCTTTCCATTTTAATCCACCATCAATCGACTTGAAAAGTGAAAAGTATCCGTTTTTAGGATCTCCCATGATGAATCCAACTTTGTTGTAGAAATCCATTCCATCTAGAAATGTTCCAATCCAAATACTTGTGCTTGGGGTAATGTAATCTAAAAATTTTTGACCATCTGTTTGAGCGAGAAGTCCATACGTTCCGCTTTGCATTCCATATAAATAATTCCCACAAAACTCGATATCACGCATTTCTTCAAAACGCTTATTTGCCAACAAATTGATTGATTTCGATGTAGAAAGATTCGTTGCATACATTGAACCATTTGAATTTGCGGTGTAAACAATGCTATCTTTCACAACAATACTTCGAGAATAACAACCTTTTTCCGCTGAATATTGAATTATTGGGGCAGTTTTATTTTTGCGTGTGTATTTATTTTCTTGCGCAAAAAGCACAGCAACACTGCAAATAAAGATACTACTTAGTAAAACGTTGTTCAAATTTCGATTTTTGCTCATTCCTTAATTTTTCAATATCCGAAGGAAGTTCTCTTTTCCAACGTTTGTGTGACCAAATCCAATAAGCTGGATTTTTAATAATTTCTTTTTCTAACAAATGTGTATGTGCTTCGGTGATTTCTCCCCATTCAGTTGAAGAAGCATTTTCTGTAATCAAAAACAATTCCATTTCGTAATAGCCACGTTTAATTTTTCGTGTTGCGAAATATACAACGGCAAAATCAAATTGGTGTGCCATTAGTTCTGTTCCAAAAGCAATTGCTGTTTTTTGGTGTAGAAAATCCATCCAGTAACTTTTACTTGAATCACCAGGAGACTGATCTCCAAGTGTTAAAACAGCAATCGGGTGGTGCAAATTCTTTTCTATTTCTTCCTTGAAATTTTTGGAATGGATCACATTCATGCCAAAGCGCATTCTGCGTTCGTTTATTTTTTTATCCCAGAACTTACTTGTCATCGGCATTCCAATTCCCATTGCTTTATGAGGGAATAGAAAATTTTGTGCTGTAATTAACCATTCCCAGTTGTTATAATGTCCTGAAACCAATACAACACTTTTCTTCTGATTGTACAATTGGTACATTACTTCAGGATTTTTAACTAAAAAGCGTTTAGATAAGGAGCCTTTTGAAATCGTTAGATTTTTTATCCCTTCCGCCAATAAATCACAGAAATGACGGTAAAATTGGCGTTTAATTTTCGCTCGTTCGTTTTTTGAAACATTCGGAAAAGAACGTTCAATGTTTTCTTCAATTACTTTTTTTCGATATGGTATGATTGTAATTAAAAGCAAATAGAAAAAGTCGGTAAACAGGTATAAAATCCTTAGCGGAAGATAGGAGATGGGAATCACCAAACAATAATATGCGAATTTAGCCATCATCACTGATACTTGTTTCCCCACAATTGATGAATAATATCTTGAATTTCTTGTTCTTTTTTTGAACTTCCCGCTTGAAAGAATTGAGTTCCTTTTACTTCATCTGGTAAAAATTCTTGTTGAACAAAATTCCCAGGAAAATCGTGTGAATACAAATAATCTTTTCCATAACCCAATTCTTTCATCAAGGCAGTTGGTGCATTTCGTAGGGGTAGAGGAACACTTAAATTTCCACTCGAACGAACTTCTTCTTGCGCACGATTGATTGCCATGTAAGCACCATTTCCTTTTGGTGAAGAAGCGAGGTAAATCGTGCATTGCGCTAAAATGATTCTTGATTCAGGCCAACCAACAGCTTGCACAGCTTGAAAACAATTGTTCGCCATTAACAAGGCGTTTGGATTTGCCAAACCAATATCCTCAGCCGCTGAAATCAATAAACGACGTGCAATGAACTTTGGATCTTCACCACCTTCAACCATTCGAGCCAACCAATAAACAGCTGCATTTGGATCGGAACCGCGAATTGATTTTATAAACGCAGAAATAATATCATAATGCTGCTCTCCATCTTTGTCATACATGGCCAAACTTTGTTGAGCAGATGACATCACAACTTCATCCGTTATTCGTATGATTTTAGCTTCTCGAAAAGTTCCAACGATGATTTCAAAAATGTTCAATAGTTTTCGAGCATCACCACCTGAAATAGCTAAAAGCGCATTCGTTTCCTCAAGAATAATCGACTTTTCTTTTAGCACAACATCTTCCTTGATGGCACGATTCAATAAATTCAATAAATCTTCTTTGGTGTGCGATTGAAGCGTGTATACTTGACAACGCGACAAAAGAGCTGATATTACTTCAAACGATGGGTTTTCTGTCGTTGCACCAATCAAGGTTACAATTCCTTTTTCAACAGCTCCAAGTAATGAATCTTGTTGCGCTTTCGAAAAACGATGAATTTCATCGATGAACAAAATTGTGCCTTGTTGCTGAAACATTCCTCCTTGTTCAACACGCGTAATGATATCTCGAACATCTTTCACACCAGATGAAATCGCCGAAAGTGTGTGAAAGGGTCTTTTCAAATGATTGGAAATCAATTGCGCCAAAGTTGTTTTACCAACTCCTGGAGGCCCCCAAAAAATCATGGAAGGAATCAAACCTGAATCCAATGCTCTGCGCAAGGATGCACCTTCTTTCAAAAGATGTTCCTGACCAATGTATTCATCCAATGATTTGGGACGCATACGTTCAGCAAGAGGCGCAAGGAATGACATGAATTCTCAAATTTTTAAGAACTCAAAGATACGGAATTGCCATTATGAAAAAGTGCGCTTTTCAACGATTTATCAACAGAATCGGGAAGTATTGAACAAGAAAGATTTAATTATCTTGAGGATTAATAGGGAATTTTGAAATCGTTTTAAATCGCTCTCCCTGTTTTTCAAGACAATGATTCCAAAATTGATCATCAGATGTTGAAAGGATTTCTTTGCTCGTAATATTATCGGCAACAATCCATGCATTTTCTTTCAATTCACCAGTAAGTTGCTTTTCTGCCCATCCTGAATAACCAAGGAAAAAGCGGATTTTTTCACTTTGTGTTTTATCCGCTTCAATGATTGCTTGAATTTGTTCGTAATCTCCTCCGAAACTTAATTCATCATTAATTGGAATACCGCCTTCAACTTCATCACCGAAAGAATGGATGAAAAACAAACTTTGTGTTTCAACAGGTCCGCCAACACTTATTCTAGCTTTAATATCAGGAAAACTTTCGTCAACCTCATGTAAATCAATATCCAAATAGTTGTTTAAAACGAAGCCGAATGAACCTTCTGAATTATGATCGCACAACAAAACAACCGACCTTCTGAAATAGTCTTCATCCAAAAATGGATCAGAAATGAGCACATTTCCAACTTTTGGTTTTTTATTGTTCTTAAATGCTAAATCAATCACAGAAGTTGTGTTTTAAACGTTTGTGTAAAATTAGAATTATTTCATGAATTCAATTCAAAAAACAAAAACGGTTCCCAAGAACTTGAGAACCGTTTTACACACATGAATAAACCTAACTTATAGTAGAGTGGTAGGACAAACATATTCTGTTTTTGGAACGGATGTTTTTACTATCGCACTCATTCCACCTTCAACGTCTACAAAATCTTCCCATCCTCGAGATTTTAAGATGGATGCAGCAATCATACTTCTGTATCCGCCTGCACAATGTAAAATGAATGGCTTATCTTTTGGGAACTCCGCCAAATGATTATTAATTTCATTCAAAGGAATATTGATTGCATCCACAACATGCTCAGAATCAAACTCACTTTTCTTTCTAACGTCAAAAACCAATGGTTTTGAATTGTACGTTGATTCAAACGCTTCCGCTGAGATACGATTTACCGTATCAATTTCTTTGCTAGCATCTTTCCATGCATTAAATCCATCCTTTAAGAAACCAATTGCATGATCATAACCAACACGAGACAAACGAATAATCGCTTCTTCTTCACGACCTGGTTCTGCAACAATTAATATTTCTTGCTTAATGTCGGCAATCATTTCACCAACCCACATAGCGAAATTGCTATCAATTCCAATGTTAATACTGTTTGGAATAAATCCTTTAGCAAACACTTCTGGATTACGCGTATCTAAAATCAAGGCATGCGTTTCATTTGCAACTAATTCAAACTCCTCAACTGAAAGCGCTTTATTTCCACGTTCCATTACAGTATCTAAACTTTCATAACCTTGAATGTTCATCAATACATTTTTAGGGAAATATCCAGGAGGATTCGTTAAACCTGTCAATAATTCTTTCACGAATTCTTCACGCGTCATATCAGCACGTAACGCGTAATTTGTGCGTTTTTGATTTCCCAGCGTATCCGTTGTTTCTTTGCTCATTTTTTTACCACAAGCACTTCCTGCACCGTGATTTGGATAAACAATTAAATCATCACTTAACGGCATGATTTTATTGCGTAATGAATCAAATAAATGATTCGCTAATTTCTCCTGTGTTAAATCTGCAATTACGTGTTGTGCTAAATCCGGACGTCCAACATCACCAATGAACAAAGTGTCACCAGAAATGATTCCGTGCTCTTTTCCGTTTTCATCGATTAATAAATAGGTTGTACTTTCCATTGTGTGTCCAGGTGTATGAATCGCACGAACCGTATAATTTCCGATTTTAAATTCTTGATTGTCTTCAGCCACAATTGCCTCAAACCCTGGTTTAGCTGTTGGACCATAAACAATTTGAGCGCCAGTCTTCTTAGCTAAATCTAAATGTCCACTCACGAAATCTGCGTGAAAGTGTGTTTCGAATACGTATTTGATCTTTGCATTATCTGCGTTAGCACGATCAATATATGGCTGTACTTCACGCAATGGATCAAAAATAGCTGCCTCTCCGTTGTTTTCTAAGTAGTATGCTGCGTGTGCAATACACCCCGTGTAAATTTGTTCAATTTTCATGACTATGAATTTGTAAAGTTATGAGGCAAATGTAAAATCTCAGTCGTAAAAAAAGTGTAACCGATGTTACCCTAAAACATGATAAAAATCAGGTTTTCAGTACAGTGCTTTATAGAAGGAAATTAAATGGTAAAGCTTATAAGAAAACTGGCGGTTTACGAATATCGATTTTCGCACTTTGGAACATCGACGAAGTATTTTTAATACTTAATAAGAAACTTTTGTTGTTACCAATTGGCGTCCAATTGAACGAAAGTGCCCAGCAATGCATGTTGCGCGATAACGTCAAGCGGGTATTTGTAATGCGCTTTGTTTCTAAATCAAAATTTGTTGTTGTGGCAATCTTCCAGCGCTTTGTAAAACTAATATCGCCCGTAGCCATCAATGTTTGAATTGTTTTAAAATTCTCCTGATCATTTATGTTTTTAGTTTGATTCGCATAAATTGAATAAACATGTGAAAACGAAACCTTCCAAGGAATATTAAAATTCAATAAATACTCAGGATGCAAGGCAAAATAGTTAAAATCTGCGTTCCAATTATTTGCTACAAAGTCTTTTGTTTTCTCAAGCTCTTTTCGACCTTCTTGAGATGTTAAAGTAAGTGTTGTAGTGAAATTTGTTGACGTAAAACGTCCAAGAACTTTTTTATCTATTAAAGCGTATTCACCCGTTGTTTTCCCGGTTGAATCAATCCAAGAATAAGGGCTAAATGTTGCGTTGGAGACAAAATTCAACCACTGAAAAGGACTTATTCTCAAATTCAATGTAATGTCAGATAAATTCATAGAATCCTTCATGAAATCGTAACTTCCATTCAACGAAAGCTGATCTACAATTCGCGTTTTTCTGTAACCTGTAATCGTATCTTTTTCTGATTTTTGTTTTAATTCAAAGGTATTATTAAAAGCAAAAGTCAGCATTGAAGCTGTTTTTCCATAACTTGTTGAATACAAACTTCGTTCGAAAGGTGAATAGGTAAGTGGTGCTTGATTTTGACCAACAGAATCTGTAATCATTGAATTAAGCTGCGGCACATAACGATATCCAAATGAAGGAGTTAAGACATGACGTAATTTTGTATCGCGCTTTCCAACAAAACGATAATAACTATATAAAACAGTTGTGAATTGAGCGTTAAATGTTAACTCGTGAATCAAACCAACTTTTTGAATTGTATCTGTTATTGTCGAGTCATTTAACGCATCATATGTTTTTTGAATTTGTTGAAAATTCAATTTGTTAGCGTAAGTTAAAGATGGATTAAATTTCAAGGTGTTTTTAAAAAATCCACCAGTTGTTTGAACAGTTACATTTTGGTTGTATCCATTCATAAAACTTTTGTTGATTTGATCAAATTGGCTTTTGGTCAAAAGACTGTCCGCAAATGTAGCTTTGTTCTGAATTTCAAGCCCGTAAGTTACACCAATACGCGAAATCATTTTTACTAATTCATACTTTGATGAAGCGTCAACTACCTTTTTGAATGGAAAAAAACGAGTGACATTCAAATTATATACAGGAGCTGTCAATGCGAAATTGTGCGACAGGGAATTTTGGCGTACAGATAGTTTTAAACCCATTGTCACTGGTTTCGAAGGGAATAAGCGATTGATATTGATATCAGAGTTAAAGTTGTTGTTGAAATATTGAGGATTCAGTGGGTCTAAATTATTCTTTGAATTGTTATCCGATATGAAATTCACACTCGAGGAAAACACCCAATATGGATTTGACTTGGGCTCTTTTCGATGATTCCATACAATTGAAAATTTATTGGTTGGATCATTATTTGGAAATGGTGCTTTAAATTGTTGAAAACCAATATTTAAATTACCACGATAACCATATTTCTTAACGTATTCAAGATTATTTGAAATGCCCCAACTTCCACGAGAATAGAGGTTAATATACGCCGATGTTTGTAATCGATCATTGATTGGAAAATAATATCCCAAATTTTGAACACCGAATCCATAAATTGATTGAGGCACCATTTCAGGAAACAAAATACCATGTGTTCGTTTTTGTTGTTGTGGAATTACGCTGAACGGTAAACCAAGTGGCGTTGGAACACCTTTTACCCAAAGATTCATTGGACCTGTAACGATTCGCTTCTCTGGGATTAATACTGCCTTCGATAATTGGAAATGATAATGTGGATCTTCTAAATCGCAAGTCGTAAATCGTCCTTGCTTGAAATGAATTTCATCATTTGATTGACGTTTTGCCACCCCCATGTACAAATACGCTTCTCCTTGTTGAATGGCTAATTCTTCAATATAACCTTTCTCTGTATCAAAATTATAGCGAATGCTCGAAGCTTTTACATCTTCAGCTCCATCTGAAAATTTTGGAAACTCAACTTTTGTCGAATCTTTTGAATAGGCGTAGGTTGCAAAAACTTCATTTTTATTCAAGTCGATTAAAATGTACCCAGCAGACATTTTAACATCTGCATTTTCGACTTTAGCATCACCGTACAAATGGACTTGTTTATTCTTTAAATCAGTATAAATTGAATCCCTAGCACTGTAATAAATGATTTCTTCAAAAGAATCATCATTTAAAACCAAGGTGTCGCGAAAACGATTTTCTTGACTGTAACCATAAAAACTTCCGCACATTATTAACAATGAATGGAAGATAAGTATCGATATGGAACGCTTTTTGGTCAAAAATGTCAAGTAAATTTGTTAACAAGTCGTATTTCGGCTGCAAAACTATTAAAATTAGCTCTTCGCAATGGAAAAAATATTGACATATAACAGAATGAGATACATTTTATTGTTTGCTCTTCTTTATGTTGGAGGTAAATCATTTGCTCAAACCACAACTACCACAACCACAACAGAGCGACCAACAATCAAAACAGTTGTTATTGATGCCGGTCACGGTGGAAAAGATCCAGGTTGCCATGGAGCCGTTGATAACGAAAAACATGTTTGTTTAAATATTGCTCTAAAATTGGGCGATATGATTAAAAAGAAATATCCAGAGATTAAAGTTGTTTACACGCGTGACAAAGATGTTTTTGTTGAGTTGGATGAACGTGCGAACATTGCAAACAAGGCAAAAGCTGACTTGTTTATTTGTATTCATGCCAATTCTGCAAGTCCAGCAGCTTATGGAGCAGAAACGTACGTCCTAGGTTTACACAGAACAGAATCTCAAAAAGCCATTGCGGAACGTGAAAACTCTACGATTTATTTAGAGGACGATAAAGGTGAGAAATACAAAGATTTTGACATGAGTCCCGATGCAATCATCGCACGTCAATTGCAATTAGCTGTTTTCTTAGATCAATCCATTTTGTTTGCTGATAATCTTCAAAAGGAATTTAAAAAATTAGGACGCTATGACCGTGGTGTAAAACAAGCTGGATTTTTAGTTTTGTATAAAACGACAATGCCAAGTGTACTGATTGAAACTGGATTTTTAACAAATCCTTCGGAAGAGAAATTCCTTGCAGACACAACTGGTCAACGTAAAATGGCTGCATCAATGTTTGCAGCTTTTGAAACTTACAAGAACGAGTTAGAAGGAATTGATGGAAAAACTACAGAAAGTTCTTCACAATCTACAAACACTACCACGAATCCAACGGTAAGCGAAACAGTTGAAAGCAGTATAAACAAGGACAAATTAATTTTCAGGGTTCAGATTGAAACTTCAGAAACAAAAATCGCTTCTACATCCCCTAAATTCAAAGGTTTATCGGTATTTGAATACAAGCAGGATAATCTGTATAAATATACCGTCGGTAGTTTTGAAAGTGATTTTAAAGCCGCCAATAACTACAAAAATGAACTCCGGGAACAAGGTTTTCAACATGCTTTTGTTGTAGCCTTTCAAAATGGAGAACGAATTAATTTAGAAAAAGCTATTAAATTAGCAGAAAAATAAAGCCTTGAAAATCTCAAAAGAAATTAAAACTGGTGTCATTGCTATTGTAGCAATCGGACTGTTAGTAGCTGGAGTCAATTTTTTGAAAGGAAACAGCTTCTTTGGTGGAGACGAAGTTTACTATGCCTATTTTCCTAATTCAGGAGGAGTTGCTGTTGCAGGTTCTGTAATGGTAAACGGTGTTCCAGTTGGAAAAATCACCAATATTGAATTGACAAACAGTAAAGATTCGTTGAAAAAAGTACTAATCACGTTTAATATTCAAGAACCAAACTTTAAAATCCCAAAAGGTTCAACTATTGAAGCTGGATCAATCGACTTATTCAGCAAAGGTTTATTACTTGATATTTCGGAAGACATTACCAAAGGATTTTACAAACCTGGCGATCACATTCAAGGACGCGTAACTGTTGATATTACAACTCAAGTAAAGGCTTATGCTGATCCGTTGGTTCAAAAAGTTCAAACAGCACTTGGGTCTGTAGATAAAATGGTGAATTCATTATCTGCTTTTTGGGATACAACAGCTACTTCAGAAATTAAAGGGAGTATGAAAGAGCTAAAAATTGCCATCCAAAAATTGGGCAATGTAGCAGGCGAAGTTGAGTCATTGGTAGGAGAGGAGAAAGTGAAATTCGGTCGAATCATGTCCAATGTTGAAGGAATTACAGCTAATTTGAAGAAAAGCAATGATCAAGTAACTGCAATTATAGGAAACACGAAAAAGGTGACAGATGATTTGGTAACAGCTGATTTCAAATCAGTAATAAATAATGCTTCATCTACGCTGAAAAATTTAAATTCTGTCCTCGATCAAGCCCAAAAAGGGGAAGGAACCTTGGGTAAATTAATTGGTGACGAGAAATTGTACAATGAACTTGTCAATACAAACAAAGAACTTCAAAATCTAGTGAATGATCTTCAATTGCATCCTGAACGCTACATACATTTCTCGGTTCTTGGTGCAAAAACAAAAGGTGTTCCTTTGACAACTTCTGAAGAGAAAAAATTAAGACAACTTTTAGATTCAACTAATAATTAATAAAATGATTTCAAGTATCCTATTTGGAGTTTTATTGGTCGGTGGATTCACTTTTTTCACCTTAAATATTTTAAAAATTCGTGCGAACATTTTGTTGGGACGTGATATTGACAGAACGGACAATAAATCCGAACGTTGGAAAACAATGATTTTGGTTGCTTTTGGTCAAAAGAAAATGTTTTCACGTCCAATTCCTGCTTTGTTGCATTTTGCATTGTACGCTGCATTTATTATTACTCAAATTGAATTAATTGAGATTTTCGTAGATGGAATTGCTGGTACGCATCGTGTTTTTAAAGATTCATTGGGCGGATTCTACACGTTCATGGTAAGCTTTATTGAAGTGTTATCCGTTTTAGCATTAATAGCAACCATCTTTTTCTTATCGAGAAGAAATCTATTAAAACTTCCTCGATTAAACATGAAAGAACTAGCAGGTTGGCCCAAAAAAGATGCTAACTTGATTTTAATCATGGAAATCATCTTGGTTACGTGCATCTTTACCATGAACGGGGCAGATGAAGCATTGTTCAGACAAGGTATATCTCATTACGGAGAAGGAATGACTGGCTCATTCGGTTTCACAATTTCTAGTTTCTTAGGTGATTCTGTTTTTGGCTCAATGAGTCACGAAACATTGCATTTATTAGAGAGAATAGGATGGTGGGGACATATCATTATGGTTTTCGCATTTCTAAATTATTTACCATATTCAAAACACTTCCATATTGTTTTAGCTTTCCCAAATACATTTTACTCAAACTTGGAGAAAAAAGGGAAGTTTACAAACATGGAATCGGTAACGGCTGAAGTAAAATTGATGCTAGACCCAAATGCAGATCCATTCGCTGCTCCTGCAGAAGGTGCTGCTGAACCACAACGTTTTGGTGCAAAAGATGTGACAGATTTGACATGGAAAAACTTACTTGACGCTTATACATGTACTGAGTGTGGACGATGCACTTCTTCTTGTCCTGCTAATATAACAGGCAAGAAATTATCTCCACGTAAAATAATGATGGACACGCGTGATCGATTAACTGAAGTTGGAGAGGGAATTCGCAAAAATGGAAAAGATTACTCAGATGGTAAAAGTTTGTTAGGCGACTACATCACTGAAGAGGAAATTTGGGCATGTACATCTTGTAACGCTTGTGTTCAAGAATGCCCTGTAAACATTGATCCACTTTCAATTATCGTTGATTTGCGTCGTTATTTAGTAATGGAAGAATCTAAAGTTCCAACTGAATTAACAGGAATGTTGACAAACATTGAAAACAATGGTGCACCATGGCAATTCTCACCAAATGACCGCTTGAACTGGGCAAATGAAGATTAACATTAGATTGGCGAAGAAATTAAATTAAGACACGTTTTTGAACAATAAGATATGAGTTTGAATGTACCAACAATGGCGTCAATGATGGCGCAAGGAGAAACACCAGATATTTTATTTTGGGTGGGTTGTTCTGGAAGCTTTGACGATCGAGCAAAGAAAATCACAAAAGCAGTTGTTAAAATTTTAAATGCTTGTAATGTGAAATTCGCTGTTCTTGGAACAGAAGAATCATGTTCAGGAGATCCTGCAAAACGTGCTGGGAATGAATTTACATTTCAAATGCAAGCAATGATGAATATTCAAGTATTGGATGGATACGAAGTAAAACGAATTGTTACTGCTTGTCCACATTGCTTCAATACTCTGAAAAATGAATATCCTGAACTTGGTGGGAATTATGAAGTTATTCATCACACACAATTAATTCAAGATTTAATTAATACTGGAAAATTGGCATTGAAAGGTGGAGCCACATTTAAAGGAAAGAAAATTACGTTCCATGATCCATGTTATTTAGGTAGAGCGAATGATGTTTATGAAGCTCCGCGTGAATTAATCGAAAAATTAGATGCTGAATTGGTTGAAATGAAACGTTGCAAAACAAACGGGTTGTGTTGTGGTGCAGGCGGAGCTCAAATGTTTAAAGATGCAGAGCCGGGAAATAAAGAAATTAATGTTGAAAGAACCGAAGATGCATTAGAAACAAAACCTCAAATTATTGCCACAGGTTGTCCTTTTTGTAATACGATGATGACTGATGGAATCAAAAACAAAGAAAAAGAAGGCGAAGTTAAGGTAATGGATATAGCAGAACTTATAGCTAACGCACAAGATTTATAATTATGAAAAAAATATTTTTGATTCTAATTGTACTTTGTAACTCAATATCATATTCACAAGATGCTTATGATAT
>JALQYQ010000003.1 GCA_023262855.1 Crocinitomicaceae bacterium
TTGGAATGACTTCCCAAATACGCAATCGATTGGTAGTGTAATTGAATTCGGTGGAATGCCATTGGATAATACAAATTCTCAGGTTGTTTTCTCTCGAAATATTTACATCAATGGCGCTCCATCTGGAACGATCAGTGGCGGAAATACAACTGTTTGCTCAGGAGGAAGTGCAACATTAACCTTATCTGGTTTAACAGGTTCAGTCGTTCGTTGGGAATATTCTTTGGATAATTTCTTAACTGCAGGAACTACAATTGTAAATGCAACAACGACCTTGAGTTTAACAGGAATTACGGAAACACGCTACTATCGGGCAATTGTGAATAGCTCTTCAGGTTGTTCAAGTTTGGCAACATCCTCAACGCCTGTCTATGTTTCAAATACAATTGCAGGTAACATTGTTGCCGCAAATAATACAATTTGTCCTGGTTCTCAAGCAGCATTCACACTTTTCGGTAACAGCGGTAATGTGATCAATTGGCAGGTATCAACTAGTTCAACCTTTGCTTCTGGAAATACAACAATTGCGAATACAAGTACAACGATGAACTATACTTTAGCAAGTACAGGAACGTATTATTTCCGTGCTCAAGTGCAAAATAACGGTTGTACTGCTGTTTATACACCTGGTTATACAATTACTGTAACCTCTGGAACTGCTCCAGTTGGAGGAACTGTTTCAAGTGCTGAACATTGTGGTGGATCGAATTCTGGAACGCTTACTCTTTCTGGACACACAGGAACCATTACAAAATGGCAATATTCAGTGGATGGTGGTATTGTATGGACTGACATTGCAAATACAACAACTTCTCAAGCTTATTCAGCAATTACAAGTAACAGAATGTACCGTGCACAATTGACGAATGGATCTTGTGGAACAGCATACAGTACTGCTGGTACAATAACAGTTTACGGTTCAACAGTAACGAAATGGTTAGGAACAACAAGCACAGATTGGGGAACAGCAAGCAATTGGTGTGGAGGAATTGCTGATAATGGAATGGACGTAGTTGTTTCGAATTCAGCACCAAATAATTTAGTACTTGACCAAGCTCGACTTGTTGGAACTTTTGATTTTAATGGTTCGAACAAGATTATTATTCTTGGAAACAATAACTTAACTGCAAATAGTTTCACAGGTACCTCTTCATTGAATTATGTGCAAACAAATGGTACTGGAAAATTGAAAATGAACGTTGCAAACAATACGACTGTGTTGTTCCCTGTTTCAAATTCAACGTACAATCCAGTTTCAATTACAAACAACACTGGAAGTTCAGATGATTTCTCTGTTCGCGTGTTGGATGAGGTGTATGCGAACGGTTTAACTGGAGCAGTTATGACAACATCACGCATCAAACGCACGTGGGATATTTCAAAAACGTATGCAAACGGTGGAAGTGGAATTAACTTTAACTTCAATTGGAACCCAGCGGAAGTTTACAATGTTTCTACACCAATGTTGAATCACTATAACGGAACAGATTGGGATGCGCAAACAGGAGCTTCAACGAGCACGGCAAATAGTATGACGTATTACGGTTATACAGGAACGTTCTCACCATTTGCAATTAGTAACTCAGGAGATCCACTTCCTGTAACATTAACACAATTCTCAGCACAATGTGAGGAGGACAATGCAACAATTGAATGGCAAACTGCTTCAGAGCACAACGCAGAAATGTTTGTAATCGAAAGAAGTTCAAACGGAAAAGATTGGACGGTTGTTGATGAGGTGGGTGCTGCTGGAAATAGCAATACAACAATCGATTACATGTACAAAGATTTCGGCCGCGCAAGAGGTGTTAACTACTACCAATTACACCAAGTGGATGTTGATGGAAAATCAGTGACCTACGGACCAATTTCTGCAACATGTGATCTTGAAGTAGTTGAAATTGCGGTTTATCCAAATCCAACTGATGGTGAGTTTGCTTTGGAAATTTCAGCTCCTCATTCAGAAACATACCAAGTGATTCTAGAAACTGCTGATGGAAACAGAATTAGTGATACAGAATACCAAATCAAACAAGGAATGAACATGATTCCAATGCATGCGAAAGATTTAGATGCAGGAATCTACTTTATCCGTGTCATTAACGGTTCAGATTCATACTTGAAAAAGGTCATAATTAAATAAAGATAAGGCAGGGATTTTTATTCTAAAGTCCCTGTTTTTCATCTTAGTAAGTTAAAGTGTTTAGTGTGAAATACGTATAATCACGTATTTCACTTAAACATGTTTATAAAGTGAAGTTTCACTCGATATCTTATTGGATATTTGGTGTATGATTTCATCGCCTCGAAACCGATGACATAAAACTAAAGCTTATGAAAAAGTTTAAATCAGTTCTGAAAAACCCAAAAATAACAGTGTTAATGATGCTGGTTTTTAGTGGAATGATTCTGCATGCCCAGACATACAATGTGGCATACAATACGATCAATTTTGGTGGAACAGGGGTAACAATTACACCGAAAGTTGGAACGGGAACTTCTTTGAATAACATTGTATTGTATCAAAATGTGATAACAATTGGAGGTCAACAAATTGACGCAATTGTGCGAACACAAGAATTGAATAATATTACCACGTTTTCAACTTATGATTACACGGGTACAACAAATGCAGCGAATAACCTTCCAAGTTTCTTTTCACCACAATTTACTTTTGGAACAGGTGGTGGTTATGCCGTTTTTAAAATTCAATTTATTCTAGGTGGTTCATATAACAATTCAACAAATACAGGAACATTGGTTAACTTACAAAATGTTCGTTTAAATACTTATGACATTGATGGTAATGCAAGTAGTGGTAGCAATGGAACAAATCAATATGCTGAGTTTGGTGGTTTTTCAGTTTCAGAATTGGGGAACCCTACAAATCTTACAACAACCTATAATAGTTCTTTAGGGTTAACAAAGTTTCGTTCAACACTTTCTTTAAATACAGCTGATGTAACAGATGTGAAAAATAGAGTTCGCGTTACCTATGATTACTTATCAGAATTCACAACGAAAGTTGGTGCTGAGGGAAGCGGTTTAGCGTATTATTTCTTAGATTTTTCTGCAGGAGCAACATTTACTACAGCTGTAACGTATTCTGCTCCAACATTAGATTTAAACACGAGTACATCTGGAGTTGATAATGTTACCAATATGGTTGCACCCGATACAAAAAGTTTTACATCTGGTACAACAAATATTACTTATTCCGGTCCGACCTTAGACAATTTGAAAGTGAATATTAGTACAGCTCAAATCTTGGATGGCGCTTATGAAAAATTACTCGTAAATGGCGCTACAAGCGGCGGAACAATTGCATTGAATTTTACAGATGCTCAAGCGATTTCGAATGTTGTATTGGGAGGAGTTACCTATGCGGTTACAGCTACTGTTTCAGGAGGAAGAAGTATTCTTACATTCACAAAATCTGGAGGAGGAACTTTAACAGTTGCTCAAGTGGAAAGTTTGTTGGATGCCTTACAGTACCAAAATGCAGCAACCAATGCAACAAAAGCATGGAGATATTTCAATGTAACAACTTTGGCTGGTAGTTTTGAAACACCTGTTGCACAGTTTCAAGTGAACATTGATAATGTGCTTCCTGTAGAACTTGTTTCATTTGCCGCAAACTGTGAAAATGAAAATGTCATGCTAAATTGGCAAACAGCTTCTGAACATAATTCAGCTTCGTTTATTATTGAAGGAAGTGTTGATGGAGTTAATTGGGAATTTCGTTCTGAAATTGAAGCAGCAGGAAATAGTAATTCTGTAATAAACTATCAATACGAAGATTTAAATTCTGAACGTTTTGTTGGTTACTACCGCTTAACACAAATTGATATCGATGGAAAACAGAAAATCTACGATCCTATTTATTCGAATTGCACAACCAAAGAATATGAAGTAGAAATTTATCCAAATCCAGCGCAAGGAGAATTTAGGATAGCGATTTCATCAGATGTGGCTGAAAAACAATCGATCACACTTGTCAATGCGAATGGTATTATCGTTTTCACAGAAATGGTTGAAATGCAAAACGGATTCAATCAATTTCTATACAACACAAGTGAATGGGAAAGAGGTTTGTACTTTGTTCACATCGAAGGAAAGAATACGCAAACAATCAAAAAATTAATTGTTCAATAAACCAATCAACCAAAACAATTAGTTAAATCCAGTTCGAAAGGGCTGGATTTTTTTATTTCTCCAAAAACAGCAAAAGCAAAATCACACCAATGATCACAAACAACAAATACAATTTCGGATCTCGGTAAATAGGTTTTTTGCCGCGCTGCGTTAAACGTTCGTAGTCGTGATGCAAACGTGAGAAGTCCTTCTGACGCTTGATTTGCTCGTCAGTTGGCTCTAATTTTTTATCTGTATTGATTGAAAACTTTCTCATCTTAGTGTTCGCTACGTTCTGTGGTATCTACCCACTTTTTGTTTAACTTCTCCAATATGCGGTAAACACGCATTTTTGCATTGGCTTCCGTAATACTGTAAATATCAGCAATTTCTTTGAAACTTAATTCTTGAAAAAAGCGCAATTCGATTAAATCCAAATGCTCTTGTTCCATACCGTTCAATAGTTCGATCAACTGTTCTTGATCCTCAGCCGACATGTATTTTCCGATATTCGCTTCATCGCACATGTCTTTGAATTTCCCCTCGTCAATGTCGACTGTATAATCTTTCTTGGCATTTCGGAAAAACATCGATACTTCATTTTGTGCGATGCGATACAACCAACTACAGAAAGGTAAACCGCGATCTTCGTACTTACCAATATTCGCCATCGCTTTCATGAAGGTTTGCTGCGTTAAATCACCAGCAACTTCTTCATTTCCGCCCAAACGCTTAAACACAAATCGAAAAATACGATCGAAATAGGTGTTGTACAATTCACCAAAATAAAACGAATCGTGCTTCGCCAATTCAATTAGCTCCGCTTCACTCAAATTTTTTCTATGTCGTCGAAAGTTGAACAAGTCGTTTTGTTTTTAGTGTAAATGTCGTTTTTTTTAAAAGTAACAAGTTAGAATAAAAAATGTATCAAAATCTTTGTTCCTTGTTCCTTGTTCCATTAAGGTGTAGACAACGAAACCGGCAAAATCTTCCCATTAAACCATTGATTTCCATTCAAGGCAAAATCAGCAATGTACTCCGCCATTTTTTCAGCAGAAACAGGTGCTTCGTAGCCAGGGAACGCTTCTTCCAACATTTCTGTTTGAGCCGCACCTAAACACAAACAATTCATTTTAATCGTTGAATCTTTGTATTCTTCTGAAAACAATTCTGTGAAACTACACAAGGCAGCTTTGGAAGTAGAGTAGGCGCTTAATCCAGCAAATTTAACACTTCCTTGGAATCCACCCATCGAACTAATGTTCACGATGTGACTTCCAGCTGGATTCATTTTTGAAACGGCCGCTTGAACGGTTTCCATTACGCCAACAACGTTTACTTGATAACACGAAGAAATATCTGCATGACTCAATTCCGTAAACGGTTTGTTGACCAACATTCCTGCATTGTTGATTAGAACATCAATTTTGTCAAGATTCCAGAAAATTCCTTCAGCTTGTGCACGAACATTCGAACTTAAATCAAAGGCCATTGGAACAACATTAGTTAAGTGCTGAAAAGCGGTTTTCATCTTTTCAAGATCACGCGATAAGGCAAGGACCTCGTGATTTGGATTGCTTGCTAAAAGTTGAACAAGCGCATGTCCAATTCCACGGCTGGCACCAACAATAACGATTGTTTTCTTATTCATCGAAACTGATAATTAATTCCTCGCTTGTTGGATGAGCTTGACACGTTAAAATGTATCCGTTTTCAATGTCTTTATCGGTCAACGAATAATTGATTTTCATAGAAGCGCTTCCTTTTTTAATTTTCGCTTTGCACGAAGAACAAACACCGCCTTTACATGAGAAAGGAGCATCCATTCCTTCGTTTTCAACTGCTTCTAACAAGGATTTTCCATCTGTCGCTAAGTTGAATTCAATCATTTCGTGATCTAAAATTGCTTTTACCTTACTCGTTCCTTTGAATGCAGCCGTCACAACTTGCTCAGCCGATTTCATTAAAACAGGCGTTGTAAACAATTCGAAATGAATCTTAGCTTTCGCAACACCAAACAATTCAAGTGCTTCTTTGACATCCAAGATCATTTGTTCTGGTCCACACAAGAAAAAAGCATCGGCCTTCAATAAATCAAGATTTGCTTTGATTTGTTCAGTGAAAGATTCTTTTGTAATGCGTCCTTGAATTGTACCTTCAACTGTTTCTCCACTCAAGAAATGCGTGGTTTTAACATGCGCTAAGGCTGAAAGTTCACCTGCCGCGATGGTTGATGCTTTTGTTCTATTTCCATAAAATAGATGTACGGTTCCATTCGTGTTATTCATTGATTTTGCAATCGAAAGGATAGGAGTGATTCCACTTCCTGCTGCAATCGCAACAACTGTTTTCGCATCTTTTGCTAAAGTGAATGAACCTTCTGGTTTCGAAATGTGTAAAACAGCTCCAGCCTGCACGTCAGTATTCAAATAATTCGACATTTTTCCATTTGCAATCGCTTTTACTGCAACCGCTAATTTTTCAGTCGGACCGCTACAAATGGAATACGAACGGCGTTCCTCTTTTCCATTGATATCCGCAGCAATATTGATGTATTGTCCTGGAATAAACTGAAATTCCTTGCTCAATTCAACAGGAACATCAAATACCACTTTTACCGTATCGCTTGTTAAGCGTTCGATGGCACCAACTGGAATTTCGTGAAATCCTTTTTTTGCTTGATTGCCTTTATCTTTTTTAAAAATTCCAAATAATGCCACAGTTTCTATTCGTCAAATGATACGATTAATTTTTCGCTTGTTGGATGCGCTTGACACGTCAAAATATAACCTGCTTCAACCTCGTCTTTTTCCAAGGCATAATTGACATCCATTTTCGCACTTCCTTCCATGATTTTCGCTTTGCACGTGCAACATACGCCACCTTTACAAGCAAATGGTAAATCTGCACCAGCACGTTGCGCTGCATCCAAAATTGTTTCACCATCCGAATTCAAGGCTAAATCGATTGTGTCGCCATCCAAAATAATGGAAACATTCGATGCAATTGCCGCTTCTGTACTCGGTGCAACATCTTCTGTTTTCTTAACGCCAGGTGTTGTAAACAATTCAAAATGAATCGCTTTTTCGTCAACGCCATTTTCCAACATGCTATCTTTTACGCCTAAAATCATTTCTTCAGGACCACAAACGTAAACAGCATCGATGGTATCGTTTGCTAAAAATGCTTTGAACAAATCGTCACATTTTTCTTTGTTAATACGTCCTTTTTGAATTTGATTTCCTAAGCTCTCGCGCGACAAAACATGCACAACACGCAAGCGATTCATGTAGGTATTTTTCAATGCTTCAACCTCTTCACGGAAGATAATTGAATTGAAATTTTTATTTCCGTAAAATAAATTCACTTCACTGTTTGGTTCCTCTTTCAACGCTGTTTTCGCAATAGAAAGAATCGGAGTAATTCCACTACCTGCAGCAAATAAGGCATATGTTTTCTTTGCGTTTGCATCTGGTTTTAAGCAGAAATTACCAGTTGGAGTCATCACTTCCATAGTATCACCAGCTTTCAACGAAGAATTGGCATAGCTAGAGAAAACTCCATTTTCAACTTGTTTCACCGCCACACGCCATTCATTTTCGAACGGAGCAGAACACAATGAATACGAGCGACGCGTATCAGCACCATTGATGATTGCTTTCAATGTTAAATATTGACCAGGAAAAAACGAATAGTCAGATTGTAAAGCAGCTGGTACTTCAAACGCAATAGACACAGTATCTTCTGTTTCCTTACGCACGTCTGCAATTTGCAAGCTATGAAACTTTGGAGTCATGAAATTTATTTTTATGCCCCAAATTTAAGCATTTGTCTTGTAAAAATGGCTGATTTGTTCGATGGATTCGCATAAAAACAATGAAAATTGAACAATTAAGATTAATTATGTTCTGCATTTTCAATTTACCGGTCAATCAAACCTTTTTTCTCCTTACTTGTTTATTTCACTAAACTTATTTCCTTAAATTTGTCATTGAGAGAAAACCGTTATGAGAGACATTAATATTTCAGAATTGGAGCGTAAGTTCCAAGAAAAGATTGACAATGATGTAAAAATCGAACCGAATGATTGGATGCCAGAAGAGTATCGTCAAACATTGATTCGTCAGATTTCACAGCATGCACATTCAGAAATTGTAGGGATGTTGCCTGAAGGTAACTGGATCACACGCGCACCAAACTTACGCCGTAAGGCCGTGCTTCTTGCGAAAGTGCAAGATGAAGCTGGTCACGGATTGTACTTGTACAGCGCCACTGAAACCTTAGGTGCCGATCGCGAAGAAACAATCGATGATTTACACTCTGGTAAAGCGAAATATTCGTCAATTTTCAATTATCCAACACTTACTTGGGCTGATATGGGTGCAATTGGTTGGTTAGTTGACGGTGCTGCAATTATGAATCAAGTTCCACTTTGTCGTTGTTCGTACGGACCTTATGCGCGTGCAATGGTGCGTGTTTGTAAAGAAGAATCGTTCCACCAACGTCAAGGATTTGAAATCATGACGCAATTAGCGCAAGGAACTCCGGAACAAAAAGCAATGGCACAAGATGCTTTGAACCGTTTCTGGTGGCCTGCATTAATGATGTTTGGACCAAGCGATGCTGATTCAAAACACACAGCTCAATCTGTTCAATGGAAAATTAAGCGCCACACCAACGACGAATTACGTCAGCAATTTGTGGAAGTAACAGTTCCACAAGCTGAATTAATCGGCTTAACGGTTCCTGATAAAGACTTAAAATTCAACGAAGCAAATGGACATTATGAGTTCGGTGAAATCGATTGGACTGAGTTCTGGGAAGTGGTAAAAGGAAACGGGCCATGCAACAAAGATCGTTTGGACGCGCGTCGCAAAGCCAAAGAAAACGGAATGTGGGTGAGAGAAGCTGCGAATGCATTTGCTGCTAAACGCGCTGCTCGTAAAAGTGCTTAGGCTCTCCAAGAAAAAACAAAGAAATTAGTGATTAGATGTTGCTGTGAATCCATACAGTTCATCGAAAAATACAACATATGACAAAAAAAGAATGGCCTTTATGGGAAGTTTTTATCCGTAGCAAGGCAGGATTAAATCATAAACATGTAGGTAGTTTACGTGCTGCCGATGCTCACATGGCAATTGAAAATGCACGCGACGTTTACACGCGACGTTCAGAAGGAATCAGTATTTGGGTAGTTGAATCCAATAATTTGGTGGCTTCAGATCCTTCTGATGCAGATTCATTGTTCGAACCAGCAGATTCAAAAGTGTACCGTCACCCAACGTTTTACGATGTGCCGGATGGTATTTCACACATGTAAGTAACAACTTGATTTAATTGAACATGAATTCACTTTTTGAATATGTACTTCGCTTGGGCGATGATAGTTTAATTCTTGGTCACCGTTTATCGGAATGGTGTGGTCACGGACCAATCTTGGAAGAAGATATTGCCATGACAAATATTTCCTTGGATTTGGTTGGACAAGCAACAAGTTTGTTGGGTTATGCCGGAGAATTAGAAGGAAAAGGACGCGATGCAGATGCCTTGGCATTTTTGCGTTTCGACAGAGAATACAAGAATTTGTTACTTGTTGAACAACCAAACGGAGATTTCGGAATGACGATGATGCGTCAGTTTTTCTTTGATGCATATCGCAAACCATTGTTTGAGAAATTACAACACAGTTCAGACAAACACTTGGCTGCAATTGCTGAAAAATCATTGAAAGAAACGAAATACCACTTGAAACATTCATCTGAATGGGTGATTCGTTTGGGAGATGGAACAGAAGAATCAAACGCACGTGTTCAAGAGTCATTGAATACGCTTTGGAGATATACCAACGAATTGTTTTTTACCAACGAAGTGGATGCTGAATTGGTAGAAAAAGGAATTGTTCCAACAATGCAAGAAATTCAAAATGAATGGAATGCAACTGTAACAGCGGTATTAAATGAAGCAACCTTGACAATTCCTACGAACAATTGGAAACAAGAAGGAGGAAGAAAAGGTTTGCATTCTGAGCATTTAGGTTATATCTTAGCAGAGTTGCAATACATGCAACGCGCTTATCCTAATATGCAATGGTAACAGAAAATGACATTTGGGGCTATTTAGAAGAAGTTGCTGATCCTGAAATTCCAGTTTTAACAGTTGTAGATCTTGGTGTAATTCGAGCGGTAAAGCTTGAAAATGATCAGTGTTTTATTACGATTACTCCAACGTACAGTGGTTGTCCCGCAATGAAAATGATTGAGGAACAAATCATTGAAAAACTAAACGAAAAAGGCATCCAACATGTATTAGTTGATTTGGTTCTTGCACCAGCTTGGACCACTGATTGGATTTCTGAATCGGGGAAAGCAAAATTGTTAGAATACGGAATTGCACCACCAGAAAATGAAGTAGATAAAAGTGTTTTGTTCTCAGAACCAACCGTTGTTCCTTGTCCAAAATGCGGGTCGCGTAATACACGCATGGTAAGTCTTTTCGGAAGTACAGCCTGCAAGGCACATTATCAGTGCAACGAATGTTTAGAGCCTTACGATTATTTCAAGTGTTTGAGATAGTTTAATTATCAAGCAAATCCAATCCTTCACCCGAATTCTTCATGTAATTCTTGTGTTTTGAAACATTCAAGACCGTTTTTATCATGCGAATCATGAAGATTAGAAAGGTTAGACGAATGACAAAATTCACGATAAAAAGAAAACTTCCTAACGTAACGACAACACTTAAAACGGTCAAAAGAAAAACAAACGAATAGGTAATAAATCCTAACCAAAAAGCCCATGGTTTTGATTTGCTAACGTATATTGCACTCAATATATAGGCAATCACAATGATTGTATCAAAGAGCATGGTTAGTGTTCCTGCAAGAGGAACTCTTCGTGTAATTCCAATTTCAATAGCTGAAAAAACAATAGCAAAAACGGCAATAATCCAAAAAATCGGACCAAACTTTTTCATTTCTTTGAATGGATGCGAAACGTTTGAGGCACAATGAATCCCATCGAATATCACATCTATCGCCATGGGAGATTCTGAGAATTTTAAATCGATCGTATGCAATTCTTGATCTTGAATTCTTAATCCTTTCTTCAGTTGTGAAGCATTTTTGATCGTTTCAATCAGCCGATCTTTGTAAAAAAGTTGAATATTCTTGTAGCCTCGATCCCAACCAATGAGCAAGAATTCGTTTTGCAGTTTGGGGATAGCATATTTCTTTTGGTATTCCATGTAGGTAAAGGTTGTTTGGTAGATTTTAGGTTAAAGAACTTGCAACAATTCAATATCAAAGATTAAAACTGAATTTTTTGGAATACCAGTTGTGCCGGATTTCCCATATCCAAGCGCTGATGGTAATAATAATTTTCCTGTTCCACCTTCTTTGAAAAATGGAATTCCTTCTGTCCAACCAGCAATAACACCTTGTAAATTAAAGGTAATTCCTGCCGCCGAACTTTGATCAAAAACGGAACCGTCAGTGAAATATCCTTTGTAGGCAACTTTTACATCTGATGTCGACATACAACTTGGTCCTGTTCCTTGTGTTTCAATGATGTAGTACAAACCAGTGCTCGTTTTGGTTGCTGTTAAACCATGATCACTTAAATACTGTTGAATGATTTTGTCATCTTCTGCAGCTTGCTTTTCTGCTTTCTTTTTCGCGCACGAATTCAACAAAAATCCAAGCATCAATAGTGGTAATAAGTATTTCATAGTCTTCATTTTATAAATCTTCTTCAAATGTTAATTCTGCATCTTTTTCCCAAATCTCCATTTCACATGGTTTACAATTGAATTTCAATTTGTATTCGTTTTCCCCATGTTTTAATGTTAATGGTTCAACGACTTTTTCTCCCATGGATTCGCGTTGAAATTTCGGACATTTCCCCAATTCGTATTTCACGCAATACTTGGTTGTCATCACACGTGATTTTCCAGGATCCCATTGCAATTCAAATGCTTTTTCAATTTCAATTACACCGTGACGTTTATAAAATTGTCTGGCTAAACGGTTGGAAACATTGTAGGTGAAATCCAACTGTTGAACAGGGAATGGATGATCAGTCTTTACAATTTGTTTCTCCAAACGTACGTATTCATCAATTCGAACTGTTATCAAATTATCCAAGGCTTCTCTGCGCATTTCATTGACTTTTGAGCTTGCCAAGAACCAATTGTTCGATAGATTCAATTCGATTTCATCCACAATAAACGGCGTATTTCCAGTCTTAGAAAGATTCTTTTTGATGTCTTCTAAAACTTGTTCACCTTTATTTGAAACTTCCTTTTCAACAGCGAAAGAAGCAGCACTTTTGTGTCCGTCTTCATCGATCACAATCAATTCAAATCCTTCAGTTGTTTCATTCAATGAAAGTTTAACACCAATCTTACGAATTGTTGCATCTTCACGTTCCACCAAACGATTAAAAGCTGCATCAGAGTTTCGGTAAATATCAGTTCCAACAGGAATTGTCTTGTAGGTATTTGGAATGACTAAGTCGTTTAACACAACATTGATTTGCAATCCATCCGCTTCTCCATTTTCATTGATGAAATACAATCCATCACCATTGTTCAATTGGTCCGCATTCTCAATAAAGTAACCTTTTTCAGTAAAGTTGGTAACTTTTCCTATGTACTGTCCTTGTGATTTAGGACTTTCCCATGAACCAATTTTCTTTGTACGGTGATTCACAAAATAATCGGTGTAACCACGGTTGAAACTTCTGTCCATTTGCGGATCGAAATTGATAATTGTTCGACCTGATGAAGCTTTTTGGTACTGTTCGTTATTTTCAAGGAAGCTATCTAACTTTTGGCGCAAGTATGCAACATTGTTTTTCACGTACACCAAATCCTTCAAGCGCCCTTCGATTTTGAACGAAGTAATTCCTGCTTCAATTAAATTCGGAAGTTGGTCGGATAAATCTAAATCTTTAATGGAAAGTAAATGACTACTAGAAATCAAGGTTGTTCCCGTCCCATCAATTAATTCATAAGGAAGACGACAGTTTTGCGCACAAGAACCACGATTGGCACTGCGTTCACCACCAGCAATACTCATGTAACAATTTCCGCTGAAAGAAACACACAATGCTCCTGAAACAAAAAATTCTAATTCAACATCAGTTGCCTCATGGATTTCTTTGATTTGATCCAGATTGAGCTCGCGTGCTAAAACAATGCGTTCCATTCCCGCTTCATGCAAGAATTTTACTTGTTTTGGGTCGCGATTATTTGCTTGGGTACTCGCATGTAAAACAATAGGAGGAAGGTCCATTTCGAAAATCGCCATGTCTTGAACAATAAGAGCATCAACTCCAATATTGTACAAATCATGAATCAATTTTTGACAATCATCTAATTCGTTATCGTATAAAATGGTGTTGATCACAACGAAAACTTGTGCTTTGAACAAATGAGCATATTTCACTAATTCAGCAATGTCTTCAATCGGATTCGTCGCATTTGAGCGCGCACCATAATTTGGAGCTCCGATGTAAACGGCGTCTGCTCCAGAGTTAATCGCCAACATTCCTTGCAAAAGATTCTTTGCAGGCGCTAGTATTTCAACCTTTTTTCTCATAATCAGTACAAAAGTCCGCAATTATTTTCTTGAAATCAACAAAATCTTTGATTCTTCAATTGTTAAAATTGTTTGACACAAAAAAAAACGCCCTCGATTGAAGGCGTTTTCATAGTCAATTTAGGATCTTAACCTAAGAATGGATATCTGTAATCTACTGGTGGTACAAACGTTTCTTTGATTGTACGAGCAGATGTCCAACGCAATAAGTTCATTGCGGCACCAGCTTTATCGTTTGTACCTGAACCTCTAGCTCCACCAAATGGTTGTTGACCTACAACGGCTCCAGTTGGTTTATCATTGATATAGAAATTACCAGCTGCGTGTCTTAATTTATTCGTTGCTAAATTAATAGCATCTCTGTCCTGTGCAATAATGGAACCTGT
>JALQYQ010000005.1 GCA_023262855.1 Crocinitomicaceae bacterium
TCTCTATTATAGTTGATTGCGAAATATTCGTCAATCACTATCTTTCATGACATAAGTGAACAGGATAAACTTGGCTTGGTTGAGCATCTGACGGACTTGCTCGTTTTGGCCATTCATTTCCAAAAGTTCTTGGCATTGGCTGCTTCTTTAGAGCACCTAAGTGTAACAACTGGAAACAAAAAAGCGCAAGTCTTGGCTGAAACATTGGATGAAGCAACTGGTCTTTTCTTGGACAACGATAAATCACCAATGAGAAATGCGGGTGAATTGGACAACCGTGGAAGTCATTTCTACATTGCTTTGTATTGGGCAAATGCATTAGCAAACCAAACGAAAGATGCTGAATTAGCTGAAACATTTAAAAAATTAGCAGCCGACTTAACAGCGAATGAAAACCAAATCATCAGTGAATTAAATGGCTCGCAAGGTCATGCAATTGATTTAGGAGGTTACTATCATCCAGATAATACAAAAATCACAGAGGCAATGCGACCAAGTCATACGTTCAATAACGCTTTATCGCAAATCGCAATTAACGCTTAATTATAATTATACTGGAAAAGGGCTTTACACTGTAGAGCCCTTTTTCTTGTTTAAAAGTTTCATTCATGAAAGCAGTATGGATTCTTTCTTTCGTCTTTTTTTCTTCGCTACACGTTCTTTGTCAAGAATTTAATGCGCAAGAATGGATTGGGAAATATGCAGGTATCATGCAACTGACGAATACAACCGGAATGAATGATGAAGTGACAGTTGAATTTGAATTCAAGGAAGTAACCAAAGATTCAGTTTGGACTTATAGGATGTGTTATAAAAGTGAAAAATATGGTGAAATGGTGAAAGATTATCGCATAATACAACCAGCAGATTCACTATCTAACAATTTTAAATTAGATGAATTGGATGGAATCATCATTGACATGACGTATTTTAATAACACATTCTTTTCATTATTTGAAGTACTTGGAACAATTCACACTTGTAGTATGGCATTGGAAAATGATACAATCAGGTTCGAAATGTTTGGTGGTTCCTTGCTACAACCTACGAGCATTACATCTTCAATTCCCGAAGGTGATGACAATGAATCATTCAAAGTGACAAGCTACAAACCAACCTATCAACAAAAAGTCAACTTAAAACGCATCGAATGAAACAACTAATCTTCCTTTTTGGTCTCTGTATTTTTAGTGTTGCGTGTAAGCCAATTGAACCAATAATTCCAACTGAACAATTGGAAGAAGTTCCTCAAATTAATCACCGAGAATCAACATTGAGTCTTCCAATAAAGATTAATTTGCAACCCTATTTAACGCAAACTGAAAAATCACTTCCAAAAACATTTACGGGTAAAGAAGAAAATTGTGAAGGAGTTAGCTATTCATACAAATTTACCCGTGAACCAATTCAATTCGAGGGAAAAGGTGAATATTTGTCGTATGACGTTGACGGGAAATACCTGTTGTATTTAAACTATTGCCCAGATTGTACAACGCTTTTCGACTCAAAAGGAACCTGTGTAATTCCAAGAATTTATGCAAGTTGTGGGGTTGGAGAACCAATGAGACGCGTTTCTGTTGCCTATACTACAAAATTCAAAATATCACCTGACTTTAAATTCAAAACTACCACTGAACTAACAAAATTTCAAACGATCGACCCATGTGAAATAACTGTTTTCAGTTATGATGCGACGGATAAATTGAGAAAAGAAGTAACAACAGTCTTGAATGATCTTGAAAAAGACATTGATAATCAAATTGCTTCGATCGATATTCGTTCGGACATCGAAGAAGTATGGAAAATGTTAGCAAGTCCAACTTCATTAGGAAAATATGGCTATTTCACAGCATATCCAAAAGCTGTTTCCTTGAGTGATATTCGATTTGATAAAAAAACCGCTTACATCGATTTAAATTTAACCTTCATTCCTCAAATCAGTACTCATCAGCCTGATATGCTTGTTCCAAAACTTCCAAATCTTAGTGAACACAAAGCTCAAACGGGATTTAACATCGATGTTGACATTGTTGCAGGATACGATTCGTTGAGTTCTATTCTTACGAGTGAATTAAATGGTAAAAGTGTCACAATAAAAAACAATGAAGTCATTTTTACAGGAATTCAAATACAAGGTGCGGCATCAAAGCAATTGAATTTAAAAGTTGATTTTGAAGGAAAACGAAAAGGAACATTGTATTTAGTTGGAACGCCGGTTTTTGATTCAACGGCGCAAAAAATCTACTTTCCTGATTTAACATTTGATCTCAAAACGAAAGATGCACTGTTGAAATCTGCCAAGTGGATGTTCAATACTAAAATCACCAATATGATGCGTGAATTTGCCATTTTTGATTTAACACCACATTTGAAAGACATGAAAAACATGGTTCAAAAAGAAATGAATCGTGAATTAACCGAAGGCGTAAAATTAAACGGGACAGTAAAAGATTTAAAATTAGTTGGGATTTACCCTCAATTAAACCAATTGATCATTCGCGTCAATTCAACTGGCGATTTGAAGTTATCGATGTAATCAAGAATTGACCATGTGTTGAGCCACTTGAGGGAAGCATACGTACAATTCTACTTTCAACTGATCGTCCAATTGATGCAAGGTATCAATCGCTAAGCGCATGCATTTCAACCACTCTTCTTTGGCTTCCAAGGTAATTTTATGGGGTAAATGACGTGCGCGCATTTTAGGATGACCAAAGCGTTCTGAATACAAGGATGGTCCGCCTAAAAACTGTGTCAAGAACAAAAACTGCTTTTCCTTTATCTCTTCTTTGTCATTTTGAAATAATGGCGCGATTTTTTCATTAGCGAAGACAAAATTGTAAAATGCGTCAACAAGTTGTTTTAAATTGTCTGGTCCTATGCGATCGTAGAGTGTATCCATCAGTTTATCAAATTTTTAACGCATTATTAGTAGAAGTGAACCAAAAACTTTGGTACATTTGATTTGTTCACAGATGGTAAATTTAAGGTTAACATTTATATTCATTTTCATTTCGGCTACTCTTTTTTCTCAATCGAAGAAAATTGACACCTATTCCATTGCCGATTGCGAAGGAGCTGTCAATCTTTTTAAATCTGGAAATTACACCTTACAATTTACGGCGAGCGGCGGGCAAAAATCGGAATTAGTAAGTTATCCATCCCTAGCAGATATCTCCGATAAAAATATTGTTTGGGTTAGCTACATTGCTCCAAATGATGGAACATTGTCGTTTAAAGCAACACTTCCAAATGACTTTCTTCAACTAGTTATACTTGAAGAAATGGAAAACAATGTTTGTGATGAATTGAGCAGAGGTGTGGCTGAAGTTAAACGTATTTACAAAGGAAAAGATATTTCTTCGGTTGGATTAGATGTGAATGTTAAAAATGGCTTCCTCTATCCGATGAAACTTACTGCAAATCAGAAAATATTAATAGGATTTGCTACAAGTGAAAAATCAAAAGGAATTGTTCAGCTCAACTTCAATTTTGAAGCCGAAAATGTTACAGAACACGCTTTAAATGAAACAAAAATCATTGATCAACGATCAGATGAATTTGCGCCAAGTTTTTCAATTACAGTGCGCGATGAAGAAACAAACGAACCAATCATTGCCAATTTAACCATTGAAGGGTCAAAAGACATGACGGCATTGTATAGCGGAAGTGATATCTTTTTGAACGTTATCCGTTCAGGAAGAATCTACATCAAGTGTGATGCTGAAGGCTATTTCTTTGTGGATAAGGAAGTAGAACTAGTGGCAAATACTGAGCAAACTGTTAATTTAAAAATGCAGCGACTCAAAAAGGGTTCAAGTTTACAAATTGAAGAAATTGAATTTAAACCTGGAACCAGTGAATTTATGTCCGGTTCTGAAGGAAAGCTTAGTCGCTTGAAAGACTTCATGGCATCGAATGCGGACATCAGTATTGAAATTCAGGGGCACGTTTATGCAGTTGGAGAAAATTCTCTTAGTGCGCAAAAGTTATCTGAAGCTCGAGCAAAACGGGTTTTAATGTACTTAGCTGATCATGGTATCGAGCGCAATCGAATGACTGCTGTTGGATATGGTAATACGAAACCAATCTATCCGAATGCTAAGCTTGCTTATGAAGAACAAGCTAACCGCCGCGTTGAAATTGTTGTAAAATAAAAAAGGCGCCTTGAAAGCGCCTTTAAGTATCAGATTGTCATTATCTCTTTTTCCTTTTGGTCAACAACTTCATCAACCTTTTTGATAAATGAATTGGTGATGTTTTGAATTTCATTCTCTGCATCTTTAACCATATCTTCTGAAAGTCCGTCAGCTTTTAAATCTTTCACCATGTCCAACGCATCTTTACGGTTGTTTCTGACAGCTACTTTAGCATGTTCAGCTTCCGCTTTCGCTTTTTTAACCAATTCTTTACGTCTTTCTTCCGTTAACGGTGGAACTGATATAATCAACATTTCACCGTTGTTTTGAGGTGCAAATCCAAGATTTGAATTGATAATTCCTTTTGCAATTTCATTCAACATTGTACGTTCCCAAGGTTGAACAGTGATTGTACGCGCATCTGCCGTTCCAACGTTTGCTACTTGCTGAATTGGCGTTGGTGAACCATAGTAATCAACCATTACTCCATTTAACATAGCAGGAGTTGCTTTTCCAGCTCTAACTTTTAAAAGTTCACTATCTAAGTGAGTTAAGGACTTTTGATTTGAAGCCTTAAACTCGTCATATATCATTTGTAAATCCTCGATCATACTATTCGACTTTATTCAATTATAATCAATTCTAGTTTTTAACGATTGTCCCCACCTTTTCGCCGTCCAATAATTTCTTCAAATTACCTGGAGTGTCCATATCAAACACAATAATTGGAAGGTTATTTTCTTTACATAACGTAAATGCAGTCATGTCCATAACGTTCAATCCTTTTGCGTACACATCGTCGAAGCTAATTGATTCAAATTTTGTTGCACTTGGATCTTTAAACGGATCAGCTGTGTAAATACCATCAACACGTGTTCCTTTTAAAATCACATCGGCGTTAATTTCAATTGCTCTCAATGACGCTGCTGAATCAGTAGTGAAAAATGGATTTCCAGTACCAGCGCCAAAAATAACAACGCGTCCTTTTTCCAAGTGACGCACTGCTCTTCTGCGAACATACGGTTCTGCAATTTCTTTCATTTCAATTGCTGATTGCAAACGTGTTTTGATTCCAGCTGATTCTAAAGCAGCTTGCAAAGCCATTGAATTAATCATCGTCGCTAACATTCCCATGTAATCGCCATGCGTTCTATCCATTCCCCCTTCTTCAGCTTGTACACCTCGAAAAATATTACCACCTCCAATTACAATCGCAATTTCTACACCTTGATCGTGTACTTCTTTGATTTGTTTTGCGTATTCCGCTAATCGATTGTTATCGATGCCGAATTGTTTTTCTCCCATTAGAGATTCACCGCTTAATTTCAGAAGAATTCGATTGTATTTCATTTGTTGGGTTTTATTTGGACTGGGCAAATATACTCAAAATGCCGAAAAGTTAAATGTTGATTTTGAAATATTGATGCAAAAAAAAAGGCTATCAAAATTGATAGCCTTTAAAAATTTATGATGTTTCTTAACTCAACGCGATACGTTTGAATTCAGTAACTGTTAAACCTTTTTCTGTTGATTCTAAGAAAGACTCAACTGTTAATTTGTTGTCACGAATAAATTCTTGACTTAACAATGTGTTTTCTTTGAAGAATTTAGCCAAACGTCCTTGAGCGATTTTCTCAGCCATATCAGCTGGTTTACCTTCTTGGATAGCTAAATCTTTACCAACTTCGATTTCACGCTCAATTGTACGTGCATCAACACCGTCTTTGTTCAATGCGATTGGGTTCATTGCAGCAACTTGCATTGCAACTTGTTTACCAGCATCTTCAGCAGCATCAGAAGAACTATTAACTCCTACTAGAGTAGCCAATTGGTTTCCTGGGTGATTGTATGCAACAACTTTATCCGCGCTAACAACAGCGTAAGAAGCTAAATCTAATTTCTCACCGATTACACCGATTTGCTCAGTGATTTTATCAGCTACTGTTAATTTATCATCGTAAGCCAACGCTTTCAACTCTTCAGCAGAAGCTGGCAAGTTTTTCAAAGCGATGTCTAAGAATGATTGAACTAATTTCATGTAACCATCGTTTTTTGCAACGAAATCAGTCTCACAGTTCAACGCTAAAACAACACCTGTTTTTCCGTCAGCAGTAACTTGCGCTAATACTAAACCTTCACTTGCATCATTTTCACCACGTTTAGCAGCGATTTTTTGACCTTTTTTACGCAAAATATCGATCGCAGCTTCGAAATCTCCATTTGCTTCAACCAACGCATTTTTGCAGTCCATCATTCCTGCACCTGTTTGTTGGCGTAATTTATTTACTTCTGCAGCTGTAATTGCCATAGGAATAATTTTTTAATGTTATTAATCTTTGTTTTCTTCTGTAGCTACTTCTGTTGCAACTGCTTCAGGGGCTTCATCTTTGTCAGCTCCTTTAGTCGATTTACGGTCTTCTAAACCTTCACGAATTGCACCACAGATCGCATCTAAAATGATTGTGATTGATTTTGTAGCATCGTCATTTGCAGGGATAGGGAAATCAACCAATTTAGGGTTTGAGTTCGTATCTACCATTGCGAATGTAGGGATGTTCAATCTTTTTGCTTCGTTCAATGCGATGTGCTCTTTCAAGATATCTACTAAGAAAATAGCAGCTGGTTGACGAGTCATATCAGCAATTGAACCAAAGTTTTTCTCCAATTTCTCACGTTGACGAGTTTTGAATAAACGCTCACGTTTGTTCAATGTCTCCCAAGTACCATCCGTTTTCATTTTGTCAATAGATGACATTTTACGAATTGATTTACGAGTTGTTTGGAAGTTTGTCAACATACCACCTGACCAACGCTCAGTTACATATGGCATGTTTACTTCTGTTACCTTTTGAGCAACGATTTCTTTTGCTTGTTTTTTAGTCGCAACGAAAAGAACTTTTTTACCCGATTTTGCAATTTGCTTCATAGCCGCACAAGCTTGGTCAAGATGTGCTATTGTCTTATTAAGGTCGATAATGTGGATACCTTTTTTCTCTTCAAAGATATACGGCGCCATTGCCGGGTTCCATTTTCTTTTCAAGTGTCCGAAGTGTACACCTGCTTCTAATAAATTTTCGAAACTAACTTTTGACATTTTAATTTTTTTTTAATTGTTTACGTTCACTTTAGTCATTCACAACAAACCGAGGGTCCCGACCATTTCGGGAGGGTACTCAGTAGTTTGGATACTAAACAACCGCCAAATTTTTTAACGTTTAGAGAACTGGAATTTCTTACGAGCTTTCGGTTGACCTGGTTTTTTACGCTCAACCATTCTTGGATCACGTGTCATCAAGCCCTCAGCTTTTAATAATGTTTTGTTCTCTTCAGCAACTTCTACCAATGCACGAGAGATACCTAAACGAATTGCCTCAGCTTGTCCGTTGATACCACCACCGAATACATTTACTTTCACGTCGAATTGACCTACTGTGTCAGTAATTGCGAACGGTTGTTCGATTTTTGATTGAAGAACTGCTACTGGGAAAGCCTCTTTATAGTCTTTCTTATTTACGATCACTTTACCCGTACCTTTTGAAAGGTAAACACGAGCAACTGAAGTTTTTCTTCTTCCTAATGTGTTAACTATTTCCATGCTTCTTATTTGAATGAATCAAGATTAAATGCTTCAGGTTTTTGCGCCTCTTGGTTGTGGTTTGGACCTACATAAACTTTCAAGTTTGTAAATAGGTTTCTTCCCAACTTGTTTTTCGGCAACATCCCTTTAACAGCTTTTTCAATTAAGCGCTCTGGGTGTTTTCTCAACATGTCCTGAGCAGAAGTGAAACGTTGTCCACCTGGATATCCAGTGTAACGAACATACTCCTTGTTAATTAGTTTTGTTCCTGAGAAAGCAATTTTCTCTGCATTGATAACAATTACGTTATCTCCGCAATCTGCATGTGGTGTGAAATTCGTTTTGTGTTTACCACGAATGATTTTCGCCACCTTACTCGCTAAACGACCAACAGTTTGGCCTTCAGCATCCACAACAAGCCACTTTTTATTAGCGGTCTCCTTGTTGCCGGAAACGGTTCTGTAACTTAATGTATCCACAATTTTACATTTATTAATATAAGACAATATCCCTAAAATGGGGGTGCAAAGATATGATTTCTATTTTTATTAACAAACGAATTTTAAAAAAAGAATTATTCATTTGCTTTGAAAGTCAGAATTAGAAAGAAATCCACCTCATTTCGCATCCTTTTTTAAACAAAAAACCGCTGGATTGATTTCCAACGGTTCATTCGATATTTCGATGTTTTTTTAATTCTTTTTAAATGCGTTGATCGCATTCACCGTGAAATCACTTAAAACAAGTTTACCACTCATTCCAGCTCTTTCAACTAATAATTCATCCCAATGCTCTGTACCTTGCCAAAAAACGTTTTTCAACATCATCATTGCTTCTGGATTAGAAGAAGCCAGACGCTCAGCTAAGCGTTTGATCTCTGCATCCATTTCAGCTTCAGTTTCAAAAACATCAGTGTATAAACCCTTCTTTTTCGCCCAGTCAGCAGAACGCCATTCTGTTGCGTTGATTGCCAATTCGCTCATTGCTGAAAGTCCTATTTTACGCTCAACAGCAGGTCCAACAACAAATGGACCTATTCCAACTGCCAATTCAGACAATTTTACATCCGCTTTTATTGTTGCTAAACAGTAATCAACCGATGAAGCTACTCCTACCCCACCACCAACAGCTTTGCCTTGAACACGACCAATGATGAATTTCGGCGCCTTACGACAAGCATTGATTACCTTGGCAAATCCAGAGAAAAATGCTAAACCAGTATCTAAATCTTTGATTGAAATTAATTCATCAAAACTTGCACCTGCACAAAATGCTTTTTCGCCTGAAGAACGAAGAACAATTACTTTAACAGCATCATTCTTACCTAACTCAGTAATTGTGTCTGCTAATTTTTGAAGGATTTTTCCTGGAAGAGAATTTGACATCGGATGACCAAACTCTATCGTTCCAATTCCTTTTTCGTCAATTTTGTATTCAACAAAACCTTGATCGATTGCTTCTGACATTTTTCTATTTATTTATCATCGGTGCGACGTGGTCTGCGCCCTTCAGTATTTGACGGACGGGCATCATCTCTGCGCTGATAGTTTGAACTTCTGTTTTCGAAACGATTGTCTTTGTTAAATGGTTTTTTCTGAAAAGGTTTCTTTTCCTCTTCTACCTTTTTAACGGGACGATTCCCTTTTGGAGAAGCGATTTTCACATCTAACTTTCTTCCATTCACCTCCATACCATTCAATGCATTGATTGCATTAATCGCATGATCCGTTTCCTCCATTTCAACGTAGCCAAAACCTTTTGAACGTTTTGTGTCTTTTTCATACACAACATGTGCGTAGGTAACAGGACCGAACGCTGAAAATGTCGTCTTTAAATCTTCAGAGGTAATTTCCCAATCAAGATTTGCTATAAATATATTTACCATCTAACCTAAATTTGTGAGTCTCCTCACGCTTGTTTTATTTTAATGTAAAACTATCTGTTCCGATCAAATTGCCTTCACAGTAGATTTTTACTTTGTAATTCCCTTTTATTGCTTCTTCACCTTTTAAATCATAGTAAATCGCTAAATCAATACGCTGATTTTGGTAATCTATATCTTTTTTGTCTGAATAAGCAATGTTTCCAGCTTCTGTCTGAACTGTATTACTAGAGCGTGACTGAAGTGTTTTTCCATCTGGATTAATCACTTGCAAATAAACTGTTTTCTTTCCTGCCGTTGTAATTGGATTTTCAGAAATAGTGAAACTCGATTTAATTTGCACAACTGATTTTGCTTTGTTTGACTCTTCCGTTGTATTGTTCAATTTCATTCGTAAACCTCCCGAACTAAATCCATAAGCTTGTAAACGTGAACCTTTTTTCACTTGTTCTCCTTTAGCTTCAGCATCTTGTTTATACGTATCGCGTTCAACAGTTGTTGTATTTAATTGAGTGGTCGTTTGATCTAAATCTGATGCTAACTGTAAATTTTTCGTGTTTAATTCATCAATTTGCTTCACATAACCTTTCATGATATTACGCAACGTTTCATTTTCACGATTCAGTTTCGCAATCAATGATGCTTTAACATTTCCATTTCTTCTAGCAGTTTCAAGCTCAGTAATCAAACCTTCAATTTTAGTTTGCTGCTCTTTCATGGCCTCTTGATCCTCTGGTCGACCTTCTTCGATGATCTTATCATAGTCATCCACCATGTTCTTGAAATCTTTCAACAAGTTATTTGTTGCATTATCACCCAAGAAAGGCGCCATCATTTCATTCATCTGATCGATATCTGCCTTAAGTGTAATTATTTCATTGTTTGCATCAACCAATTGATTGTTCAGCTTTGAATACATTACAGCCATCACTCCAATTCCGATTAACAATAACAAAATGATTCCAATAAAAACACCATTGCTTTTTTTCGCGGTAGTTTCGTTCAATTCAGACATACTTTCTTTATTTGATGAGAACAAATGTATTAATAGATTCGCAGTATAAAAAAATGTTGCGTGGGTTTTTATATTTTTTTATCAATAAACCACTGTTAAGACCACTTTCACCCTTCTCTGCGGTTAATATTTAGTGGGTTCGATTCTTGTAATTCGAGAGGCAACAATTCGTTTGGACAATTCTGAAATGCAATTGGTCGGGCAAAACGCTTGATAGAATCAACACCAACTGCGGTAAAACGACTATCCGTTGACGCTGGATAAGGTCCACCATGATGCATAGATGGGCAAACTTCTACACCTGTTGGCACACCATTAAACACAATGCGTCCAACTTTATTTTGCAACAATTTCAACAAATTCAAGTGCTCATTCATCTCATCTACTTCACCTAAAACAGATGCAGTTAATTGGCCGTTTAAGTTTTTTAAACAAGCGATAATTTCATTCATTGATTCACACTCAACGACCAAACTAAACGGACCAAATATTTCCTCTTCCAAACTAGGGTTTTCTTGAAATACTTTTCCTGAAACAACAGCAATTGTTTGTCGACCTGAATTGACTCCAATCTCACCTTCTTTTTCAAAATAAAGAAGATCTTCAACTTCCAAACGATCTGCTTTCAAACGATTAAAACTGGCATGAATAGAAGGATGCAACATTGTTTGAGCCTCTTTATGAAGTAGTTTTTTTGTCAGTTGCTTAATAAACACATCACTTGCGTTCGATTTCACGGAAAACAACAACCCTGGATTCGTACAAAACTGACCACAACTTGCGGACATCGAATCAGCATACATTGTTGACCATTCGTCTATTTTTTTCTCTAATGAATTTGGAAGAATGATAACTGGATTCACACTTCCCATTTCAGCAAAAACAGGAATTGGTTCTGGACGTTGGTTCGCTAAATCAAATAATGCTCTTCCACCCTTGATACTTCCAGTAAAACCAACCGCTTTTACTAATGGATGCATTACCAATTGATTACCTACCTCAAAACGTTGACCATTTAAATTTGAAAATATACCATTTGGCATTCCAGATTTCTTTGCAGCATCGATTACACAATGTGCAACCAATTCTCCCGTTCCAGCATGTAAAGGATGTGATTTAACGATAACCGGACAACCTGCAGCCAATGCCGCAACGCTATCCCCACCAATCGTTGAATATGCTAAAGGAAAATTACTCGCTCCAAAAACAACCACTGGACCAATTCCAACCAACAATTTACGAAGATCTGGCTTTGATGGAATTCGATCTGGATTCGCTCTATCAATGGAAGGCTCACGCCAATTATTCTCTTTGACCAGTTCACTGAAACTTGTCAATTGAAATAAGGTTCGCTTCATTTCAATCCTTGCGCGCTCCAATGTTAATCCCGATTCGTTGAGATTACACGCTAGAATCTGCGCTTCATTTTCATTTAAATTGATGGCAATTTGTTCAAGAAAAGCAGCTCTTTTTAAATGCGAAATGCCTTTGAGTTCTTCAAAAGCATTGGACGCTAAAGCAACAGCCTCTTCTATTTCTTCAGAGACTGCTTCAACAAAAAGTGTTTCGTTGTATGAATTATCGACTGGGTTAAACGTTTGGAACGTGTAAGTTCCGAGCGCAGAGAAGTTAAATCCGACACTGTTTTTACCAGTCACCTGAAAATCTTAAGCCTCAGTTACGCTGAAAGCATAACTTTCCATAATTTGATTTGAAAGCAATTTTTTACACGCTTCCTCTACTTTTTGCTCTGCTACTTCTTTCGTTGCAGCTTCTACAAATAAACGTACGTGTCTACCGATACGAACTCCATCAATTTCTGGAAGTCCAATATTCTTCATACTGTTTGTAACTGCTTTTCCTTGCGGATCCAATAGAGCGTCCAAAGGCATTACATCAATCTCAGCTTTGAATTTCATGTTGTTTGTTTTTAAATAATATGTTATCGACAAGTGATAAAATCAGTTGCAAAAATACAATTAAAGGAATAGACCAAACAAGTAGAATTGGAATTAAAATCATACTTATTAACAAAAAGGTAAATCGGATTTCATTTCCTTTCCACTTGAAGTGTTTAAACTTTAAAGAAAATAATTTCAATTCAGAAACAAGTAATAGACTCATTACGACACATAATCCAACTAAAAAGTAAGAGTTAAAAATGTATCCATAGATTCCTTCATCATATCTCCACACATCAAATTTCAACCACATGATCAATGGAAAAAATGTGAAGAAAATAGTATTCAAAGGAGTTGGAACTCCAATAAACGAATCTGTTTGACGTGTATCTAAATTAAACTTGGCTAATCGGAACATTGAGAAAAATGGAATCACTAAGGCAAAGAATGGCAACCATTTAATCGAAGCATCCATTTGGTTCGGCACATTGTAAAAAACTGCGTTCACCCAATTTTGAATTTCAAAATGAACATGTGAAGTGAAACTTGTTGCCTCATACGGAACATCAATGTAAATTGATACAATGATCACAACCATCATTAATAATCCAGGGGCAAGACCGAACGTAATCATGTCAGCTAATGAGTCCAACTGTTTTCCCATTTCTCCGCTTACCTTTAATTTTCTTGCCAAAAAACCGTCAAAAAAGTCAAATAATCCACCTAAAAAAATGGCAAACGGCGCCAAATCAATTCTTCCCGCCAATGTTAAAATAATGGACAATACTCCGCACATTAAATTCGCAGCGGTAAATAGATTGGGTATATTAAACATTCTCATTGAGCAAATATTAATTTAAGTATTGTATTCTTAGTTAAATGCCTTATTTTTACACTACCATTATTCGATAATCCTACAAAGAACACAATTTTTTAGTGAATATGCTGTTTATTATGTCTAAATTTCATTTTATAAAATTCAATATCGTGAGAAATATTTCAACGGCCCTATTCACAATTATCCTGTTTTCAGCCTATTCACAAGAATCGACTGTAGCTCCAAAATATTCAAATGAATTCTTAGCGATTGGTGTTGGTGCCGACGCTTTAGGTCTTGGGAACGCCATGGTTGCTCAAACAAATGATGTGAATTCAGGTTACTGGAATCCAGCAGGATTGACTGGCGCCAATAAATGGTTGGATATCAGCCTTATGCACTCACCTTTTTTTAGTGGAATATCCAAATATGATTATTTAGGACTTTCTCATGCCATTGACGATAAAAGTACAGTTGGCTTTTCTATCATTCGATTTGCCGTTGATGACATTCCAAATACTACGCAGCTTATCGACAACAATGGAAACATCAATTATGACAACATCACAACCTTCACAGCTGCAGACAATGCGTTTTTATTTACGTATGCCCGAAAACTGAAAAAAGAAGGATTAAGTGTTGGTGGAAATTTTAAACTAATCCATCGAAAAGTGGGTGATTTCGCAAAATCATGGGGATTTGGTCTTGACGCTGGAGTTCAATATAAAATCAAAGATAAATGGAAATTTGGCGTAATGGCACGAGACGTTACCTCAACGTTCAATGCTTGGGTTTTTAATTTGGATCAACAGATGCAAGAAGTTTTCGTTTCAACCGGAAATGAATTGCCAAAAAATGGATTGGAACTTACATTACCGCGCATTATTTTGGCTGCTCATGGAAAATTTGAACTTGGAAAAGGAATTTACGCAGCAAGTGAAATCGATTTAGATGTTACAACTGATGGTAAACGAAATGTATTGATTAAGTCGGGTGTTCTTTCGGTTGATCCTCATGCAGGAGTAGAATTCGGTTTTAAAAAATATGTGGCCGTGCGTTTTGGCGTATCGAATCTTCAATACATCAAGCAATTTGATGATTCTCAGAAATTAAGTCTTCAACCAAACGTTGGTATAGGATTAGCCTTTAAAAATTTCAAGTTAGATTATGCCCTAACAAATTTTGGAAATTCATCGAATTTGTATTCACATGTCGTTTCTTTAAAAGTAAGTCTTGACAGGCCAAAAAATATGAAATAATATGAAAAAAATCTACGCTTTATTACTATTCATATTCGCTTTTTTCGGGGTTTCGAAAGCTCAAACCTACGGAAATGAATGGATTCAATACGGTCAAAAATATTATTCTTTTGAGGTATATTCAACAGGAATTCACAAATTGGATTATATGGCATTAAGTGCTGCCAATGTTCCATTAACAAGCTTCTCAACAGAAAATATTCAGCTTTTTGGTCGTGAGCAAGAAATTCCAATCTACGTTGAAGATGGCGGTGATTCTAGTTTTGATTTTGGGGATTACATTTTGTTTTATGCAGATAAAAATGATGGTTGGCTTGATACTACCTTATATGAAACAGCCCAAGACGTTGGAAATCCAAAGTTTAGTTTGTACAACGATACCATTCAATATTTTTTCACTTGGAACAATTCTACTACTAATTTGCGTTTTACGGATGAAACGGATGTAGATTTTAACTCTTATACACCTTCCAATTATATTCTTTCCGAAACCTATCAATCATTTTTTAACGCATACAATGAAGGTGAAAAGACATCTGACGCATCAAGTTCATTTTACACGTCAGGTGAAGGTTGGGGAAGTACAGCAATCAACGGTGTTTCAGGTTATACCTGGGATTTCGGTTCTACCCAATTAACTCAACTCTATCAAGGTTCAGATGCGCCGTTTGTAAAGTACAAAGCAGTAACTGTAGGTGTTTCCAATGCGAGCTTTAGCGGTACAGGAAATCACCATTCGAGACATACAATTGGTTCTTCAAACTACGTATTAGAAGACACCATTTTTATTGGATATAAAGCAATTCAGATTGAATCACAATTTCCAGTTTCTGTTTTACCAAGTTCAGGAAACTCCAATTTTAAAGTCCAAATTATTGGTGATCAAGGTGCATTAACGGATTATCAATCCATCAATTATTGGTCATTTACATATCCTAAAACACCTAGTTTATCAGGCCAAACGTTTTCCAAATTCAACGTGAAGAACAATTCGTTAGAAAGTAAAATTCGTTTGGATTTGTCAAGTGTTGCTTACGTTGATCCAATGGTTTTTGTTTTGGGTGATACTCCAAGACGTATTCCATTAATTTCAAACGGAGGAAATTACAGCACCTTGATTCCTAATAGTGCTTCTGGCGACGAACAAACTGTTATTTATCAAGAAAAAAGTACATTCATTACTATTGGAGCATTAACACCGGTAAATGGCACTGGAGATTTTACAAATTTTGCGAATCTGAGTCCTGAGAAAGCCCTATTAATGATATACAACCCTGCTTTGCAAGCTGCTTCCGCAGATTATGCAGCTTACCGAAATTCTACAGCAGGTGGTAATTACAATGTTATCTTGGCTAATTGCAACGAATTGTATCAGCAATTTGGTGGTGGAATTGAAAAACACATCAATGGTATACGTCGTTTTGCACATTACATGTACGATGCGGCAAGCCAAAAACCTGTTGGTTTATTTTTAATGGGTAAAGGAATTCGTGAAGCGAATGTTACAGGAACAACAGTTACAGGTCCAGGAACAAGAACGAGTCCTGCAAACTTCGCTCTTTCGTTGATTCCGTCTTTTGGCCAACCTTCGAGTGATAATTGTATTACGTCAAATTTACCAGGCACAACGAAATGGACTCCATTAATTCCGACAGGAAGGGTTGCGGCAAAGACCAATCAAGAATTAGCTGATTACTTGGAAAAAATTCAAGCATTTGAAGCAAATCAAGATCAAGCTAGCGTATATAATTCATCAACAAAAGATTGGCAAAAACAAATTTTACATTTTAGTGGTGGAACAGACGCCAACCAAATGTCAACCTTCCAAGGTTATTTGTCAGCGATGAAATACATTATTGAAAATGAAAACTATGCTGGAAATGTCATTACGCACGCGAAAGTGAACAATGATCCAATGCCTCCTTCTGAATTGAATGATATCATGACGCGAATTCAAGATGGTGTTTCCCTGATTACATTTTTTGGCCATGCAGCAGCAACTACCTCTGGATTTGAGATTAACATTGATGAGCCTTCCAACTGGAACAATGCTGGAAAATATCCAATAGTTTTAACGAACTCATGTTACAATGGAAATATTTTCCAAAATGGTATTTCTAAATCTGAGCAGTTCGTCAACATTCCAGACAACGGTGCGATAGGATACATTGGTACAATTGGACTTGGAATTGCAAGTACACTGTATCAATATTCAAGTGAGTTGTATCACCAATTTAGCTCAGGAGATTATGGCGGTACTTTGGCAGAACAAATGAAAAATACAATTAGCACAATTGAATATCCAAATGCCAATTTACTTGTTGAAAGTACCTGTACTCAAATGACATTGAATGGTGACCCAATGTTAAAAATCAATTGGCATACGGAACCAGAAATAGAAATTACAAACCAAAGCTTGACCTTTTCGCCAGACCAATTGGATTTAACAGTTGATAGCATTGAAATAAATCTTGAAATTAAAAACCTTGGTCGTTCGATTACCGACACTTTCCAAGTGGAAGTGACGCGTAATTTCCCATCTTCATCCGTTGATTCGGTTTATTCATTTTTTATTCCAAAATTAAACTACCTCCACAATTTGAACTTTAAAGTTCCAATGCAACCAAATATTGGAATTGGGGTAAATAATTTCGATGTTAAAGTTGATTTACCAACCTTCGTTGATGAACAATACGATGAAATCAACAACAATCAACTTACAAAAACACTGTTTATTAATGTTGACGGGATTCAACCAGTTTTGCCTTACGAATATGCGGTTGTTCCAGAAGATAGTGTAACTGTAAAAGCGTCTACTATCAATCCAATTGCAGACTTTAACACCTATCGATTTGAATTAGATACAATCGATTTTGTAGGAGCACCTAGTCCATTCCATCGTTATGCAACCATTTCAGGATTTGGTGGTGTGAAAGAAATAAATCCGTCACAATGGATCTTGAGTTCATCCAATACAAATGCTCCTTTGGTTTGTACTGATAGTACTGTCTATTTCTGGCGAGTGGCTGTTGATGAACCGAACCCAATTTGGCGAGAAAGCTCATTCCAATACATCCCAGGAAAAATTGGTTGGGGACAAGACCACTTCTTCCAGTTTAAGAACAATGGATTTGATGGAGTTCTTTATGATCGTCCTTCTCGTCATCGATTCTTTGGTCCAAATACTAAAGAATTGACTTGTGATGCTTTGTCAACAACTTCGATTCCTGGAATTTATTACAACGCTTATTATATAGATGGGACTCAACAGGAATATGCCATTTGTCAATATACTCCAGCTTTTTATGTTGCCATAATTGATCCTGTTACTTTAGAACCATGGGGAACAAAATATGGCACAGAAAATCCCACTCATAACTTTGGAAATTTAAACAATGAAGGTGCAAATGGTTGTCATAACCGGGTCGATAAATTTTTCATTTTCCAACAAACAGACCCAGCTCAAGTGGCTTCATTTGAAAATTTGGTCAACAACATTGTTCCCAACGGATATTATATTTTAGTGTACACACCAATTGCAACACTTTACAATTTATGGGATTCACAATCACCGAGTTTGTACACGACTTTCCAAACTTTAGGTTCAGATAGTATTGTGCCTGGTAGACCAAACTATCCATTTGCTTTCTTCTGTAAAAAAGGAGATCCGAATACGGTTGTGGAAGAATATGCACAAGGTCCAGGACAAAATGTTCACTTAAGTGCTGATTTAGTTGGTTTCGATTATATTGGTCAAGAAAGTTCAACAATGATTGGACCAGCAGCAAATTGGGGAGCAGTTTATTGGAAACAAGACTCATTAGAGACGCCAAATGCAGATACCACACAATTATATATTCGAGCATATGATATTAGTGGTACACAACAATATGTAATTGACACATTATTTACAGCTAATGATTCAATTATCAACTTGAGTACACTTGTTGATGCAACACAATATCCTTACATTCAATTAGGTGCTTATTACAAAGATTCAGTTGGTTTCTCACCTGCTCAAATCGACAGATGGCACGTGTTGTATTCTCCACTTCCTGAAGCAGCTATCGACGGAAGTACTGCATATACGTGGCTACCTGCAAACGATACTTTAGTTGAAGGAGAAAGTGTACAATTTGCTGTTGATGTTAAAAATATTTATACCATTCCAATGGATTCGCTATTGATTCGTTATTGGGTTCAAGATGCCAATCAGTCCATCCATCCAATTGCCTATGAACGACAAGACTCCTTGTTAGTTGGCGAAACGTTCAGAGATACAATTACATTCTCAACGGAAGGAATGCAAGGAATTAATTCTCTTTGGATGGAAGTAAATCCATACGTAAACGGAAGTTTATTTGTGACTGACCAACCAGAACAACAACACTTTAATAATTTATTACAAGTTCCTTTTTACGTAAATGGCGACAAGATAAACCCAATTTTAGATGTTACCTTTAATGGAAGACATATATTAAACGGAGATATCATTGCTCCAGAAAGTGAGATTTTAATTTCATTGAAAGACGAAAATCCTTATTTAATTATGGATGACATTTCTGACACAACATTGTTTGGAGTTTATGTGACAGATCCTGATGGAATTCAAACGCGTATTCCGTTCATTGATGCACAAGGAAATACAATCATGCAATGGATTCCTGCAGATGGTCAATCAAAAAGGTTTAAAATAGTTTTCCCTTCTTATTTTGAAAAAAGCGGAAAATACTCCCTACTCGTTCAAGGTGCAGACCGAAGCGGAAATTTATCAGGTGATTTAGAATACAAAATTTCATTTGAAGTAATTCATGAGTCAATGATAACGTACATGATGAATTATCCGAATCCATTTAGTACAAGTACACGCTTCGTGTTTACCTTAACAGGAAATGAAGTTCCAGATGAAATGATTATTCAAATCATGACTGTATCAGGTAAAGTGGTTCGTGAAATAACAGAAGATCAGCTAGGTCCAATTCAAATTGGTCGAAACATTTCTGAATATGCTTGGGATGGAACAGATGAATTTGGTGATCCTTTAGCAAATGGTGTTTACTTATACCGTGTGAAAGCACAAATCAACGGTGAAGACATCAAGCACATGGAATCTGGAGCTGATTCTCACTTCAAAAAGGAATACGGAAAAATGTATATCATGCGATAAGAATTGAAATCCCTGAGTAAACCACTTGGGGATTTTTCTTTTAAATCAAAAGAAGCGACAACTGAAAATCGCCGTATCATCCACAAGGGACAAATCTCCTCGCCATTCATCAAGTTTAGAGAAAATTAAATTGTTCATGTCTTCCATTTTTAATGGGTAATAACTATGTACCAATTTGATCAAGCGTTCAATTCCGAAGAACTCTTCTTTCTCATTTTCAAGCTCAACAACACCGTCTGTGTACAGTACTATTGTTGTATTCGGTTTTAAAATCTGCTTACCAATATGAATAAATGGCAATTCATCTAACATTCCCAAACCTATACAGCCAGTAGAAAGCATTTCAACTTTTCGACCGTTCGTTATAAATGGATGATTGTGTCCTGCGTTTACATATTTCAACTCGCGCGTATTCGCATTGTAATGCGCTATAAAAAATGTAATAAACTTCTCCCCTTTTGCGCTTCGCATCACCTTTTTATTCAATTCTTCCATCAAGAATTCCATTTCAAATCGCTGGTAATTAAAAAGGGTTCGAATCGTTGCTTGAAAATTTGCCATCAGCATTGCTGCACCAATACCTTTTCCGGAAACGTCAGCAATACAAATCATGTATTCATCATCACCCAATGGAATGAAATCGTAATAATCTCCCCCGACTTCGTGACGTGGCGTATATTTGGCAGAAATATCCATTCGTCTATTCGATGGCAGTTCAGATGGAAAAAGTAATTTTTGCATCTCTGAAGCAACTTCCAATTCTTTTTTGATACGTTCCTGAATGATGCTTTGACGCGCCATACGTTGATTTTCAATCGCAACAACAATGATATTTGTCAAGGTCTGCACAAATCCCATGTGCGCCATGGAATCATTTAATTTCAGCACATCGTCTTTTGCGATTCCTGAAAACAGCAAATATGCAAGTGGTTTATCTTTATGAAAAACTGGAACGATGACATCAAATTCCATCAATACTTTCGATTGAGAAGATTCAATGACCGTAATTTCTTTGAAGCGAAAAAGATCGCGTTCAACATCGATGTCTTTTATTTTTCCTTTGAATCCCGTTTTCAATAAACAATTCCACTCATCTTGGCGATTAAATAGAATGAATCGTTTAAATCCAAGTTGTTCTTTAAGAATGAATTCGTAGATTTTTACGAGCTGGTCTACACCTTGATTGGAATTAATAGCCGTCGTAATCTCTAGCAAAGAGTTTAATTTAAAATCTTTGAGTTTAATTTGATTTTCTAAATTCTTTACTAGTTTTTCTATCATTACAACTTGTCCAGAATTTGAGGTAATCTTCTCAAGGCAGCCATTTCTCGGAATTTCTCTTTTACATCCGAACATGGACTACCGAAATAGGTTTTTCCACCTTCTAAACTTTTAGAAATTCCAGATTGAGCCAAAACAATCGCTCCTTCTCCAATTGTCACATCACTAGCGCAACCGACTTGTCCCCAGAGTGTAACTTTGTCTTCAATGCGAACACAACCTGCCAAACCAACGTTTGCCGCCATTAAACAATCTTTCCCAACAACTGTATCGTGACCAATGTGAACTTGATTATCAATTTTTGTTCCTTCACCAATTGTTGTCATTCCTGTTACGCCAGCATCAATTGTGCAGAGTGCTCCAATTTCGACATTTTGTTTCAGGTGAACGCCACCGCACGTATGCATGCGATCAAATCCAGTTGGTTTTTTCTTGTAATAAAAAGCGTAATGACCAATCACCGAATTCGGTCCAACGATCACATTGTCTTCAAGGATGCAATCATCCATGATACAAACACCTGGATGCAAAGTCACATTTTTACCAATTTTCACGCGATGACCAATGAATACATTTGGATAAATTAAAGCTGACTCATCAACAACCGAATTTTCACCAATGGCTTGTGTCTGCGGTTTAAAAGGCGAGAAATAGCGTGTCAACCGATTGAAATCATCAAAAGGTGTCTTAGAAATAATTAGCCCTTTTCCTTTCGGACATTCAACGGCTTGATCGATTAAAACAGTAGTCGCTGCACTTTTTAATGCCTTTTCATAATATTTGGGATGATCAACAAACACCAAATCGCCTGGAACAACCACATGAATTTCATTGATTCCTGTGACCAAATGATTTGGATCACCAACGAATTCACACTTGATTAATTCTGCAATTTCCTTTAAAGTATGTGGAGTGTTTAATTTCATCGCGCTTTTTTTTGTAAAATTACAACCAAATCATTCCCATTTTAACTAAAAACAGTAGACTTTTCACCCGCACCGTGTTAATAGCCTCACCAATTTTATAAGTGTGCGTTTCATATTAAAATTGTACGTTTGTAATTCAATGGAAAAGAAGGAAACAAAGAGCGAAAAAGCCATCAAAACAACCTACTGGAGTATTGCCGGAAACACCTTTCTTGCAATTACAAAAGGCATTGCGGGTGTTTTTGGTAACTCTTATGCCTTAATTGCCGATGCAATCGAATCAACTACTGATATTTTCTCTTCTTTATTAGTTCTTTTTGGTTTAAAATATGCTGCTAAACCTGCCGATGAAAATCATCCTTATGGCCATGGCAAAGCAGAACCGTTGATCACATTTGCAGTTGTTGGATTTTTGGTCGTTTCTGCAACAATCATTTTTATAGAGAGTATTCACAATATTCAACAGCCACATGACATTCCCAAACCATTCACATTGATAGTGTTGGGTGCAATTATTTTATTTAAAGAAGCTTCTTATCGCTATGTAATTCGAAAAAGCAAAGAAACGAATTCAACGTCTCTTAAAGCGGATGCTTGGCACCATCGAAGTGATGCCGTTACCTCATTAATGGCTTTTATCGGAATTAGTATTGCCTTGTTTTTTGGCAAAGGATATGAAACAGCAGATGATTGGGCAGCTCTTTTAGCATCGCTCTTTATCGTTTACAATGCTTATTTAATTTTTCGACCAGCTTTGGGAGAAATCATGGACGAACATTTACATGACGATATCATCGAAGAAATACGCCTTCAAAGTATTAAAGTGGAAGGTGTCATTGCAACTGAAAAATGTTATGTACGCAAAATGGGAATGCTTTATATCGTTGACCTACATGTGATTGTGCAAAAAGATTTAACAGTTTTTGAAGGACATGAAATTGCTCATAAAGTAAAAGATGCCTTGATGAATGATATTCCAGATATCGCCGATATTTTAATTCACATCGAACCGAATTAATCCAAAATCATCTAATTTTTTCATAATAAAATGTGATTTGAGGGGCTAGCACCTCAGAATAAACCGTTTTAGCAACTTACATTTGTACTGTAGTCGATTTGAGGTGATTAATAGAATCAATCATTTTTTAAACACCTCGAGCATATAATTGTTAAGGTTTAGGTTAGGTTTAGGTTAATAAGGATGATCAAATGGTCATCCTTTTTTTTTGAACCAAAAAAGTAGATAAGTGTAAGCAAGAAAAAACTACACAATGAAACAACTTTTTTTATTCAGCTTATTAGCCATATCATTCAGCTTTTCTGCTATTGGTCAAACAAAATTCATTTCCTACAAAAGTCATAGTGGGCAAAAACACAATTTGAGGAAAGCCCTTTCAAAAAATCTTTTTTCAATTGGAGAATCGAACTATGGAATGGCTCCACAGCGCATGGTTAGAAATTCAAAACTCGACACTGTAATTCTATTGTCAGAGAAAAAAGCAGTAATGATCACAAGTGAATATTGTCATTTCGAAGACTATGGTGGTGGAGATCGAACTAGCGAACAGTTATGGAATGCCGGAAAAGACACAGTTTACGATCACCCTGTTTTTAATTCTGGAAAAAGTGTCAGTGAAATAAAAAAAACGCTCAAACAAGAATACTTCTTTGCAAACCCAATTGATTCAGTTGTATTTCTTGGATTCGATGGAACGTATTATCAGGAATCACCAAAAAAAATGAAGCAAAAAGCGATTCGTCTAGAACCAAAATTACATGAAGCGAATACAGATGAAAACCTTGAAAAACCAGAGCCACGAAAACCAACTTCTCTCTTCATGATTTTCGTAATTTCTATTTTTTCTGTGATTTGTAATTGTCATTTTTAACCGAACTAATGCGGCTTTATCTCAGTATCTTGATTCTTTTAGGAATATTCTTCATTCCAGTTTCTTCCCAGTTTTATGCTATCCAAAATTGGTTAACTGAAGCGTTTTTTGGTCAATTTGTGAATTGGTCAGCCTACCAACTAAACATTCATTGGGAGCTCAATGATTTTTCATCGGATTCAACTCGTTTGATGCTATTACTTGCATGGTTACTCATATTTTCTCTACCGATATTTTTCTTCATTAAGTATAGAAAAGAAAACTTCGTTAAAAAAATCATTTCAATTACTTCGATTTTTTCGACCTATTTCATTGCTTGGATTTTATTGAAATATGGTTTCGACAAACTTTTCAAGGCTCAATTTTACTCACCTGAACCCAATATTCTTTATTCAAAAGTCGGTGATTTAGATAAAGACATTCTATTCTGGACAAGCATGGGAAGTTCTTATTCCTACTCAGTAATTACGGGTCTTTTTGAAATCATCTCAGGAATTCTCCTGCTCTTTCGAAAAACAAGAAATCTAGCCATTCTACTTTCAATTGGTGTTTTCGTAAATGTTCTTGCAATCAATGTTGGATTTGATATTTCTGTTAAATTATTTGCAGTATTTCTCTTGCTAACCTCTTTATACTTAGCAGCACCATTTGCTCGAAATCTTTGGCTTTTTCTAAGTAACCAATCGTTCAAACTATCAACAAACAATGAAAAACACATCCCTGAATTCAATGGCGCTAAATGGCTCAAACTTCTATTGATTTTTGGAATTTTTCTTGAATGTTTATACCCGTTCATGAAGAACTCCAATTTTAACGACGATTTAGCTGAACGTCCAATATATCATGGAGCTTACGAAGTAGAAGCAATTGTTAGAGGAAGCGATACTCTTTCTCCAGCAATAGCAAACTTGAATCGTTTGTTTTTTCATCGTGATCACTACTTGATTTTGCAAGACACAGCGGATAGCTTCGTAGATTATTCGTATTCTTTAAATGCAGCGCAAACTAAAATCAAATTAATTGATTACAACGAAAACACTAAGGTTTACACTATTTCATACAACCCCAGAACAAGCACCTTGCTATTAAAAAACAGCAAGGAACAATTGATTTGTAAAGCACTTCCTTGGAAACAAATGGCGTTGTTGCAACCATTGTTCCATTTGACAGTTGATTAATAATTCAGTAAATCAGCCAATGCTTCTTTCACTTTATTCGAATTCGTCAACAAGGCAGCTTCCAATGTTGAATTCAGAGGAATTGCAGGTGTGTCAACTGAACCAACAATTGCAACAGGTGCGTCAAGTGATTTGAAATTATCGCGTTGAATTCGTCCTGCCAAACCAAGCGTAAATGATGCTTCAGTAGATTCTTCCGTTACCAACATTACTTTTCCATGTTTACTTGACACCTCATTGATTTTCTCATGATCAAGTGGATTCAATGTACGTAAATCAACAATTTCAACTCTTCCTTCAAATTCCTTTGTCGCTTCAAGTGCCCAATAAACACCGCGTCCATAAGTAATAATTACAGCAGAGTCACCTTTATCGATTGCAGATTGGTTCGCCTCTTGAACAACTCTTGCTTTTCCAAATGGAATAATATAATCTTCATCTGGTTCAATCGACATTGCTCCTTCAGTACCAGGAATTTTTGACCAATACAAGCCTTTATGCTCAAGCATTACAACCGGATTTGGGTCGTAAAATGCCGCTTTCATCAAACCTTTTAAATCAGCTCCTGTTGAAGGATATGCTACTTTTACACCTCTTATGTTCGTCAAAACCGACTCAACACTTGATGAATGATAAGGTCCTCCTGAACCATACGCTCCAATTGGGACACGAATAACACAACTTACCGGCCATTTACCATTCGATAAATAATATGAACGTGAAACTTCAGTGAATAATTGATTTAGTCCTGGCCAAATGTAATCCGCAAATTGAACCTCAACAAATGGTTTTAAACCAACAGCCGACATTCCGACAGTTGAACCAATAATAAACGCTTCTTGAATTGGCGTATTAAAAACTCGATCGTCACCAAACGTTTGCGCTAAGGTTGCTGCTTCTCTAAATACACCTCCTAAACGACCACCAACATCTTGTCCATATAACAAAGCTTCAGGATGTTTCCCCATGATTTCACGAACGGCAAACAAAGCAGAATCAACCATCACTGTTTTCTTTTTCCCTTTCGGTTCACGTTCTCCTTTTTCTTCGGTTACAGGAGTTGGAGCAAAGATAAAATCAGTTACAGAATTTGGATCTGGATCTTCAGCGTTCAATGCGCGGTCATAATCAGCGTCAACTAATTTACGTGTGTCTGCTTCAATATTAATGATATCAGCTTCGTCAATTCCATTTTGACGCAATAAATCTTTTAGTTTTGGATAAGGATCGCGTGACGCCGCCTCTTCTAAGTCGTCACGGTACCATTCTTTGCGTACACCAGATGTGTGATGACCAAGTAACGGAACTTTTGCGTGAATGATGAAAGGACGACGCTCTTTGCGCACAATATCAAAAACCTCTTGAACTGTGTCAAAAGATATTTTAAAATCACTTCCATCAATTGTGCGCACTTCAATACCATTAAATCCTTGCGCATAAAAACTCATATCTTGGGCGCGTGTTTCTGCAGCATTTGCAGAGATATCCCAACCATTATCTTGCACCAAATAGACAATCGGAAATTGTTTTAGCGCAGCCATTTGTAAAGCTTCAGAAACTTCACCTTCTGTACAAGAAGCATCTCCAAGCGAACAAACTACCACAGGATTTTCGCCATTATAATCTGCAGCAATACCTGTTTTTTCTTTGTACTGAATTCCCATAGCAATCCCCGTTGTCGGAATCGCTTGCATCCCAGTTGCTGAACTTTGATGCGGAATTTTAGGCATATTATCGCGATTCAGTGATGGATGACTGTAATAAGTTCTTCCACCTGAAAAGGGATCGTCTTTTTTTGCAAAAACTTGAAGCATTAATTCATACGGAGTCATACCGATGCTCAATAGAATACTATCGTCTCGGTAATATGGAGAAACCCAATCTTGCGGTTTCAATTGCATTCCAACAGCAATTTGGATCGCCTCATGGCCGCGAGAAGTGGCATGCACATATTTAGCAGTAATTTCTTTGTTTGCTTCGTATTTTTCTGCCAAAGTTTTGGCTGTGCACATCAATTTGAATGCTTCTAAAAAGTTATCTTTTGACACTTTATTCGCTTTTTTGGTTGTTTTTGAGACTGTTTCTTCCATTGTTGGTATGTCCTAAATGCTGTGCAAATATACTAAAAACATGAAAGTACAACATGTTGTTCATACAGCAATTCTAGGGAAACAAAAGGAATCAAAAGCCTATTTATAAAGATTATTAATTGAGAGAAATAATTTAAAACAGCTAGATAAAGCGCACAAGTGCAAAAAAATGTTTTTAACTTGCACCTTGACCGCAAGACTACATGATCAAACGTTATCAAAATATTAAAAAATGGTTCATTGGAGATCTTCTTGATGAGACAGACGATTTCTATCAGAAAGCCAAAATAAATCTGGTTTTTGATTTTCCGTTTTTCACGTTAAGTCTATTTATTTTATTTTCAATTGTCCTATTTCTTGTTGGTGCCAATTATTCGGTTTATACTGTTTCTGGTGGCTGGATAATGGGAATAGTATTTTTGTTTTTTTTGAAATATTCTAAAAATATTAAAATCGCAGCTATCATTTTATCAGTTGTAATTTTAATCCTCGTCATTTCTAACCTATTTGTAAATGAAAAAATACTTCACATTGGCTATCCTTATTGGCTGAGTATTTTATTGCTTTTTGTAGTATTTAATTTAGGAATATATTGGGGAATAGGCTTTGGAATTTTGGGTTCTGCTGCTTACGTTTTCTACCGTCATTATGAAATGTATCACGCGATGGAATTGGCACATTTTGACCCGAATATTCATTTAGTTACATTTATTGTTGAAGTTTCGCTAACCACTTTTTTAATTCTTTACCTCATCCAATTGTATCTATTAACTTCTAGAAGTTCTGAAATTGCGTTGAAGGAGCAAAACAAATTACTCGTTGCTAAAAACAAATTGATTGAAGAGCAGCACGCTGAAAAAACGATCATGCTTAAAGAAATTCATCACCGCGTAAAAAATAATCTTCAGGTTGTGAATAGCATTTTAAGGCTTCAATCCTTTGAAATTAAAGATCCAAGTGCGCTCGAAGCGTTTGAATTATCTCAAAAAAGAATTCACGCAATGGCTTTGATTCATGAACGTCTTTACACCTTGGACAAAATGAGTTATTCGGTTACTGCCAAATACCTAAAATTACTGATTCGTGATTTGATTGCGCTTTATCAGAACAAGCAAGAAATTGAATTGGAAATTGATGTTCACGATGGAATAGTCCCACAAAACAACATTGTTCCATTCGGTTTAATTTTGAATGAATTAGTTTCAAATTCACTAAAACATGGAATTGAATCGAAAGGAAAAATCACCATCAAATCCATCAAAACTGCAGCCCATGTTCACTTATCATTTAGTGATGACGGCAAGGGATTTAATGCTGAAATGAAACCTGGATTTGGCTTAGAATTAATTGAAACATTAACTGAACAGTTGGATGGATCAGTGATTTTCAACAATAACATTTTGGAAGGAGTCGTTTTCAATTTTGAATTCCCCTTATTTGAAGACGAAAAATAAAAGGCTCAGCAAAGAACTGAGCCAATTATTAGGATAAGATTGACAAATATCTTTCCAAACATTCTTTTTCAACTTTAGCAACTAGCCGTATGAATTCATCTTTGCTTTTTTTAATCTGAACACTTTCAAGAGCTGAATAATAGGCTTTTCTGCTTTCAAAATCCCCTTTTATATTAGCAATTACGTATCCTGAACTAAGCAAAATTAAATTCATCAACAAGCGAGAAGTTCTTCCATTTCCATCAATGAACGGATGGATTGTTACTAAACGCTCATGCATTTCAGCAGCCAACACAACTGGATGCAATTGGTTTTTTGCTTGTGCATACCAAACGAATAAATCCTCCATTTGCTTTGGAACGAGAAAGGGTTGTGGAGGCTTATGCGAACTTCCTTTAATCATCACTTGGACATTTCTATACTTTCCAGCATGTTCTGGCATGATTCCGCGAAGAATTAAATTGTGAACTACCAACAATTCTCTTTCATTCATAGAAATATTGCGTTTCATCAAATCTTTAATGTACTCAATGGCCTCGTTATGATTAACCGCTTCAAGATGCTCACGCATACTTTTTCCTGAAATGGTCAAACCTTCATTGATTACTAAATCTGTTTCTTGTAAGGTCAAAGTGTTTCCTTCAATACGATTACTTTCGAAGGTATATTCTAACTCCAGCGCTTCTGTAATTCTGAAACTATCTAGTTGACGAATTTTGTCCAATTTTGATTTTAACGCATCAATTTCGATCAATAATTGATTGATATCATCAGCCAATTCAAGTTTAGTTTGTTTTGAATAGGATGCAATTTCTTCTTGTACTAATTGAATAGCATCAGATGCGTTTGGATGATAATTAAGTTCTTGAAGAATTTTTTCTTTAAGCCACAAAACCGTCAAGCGCTTGTCTTGAATTTTTAAAACCTCTTCCAAACTTTTTACGTGAGCTTCTGTTGGAATTCTTTCACCACTTTCAAATTTAGAAATCAAAGCTTGATCAACTCCTATTAATTGAGCCAACTCACGAGACTTTAAACCGAGTGATTTGCGTTGCGTTTTAAGTAAATTTTTCATGACTTATTTATTCTTGACAAATTTAGTCATTTTTTATATTCCAACCAAAAAAAAGGAGCAATTTAAATTTGCTCCTTCTCAATTTTTAGTTTTTCTTATTGATTATTTTCAATCACATAGGTCAATACTTTTTCCATTAAGTGAACGCGATCTTTCCCTGTTACATTATGCTTATGCATTGGATAAGGGAAGAAATCCATTTGAATTCCTAGTTCTACAAATTTCTTTACTAAAGCGAAATTATGTTGCATAACAACAACGTCATCCACTGTACCATGAATCAACAACAAATCACCTTTCAAATTTCCAGCGTGAGTTAACAAACTTGCTTGCTCATAACCTTTAGGGTTTTGCTCTGGACGATCCATGTATCGCTCACCGTACATGATTTCATAGTATTTCCAATCTGTCACAGGTCCACCTGCAACGCCTACTTTAAATACATCTGGATTTCTCAACATCAACGAGGTTGTCATGAAACCTCCAAACGACCATCCATGTACTGCCAATCGATTTACATCAGCATAAGGCAATGATTTCAAATAATCTACACCAGTTAATTGATCTTCCATTTCAACTGTACCCAATTGACGATGAATTTGTGATTCAAATGCAAAACCTCTTTCACCTGATCCACGACCATCTAATGTATAAACTAAATAACCTTGTTCTGCCATCCAATACATCCAAAGATTCGCACCATCCAACCACGAATTTGTAACCAACTGCGCATGTGGACCACCATAAACATACACTAAAACAGGGTATTTTTTCGAAGGATCAAAATTGCTTGGTTTAATTAAACGGGTATATAAGGTTGATCCATCTTTACCAGTCAACGTTTTAATTTCAGCTGTTCCAATTGTATAATTCGCTAACTTCTCCTTGCTTTCAATTAGGAATTTTATTGATTTTCCGCTTGCTAAGAAAATTTCAGCTTTATGTGGAACAGAATGACTTGAAAAGGCATCATAGAAATATTTACCACTCGAGTTCAGTGAAAATTCATGTGTTCCTTCTGTTTTCGTTACCAATGTTTGTTTACCAGCTAAATCAACTGAATAAACCATAGTGTTCATTCCATTTGGTCCAGTAGCCGTGAAATAAATCAATTTGCCTCCGTTTTTTGTCTCTAAAATATCCTTAGCTACAAATTTGTTCGTTGTCAACTTTTTAATCAACTTCCCATTGAAATCATAGTAATACAAGTTATTAAAACCATCAATCTCAGAAATCCAAATAAAGTTGTTTGACTTTTCATTTGGGAAATATGCTGGATGTTCCGGTTCTACCCATTTATCATTCGATTCTTCCAACAATGTTTTAACGAAAGAACCTGTTTTAACATCATAGACATTTAACCACATGTGATTTTGATCTCTGTTTACTTCAGCAATCACAACATAATTGTTATCTGGTGTAAATGTAATGTTCGTTAGATAATCATCTGCAGCACTTTTCGGAGAAATGAAAACCGTTTGTTTAGTTGCCAAATGATAAATTCCAACTTTTGGTTTCTCTGATAACTGTCCTGCCATAGGATATTTAATTGGCATCAATTCACCTGGTGTTTGAGTAATATCTACCAACGGATATTCATGAACATCCGTTTCATCTTTTTGGTAAAAAGCTAAGTGCTGACCATTTGGAGACCAAAACAATCCACCAGAAATTCCAAATTCACTGCGAGCAATTGCTTGACCAGAAACGATATTCTTGTCAGTGTTTGAAGTAACGGTTAATTTTAAACCATCCAAGGTATGTATGAAAACATTGTTTTCTTTCGTGTAAGCTACATTTTCTGTTGCGTTTGAAAACAAGGTTGCTCCTACCTCATCATCAATGGAATGCAGTAATTTACCTGTTTTTGTTGCAACATTGTAAACATAATAATGTGTTCCATCGTTTAAATAGAATTCGTTTTCATTTTTCCATTCCATTCCGAAGAAACTCGTCATTTCACTTTTACATGCTGTATTAAAAGCTTGAATTGTGAGTATTTCGCGATCTTCTTTTGTTATTGCTGAGGAAGTGAAAATTGTTTGATAATTTTTGCTGAAAAACGAATAACTTTCAGTGTTTGGAATCCATTGAAAACCATACAAACGATCAGGACCAAACAATCGATATTGATTCGATACAGCATCTTTTAATGTTAATTCTTTCTTTTGAGCAAATGTACTACTCGTTAATACAAGTGCTCCAATAAGTAAAATGTGTTTAAACATATGTTGTTATTTAACTAAAAAATCACTTTTTAGTACGTTATTAATTTCGTTTTATTAGTTTACTGAAGTAGTTTTCAACCGGTTTTCCAGCATCAAAACAATCTAATAATAGTTTATCTAACTTCGGATCCAAAACTGTTTCGGCATCAAATTCTGCATAAAAATACCATTGTTTATTAAAAATCAAGGGCTCTTTCTGTGCAGCTTCTTTTAGCTCCTTTGGTATCACTTTGTTTTTTTCTCCTAATATCGTTCCAAAAACCTTCTTAAAATTTGGATTTGTATAAACCGTTTGAAATCCTTTGATGTCATTTGCTATACCTTCTCGAACCGTTAAAAGATCATCTTTATCGATTTCATATATTCCACCATAAACACGCACATGTTCTGGGCCAAATTCAAAATAAATGCCATTTACCGCTTTGCTTTTCTTTCCCTCAGGAGCCACAACTGCTGAAACATTCATTTTGTAAGGTGTTTTATCCTTTGAAAAACGAATATCTCTGTTGATTCGAAAAATACAATCTTTTGCCTCGAGATCCTTGAAACTTGAATCTGTTTTTGCAATTTCTGCTATCAAGTGCTGAACAAAATTCTTAAATGGTTCTTTCACTGAATTTTCATAGCGCTTGCGATTTAAATCAAACCAATCTTTGTGATTATTCGGCGCAAGATCGATGAAAAACTGCAAAAAATCGGGTGTAAAAAATGCCATGTAATTTAAGTTTAGTCAAATGTAAGAGATTTTAAAGAATCGATGCAATGCTTTTGGGAAAACTTCGCATTCCTAAATAATCAGTAACTTTATCAAAAATTAGTAAAAATGAAACACGTATCCTTCGCAAGTATTGAAGCCGCAATTAAAAAAGTTGACAATTTAGACGACGATGGTTTAGAGCAATTATCAGAGAAATATGCATTGGCGCAACAGACTTTATTAAGTTATGTTATGTCAGCTGCAATCGAATATCAAAATGAAAAATTAGAAGGCTTACTTATTTATTACTATTGTTTAATCTGTGAATGTTTCGATACTGAAGGGTTAAAAATAAGACAAGTAACAGAAGATGATATTGATGCTTTTGAAGAGCCATACTTCGATATGTTGGATGCCTACTTTGAAAATGACGACGATGAAGTTTTGGAAGATTTTTGTGATCAACCAGAATTAACTCAATTCATGGCCATGGAAATTTCAACAGAAGATGAAGATGGAACAACATTGGATGATGAAACTGCAACGCAATTGTTCATTGTTTCACTTGCAATGATTACGTTATTGAATCGTGCTATCGAAGCATAATTCTTTTCAAACTTAAAAACGAACATGAAATCGCCAGAAGAAATTGTCGGAATCATGCTTGAAAAAGACGCCTTTAGCAAGTGGATGAATTTAACGGTTCATTCACTTGGCTTAGGATTTTGTGAACTTTCAACCACAGTTCATTCAGAAATGCTCAACGGCTTCGAAATTCTTCACGGAGGTATTTCTTATTCCCTTTCAGACTCAGCCTTAGCATTTGCATCCAATTCTCGAGGTAACAAATGCGTTAGCATCGAAACTTCAATTTCACACATTCGCCCTGCAAAATTAGGCGATACCTTAACTGCCAGGGCCAAAGAAGTGCATCGCGGCAAAACAATTGGTATTTACGAAGTGGAAATCACCAATCAAGAAAATAAACTAATTTCTTTGTTCAAAGGAACAGTTCACGTTTCACAAGATTGCTGGTAAACAATCTATTTTCTTGAAAATTCTTTTCTCGAAAAAAATCGATTTTTATATGCAAGCATAAAATATTTTAGTACATTTAAGCGTGCTAAAATTTATGTATGGCAGAAAAACCTGAATTATTATTTGATTTTGTAGTGAGACATTCGTGGCATCGAATTTCTCGTATGTATAACCAGCGCGCGGCAGAACACGATATGACCATGTCTATCGGTTTTATTCTAATGTCTGTTGACAAAGAAGGGACACCAAGTACACAGCTTGGACCCCGAATGGGAATGGAACCAACATCGCTTTCCAGAACGATTAAAACGATGGAAGAACGCGGATTGATTCGCCGTGAAGAAGATTTAGTTGACAAACGAAAAGTGTTGATTTTTCTTACTCCAGAAGGTGTTGAAATGCGTAAAATGGTGCGCAATTTCGTCGTTGGTTTTAATGAACGTATTTATGCCAAAATTCCTAAGTCCAAGCTTCAAGCATTTTTTGAGGTCGCTGCGCAAGTGGACGAATTGATTGAAGATGAATTAAAAAACAACAAAATAGATTAACCTGAATTATATGAACACACACATTAAAAAGGTAGCCGTTTTAGGTTCTGGTGTTATGGGTTCTAGAATTGCGTGTCATTTTGCCAATATTGGCTGTGAAGTAATTCTATTGGATATTGCCCCGAAAGAACTTTCTCCAGATGAAACAAAAAAAGGTCTTACCCTTGAGACAAAGGCTGTTCGAAACAGAATTGTCAATCAATCACTTGAAGCCGCAGTAAAATCGAATCCATCTCCAATTTATCGTAAATCATTTGCACAACGCATCATTACAGGAAACTTTGATGATGATATGTCAAAAATTGCAAATTGTGATTGGGTTATCGAAGTTGTGATTGAGCGTTTAGATATCAAGAAATCGGTTTTCGATCAAGTTGAAAAATACAGAACTCCCGGAACACTTATTACTTCTAATACATCTGGAATTCCAATTCACATGATGCTAGATGGAAGATCTGATGATTTTAAAGCACATTTCTGTGGAACTCATTTCTTCAATCCGCCACGCTATTTACAGCTATTAGAAATCATTCCAACTCCGTCAACAAAACGTGAAGTTATTGACTTCTTGATGGATTATGGATCACGCTACCTTGGCAAGAAAACCGTTTTGTGTAAAGACACTCCTGCATTTATTGCGAATCGTGTTGGTGTTTATTCAATCATGGCACTTTTTCATGCTGTTTCTGAAATGGGATTAACCGTAGAAGAAGTGGATAAATTAACCGGTCCAGTTTTAGGTCGACCAAAATCTGCAACTTTCAGAACATGTGATGTTGTTGGTTTGGACACCTTGGTTCATGTAGCCAATGGATTGAAAGCGAATTGTCCAACAGATGAAGAAAAATCGTTGTTTGAATTGCCCGATTACATTTCTAAAATGGTTGAAAACAATTGGCTTGGATCGAAATCTGGACAAGGTTTTTATAAAAAAGTAAAAACTGCTGATGGTAAAAGTGAAATTCATGCCTTGGATCTAAAAACATTGGATTACCGAGCGTCAGAGAAAGTGAAATTTGCCACTTTGGAAATGACAAAACCAATCGATGACCTAAAACAACGTACAAAAATGTTGTTCATGGGAATGGATAAGGCGGGTGAATTCTACCGAAAACTGTTTGGTGGATTGTTTGCTTATGTTTCGAATCGTTTACCTGAAATCACAGATGATTTATATAAAATTGATGACGCATTAAAAGCAGGATTCGGTTGGGAACTTGGACCTTTTGAAACGTGGGATATTCTTGGTTTAGACCAAGGATTAAAATTAATTGCTGACAATAACAAAATTGCAGCAACATGGGTTTCAGAAATGAAAGCTGCTGGAATTACATCATTCTACAAATTGGAAAAAGGCCAAAAAATGTACTATGATGTGCAAACCAAAGGCTATAAAACAATTCCTGGAACCGAAAACCTAGTTTTATTGGATGCATTGCGCTCAGAAAACAAAGTTTGGGGTAACTCAGACACCACCATCGTGAACCTTGGAGATGGAATTTTAAATTTAGAATTCCACACAAAAATGAATACAATCGGCGGCGGAGTGATTGAAGGAATTAATAAAGCAATCGATTTGGCGGAGAAGGAATACAAAGGCTTGGTCATTTCGAATACAGGTCAAAACTTTTCAGCTGGTGCGAATGTCGGGATGATTTTCATGATGGCAATCGAACAAGATTACGATGAATTAAATTTCGCAGTAAAAGCTTTTCAGGATACAATGATGCGCATTCGCTATTCGAATATCCCAGTAATTGTTGCTCCTCATAACATGGCATTAGGTGGCGGCTGTGAAATGTCAATGCATGCTGACAAAGTAGTTGCACATGCTGAATTGTATATGGGACTCGTTGAATTTGGAGTTGGTTTAATTCCAGGTGGAGGTGGATCCAAAGAATACGCAAAACGATTATCCGAAGAACTAAAAGAAGGTGACATCAAAATCAATCGTTTGAGAGAACGCTTCCTGACAATTGGTCAAGCAAAAGTTTCTACATCGGCTTATGAAGCCTTTGATCTAGGTTATTTAAGAAATGGAATCGATGAAGTAGTTGTGAGTCGTGATCACCAACTTGCTCGTGCAAAAGCAGCTGCAATTGAATTAGCTGACAAAGGCTATATCGCACCAAAACGTGAGAAAAACATAACAGTAATGGGACAAGAAGGTCTTGGAATTGTATACGTGGGTGCGAATTCAATGCTTTCTGGAAATTATATGTCAGACCACGATCGCGTGATTTCTGAAAAACTAGGTTTTGTGCTTTGTGGTGGTGATTTAAGCGAAAATACTGTTGTTTCAGAACAATATCTGCTTGACTTAGAACGCAAGGCATTTGTTGAACTTTGTGCTGAAAGAAAAACATTGGAACGATTGGAAAGCCTAGTAAAAAACGGTAAAATTCTGCGGAATTAGACTTTAGGACAGAAGGATATTAAAATTTTAAGACATATATGAATTTAAAATAGCATTTTGAAGAAAGCACATAATTTCAGGGAATTGAAAATTTGGAAAGAATCAATGATTCTAGTTAAGAAAGTTTACCAAATAACTTCCGAATTACCAATGGACGAAAAATTTGGATTAGTGTCTCAAATTAATCGTTGTGCAATTTCTATTCCTTCAAATATTGCTGAAAATTCTGGTAGAACTACTGAAAAAGAATTTCTTCATTTTTTAAATATTGCGATTTCTTCTTCTTATGAACTTGAGACACAATTACTCTTAATTGAAGATATTTTCCAAATTCAGACTAAGTCTATTTTAATGGAATTAGAAGCACTGCAGAAGATGATCGGTGCTTTCAAGAGAATACTAAAAACAGAAAAGTAAATAATATTGATGTTAGGATTTAAGTCCAGAAGTCTTAAAATTCTAACATCCTAAAATCTTTAACAATGGGACAAAGAGCATATATAGTAGCTGGTTTCAGATCGGCAGTTGGCAAAGCAGGAAAAGGCGGATTTCGTTTTTACAGACCAGATGATTTGGCGGCAGATGTTATTAAACATTTAATGGCTTCTGTTCCTCAATTAGATAAATTGCGTGTAGATGACGTTATTGTGGGAAATGCAACTCCGGAAGCTGAACAAGGTTTAAACGTTGGAAGAATGATTTCACTCATGGGATTGAATACCGATAAAGTTCCTGGAATGACAGTGAACCGTTATTGTTCATCTGGCTTGGAAACAATCGCAATCGCAACAGCAAAAATTGAAAGTGGAATGGCTGAATGTATCATTGCAGGCGGTGTTGAATCGATGTCAGTTATGGCAATGGGTGGATGGCGAATTGTTCCAAATCCAAAAGTGGGCAAAGAAAATCCAAATTGGTACTGGGGAATGGGGCTAACGGCTGAAGCTGTTGCGCAACAATATAAAGTAACACGAGAAGAACAAGATGCATTTGCGGTTCACTCACACAATAAAGCATTAGCCGCAATTCAATCTGGACGATTCAAAGATGACATCGTTCCTGTTGAAGTGGAACGCATCTTTTTAGACGCAAACGAAAAACGTCAAGTTGAAAAATACATTGTTGACACAGATGAAGGTCCACGTGTGAGTAGCATCGAGGCCTTGGGGAATTTAAAACCAGTTTTCGCAAATGGCGGTTCAGTTACTGCAGGAAATTCTTCCCAAACTTCAGACGGCGCCGCATTTGTATTGGTTATGTCTGAACGAATGGTAAAAGAATTGAATCTAGAACCAATTGCGCGTTTGGCTTCCTATTCTGTGGTTGGTGTTGAGCCACGTATCATGGGAATCGGACCTGTTGATGCTATTCCAAAGGCAATAAAAGCTGCTGGTTTAACTCAAAATGACATTAGTTTATTCGAATTAAACGAAGCATTTGCTTCACAATCAATTGCTGTAATCCGTGAAACAGGAATCAATCCAGATATTGTGAATGTAAACGGAGGAGCTTTGGCTCTTGGGCATCCACTCGGTTGTACAGGTGCAAAACTATCCGTTCAAATTATGAATGAATTGAAAAAACGTCAACAAAAATATGGTATTGTAACCATGTGCGTTGGAACAGGACAAGGTGCCGCTGGCGTTATTGAAATGATTTAAAACAATAATCTATACTACCAACCGCTTTCAGCAATGAAGGCGGTTTTTTTGTGTTCGATTTTACCTATTTGTAGGTAGGCTTACGCTGAAACAATAATCTTATCTTTGCTGAATGAATAATAATCAAGCACAAATCAATTCAATTTTACAATCAATTGGATTTTCAGAACTAAATGATCTTCAACGCGAAACGCTTGAAAAAAGTGAGACATCAAAAAACATGATGCTACTTTCCCAAACGGGATCTGGTAAAACATTTGCGTTTTTATTACCACTGTTTTTGAAATTAGATCAGAATTCAAGCGATATACAAGCCTTGATTCTTGCTCCATCAAGAGAATTGGCAATCCAAATTGAAAATGTCTTTCGTGCAATGAAGACAAATTTCAAAGTTCTTACTTGCTACGGAGGACATTCAATGCAAGTCGAAAAAAATAGTTTATCTGAATCACCTGCTGTTTTAATCGGAACTCCAGGACGAATTTGCGACCACATCACTAGAAAAACAATCAATTTGTCGAATGTAAAACAATTTGTTGTAGACGAATACGATAAAAGTTTAGAATTTGGTTTTGAAGATCAAATCAAATTCATTTATCAAGAATTTACAGATTTAAGACAAACAACCTTAGTTTCTGCAACGGAGCACAAAGAATTCCCCGAGTATTTGGACTTTAAATCGCCAACAATTATTAATCATTTGTCGAATTCAGAAGAGCCTGCAATTACATTTTGGAATTTTCCTGTAAAAACGAGTACAAAGTTTGAGCGTTTGTTTGATTTGTTGTGTTCATTCAATGGCGAATTAACAATTGTATTCTGCAATTTCAGAGAAGCAACGGAAAGTGTTTCTGAATATTTAAATGAAAACGGTTACGAATCCATTATTTATCACGGCGGAATGGAACAGGATGAACGTGAACGTGCGCTGATAAAATTCAGAAATGGTAGTTATCATACATTGATATGTACGGATTTAGGATCTCGTGGTCTGGACATTCCTGAAATTCAGCATGTCGTACATTTTCAATACCCGCATAGTGAAGAAGCATTTATTCATCGCAATGGTCGAACAGCTCGAATGAAAGCGAATGGCTCATCGTATTTATTGATTAATAAAGAAGAAAATACACCTGATTACATTCAACTTCCGGATGCTGAATACAAATTACCACATGACTTAATGGGTCCTGTTGAAAGTCCTTGGATAACCTTATATTTCAGTGGAGGTAAAAAAGATAAAATCAACAAAATTGATATTGTAGGATTTCTTGGACAAAAAGGTGGATTAAAAAAAGAAGAAATCGGACTAATAACTGTTCAAGATTTCTCATCCTACGTAGCTGTTAAGCGTAAAAACAGCAAACAATTATTGGCTAAAATTCGGGATGAAAAAGTAAAAGGGAAGAAATTGAAAATTGCTTTTTCGAAGTAACATATAATCTTAATATCCATTTAGGAGTTTTTTTTAAATTGTGAACATTGATTTATGAGATAAGTCATAATTCAATGTTCATAAATCAATTACTTTTGCAAAATGCTTAAAAGATCACTCATATTCTTGTTTGCTTTAATTATCTGCTTTCAAGCGGTAATTCAAACACTGATTATGTTAGATTGGAAGGTGAATCAAGATATTATAACTGCTCGTTATTGTGTCAATAAAAGCAAACCTGAGTTGAAATGTAATGGTCAATGTCAACTAGCAAAAAGATTACGAAAAATTGAAAATGAAATAAATTTGCTTGATTCTAAAAGCGAAAAACAACCAAAAAAAGAACTAAAAAATAAGCAATCCGAATTCACTTTTTTAACTCAAATTTTCATTTCATTAGCAAAAAGGAATCCAAAAGAATACGAAACTGGTCTTGGAATTTATATCAACCAATACCAATTACTCCTTGAAGAATCAATCGATCATCCCCCATGTTTTAGTTAACAATTAACCTCTCTTTTATTAGAACTTAAATAGTTAACGCCTACGAGCAGTTTATTTTATTACATGAAAAATTTATTTATTTCTGCAGCATTTGTTGTGGCTGCACTTTCAATGTCCTCTTGCAAAAAAGATGACGATACCACACCTACATCAACAACTGGGACAGTTGAAATTAATATGGCTCACCGATGGGGTAATAGCACAACAAATTTCCTATTAAACATGGAGCTTGTTCATCCAATGACCAATGACACACTGACTTTTACAACCTTTAAATATTATGTATCTAATATTAAATTCAAAAAGGCAGATGGAACTTGGTACACCCACCCAGAAAGTTATTTTTTAGTTGATTTGTCAACATCTGGATCTGAAATATTATCAATTCCGAATGTCCCTATTGGAGAATACACAGACATGGAATATACAATGGGAGTTGATAGTTTACAAAATGTCGCTGGTGCTCAAACAGGTGCATTGGCAGTTTCTAACAATATGTTCTGGAGTTGGAACTCTGGTTATATTATGGTTAAAGCAGAAGGAACTTCGCCAAATTCAGGATCCGGATCTTTCGCTTTCCATTTAGGTGGATTTATGGGAACGAACAATGTCGTTACAACAAATTCTGTAAACTTTATAGGAAATTCATTAACAATTACAGGCGGTAAGACATCTGAGGTTCATATGATTGTGAATCCTGCCAAATTATGGCATTCTTCGGCTCCATTAGCAACTTCAAGTTCAATTATGATGCCTGGTGCAACTGCCAAAACGATGGCAACTGATTTCTATAATGGAATTATGTTTGATCATATCCATGAATAATGCTAATTCCCCTCTGAATGACAGAGGGGATAATTTTTTCCGAATGAAACATTTTTTATTATTTTCTTTGAGTCTCTTTCTTTTGATTTCGTGTGCTAAAGAAAAAATTGAAGAATATGATGGTTGGGGCTTTTACAAACCTTCACATTTTCCAGAGCCACATTACAAGTTTGAAAAAAACAATTTAACTAGGGCACGTTTTGATTTAGGTAGAGATTTATTTTATGATCCAATCTTATCTTCTGATAGCACCATTTCCTGTGCAAAATGTCATGCGCAAACTCATGGATTCGCTGATCATAATGTAAATTTTAGTCTTGGCGTAAACAATTCCATTGGTAAAAGAAATTCTCCTGCCTTATCTAATTTGGCTTGGTATCCAAACTTCATGTGGGATGGTGGAATTAACCACATCGAAACATTTTCTTTTGCACCAATTACAAATCCCATTGAAATGCATGAAACAATGAGTAATGTTGTAGCAAAATTAAATGCTAGCTCATATTATAAAGATAAATTTAAAAAAGCCTACGGCAATCCTACAGTTACCGATCAAAATTTATTAAAAGCACTGGCGCAGTTTATGGCGTTGATGATTTCTGCAGAATCAAAATACGACAATTACGTATTAGGAAAAACTACATTTTCGGCTGCAGAAAAAAATGGCTTACAATTATTTAGAACTCATTGTGCATCTTGTCATACTGAACCTTTAACAAGTTCTTTTGGATTTGCGAACAACGGGTTAGATAGCGATTTTACTGATGATCTAGGCAGAGGCTTGGTAACTCAAGATCCAAACGACAACGGGAAATTCAGAATTCCATCTTTACGAAATGTGTCACTCACCTACCCGTATATGCACGATGGCCGTTTCTTCACTTTAAGTCAAGTTTTAGATCACTATAGCAATGGAATTGTTCAAAGCTCTACGCTAGATCCAAGTTTAGGAATAGGATTTAATTTTACAACACAAGAAAAACAAGATATTATTACATTCTTAAATACCTTAACTGATCAAAATTATTTGGCTAATCCATACCTATCCGAAAAGAAAAAATAGAATTTTAAGTATGCATGCATAATAATTAAAATCTTTTATTAACTTAGTAGCATGACACTTTAAATTACATCTTAGAATGGAACCAACGAATAACAATCCAATTAAAGGCGGCGAGTTTCTCATCCGCAAAACATTACCTAGTGAAATTTTTATTCCTGAAGAATGGAATGAAGAGCAAATGATGATTGCACAAATGTGTGATGATTTTATTGCCCAAGAAATTTTGCCAAATCTCGATCGAATTGATAAAATGGAGGAAGGTTTGATGCCAAGTTTAATGGAAAAGGCTGGTGAATTAGGAATGTTGGGAATGACTGTTCCTGAAGAATATGGTGGAATGGGAGTTGATTTTAAAACTTCTTTATTGGCAACAGAACATTTGGGAAAAGGTTATTCTTTTTCAGTTGCTTATGGAGCCCATACCGGAATTGGAACTTTGCCTCTACTCTATTATGGAAATGAAGAGCAGAAAGCAAAATACATCCCAAAATTAGCTTCTGGAGAGTGGAAAGCTGCATATTGCTTAACAGAACCAGGATCTGGATCTGATGCAAATTCTGGAAAAACAAAAGCAGTACTTTCAGAGGATGGTAAGCACTATATTCTAAACGGTCAAAAAATGTGGATCACGAATGGCGGATTTGCAAACTTTATGACTGTTTTTGCTAAAATTGATGATGATAAAAACCTTACAGCGTTTTTAGTTGAAGCTGATACAGAAGGAATTTCATTAAATCCTGAAGAAAAGAAAATGGGGATTAAAGGTTCATCTACTCGCCAAGTATTCTTCAACAATGTAAAAGTTCCAGTTGAAAACATGCTTTCTGAGCGTGAAAATGGATTTAAAATTGCGATTAACATCTTAAATATTGGGCGAATTAAATTAGCAGCTGGTGTTTTAGGAGGTTCAAAAGGAGCAATAAATGACACTGTAAAATACGCAAATGAACGCGAACAATTTGGTCGTCCGATTTCAAAATATGGTGCAATTCGATACAAACTGGCTGAACAGGCAATTCGCACATTTGTTCTTGAATCTGCAACTTATCGTGCAGGACAAAATATAGAAGATGCCATTGAAGGATTAATTGCTTCAGGAATGCCAAAAGGTCAAGCTACCTTGAAAGGTATCGAACAATTTGCCGCAGAATGTGCGATGTTAAAAGTTGCTGGATCTGAATGTTTGGATTATGTTGTCGATGAAGCAGTTCAAATATATGGTGGAATGGGATATTCAGCAGAATCACCTGTTGAAAGAGCATATCGCGATTCTCGTATCAATCGAATTTTTGAAGGAACGAATGAAATCAATCGCATGTTAACCGTTGATATGATTTTGCGTCGTGCATTGAAAGGTGAATTAGATTTAATGGGTCCTGCAATGAAAGTTGCTGGTGAATTAATGTCAATTCCTGAAATGGGTGATGCTCCTACAGGTGTTTTCGGAGCTGAGCACAAATACCTTGAAGGATTCAAAAAGACAATATTAATGGTTGCAGGAAGTGCCGTTCAAAAATTAATGCAAACCTTGTCCAAAGAACAAGAGGTTTTGATGAACATTGCAGACATGTCAATTATCACCTATCAAGCTGAATCTGTGTTATTACGTGTCGAAAAAATGATTGAATTAAAAGGTGAAGCAGCGTGTGAAGCACAAATTGCAATGGTAAAAACCTTCTTCTATGATGCGGCTGATAAAATTGACAAAGCTGGAAAAGATGCTTTGAATTCCTTTGCTGAAGGCGATGAATTAAAAATGATGTTGATGGGATTAAAACGATTCACAAAAACAGAACCATTTAATCCAAAAGCTGCACGACAAATAATTGCTCAAAAGATTATTGAAACAAATAAATACTGTTACTAACAAAAAAGCGTCTGCCGTGGCAGACGCTTTTTCTTTTTCATAAGTAAATAGTAGTAGAAACTATTGAATGCAAAAAAAGACCGCTTTTGGGCGGTCTTTTTTAATTCTTTTTATTTCAAATAGGTATTGAAGAAATCCTCAGTAATCATTGAGTTTCCATCAACAACTACGTTCTGAACACCGCAAGATGCAAGAAAACGAGTAATAACGCGACGACCTAACTCATCGTTTGCTACCATTTTCAATTTTACCTCTTTAGTAGATTCATTAAACTCAGTAGTGAAATAATGAACATAATATTTCGAGTTTTTCGTCACTTCTTCAGCAGTTAATGTTGAAGGCATAACAAATGTGTACACTCCGCTTTCTTTTGCTGCGGACAATTGTGTTTTTGATTGTGCTGTAGCAGAATTAGACGCATCCTGTGCAAAAGATACTGTTGAAAGTCCAATCACAGCAATTAATGATAAGAAGAATGTTTTCATGTTTTATAATTTTAAAAAGCTAGACGAGTAAAACCAACTAAAAGTTGTATCGTCATTTGAAGGCTAATCTACAATATTTTTGCCAATTTTGTCTCAGGTATGAAAAAACTTTTGCCATTTTTCGAAGAAAATAAGCTAGAAGCCGGTTGTGATGAAGCTGGAAGAGGCTGTCTAGCAGGTCCAGTGGTTGCAGCAGCAGTTATTTTACCTAAAGATTTCACACATCCTTTTTTGAATGATTCGAAACAATTAAGTGAGAAAAAAAGAGATTTACTTCGTCCAATTATTGAATCAGAGGCCATTGCATTCGCTGTTTCATTTATCGATCCACAGGAAATTGATGAAATAAATATCTTAAAAGCAAGTTTTACAGCAATGCACAGAGCTGTTGATGCTTTAACCACAGTTCCTGAATCACTTTTAATTGATGGTAATCGTTTTATCCCCTATCCTTCCATACCTCATCATTGCATTATTAAAGGTGATGGAAAATATCTAAACATCGCGGCAGCTTCTATTTTAGCCAAAACATACCGTGATGAGTACATGAATAAAATTGCACAAGAATTTCCAAAATACGCTTGGATGCAAAACAAAGGTTATCCAACAAAAGCTCATAGAGAAGCGATTCAAAAATTTGGACCTACAAAATACCACCGTATGACTTTCACTTTGTTGGCACCCGAACAATTAAGTTTATTCGATTAAACATTTGGTTGTTCATTTTTAAACTTTAGACGCGCATTCGACATTCATCTTTGCCATAATTTTGAACAAACTCAAAAGTTATGTTTGCTCGTTATTTTTTTATTGTTCTAGCGCTTATCAGTTGTGCATGGATTGGATATGTTGCGATGGATCTCGTAAATAAAAAAGAAGCTTATCAACCATCCTCATTATTCGGTAAAGAAGATGAACGTTTGTTGGTAATTCATCGTTTACAAGAGTTTGAATGGGAAGATTATCATTTCGAAACATCGCAAAAAAACAAAACAATTTTAGGTGAATTATTTGGAAATGGATTAGAATTCAAAGCTGTCTACATTAGTGCCAAACGCAATCATTTCTTGATTGAATCACCTGTTAATTGGACAATGAATGAGCTTACACGAATATTAAATCAAGCCAATATTCCTTTTGAAAAAGCATCTTTTAAGTCATTAAAGGCGAATGGATACACATTTAAATTTGTAAAAAACTACTTGTATTGTTTTGATCAAGATTACGCTACAACAACAATCGAAAATTGGATCAAACATGACAAAAAATCCTCTGCGTCCATTTTAACTCTTTCGGACAAATTTGCAATTACAGAAATATACAGGACTTCAAACAACACAATTGAATTCAATACAACGAATGACGAACACATTAAAGGAAGAGAAATAAATGATTTTGAACTCTTTTCAACAGCGGTTCCAAGCGAATTAAATAGTTATCATTTTTATGAAAAGGAATACCTAGCTTGTATTGACCCTATTTTCAAAAAAAATCCAATGTATACGTGGTTAGACAAAGGGTTTGTTGAAATTGAATTTAAAGGAGAAAAAGTTTTAATTACGGACTTTGATGCTGGTCAAGAACCTTTGAATGTGTTATATGATTTTAAAAATGAGCAAACGGAAAATGATTCTCATGACCATTTTTCAGGAATTAAATTAACCAAGGACTTCCCAAAAAACACTTCAACAGGTTTTCACGTATACCCGATGAATGGTTTTGTGGTTATTTCTGAAAGTCAATCGATATGTGAAGATGTGGTTGCGGCAAATAAATTAGAAAAAACACTCGCTACAGATGAAAAAACGAGTGATGCATTGTATTCAAATTTACCAAAAAGAGTTTCAGAAAGAAATGTTTCCAAAAGCCAAAAATATAGTAAGACAATTTACAAAACGAGAATCTTAGAAACGCACCTTCCTTTAAAATCTGAATCAGCAGATATTGAGGGTGAAAAAGAAGATGAAACTCCTTCAATTACGATGGATACGGACGGATTTGTGGAAGACTTCATTGCATTTAATGGTGGTGGTAATATTGTTTCGTTAACGAAAGACGGAAGATTAAAATCTTTTCAAAACGGAAAAGCTGTTTGGTCAAAATTGGTAAGTGGTCGAATGGTTGGAAAAATTCAACAAATTATGGATGGTAAAACCTTTGTTATCACCTGCAGTAATTCAATTCATGTTCTGGATATTCAAGGGAATTACAAATTTGGCGGAATCATTAATATTGCTTCAAAACCTGCAACTCAAGCGGCTCACTTCTATCGCTACAAAGGCAGAGAGTTTTTAGTTTATCCAACTAGAAACGGAGAGATTGTTACCTTAAATGCTGATGGCAAGCAACATTCTGTTTTTAATGCAAATATTTCAGACATTTCAGCTGATGTTGATTCTTGGATCAGTCAAAATAAACTTTTTTATGGCGTTAAAAACTCTTCGACTTTTAAAATGATTGATGCAGAAAAACGCAAAGAATACCGCAGTTTTTCAATTCCTTTAGAAAGTCAATCAATTCCAACGTCAAACGAGCTCATTCAATTTGCAAAAGAAGATGGTAAGCTAATTTCCTTCAATCAAAAAGGTGTAAAAACAACTTATAACACTTCAATTTCAGGAACCTTATTTAAAATTTACGATAATCTATTGACTAATTATTTGTGTGCAATTCAGGCAAATCAAGTTCAACTGCTATCTAACAAAGGTGATCAGTTAATAAATTTAAAAGTAGATTTCACTACAATTGACGGTGTGAGTATTACAACCATTAATTCAAGAAGTTACATATCAATTATTGATGGTTTAGAGAATAATGTATATTTGTACGACTTAAACGGACGAAAAATTCCTCATACAAAGTTAGAGGGTAGTAAAAAGTGTGTTTTGTCTTCTCAGGGCAATCATCTTATTCTTACTTCGATAATTGAGAATTACATCGTTCAATATGAAATTAATTTATAAGCTACGAAAAAATGAAAACCATTCAAAAAGTAATTCTATTTTTTAGTATCTGTTTCTCCCTATCCCTTTCTGCCCAAAATTATCTTGGGGTTCAAAGTAGTAATTATGCGGGTGTAATGGCAACAGATATTCAACCTGCAAGTTTTGTTGATAGTCGATTTGTTTTTGACTTGAACCTTGCGAGTTTCAATTTCAACTTGTATAACAATGCAATGGCATTTGACACGAAAGACATGCCTAAATGGTGGACTAAATCTTTTTTAGACACAGCAATTTACAGCAGTTGGGCAAAACCTGATTCAACATTTATGGATCGTTATGTAATCCGCAGATATGATTCTAATTCAACAAAATTATTGGGTATTTATACCAATACACAGGTTGATGTTTTGAATTTTATGTTCCACATCAAACCAACAATTGCCGTTGGTTTTTCTGCAAAAATGCGCTCAATTACAAACATTGATAATGTTGATCCAAAATTGGCTGTTTTGGCTGAGAATGCATTGGATTATTCAGCTCTTTGGAATTTGCAGCTAAATGAAGAATTGCTTTCGGTGAATCATTTAACTTGGTTAGAATACGGCATTAACTACGCTCAAGTATTGAAAGATGACGGCGAGCATTTTATGAAAGTTGGAGGTCGTGCCAAATATTTATCAGGTTTAGCAGCTGGCTATTTATGGACGGATGATTTTCAATATAATTTAAAAAATGCTGATAGTTCTTATGCTTTACAAGGTAGCTTTGATTACGGATACTCAGGCAATATCGACGGATACGCTAATGGTTCTGCTTCAGGAATGCCAAAACAAGCATCAAAATTTGGTTTAGGTTTGGATTTAGGTTTCGTTTATGAATGGAGACCTGATTGGAAAGAATACAAATACGATATGGATGGCGAAACCAATTTATGGAGACGCGACCAAGAAAAATACAAAATTCGCGCTGGTGTTTCATTAGTTGATTTAGGCGGCATGAAATTTCAAAAAGGTGGATTGAGTAGAGATTTCTCTGTTAATTCAAAAAGTTTATTCAATCTACATGTATTTGACCAAGATACTTCGTTAGCAGATATGGATGCAACAATAGACAGCTTAATTACTGCATCACCAGATTGGACTGCGAACCAAGATCCAGCTTCAACTTTCTTCATGAAAACACCAACGGCATTGAGTATTCAATTCGATTACCACATTTGGAAATGGTTCTATGTAAACACAACTGGAATGGTGAATTTACTTTCGAAAAAGAGTGGTAATCACGTACACGTTGCCAATCAATGGTCAATTACTCCAAGTTTTGATCATGCATGGTTTGGTTTACATGTGCCAGTTTCTATTAATTCATATTCTGGATTTAAAGCTGGTATCGCCACAAGACTTGGTCCATTAACGGTAGGTATGACTGACTTTAAAACACTTTTCGCTACAGGTCAAGTGAGAGGAGCTGAATTTTTTGCTGGACTTCGTGTACCAGTTCTTTATTCTCACCCATCAGATGTTGACGGTGATAAAGTATCTGACAAATTAGATGAATGTGAAGTTGTTCCAGGTGTATGGGCATTTAAAGGTTGTCCTGATACTGATGGCGATGGAATCAAAGATTTGGAGGATTTGTGTCCACAAGAAGCTGGATTAGTTGAATTTAAAGGTTGTCCAGACAAAGACGGTGACAAAATTCCAGACAAGGATGATTTGTGTCCTGATTTAGCTGGTGATATTAAATTTAAAGGATGTCCAGACCGTGATAATGACAGCATTATCGATCCAAAAGATGATTGTCCAGATACTCCAGGAATTCCGGCATTCAATGGTTGTCCTGACACAGATGGTGACGGAATCAAAGATGACGAAGATGCTTGTCCTGAAGTACCAGGCCCTCTTGTGAACCAAGGATGTCCAGATACAGATAATGATGGAATTTTTGACTTCTTGGACGGCTGTCCTGAAACGTATGGTCCAAAAGAAAACAAAGGTTGTCCATGGCCAGACACAGATAATGATGGACTATTAGACAAAGATGATGAATGTCCGTATCTAGCAGGTCCAATCAAAAACAAAGGTTGTCCTTACCAAGACACAGATAACGATGGAGTATTAGATAAAGATGATGATTGTCCAAATACTGCCGGACCAGCATCGAACAAAGGTTGTCCTGTTATTGAGAAAGAAGTAGAAGAAATCTTAAAAACTGCATTTGATAACCTTGAATTTGAAACAGGAAAAGACATTATCAAGCAAGCTTCATTACCATCATTAGCTGAATTAGCGGAAGTATTGAAGAAAAAATCAGCTTGGGGTCTACAAATTTCTGGACACACTGATAATGTCGGAGATGATCAGAAAAACTTGATTTTATCTAAAAAACGTGCTGAGGCTGTAAAAGCATTCATGGTTTCTCAAGGAATCGATGCTTCTCGATTAAGCACACTGTACTTCGGTGAGACAATGCCAATTGCATCAAATGACACACCTGAAGGACGTCAGAAAAATAGACGTGTTGAAATGAAAATTATTTTCAAATAAGCATAATTGCTCTAGGAAAAGGGTCAGCGTAAGTTGACCCTTTTTTTGTGCATGTAGATTTTTAAAGTAAATTTGAGTCATGTTAAAAATTACTCGTCCACAACGTTATTTATTGAGTATTCTTTCAGGAATATTGATGGTACTATCGTTTCCATATACTGGTAGTCTAACACCACTGATTTTTATTTCTTGGATTCCCTTATTGTTAATTGAGCGTACAATTTCCACTAATAATTATCGATCTGGAAAGGTCTTCGTACATGCTTATATTACTTTTTTAATTTATAATATTGGAACAACATGGTGGATTTGGAATGCTAGCGCTGGAGGTGCGTTAATGGCCTTTATTTTGAATGCGCTCTTAATGGCGATTGCATTTTATCTGTTTCATTTCATTAAGAAAAAACTGGGCAAAAAAGTTGGTTACATTGTGCTACCGCTCGTTTGGATTGGCTTCGAATACCTTCATTACTATTGGGAATTATCTTGGCCATGGTTGAGTCTTGGAAACGCCTTTTCAATTCGAACAACATGGATTCAATGGTATGAATTTACAGGTTCGTTAGGAGGAACTTTATGGGTGCTTTCAATGAACATCATGCTTACGCTTATTGTTGAACAACATCTATTTAAGAAGCAACCTTTAACGTCAACTAAAACACTTTTGATCAGTGCTTCCCTTACATTAATTTGTCCATTGGTCATTTCAGCTTACTTATATTCTTCTTACTCGGAAGAAAATCGGCCAATTGAAGTTGTTTTATTACAGCCTAATATCGACCCATACAACGAAAAATTCTCTGCCTCTTTAGAAAGCCAGCTTACCAAAATGTTTGATTTAGCGGATCGTAAAGTCACTTCCAATACTTCAATTGTTATTGCCCCCGAGACAGCAATAAGTTGGAGCTTTTATGAAGAAGACCTGAGTCGTTTACCGTTCTATAATATGCTTCTTACAAGAAAAGGTAAGTGGAAAAATGCATCATTATTAACCGGTGCAAGTACAGTTCGTTTTTTCGAAACTAAGCATTCTCGAGCAAGTCAACCGATGGAAGGCGGCCCAGGATTTGTTGAAAGTTACAACAGCTCAATGTTGATCGATGAAAATAATGAAACAACCTTTTTACATAAATCAAAATTAGTTTTGGGAGTTGAAAAATTACCTTTTTCAGATTGGTTTCCATTCTTAGAGCAGTTATCCATTGAAAATGGTGGAACTTCCGGAACTTTAGGAATCGAAGAAGAACCTCAAGTATTAAAAACCAACAATTTCGTTTTCGCTCCTTTGATTTGTTATGAATCAATCTATGGTGAATTCAATTCTGAACAGATCAAAAAGGGCGCAGAAGTAATCTTTGTTATTACCAATGATGGTTGGTGGGGAGATACACCTGGCTATAAACAACACATGAGTTTTTCGAGAATCAGAGCCATTGAAAACAGAAGGTCTGTGGCACGATCTGCGAATACAGGAACAAGCTGCATTATCAATCAACGAGGGGATGTTGTTCAGCAAACAGAATATTGGAAAGAATCTGCCATTAATGGTAAAGTAAATTTAAATAAAAACATTACCATTTACAGTTCCACGGGGGACTTACTCGGAAAAACGTTTACAATAATGGCTGGTTTACTGGTTCTTTTATCGCTGATTAAATCAATTAAACCATTAACAACCAAATAGATTATTCATTAAATTTTAGTATCCCGAATCGCTCCTTTTTTCCATAAACAGCGTAAAGAAGCATTTCATTTGTTGAATAATCGATTTTAAAAAGTTTAGGAACTGCAAGCGCATTAATTTCATTTCTGTCGAAGAAGGTGTTTCTGTTGATATCACCATTTTCCAAATCAATCTCAACAATCGCAACCACATTCTTTTTCTTTCCAAAATTGGCTGGATAGGTTTTTTCTCCTACGATAAACTTACCTGATAAATCATAATTCTTCACATGATCATTGAAAATAAAACATAATTTACCATTATCAATAAAACGAGCATATGAACTGTAAGGGCCGCCATCATTTGTTGAAACTTGGTATTTATTGATTTTCTTTAACCATTCAAAACCACCATCAACACCAACTTTAAATGCAACAATATCATTATAATAATACGTATAGGTTGTTCTCGTCATTCCAGTTTTAGGATCAGTATACGAATTCACAACAATGTAATATTGTTCCATTGAGCCTATAATACTACCATCTTTCAGCACCTCGGTTTGACGCATTTGATAATTGTACAATTGTGGTTCTCCTTTTCCTTTTTTCTCTCTTTTTTCAGCTTTTTCTTTCTGACGATCGGACCAATCTTGTGTAATAAAATCTTTTCCAAACTTCTCAAAACCTTCATCAATAATTTCTTGTTTATCAAAATTTGCTCGAAGAAAAAATAATCCTGTTACACCAGCTTTGCCTTGATCACCATAAATACCTGTCAGTGTAAATAGTTTATCATTATCGGAATTCATTGTCACTGCTTCAACTCGCTTACCTTCCAAGTTAATTGTAAAATCAACCAAATCATCAGGCGTGATGTGGAAAATATGCATTGCCTTGTAATTCAGGTAAGATTTAAATAGTTTTTTTTCTGTTGGCTCTTCGTATTCAATAACATTAATAAAGTAATCTCCTGTGTTTGAAAGATAATGTTGATTGATCATCGATAATTTACCGACGAATGGCAACTTATAATCCCCATCAGACACTTCGTTCATTTCGTTATCGAAAATTTTAAAGCCGTATCGATCTTTTTCCTCTTTTTTGCCCGGAATTTCCCAAATAACACCAAAAAACGCTTTATCTCTCGAAACGATAATATCAAAGGAACCTTTCGATTTTCCCTTCTCCAATTCATAATTCGCCAATTCAACTGCATTACCTTTTGGCAGCATATCTGAACCATATTCTTGCATAAAAAAGTGATTCTTTCCATCCTTTTTATCAGATAAGAAAACCATCAATTTTTTACCAATCACCTGAGCTCCTTCAAAATTGGCCATTCCTCCATCAGCCTTAATTTGCAGTTTTCCAGTGGCGGTAATTTTAAAATTCTCATGATTTGACAATCGGTATGACCCCATTAAAGCTCCACCAGACCAACGCAAGGCATAAAAATCCTCTCCCGTTTTTGGCAATACAGAAATCATACGACCATTGCCTTTTTCTAATTCACCCCATTTCACATTGTAGCTTTGAGAAAATATTCTCAAGCTTGTTATTACGAAAATTAGAAGAACGGCAAACCTCATAATGAAATTTTACTTGAAAATTAAACCAACTGAATTCCAGTATAGTTAGATGGCGTTATTTTCTTAAGTTCAATTTTTAATTCATCCGAAACATTCAGTGAATCAACAAATTCATGAACTGAATCCATTGTCACAGCTTCATTTTTGCGTGTCAAACCTTTCAATGCTTCATACGGTTTTGGAAATCCTTCTCGTCTTAAAATGGTTTGTATTGCTTCAGCAACAACCGCCCAGTTATTTTCTAAATCTTTACTAAAAGCTGCTTCGTTTAACAATAATTTTTCCAAACCTGTAATCGTCGATTTCACAGCAATAAATGTATGTGCGATTGGCATTCCAACTGTTCTTAATACAGTAGAATCAGTTAAATCACGTTGTAATCTAGAAACCGGTAATTTCGCTGATAAATGTTCAAAAAGCGCATTCGCAATTCCAATGTTTCCTTCTGAATTTTCAAAATCGATCGGATTCACTTTATGCGGCATAGCTGAAGATCCAATTTCCCCTTCTTTCAATTTTTGCTTAAAATACTCCATTGAAATATAGGTCCACATATCTCTATCCAAATCGAGAATAATTGTATTGATGCGTTTCATGCAATCAAATAACGCAGACAAATTATCATAGTGTTCAATTTGAGTTGTTGTCTGACTTCGCGAAAGCCCCAATTTATTGTCAACAAAATCATTAGCAAATTCCACCCAGTTTCTTTCAGGAAAAGCAACATGATGTGCGTTAAAATTACCCGTTGCGCCTCCGAACTTAGCTGAGAATGGAATTGCTTTCAATTGATTCAACTGAACCGAAAGTCGCTCTGTGAAAACTTTAATTTCTTTTCCTAATCTCGTTGGAGATGCTGGTTGTCCATGTGTTCGTGCTAACATTGAAATATCTTTCCATTCCTCTTGATAGCTCGTTAGTTTGTCAACAAGTTGATTTAATAAAGGTAGATACTCATTGTGTATTGCTTCCTTCAAAGACAAGGGAATTGACGTGTTATTAATATCTTGAGAAGTTAATCCAAAATGAACAAATTCCAAGTGTTTTTCTAATCCAAGTACCGTTAATTTCTCTTTTAAAAAATACTCAACAGCCTTTACATCATGGTTCGTAACCTTCTCCGTATTTTTGATCCAATTTGCATCTTCTTCAGAAAAATTAGTGCAAATTGCTCTCAACGCACTGAAAGACTCTTTTGGAAAGTCATTCAACGGTTCAATACCAGATTCAACAAGCGCAATTAAATACTCAACCTCAACAATAACTCTGTATTTAATTAGACCAAATTCAGAAAAATAGGGTTGCAATTCGGATGTTTTGCGCTGATATCTGCCATCAATTGGAGAAATAGCTGTTAGACTACTAAAATTCATGTTGTTTAATTTTAAAACTTACTTCCTTCTTGGAAAAGGGCAAAGATAAGAAATCCTTTACGAAAAGGTAGGACATTCTTGTGGCTTTCATTAAATTTGAACATGCGATTTTTTCAAAATTTGCTTATTGGACTCCGAGCTTATTTAAAAGCCATTCGTTTCATTAAGGAACACAAATTTTATTGGTACATCTTCATCCCTGCATTATTCATGCTCGGCATCTACAAAATCGGTGAGCATATACAACAAAAATCAGTTCAAGTTCAGGTTCAAAACATGAATGAAATCATTTGGTTTTTAATCCATATGATGATAGAAATATCTATTGCTTTGTTATTGATGAATTTCGCAAAATACTTAGTCGTAATCCTTCTTTCTCCATTGTTAGCTCATCTTTCAGAAAAAACCGAACGGATTTTGACTGGTAATAAATATCCATTTAACTTTCAGCAGTTTTTTCATGATGTCCGCAGAGGAATTCGCATCGCTATAAGAAACCTAATGTGGCAATATTTTTTCTTTTTAATCATCTTTTTGGTTTCAGCAATTGGCTGGAAAGAACCAGAAAAAGCGCCTGTATTTTATCTAATTTATGTTATTGCTTTTTATTATTATGGCTTCAGCTTCATTGACTATGTAAACGAACGCAGAAAACTGAATATGGATGAAAGTATACAATTTGTTCGACTCAATCGTGGTTTAGCAGTTGCAATCGGCATGGTCTATTCCGTTTTGATTCTTGTACCTGTCGATCTGAGTGTTATTTTCAGTTTTTCGAGTTTTAAAGACACAACATTCTTCGTAGGACTTGGTGAATTTTTCCTTCATTTGATTCTATGGATTTGCGCTGCAACAGCACCAATCTTATCCATTGTAGCCGCAACCATTGCAATGAACGATGTCGTCGATTTAAAAAAAGGTTAACAACTTACCTTACTATCTTGGAAAATTGTGCTATACAAATTTCTTTAGAACCTAAAAATTGCTTTCTTTTGTATCCATCTCTTGATTTGAGTGATTCGAGAATAATTACATAAACGATTATGAACAAAATTTATCTTTCTTTTGTAGCAATATTCCTATTGACTGGAATCTCTTTTGCTAACACTTTAATTGCGCCACCCGACACAACTTCAACACTTGTCGATAAAACTGCAGCTTTACTCATTATTGAAGAAGGAAGAACTTTATTCAATGAAGGAAAAATGCGTGATGCATTGATTCTTTTTAGACAAGCAGCAGTAAAAGATCCGAATAGTTCAAAAGCTGCATTTTGGCAAGGTCAAACACAATATGCTTTAAACAATTATGGTTTAGCGTTGAAATATGCACGTGAGGCTCGCGACCTTGATCCGACAGATATTGATAAAGAAGCTTATGAATTATTGGGAAGATGCTACCATCGTATGGGAGAATTGGATTCTGCACTTACCAATTACAACATTGCACTCGAAAAACTTTCCAACGCACGTTTAAACGACTTACAAGTTAAATTGCACATTGAACAATGCATGTTTGCGAAAGCGGAGTTAGTGAATGGAAATAAATCAAAACGTGTTCCAATTACAGAAGTTAATTCAGGATATGGCGATTATTGCCCAATTCTAACGGATGGTGGAAAAACGTTGTATTTCACATCCCGAAGAAGTGATACGAAAGGTGGAAATATGAATCCAGATGATCAAGAATTTTTCGAAGATACGTATTCGGCAGTTTGGAATGAATCAACAAATACCTGGGACAGTATATCAAATGAATTAGGAAGAATCAACACTACAGGATTTGATGCTATCACATTCATTTCGAAAGATGGATTACACGGTTTAATGACAATCAACACATCGGCAGTTGAAGAAAAACCAGTAACGAAAGGCTCAGACATCTTTACGTTTGAAATGTCCACAAAAAGTAAATGGTCTACACCGAAACGCATTTCTACAAAAAGTATTAACACGAGCTTCTTTGAAGGTTCTGCTACAATGACTGGAGATGGAAACACAATGTACTTCGTGTCAGATCGCAAAGGAGATAAAAGTTCAACAGATATTTATGTAGCTCAAAAAGTTGGTAAATCATGGGGTGAAGCGAAACCGTTACCATTTACGATTAATACAACAGGAAGAGAAACTACACCATTTATTTCAGCTGATGGACGTTTTCTGTTTTTTAGTTCAGATGGTCGTCAAGGAATGGGTGGACTTGATGTTTACGTGGTAGAAAACTTAGGATCGACATGGGGAGAACCTATTAACCTAGGAAGTTTGGTAAATACTGTGAATAATGATTCTCATTTCCAATATTACCCAGAATTAAACAAGGCTGTTATGTCAAGTTTTGAAATTATTGGACAAAAAGCTAGTATGGATATTTACCAAGTTGATATGACTGGTTATAAAATTCCAACTGGAAAATAATTTGATGAACTTTATGGAATATTGGATGTAAAACCATCCTGAAAGCATCACCTTTCAAGTGGTGCTTTTTTAATTTAACTAGATATTTATGAGAACGCGAATTTTATTTTTAATCACATTTTTAGGAGCAATGAATGGTTTTGCTCAAAAAGAAGTTGGTTTACTTTCAGACATCAAGAAAGTAACTGTGTTTTTTCAAGGTGCGCAATTGGAACACTATAAATCGACTGAATTGAAAGCAGGAAAACAAGAAATTGTATTTCAAAAATTGACCGACTTCATCGACCCTAATTCGGTACAAGTAAAAGCAAAAGGTGATTTGACCATTTTATCTGTTCGTACCCGCAAAAACTATGAAGATTTGAAAATGACCGATTCGGAAATTGATGAGTTGAATGCAAAAAAGAAAAAACTTGAATTAAAGGATCAAGTGTTGCGCGATGAATATGAAATTCTTGCATTAGATAAAAATCTTTTGATGCATAACCGAGATTTGAAAGGTACAGACAATGGTTTGAAAGTTTCTGAATTAAAGGAAGCTTACACCTTCATGCATACAAAACTTGCTGAAATTGGTACACGCCAAACAGCGATTTACAATGAATTGGATGAACTTACAAAAGAAATGAATCGCATTGAACAAGAAATTGTAAGTCAACGAAGTAAACCAGTTGTCAATTACACAGAAATTGTCGTTGAAATTGACGTCGAGTCTACAACAAAAGCGGAGTTTTTCTTTTCGTACATTTCACCGCGAGCTTCTTGGAAACCTTATTACGACATGCGTAGTGATGGTATTGGAAAACCTGTACGTCTTGAAGCCAAAGCACTGGTAAGTCAAACAACTGGTATTGCTTGGGACAATGTTGATTTAGTATTGTCTACGAATGATCCTTACGAAAATTCAAAAGAACCAACGTTAAATCCTTGGTATTTGACGTATTTCAATTATCCGCAACAACAACAAGTTTATCAGCGTCAGATTCCTCAAACGGATTATTCTGGCGAGAAATTACGCGGAGAAGTAATTGATGCATCAACTGGTGAACCTTTACCGTTTGCAAAAATCACCTTCCCTTCGAATCCAAACGTTGGCGCTGTTACGGATTTTGATGGGAAATTTGAAATCATGGTTCCAAAAAATGAACGATATGTTACTGCAAGTTATGTTGGTTACAACCAAGCACAATTAAGTATTACTGCTCCGTATTTGAAATTCTTTATTCAACCACAAGAATTGATGTTGGATGAAGTATTGGTTGCTACCGAATACGGCAGCTATGCCCCTGAAAGTTATGACGCAATTGAAGTACAATCAATAAGCAAAAAAGATATTCAGCGCATCCCTGGTGTTGGGAGACAAAATGATTCTAAAAAGAGATCGTCTCGTTCAAAAGAATACATGCAAGCTGGAGTAGCAGCAAACGGAAGCTCAAGCTATATGTGGTCATCAAATGCCGCAACGACCGTAACAAAAAAGGATTTACGTGTAGAATATGCTATTCAATCAAAGTTTAGCATTCCTTCAGATGGAATCGACCATCGTGTTCATATTTCAAACTATGAATTACCTGCAACCTATGAATATCATGCTGCTCCTAAAATGGATCCTTCGGTTTATTTGGCGGCACAAGTCTCGGGTTGGGAAAAATTAAATTTATTGAATGGTGAATCAAATTTGTATTTCGATGGTACTTATATAGGAAAAACGTTTATCGATGTGAATTCTACGAAAGATACGCTTTCATTCTCATTAGGGAAAGACAATAAAATTCAAATCGAACGTAAACGAATTCAAGAAAAAAGTACTAATCGCACGATTGGTTCACGTCAAAAATTTGAAGTGACTTGGGAAATTAAAGTGAAGAACAATGGTGGAGCAGCAATTCCAATCATTATCAAAGATCAATTCCCAATTTCTACTGATAGCGATATCAAAGTAAAACAAGGCGATCATTTGGAGGGTAAATTGGACGAAAAAACTGGTATTTTAACTTGGTCATTCCTACTTGCTCCTTCTCAAAGCAAATCATTGCTGTTTGATTATTCGGTTGATTACATGCATGGAAAAGTGCTTTATATTGAATAAATCAAATTATCAAAACTGAGAAAGTCGATTCGAAAGGATCGACTTTTTTTGTTAAAATGAAATTGTACTTTTGCACCATGAAACGTTACTTTTTCGAAATTTCCTATAAAGGCACAAAATACTTTGGTTGGCAACGTCAACCAAACCAAATTTCCGTGCAAGAAGTTTTGGAAGAAACAATCGGGAAGTTACATTCAAATACCATTTATCCACTTGTTGGTTGTGGGCGAACTGATACAGGCGTTCATGCATATCATTACGTTTTTCACATTGATTTACCAGAAATGTCGTCAATTGAACAAACACTTTTCAAATTAAACCGCATGTTACCTGAATCAATTGTCATCCATGCGATTAAAGAAGTTAGCACAGATTTCCATGCACGATTCGGAGCAACAAAACGCACTTATCGCTATTTCATTCACACGCAAAAAAATGCGTTCATTACTGAGAATAGCACTTATGTCGCAGCACCGTTTAATATTGAAAAGATGAACCAAGCTGCAAAGCACCTCATCGGAACGCAGGATTTCACATCGCTTTCGAAATTACATACGGATGTAAAAACAAATATTTGTACCGTTTATTCAGCCGAATGGTTTACGACTGAAACGGGTGTTTATTTTGAAATTTCTGCAGATCGCTTTTTGAGAAACATGGTACGAGCAACCGTTGGAACTTTATTGGATGTTGGTTTTGGTAAAATTCAACCTGAAGAACTACCAGGAATCCTGGAAGCAAAGGATCGTCAAGCCGCTTCAATTTCTGTGCCTGCCCATGGTTTATTTCTTTGGAAAGTGGAGTACTGAACGATTTGTGATTAGCTGCGCTGCTGCCTTCGGAGGTTGTGATTCGTGATTTGTGATTTGTGATTTGCGATTTGTAATTAATGATTCCTCGTACTAATTGCAAAATTTAAATATTTAAATTTTGGTTTCTAAAGATGTTTTTACTTAACTTAAGTAGTAATTATAACCTTTTTACAAAACCAGATGGGCGTATCAAAAACCACTCAGTACACAAAAGAAGTTCTTGAAATTTCTAAAATTGCAAATGCATTAGCACACCCTGCTCGCATCAAAATCGTTGAAACATTAAAGCTCAATTCGGGAAAACGGAATATTGATTTTCAAGCGCTATTAGGTCTTTCCCAAACCTCAGTTCATGTCCACTTATACAAATTAAAGGATGCAAAAATTGTTGAATTTAAGCAGTTTATGAATCAGTATTATGTGGAATTAAATGAAAATAATCTTGAAGATTTAGTTCATTTTTTAAGACGTTTAACTTAGGTCATTTCTTTAATTTAGGTTTTGCAAAATTTAAATATTTAAATTTTGCAAAACCGCTTAACAATCAAACGCAAATAAAAAAAGCGAATTCTTTCGAACTCGCTTTTTATATTCAATAAGTTAAGCTTACTCTACAATTAAAATGTAATTGTTCTTTTTTCCTTTTCCTAGTAATGCATATTTTCCATTGATCAGATGTTCAGCCGTCAAAGCGAAATCTTCTCCAACTTTTTCTTTGTTTACAGAAACAGCATTCGCTTTCAATTCACGTTTTGCTTCACCATTCGATGACAAAAATCCTGTTTTACCAGAAAGAGCATCAACAATTGACAGTGAATCTCCAAAATCTGCTTTTGAAATTTTTGCTTGAGGAACTCCATCAAAAACAGAAAAGAAATCTTTCTCTGATAAGGATTTCAAATCTTCAGAAGTTGATTTGCCAAACAAGATGTTCGAGGCAGCAATCGCAGCATCTAAAGCTTCTTTTCCGTGAACACGCGTTGTTATATCCTCGGCAATCGCTTTTTGTAAGACACGTAAATGCGGTGCTTCATTGTGCTCAGCTTCAATCGCCTCAATTTCTTCTTTTGACTTCAAAGTGAAAATACGAATGTAATTTCCTGAATCTGCATCACTTGAATTCAACCAAAATTGATAAAACTCATAGGGTGAAGTTTTTTCAGGATCCAACCAAACACTTCCGCCTTCCGTTTTTCCAAACTTCGTTCCATCCGCTTTTTTAATCAACGGTGTTGTCACTGCATAAGCTTCTCCTCCACTTTTTCTGCGGATTAATTCTGTTCCAGTAACAATATTTCCCCATTGGTCTGAACCACCTAACTGGACAATACAATTTTTGTGTTGATTCAAATAGTAAAAATCATATCCTTGAACCAATTGGTAAGAAAACTCTGTAAATGACATTCCAGTTTCTAAACGAGATTTAACAGAATCTTTCGACATCATGTAGTTTACTGAAATGTGTTTTCCAACATCGCGAATGAAATCTAAGAATGACATGTCTTTGAACCAATCATAATTATTGACCATTTCAGCAGAATTCTCACCTGAATTAAATTCTAAAAACTTCTCAAGTTGAGCCTTTACACAGGCAACATTGTGATTCAATGTTTCAGCGTCTAGTAAATTGCGTTCTTTCGATTTTCCCGATGGATCACCAACCATTCCTGTTGCACCTCCAACCAACGCAAACGGTTTATGTCCTGCACGTTGAAAATGAACCAAAGTCATAATTTGAACCAAATGCCCAACATGCAAAGAATCCGCAGTTGGATCAAATCCAATGTATCCACTAGAAACTTTTTTATTTAGCGCTTCCTCCGTCCCAGGCATGATATCGTGTACCATCCCTCTCCATTTCAATTCTTCAATAAAATTTGTTGGCATTGTTATTTTGTTAATTCTTTAAATACTTCTTCTAGTGATTTCTCTTCTGTTTTCATGGTTAAAATCAGAAGGCTATTCTCTTGTGCATATTTCGCAATGATTTTACGCAAATCGACGTCATCTGTCGTTTCAAGCAACCATCCATTCGTAACCTTCTCAACCTTACGTACATGTTTGATTTTTGATAAAGTTGATTTTGAAACTTCACCATCAAATTCTGCATAAACCGTTTGATGAGAAAGATCAACTTGCAAGTGAGAAGCAGTATCATCTGCAACAATTTGTCCCTTGTTGATGATTACAACACGGTCACAAATCGCCTCAACTTCCTGCATAATGTGCGTCGACAACATCACAGTTTTCGATTTCCCAATCTTTTTAATTAATTCACGAATTTCCACCAACTGATTTGGATCCAAACCAGATGTCGGCTCATCCAAAATCAATACTTCTGGATCATGAATAATTGCTGCGGCCAAACCTACACGTTGACGATAACCTTTCGATAAAGCTCCTAACTTCTTGTTTTGTTCAACGTCCAATCCAACAGCTTTAATCATTTCATTTACTCGGTTTTTTAAATCCTTTACCTTGTAAGTTTTTCCTACAAATTCCAAGTATTCCTTTACGTACATATCCAAATACAACGGATTGTGTTCCGGTAAATAACCAATTTTTTGACGCGTATTTAAGGAATCAACATCCACTGGCAATCCACACACATTCACTTCTCCAGATGATGCAGAAATAAATCCAGTTAGAATTTTCATTGTTGTTGATTTACCAGCACCATTTGGTCCTAAAAAACCAACAATCTCTCCCTTGGAAATTGAAAAGGAAACATCACGAACTGCAGCTTGATCTCCGTAATATTTAAATAGGTTTTTTACCTCTATCGACATGCGTATAAATTTGAAAGGCGAAGATAAGGATTAATTACGCAATTGCCAATCAAGGATAAAGATTTGGCAGTTGTCCTTTGTCCTTTTCTGCTTATCTTTGTACCAATGCCAACAAAAGGAAACGTATTAAAATCAACCGGAAAATGGTACACTGTTGAACTAGAAGATGGTTCAGTTGTGAATTGCCGCATACGTGGTAAAATACGACTTGAAGGCTTGCGCACAACAAATCCAATCGCTGTTGGTGATGTCGTTTTGATTGACGACACAATCGACGAAGAAGGGAAACGCACCATTTTTGATTTCGAAGAACGGAAAAACTACATTGTTCGAAAGTCCACGAATTTGAGCAAGCAAATGCAAATTCTAGCGGCGAATGTTGATCGTGCATATTTACTTGTGACAGTTCATTCACCCGTTACGCATATCGCATTTATTGACCGCTTTTTGGTAGCTGCTGAATCTTTTCGGATCCCAACAACCCTGCTTTTCAATAAAATAGATCAATACAACGAAGACGATTTGTTGTACATCGATGCTTTATGTGATTTGTACGGTTCAATTGGCTATGAATGCCACAAAATTTCGGCCGAAAACAAGTCAAACATTGATTTTCTTAGAGAAGAAATAAAGGACAAAAAAGTGATGATTTCTGGACACAGTGGTGTTGGGAAAAGTACTTTAGTGAATGCTTTAGATCCAGAATTGGATTTACGTACTGGTGAAATTTCTCAAGCGCATTTGCAAGGACAACACACAACAACTTTCGCAGAGATGCATAAACTAACTTCCGGTGGTTACATCATCGATACACCTGGAATTCGTGCTTTTGGAATTGTTGATTTGGAAAAAGAAGTAATCTCTCATTATTTCCCAGAAATGCGCGAATTAATTGGTGCGTGTAAATTCCATAACTGTCAGCATTTAAATGAACCAAAATGTGCTGTAAAAGAAGCCGTTGAGGAAGGAAATATAAGCGAAAGCCGTTATCAAACGTATGTTCAATTGATGACAGAAGACGAAAATGAAACGTATCGTCGCAGTAATCACTAAACATAATTTCAAATGAAAATTGTCATTCAACGAGTTAGTGAAGCAGCAGTAAAAATCAACGATTCGATTGTTGGCTCCATTTCAACTGGTATGTTAATTCTGGTAGGAATTGAACACGAAGACACAAACGAGGATGCAGATTGGTTGGTTCAAAAAGTACTTGGTTTGCGCATTTTTAGTGATGAAGAAGGAAAAATGAACCTTTCCTATGAAGATGTTGGTGGACGTTTTTTGGTTGTAAGTCAATTTACATTACATGCCTCAACGAAGAAAGGAAATCGACCGAGTTATATTCAGGCTGCTCGTCCTGAAGTGGCGATTCCATTGTACAATTATTTTGTTGGACAATTGAGTAATTTAAGTTCATCGAAAATAGAAACGGGAAAATTTGGTGCAGACATGAAAGTGAGTTTGGTGAATGATGGCCCAGTAACAATCATCATTGATTCAAAAAACAAACAATAAGCGAAAAGATGAAAATAAGTGAAGCGCAAGAAATTGTTGACAATTGGATTAATGAATATGGAGTTCGTTATTTCAATGAATTAACAAACACTGCCATGTTGATGGAAGAAGTTGGTGAAGTTGCTCGTATAATGGCGCGACGTTACGGAGAACAAAGTGAAAAAGAATCTGACAAATCAAAAGATTTAGGAGATGAAATGGCGGATGTTCTTTTCGTTTTAATCTGTCTGGCCAATCAAACGGGAATTGATTTGGAGGCAGCGCTTCGCAAGAACTTAGAGAAGAAAACAAATCGTGATCATACACGACATAAAGAAAATGAAAAACTGAAATAATGGGTTTATCAAAATTACGTGACGAATTAATTGAAATTCTACCAGCAAAGGGAATTACGGAGTTAAACGCTCTTCAAAACAAGGTTCTCGATGCCATGAAATCAGGAAAAAACCTATTGGTAGAAGCGCATGAAGGGGCTGGTAAAACGAAAGCCGCAATGTTGTGTGTTCTAGCTAAAATTGTTGAACCAGGTGAAGGATCTCCTCGTGCAATAATCGTTTGTAAATCGAATGAAAAAGCGAAGGAACTACACGATGAAATGTACAAAATTTGTCGATTATTAGATTTAACCGTGGATTTGGTGCACGACAAAGGAAACATTATTCAGCAACGCAATGATATTTTTGATGGAACAGAAATCATTATTGGAACGCCACGAAGATTGTACGAACTGTACATTCAAAATGGGTTTAATGTAAGCCAGATGAAGCTCTTTATTTTGGATGATGCATTAACACTTTTCAAAGAAGGTCACAAAATGCGCTTACAACGAATTGCTGAAAGTTTGCCGAAATGCCAACATATTCTATTCTCACATAGTTTTAAAGATGAGCGAATCGAAAGTTATTTGGACGATTATGTCATCAATCCACAACTTATTGAAGAATGAGTTGTTTGAATAGGTAAACAACTACGATGGATAGAAATCAACTCAAAGAATTACGACCACTCATTCCAACTGCATTAACTGAAAACAGCAAAGAAATTGAGCGTTTTCAAAATGAGGTATTGCGCCCTATTTTGAAATTTCAACATGCCTTTTTTGAGCAGTATTTTAAATCCAATTCTCAATTTCTGAAATTAATTCAAGAGAAAAAATCACGATTAGAATTTCAGAATAAGATCTCTCAATTCATTTCTAATCAAGCAAACATAAAGCATCAACTAATTGGAAGTGTCATCGGATTATTGGCCGACGAGGAATTAAACTATTTCCATTCAAACAGCGCTGAATTAAACAAGCGAATTAGTCAAATGGTTTGTCAACGTATTTCAGATACGTTTTATTGAGCTAATTTTTCAGCAACTAGTTGGTCAATTTGGAAAGTAAATAGCTCCTTTTTCAGTTCATTCAAAGAAATCCAGCGATGTTTTTCTCCCTCGGTTTTTAAAGGAACATCATGCTGATTTGTGATGATTGATTTCCAGTCGTCATAACTTACTTTGTAATAAAACGAAAACAACTGGTCTTTGGGATTAAATTTTGAAACCTGAAAAAACTCATTGAAGTAAAATAATTCATTTACATGAATTTCTATTCCCAATTCTTCTTGAAATTCACGGATTAACGTTTCTTTAAATCCTTCGCCAAATTCCATTCCTCCTCCGGGAAATTTCGTAAACGAAAAACCATTGCGACATTCATCAGAAATAAGAACTTGATTTAATTCATTGATTAAAAGCCCATAAACACGAATGTTAAAATTAGTTTTCAATTCCAAGTTCCTTACGTTTTTTAAGCGATAATTTTGCTGCAATCAATTCATGTGCTTCCTTCACTATTTCTTCCCATTCGCAGACTGAAAATCTGGAAATATCATCGATTTCAATCCATTTGTAACGACCTAAATAAGGCGCTATTCGCACACCTTCTTTTTCCAAAAAAGCATCAAACTTCTTATCTAAAACCTTTACTGATGCATTTATTGGGTTTTGATCCGGAGAGGTAATCAAATACATTTTGTCACCAACATTTAAGCAAATGTGATGATCCCATTTGATATCAATAGTTGTGCCTGGTAGGCGCTCACCAATGCCTAAAATGGTTTCTAGCATCTTATGCTTCTAGGATGTCTTTGATGTTTGGTTTGAAATATAAGTCTGATTTCATCACTTTTCCATCTTCACGATAAATTGGCTTTCCATCCGCATCCAATTTACTCATATTTGAACGTTGAATTTCCTGGAAAACTTCAGCTATTTTATGTTGTAAACCGTGTTTCAAGATTGTTCCACACAAAATGTACAATTGATCGCCTAAAGCATCAGCAATTTCTACGATATCACCATTTTGAGCTGCTTCCAAGTATTCTTCGTTTTCCTCGCGCATTAGCTTGTAGCGCAACAAAATTTCTGCTTCCGTTAGTTCTGTTGTTGGCGTATAATTGTTTTCTATTCCGAATGCATTGTGGAATATTTCAACTGCTTCAATTGTTTCTTTTAGTGTCATTTTGCAAATTTTACCCAAAGATAACAATTGCTATGAATGAAAAAAATGGCTTATTCGACCCATGAAGTAATTACACGAAATCCAATAGTTGGGGCCACTTCTGTAAACAACGTTTCTGATTCTAAACGCACGTCATAACCTGTATTTCGCCAAGCTCCGCCCAAAGCAATTCCTTTTGTGGAAAGCATTTCAGCAACGTTACCATTCAAATTGTACACATCAAATTGGTTTGGCCAATAAGATTTAACTGGAGCCGTAACATCAAATCCACCAAAAGCTAAATCGTCAAATACTGGAATTACTTCATATTTATCAGTGCTTGGATTTCGATGAATACTTTCAGCACCTAATTGCAAGTGATTACACATCATTTGACCATTCGAATTTCTTAGTTTATTTGTACCCCAAGCATATCCTACCGTCCGGTTATCACCTCTTCCAGCTCTTACAAATTCTTCTTTTGTAGGTAAACGGAATTTAAACTTCGTCGTCCCAAATTGCTTGTTGAATTTCGAAGTTAACCAATCGCAATACAACAAAGCAGCTTCATAGGAAACATTTACTACTGGATAATCTTTATAGGCTGGATGTGAAAAGTAGTAGTCAACATAACTCATATTCATACTTCCTCCCAAATTCCATTTCAAAGAATCAATTTGTGCAATTGCCAATTTTTCGAGATCGCCAGCCAATTGCAAATCATGTAAAAAGAGCTTGTATTCGGCATTTGAAACTTCCGTTTTCGAAATGTAAAATGATTGAACTGATTTTAACGTATCATTTACATATACATTTCCAGAAGGAACAAAAGACATGCTTTTCGCAAGTGATTTTTTGATTTGCTTATCTTGTTTTTCAGAATTTGAGAAACTTAAAATGACGCACGTAAGAAATGGTAAAAGGAGTAAAATTGTTTTCATAATAGTTTGTTTGGGAATAAAACTAATTTGAGTCAATTGGTTACAATTGAATTTAGCTGATTTAGCAAATCAACTTTTCCAAATCATTCCAAAAATCTGGATAACTTTTCGCAACAGCGTCCGCATTTTCGATTTTGATGCCTTTTTCAGAAAATAACCCAACAATTGCCAAACACATAGCAATGCGATGATCATTGTTTGAATTCACGATTCCTCCTTCAATGGAAGTTGTTCCTTGTATGTGCATTTCATCGTCAATTAAATCAATTTGAACCCCAAGTTTTTCAAATTCTGTTTTCAATGCAAAACCGCGGTCACTTTCCTTGTTTTTCAAGCGTTTCACGCCATTAATGATTGAAACTCCTGGGCACAATGCAGCGAATGAAACCAATGCTGGGAACAAATCAGGACAATGGGTTGCATCAAACTGAAAAGCTCTTTTTTGTTCACAATTGACTTTAATACCATCCGGTGTAAAGATTAGATTACAACCTGCTGCCACTAAAGCATCCAACATTTTTTTGTCTGCTTGAAGACTATTCATTGCCAATCCAGTTATCGATATTTTAGCACCTAGTGCTGCTGCAACTAGCCAATAACTCGCTGAACTCCAATCGCCTTCCACCTGATAATCGCAAGAGATATAATGTTGTTTTCCTGCAATTAAAAATCGAGAGAATTGATCATGTTCGATTTGAATTCCAAACTTGCGAAGCGTATTCAATGTCATTTGAACGTACGGTTTACTCGCCAGACTCTCAACATTCAATTCTGATGATTCGTCGATCAAAGGCAGGGACATCAATAAGCCAGAAATGTATTGCGAACTTTGAGAACCATCCACTGTATAAGTTCCACCTTTCATAGGACCTTTAACCTGAATGGGTAAAAAACCATTTGTCGATATAAACTGAACACCCATTTTCGGAAGCACCTCATCAAAAAAATGCATGGAGCGATTCTTCAAAGAACCTTTTCCATCTATACATATGTTAGAATTAAACGATGCGACGATTGGTGTTAATAAACGAACAGCAAGCCCACTCTCACCGACATTTAAATCAGTTGGAGACTTTAATTCCCCTCCTTGAATCGACAACGAATCATCATCCTGAACTTCTACTTTTGCACCAAGTAAAACAACCGCATCGATGACATGACGAACATCTTCACTCGTTCCAATATTTGAAACAATTGATGTTCCTCCTGCAAGTGAAGCAGCAATTATTGCCCTTTGACCATCACTTTTAGATGGCGGAATTTGGATTGTTCCCTGAAGATGACTTGGAAGAACCTCGCGTATCATTGATTCTCTTTTTTCGTCAAATTTGGATTCATTACTTTGGTTTGGTGGCGAATCGATTCTTGATGCATTGCGTCCATAAATTTACGGACAAACATTTCCGATAAATTCATTTCATCACTCATTTCCAAGCGATGTGCAATCATTTTTGCCCAAAGTTCTTGTTGAAGAATCGTCATATTGTGTTCACGTTTGTAATTCCCTACTTGTTCACTTATGCGCATGCGTTCAGACAATAAATCGAATAAGCGATCATCGAGTATCCCAATTTTTGTACGAAGTTCTTTTAACAGTTCATTTTCGACTGGCAAATCGCTAGAGCGCAATACGAGTTGACTCATCAAATCAACAAGCCCATTCGCTGTAATTTGTTGTTTCGCGTCAGACCACGCTTTATCTGGATTTGGATGTGTTTCAATCATTAATCCGTCAAAATTTAAATCCATTGCTTTTTGCGATACTTCTAGTAACAAATCACGTCTTCCTGAGATATGACTTGGATCACAAATCATTGGGATTTCAGGCATACGTTCACGCAAAGCGATTGGAATTTCCCAGCTAGGAACATTCCGATATTTCGGGTGCTTGTAAAAAGAGAAACCTCGGTGAACAGCGGTTAAATCAGAGACACCAGCTTGCTCTAAGCGCTCGAAAGCTCCTAGCCACAATTCCAAATCTGGATTAACAGGATTTTTAATCATTACGGGTACTGAAACACCTTGTAAAGCATCAGCAATTTCTTGAACAGCAAAAGGATTCACAGTTGTTCTAGCTCCAATCCACAAAACATCTACACCTGCTTTCAACGCAAGTTCGACATGTGATTTATTTGCAATTTCCACAGCGGTAGGCAATTGAACGGATTTTGCAGCGTCAATAAGCCATGGTAAAGCAACTTCACCCATTCCTTCAAAAGAGTTAGGACGTGTTCTCGGCTTCCAAATTCCAGCTCGAATCAATTCAGTAGAAGACATCTTTTTCAAGTCTTGAACGATAGAAAACATTTGTTCTTCCGACTCTGCACTGCATGGACCAGAAATTAAAAATGGTCGCTTCCCTTCACGTATTTTGCTTCTTAAATTCAATTAATTCGAGTTTTAAAGAAATTCTAAAGGATAAAAGTACAATGTTCTAAGTTCTTTCGCTATTTTAGAGCAAGTTAATTTTCAATTTCTCTTCACGCTCTTACAAATGAAAAAATTTATCAAACGTCTACTTCTCATCGTTATGCTTCTGTATGTTGGAGCATGTGGATACATGTATTTCAAACAGGAATCGTTTATTTTTCATCCAGAAAAACTGAAAGCTGATACGGTAATCCAATTCAACCAAGATTTTGAGGAAGTTAACATTACATCAAATGGAGAGACATTGAATGGAGCATTGTTTAAGGTTAAAGATTCCAAAGGTTTGATTTTCTTCTGTCATGGAAATTCGGGAAATATTCTGAAACAAGCGGAAGCAGCAAAGTTCTACACAGATTTAGGATTCGATTTCTTTTCATTTGACTATCGTGGCTATGGAAAAAGCACTGGTGAAATGGAGAGTGAGGAACAATTTTTCTCAGATGTGCAAGCGGTTTATGAAGAACTAAAAAAGAGTTATAAAGTATCTGATATCAACGTAATTGGTTACTCGCTTGGAACCTGTTCGGCAGCAATGTTGGCAGCAAAAAATTCACCAAAAAAACTCATGTTAATTGCGCCATATTATTCACTTTCTGACATGACGATTCGCCGCTACAAAGTAATCCCGCCATTTTTATTGAAATATAAATTTGATACTTACAAATACGTTCAGCAAGTAAAAATGCCCATTTTATTAGTTCACGGAGATAATGATCCTGTAATACCCTTCGATTGTTCCTTACAGTTAAAAGCCGACTTAAAAAAAACAGACATTTTTGTTCCGATTAAAGGACAAGATCACAATAATTTCGAAGAGAACTCAACCTATTTGGAAGCTGCGACGTCTTTTCTAGCAAATTAAATTAACGTGAAATTAGGTTTAATTAAAAAATAATTTAATTTCACGCTTCATTTTGTATAACCTAATTCAATAGGCATGTTAAAACAAATTATACAAAAAACCACTCTTTTTTCCTGTTTGTTGATTTCTGCTTTTCATATTAAGGCACAATCTGACCATTGGGAAACTGTTGTTTATGACAATAGTACATGGAGTTATACGATTCCAACTGCAGCAACTCCATCAAATTGGATTTCCCCGAGTTTTGATGCGTCAACTTGGAATACAGGACCTGGAGGTTTTGGCTTTGGTGACAGTGACGACAATACAGCTCTTCCTACCGGAACTATCTCTGTTTATCAAAGAATTACCTTTAATGTGGTAGATGTAAGTTTGATAACAAAAGCGATTTTCAACATGGATTACGACGATGGTTTTGTCGCATATTTAAATGGTGTTGAAATAGCTAGAAATGGTCTCACAGGAACAGGTCAACCAACTTACAATCAATTGGCTTCAATATCACACGAGGCAGTATTGTATTCAGGAGGCTATCCCGATCAATTTGTGTACACGCAAGCACAAGTTCAATCAGCAATTGTGAATGGTCCAAACGTTTTATGCGTTGAAACACATAATCAAACGGCGGGATCATCTGATTTTACTTCACGCGCATTTTTATCTTTTGGTATTTCAAATACTTCAACGAATTATGGTCCAACACCAACATGGTTTGAGCCACCAGTTGAATTATCGTCGTCCAATTTGCCCATTGTGATTTTAAATACAAATGGAGTTACGATTCCAGACGAACCTAAAATTGATGGATTCATGGGAATTATCAATAACGGACCTGGATTAACAAACCACATTACAGATCCAACCAATGAGTTTTATGGACAAATTGCCATAGAGCGAAGAGGTTCATCTTCGAATACATTTCCAATGAAATCTTATGGTTTGGAAACAAGAGGTCCAGATCCAAACATCAATTACAACGCATCCATTTTTGATTGGCCAGCTGATAACGATTGGATTTTATACGCACCCTACACCGACAAAGCATTAATTCGAAACGTTTTAACGTACAAAATCGGGACTGAAATGGGACGTTGGGCTCCAAGAACGCAATTATGTGAAGTTGTTCTCAATGGAGAGTATATTGGAGTTTATGTGTTTATGGAACGAATTAAAGTGAATCCAGGTCGCGTGAATATTGATCCGCTGAATTACAACGATACGTTAAACAATGAATTAACTGGCGGCTACATTTTCAAGATTGACAAAACGACAGCCGGTGGAGTAGTTTCGTGGAACTCACCCTACACAAGTGCGGCGCCAGGAAATAGTGCAATCGGATATCAGTTACATGACCCAGAAGCGATTGACATGCATCCAACTCAATTACAATACATTGAAGATTTTGTCACGAATTGGGAAAATGCACTTGCCGGATCAAATTTCACAGATCCTGTTTTAGGTTATAAACCATTCATTGACGAAGCCTCTTTTATCGATTTCATGTTGGTGAACGAAGTTTCTAAAAACGTGGATGGTTATCGTATTTCCACTTATCTACACAAAAATCGTGTAAGTGAAGGTGGTGAAATTGTTGCAGGTCCATTGTGGGATTTTAACCTAGGTTTTGGAAATGCCAACTATTGTCAAGGCGGAGATACAACGGGTTGGGAAATCAATTTCAATTCAATCTGTGGTGGTGGATGGCAGAACCCATTTTGGTGGGGACGACTTTTACAAGATCCAGAATATGCACATGCTGTAAAATGCCGTTGGTTAGAATTACGTCAAACAACATTAAGTACAAATTATTTAATGGATTACATCGATAGTATGGCGTTGATGTTAACTGATCCAGCTGCGAGAAACTACAATAGATGGCCAATTTTAGGTACATATGTTTGGCCAAACAATTTCATTGGTAACACATATCAAGAAGAAATTGACTACATGAAACAATGGTTGTTGGGACGTTTGACGTGGATGGATAACAACATGTTTGGTACTTGCAACGATTTAGGTTTTGATGATTTAACAAGTGGAAATCAACTTTTAGCATTCCCAAATCCAACTTCTGACAAGGTAACAATTCGTGTAAACAATACTTTGGCGAATGTTTCAATACAAGTTATTTCACCTCAAGGAATGTTAATTCAGCAGAAAGATCTTTCCGATTTCCAAGAAACCACACTTGATTTATCAAACTATAGCGAAGGTATTTACTTCGTAACCGTGCAACAAAAAAATGGATTCTTTAAAACACTAAAAATTACTGTAAAATGACCTCATATTTAAAAATCAGTTTATTTTCACTCCTTTTCGTTGGAGCTTTGACAAGTTGTAAAAAAGTAGCTGGACCAGGTGGAACATCGGCAATTCGTGGAACTGTAGTTGGAGTGAATAATTCAACTGGTGAATCAGAAACAATTGATATTACTGTGAAGCAAGGAAATGATATCGAACATGGTGATTATTTTCTATTCAATGGTCCTGCAGGCGGAACCTTATACTATGTTTGGTATAACAACCCGACTTGGGTGAGTAATGGAGACCCACAATTACAAGGTCGCACAGGAATTCAGGTTAATTTCAATTACAGCGATTCAAATCTTGAAATTGCCAACGCAACATTAACAGCAATCAATGCTGCTTTAAATGGAGATTTTACAATTTCTCAGAACAATGATATTTTGACCTTGGTTAGTTCGGCACATACAGAAATTACAGATGCTGATAATGGAACGACTAATTTCAATGTAGATGTGACAAATCAAGGAAAAGCAGATGTGAATGGAGCTGAATTAGCCATGACAGATGAAAAAGTATATTTGATTTACGGAGACGGAACAGTGTTCAACGATATCGCGAGAACAGGTGCAGATGGAACTTTCACATTTGAAGGATTACAAATTGGAAAATACAAAGTTTATGCACTGACTAAAGATGCAACAACGGGTGAAATGGTTCCTGTTTACAAGGAAATTGAAATCACTGAGAAAGCTACTATTAATGAAATTGGTGTACTATCAATTGTGCAATAATGAGAGTACTTTTTTCTATTATTTTATCCGTTTTAATGTGCGGAACGAGCTATGGGCAGTTCGGTTCGGTGTATAATCGTACATCGATTGGCGGTAAATATGCAATCACCAAAAAATGGTCGGTCGAGGCTGAAGTTCAGGGAAGATGGAATTTGACTGAAAAATTGTATTCAAAATCATTGTTCACACTTGAATCGAAATATGCGATTAACAAATCTATTAAGGTTGGTCTTTTGTATAGAAATTCGTGGCAAACAAATGATTACGCATTAATCGATGGAAAAAAACAAATGACTTCACAACGATTCGCTTTTGGACTTCAATTAGAACCTTCAGAATGGTTGAAAACGGATAAATTTCTTGCAATCCAATTGTCTTCTAAAATTCAATTTGAATCGTTTAAATTCAAACGAGATCAATGGTACTGGAGAAATAAATTGACGTTGAAACCTCAGTTAAAAAGTAAATTGATTAAACCTTTTGTGAGTGGTGAGTTATTTTACAGAACCAACCAATATTTCTTTTTATCAGGAGATGATTTCTTTACTGAAGGCTTGATGAATGAAGTACGCTACACAATCGGTACTGATTTGGATTTCAATTCCTCAAACACATTTACAGTTGGTTTAATGCTACGCGATTACAGAACAACGCGTAACACTGATATGTTGATTAATTTGTCATATCTTCATACGTTCGGAAAGAAGAAATAAACTACGATTTTTTCTGAGTACTGACGAAGTCTTTCAAGTAAAACGGCTCAAAATACGCGACGTTTTCGAACGCAGCAGTTTGATACTTGTGATATGCAATTGTGATTTGACCTTTTGCTGACGCGTGAATTTCAGTATCTATGTTACAATTTCGGTTCTTCCAATGCGCTTCCATTTTGTTTGCACCATCCCCAAAATAAACGAATGGTTCAAAGTTAGCATATACATTTTCATCCTCCAACACATCTGCTGAAATTGGTTTAATCAACTCCAATTCTGGTGAAAAAATCGCACTGAACACTTCCATTCGTCGCGCATCAATCAAAGCACATAAATTTTGATTCGGATACTTATCTTTTGCTAAAGTAGCCATAGAAACTAACGAATCAACGGCAATCATTGGTATTCCAAGAGCATAACATAAACCTTTCGCTGTTGAAACACCAATCCGCAAACCAGTATAAGATCCAGGTCCTGAAGTCACTGAAACTGCATTTAAATGCTTCATTTCAATTCCGGATTCTTTCATTACCTGTTGAATATAGGTAGTCAAGCTTTCACTGTGTGCATACGCATCTGTCAAGCTTTCCTTACAAGCAACTAATTTTCCATCGCAAGAAAGTGCAACGGAGCAAGCTTTTGTAGAAGTTTCAAGGTGTAAAATATATTCCATTAGGAAATTTCTAGTTTGAATCCAATTCCATGAATATTCAAGATTTGGATTGACTCATCCTCTTTGAGGTACTTTCTTAACTTGGTAATAAAAACGTCTAGGCTGCGACCAACAAAATAATCGTCTTGCCCCCAAACACCATTTAACACAACCTCTCTTGCAACCACTTGATTTTTAAATTTCATCAAAATCTTTAAAATCTGTGCTTCTTTTTTAGTGAGCGTTTTTTCAAAAGAGCTATGTTTCAATGTAAAATTCACTGTATCAAAAACGTAATTGCCAATTGATAATATGGAATCGTCTTCTTTTTCGACAATAATGTTTACACGTTTGAGAAGTGCGGCAACTCTTAATTGCAATTCTTCCACGCTAAATGGTTTTGTTAAATAATCATCGCCTCCGGCTTTGAAACCTTCCACCTTGTCTTCAGTCATCGACTTAGCAGTTAGGAACAAAATAGGAATTTCAACATTGATTTTACGAATGTCGCGTGCCAAAGAGAATCCGTCTTTTTTTGGCATCATTACATCGAAGATGCATAAATGAAATTTCTCTTCGTTGAAGCGTTTAAAACCTTCGGCACCATCGGTACAAAGTGTAACTTGATAACCATCCGATTTCAATTGGTCTGATATTACAAAGCCTAAACTTGTGTCGTCTTCGACAAGAAGAATTTTAATTTTCATGGATTCAATTTGGTTGTGTAAATATACAGAATTCTTTGTTTTTCTAGTAGCTAACAAAAAAACAAGAGCCTTAGACGGGAGTCCAAAGCTCTTGTACACTAATCAACCTAACCTACTACTACTAACGCAAAGGTAAACACTTTTTCCAATTTTGGAACATGTTTTTGATAAACGAGAAAAAGTTTAATTTTTAGAATCTTAAGAATGAAGTCAATTTTTACCATGGTAACATTTCCCAAAATGGGGATTTTCAACTCACTTATCATCTCAAATGGTAAAAAACGAATGAAATTATGTTTATTTTTTTTTCATTTTTAACACTTCCACTTTTTTTAAGAATCCAATATTCTAGTTATCTTTATCTCATAAAAAGAAATAATTGATTTAAACTCGCAACTATGGTTTCAATCTTAATAATAGATGATGAAGAAGACATCCGCGAATTGTTGAAATACAATTTAAAAAAGGAAGGATATCTTGTAGAAGTTGCGGAAAATGGTGAGATTGGTTTAGCGCTTATGAAAGAGTTAAAACCAGACTTGATCATTTTAGATGTTATGATGCCTGGAATGGACGGTATTGAAGTTTGCGATGCAATTCGTTCAACACCTGGATTTAATCAAACCCTTATTTGTTTTTTAACTGCACGAAATGAAGATTACAGCCAAATAGCTGGACTCGATGCTGGTGCAGATGATTACGTTGCAAAACCTGTTCGTCCAAAGGTTTTAATCAGTAGAATCAATGCTCTTTTACGCCGAAAAGGAATGCTTGCAGTTGAAGAACCATCAAATAAAGACTTGGTTATCAATCGAGAAAAATACGTTATCGAGAAAAACGGCGAAACGATACATTTACCGCGAAAAGAATTTGAACTTCTAGCATTATTGGCTTCTCGACCAGATTATGTGTTCGAACGCGATGTAATTCTGGAAAAAGTCTGGGGATCAGAAATTGTAGTTGGTGACAGAACTATTGATGTTCATGTGCGTAAATTGCGTGAAAAAATTGGTGATGATTATATTAAAACCATCAAAGGCATCGGTTATAAATTTATTGAAAAGCAAGATTAAATACTTTTCTCACACCCCAATTTTATCAACATTTAAGAATTAAGCAAGTATTTCTACAGTGTTAACTCTGTATTACCTCGATTTAATAAACTAGTAACCTTTCAGTAATTCTACAATAAGAGTATCAACGTTCCTTTGCATCGTAAAAAAACAAAGAAACGGATGAACTTAAAAACACTTTCAATTTTCATTGCTCTTTTCATGAGCACATGCATTTTTGGACAAACAGGAACTATTAGTGGAAAGGTAACTGATGGTAAAACAAGTGAAACATTACCAGGAGTTAAAATTTTAATCGAAAATCAAATCTATAAAATCATCACTGATTTGGATGGTAATTTTAGCTTTCAAAATATTCCTGTAGGTAATTACAACTTAATTTTCAATTACAACGGATACAATACAAAAATCATTTCTGATATCCTTGTTAAAGCAAACGAAGTAACTAGTTTTGAAATTGTGATGGAACCCGTCGTAAAGGAAATTGGAGCGGTTACAGTTAAAGCAACCGTTAACAAAGAATCTATCGACAACATAAATCGCTTAAAAAGCAATGCTGCTGGTCAAGTTGATGGAATCTCACAACAAGAAATCAAACGTTCTCCTGACAGAGATGCAAGTGCTGTTTTAAAACGTGTAAGTGGAGCATCAGTTCAAGATAATAAGTTTGTCATTATTCGTGGATTGAATGATCGCTACAACACAGCTATGATTAATGGATTGCCATTACCGTCTACCGAAGCAGACAGAAAAGCATTTTCATTTGATATTTTTCCTTCTACGATGTTAGATAACATGATGATTTATAAAACAGCATCACCAGATTTACCAGGAGATTTTGCTGGTGGTGTTATTTTAGTAAATACGAAGGATATTCCAGAAAAAGATTTTGTTTCTTTTAGCGTAGGAACAAATTATAACACACAGTCTACATTTAAATCTTATTCAAATTACGATGGAAGTAAAAATGATTGGATTGGATTTGGTGTAAAAGATAGAATGTATCCTAATTCATTGCCTTCTACAACTGAATTCAAAGAATTGCTTTCAAATCCTTCAACACGTTTTGAAAACAGTAAAGTTTTTTCAAATGACTGGCAAATCAACAATAAAAACGCGTCACCACTTGGGCAAAATTATCAAGTTGGATTTGCAAAAACGATTCGTCCTGATTCATTAAAATCAAATACGTTCGGTATTGTTGGTGCAATGAGTTATAATTACACGCGTCGCTATTTGGATGTTACACGTAAAGACTACAACGAAGATTCTTCACGTGTTTTTGATTATAAAGATGCAACTTATCGTGAAAATGTTTCTTGGGGAGGAATGTTGAATTTTGCATATAAGTTTGGCAAGAATAACAAAATAACCTTAAAGAACTTATTTAGTGATAATTCAACGGACCAAGTTATTTTAAGAACAGGTGAAAACATTGATGCAGATCAAATTATTAAAGCAACTGCTATGCAATATACGAGCAGTAAAATGTTTACTTCTCAATTAAATGGTGAACACTTAATCAAATCAACTGATAGTACATCAATTAAAGTAAAGTGGGGACTTGATTATAGTAAAACAATTACTACTATCCCTAATTTAAAGAGAATGCTTTATTACAAAAACAGAACTCCGCAGGGAACTGCTTCTGATTCAATCTTCACGGCATATGTACCTTTTGGTTCACCTTCACCGGATTTTGCAGGTAAGTTCTTTTCAAATCTTGGAGAAGATTTATATGCTGCAATGGCTGAAATAGCTATTCCGTATAACTTTTTAAAAGAAAACAGTACACTTAAAATTGGATACGCTGGTTCAATAAAGTCAAGAGCATTCAATGCGCGTGTATTTGGGTACGCAATCAATAGTCCAGCTCAGTTCAATTACGATTTATTACTTCTTCCACAAGATTCAATTTTCGCAGAAGAAAACATCAACGCACAAGGATTTAAACTTGGTGAATCAACAAATCCATCAGATTCATATTCAGCTTCAACAAACTTACACGCTGGTTACGTAATGACAGATCAAAAATTAACATCGAAATTGAGAGCTGTTTACGGTTTACGTGTTGAAAATTTCAGACAACAATTAAGTTCAATAAGTTATGGTGGAGATTCAATTAATATTGATAATACGACACTAAGCTTCTTGCCTTCATTGAATTTAACTTATTCATTGAATAAGAAAATGAATTTCCGTGGTGCTGTATCAAGAACAGTAGCTCGACCAGATTTCCGTGAATTGGCACCTTTCTCCTTCTATGACTTTAATACATCTTCTGCAGTAGTTGGTAATGACACCTTACAAGCAGCAACTATTACGAATATAGATTTGCGTTATGAATATTTCCCTGGAAGTGGACAAATCATTTCAACATCAGTATTCTACAAAGACTTCAACAATCCTATTGAAAATACTGTATTCTTTGGCGGATCTGGATCTAGAACATATACCTTTAGAAATGTTACCAATGCCGTTGATTATGGAATTGAATTGGAATACCGAACAAAATTGAGTAAAATCGATTCTCTTTTCAATTCAAATGCACTTGATAACTTCACATTTTACACAAACTTAACATTTGTGAAATCTGTTGTTGACTTGTCAAATGTTGCAACTGCAGTTACAGATGAAGAAAAATATCGTCCAATGCAAGGGCAATCACCTTACTTAATTAATGGTGGTTTGGTTTATCAAAACGATTCAATTGGATTTGGAGCAAGTGTTTTGGTTAACAGAATTGGTCGCCGTATTGCGTTTGTTGGAACAAATGGTTACCAAGACATCTATGAAAACCCTCGTACTGTGCTAGATTTTCAGTTAGTTAAAACTGTATTCAAAAACAAGCAGGGTGAAATCAAATTAAACGCAAGTGATATTTTTAATCAAAACGCGATTTTTTATCAAGACTTTAACCACTCTAAGAAATACGAAGCAGCCGAAGACAAAGTGATTCAAGGCATTAAATTCGGTCGTAACTTTAGCTTTTCGTTCGCATACAAATTCTAAAGTATTACTTCACTTTTTGTTTCAAACCCTCAATGTTAACATTGGGGGTTTTTTATTAATCATTTCTTAAACTAAGAATAATTAAGCCCTAACCTCCTCCCGAATCAATCCACCTACTTTTGGTGTGTCTAAAATGGGTGAGGCAGCTTCCCAGAAAATACTGCCAAAATTTTTTAAATCTAAAAATGAAAAGAAATTTACTATTAACAGCATTCGCAATTATAAGCTTTTTAAGTTTGAATGCACAGGTAACAATCTCAAGTGATATTACTTCAAATACTACTTGGACAAACAACAATATTTACACTTTAACAGGTGGATTTATTTATGTAACAAATAACGCAACATTAACAATTGAACCAGGAACAATTATCCGTGGTAATGCATCAACATTGGTTATTACCCGCGGTGCTAAAATCATGGCTGAAGGTACAGTTACACAACCAATTGTTTTTACTTCCTATCAAAGTGCAGGAAATAGAAATGCAGGCGACTGGGGTGGAATTATCATTTGTGGTAAAGCGCCAATTAATGACCCAGCTGGTGAACGCCTTGGAGAAGGTGGGATTGATCCAGTTAAAGGTTTGTACGGTGGAACAGACGTAAATGACAACTCAGGAGTTTTGAAATACGTTCGAATCGAGTATGCTGGAGTAGCGTATCTACCGAATAACGAAACAAATGGATTGACAATGGGAGCAGTTGGTTTAGGTACAACAATCGACTATGTACAAGTGAGTCACGGTGGTGATGATGCGTTTGAGTGGTTTGGTGGAACAGTAAACTGTAAACACTTAATTGCAAACAAAACATTGGATGATATGTTTGACACTGATTATGGTTTTGGCGGAAGAATTCAATTCGCTGTTGGATTAAGTGATTCATTAGTTGCAGATATTTCTGGATCAAATGGATTTGAATCTGACAATGATGCAACTGGAACAACAAATGGACCATTGACTAAACCAATTTTCTCTAATATTTCTGTTTTCGGTCCAATGGCAACACAAAACAGTACAGGTTATAACTCAAACTTCAAACGTGCTGCACATTTAAGAAGAAGTACATCAACTTGTACATACAATTCAATTTTCGCAGGATTCCCAGTAGGATTGAAAATTGACGGAACTACAACTGGAAACAATTGTACATCAGGAACATTGCAATTTAAAAATAATATCATTGCTGGATGTCCAACTCCTTTGGATTCAACAACTTTAACATTTGGAATGGCTGCTTGGTTCAATGCAGGAGGAAATTCAATTCTACCAACACCACAAGGATTACAAGCAGTGGCTCCGACAAATTACACAAATCCAAATTTCTTACTTTCAGCAGGTTCTCCAGCTTTAACAGGTGCAAACTTCTCTGCAGCTAATTTGAACAATGCATTTTTTGAAACTACAACTTATCGTGGTGCATTTGATGGAACAAATGACTGGACAGCATGTTGGGCTAATTTCGATCCACAAAATGAAAACTACGATGTTCCTAACTATGGTTTAGCGGCATCAGCTACAGTGTCTTCTGTTGATACGGTAGCAACATTTACAAATTCATCAGTTGGCGCAACAACATATGCTTGGGATTTTGGTGATGGTAATTCTTCAACAAGTGCTAATCCAGTTCACAACTATTCAACTTCAGGAACATATATAGTAACATTAACTGCATCAAACGGTAACTGTGAATCAGTTGATTCTTTCGACGTTGTCATCACAATTGCTGGTATTGAAGAATTATCAACTGTTTCATCTGTAAAATTGTATCCTAATCCAGCTAAAGAAAATGTTACTATCGAAATGATTATGAAAGAAAACACTGAAGTTACTTTCACAATCATTGATAATGCTGGTAAGATTGTAGCGGTTGAAAACTCAATGGTTAATATAGGGAAAAACACTCAAACATTGAACACATCAGCATTGAACGCAGGATATTACAATGTAATTATCTCAACAGAAAATGCTATTGCTAAAACCATCAAATTAGCAATTAACAAATAAAATAAGTGAATTCAGGAGATTGCTCATAATTGTGAGTAATCTCCTTTTTTAATTTTCAAATTATGCAACAAGCTAGCAAAGGACATACATTACTATTAATCGATGATGAACCAGATATCATTGAATTTTTAACCTATAATTTGAAAAAAGAAGGCTATAAAGTATTTAGTGCTTCAAATGGTGAAGAAGGCGTGAAAATGGTTCAACAAATTCATCCCTCTTTAATATTGCTTGATGTTATGATGCCTAAGATGGATGGGATTGAAACCTGTCAAATCATTCGAAAAGACTTAAATATTACACAACCGATCATTGCGTTTTTAACATCTAGAGCTGAAGATTATTCTCAAATCGCTGGATTTGAAGCTGGTGCAGACGATTATATTTCTAAACCAGTTCGTCCAAGATTATTGATAAGTAAAGTAGAATCACTTTTACGCAGATTGGATCGTCCTGTCAACGAATTAAGTGCTCAAACAGAATCCAAATTAAAAATCGATCGCGAGAAATTCAAAGTTGAAATGAATGGATTGACGCTTTTATTGCCAAAAAAAGAATTCGAATTATTAGAATTGTTAGCAAGTCGCCCAGGGAAAGTTTATACAAGAGACCAAATTCTATCAATCGTTTGGGGCAATGAAACAATAGTTGGTGAAAGAACTATAGATGTTCATATCAGAAAATTACGAGAAAAGCTGGGAGATGATTATATTCGTACAATAAAAGGCGTCGGATATACCTTCAGCGAAAAGTGAAAAATTTAAAACCCATACATTTATTAATCGGAGGAAGTGCAATTATTGTAGTACTCACCTTCATTATTACATTCATCATCGATTTACAGGTGATGAATTTTCCTTTTTGGGTATTAATAGGATTACCATTTACTACAGGCCTCATTTCTTTTGGAGTTTTTTATTTTTTCATTAAATACTTCATAAACGATCGTTTGAAAGTGTTGTATAAATCTATTCGCAAAGGAAAAATTACTCCTGAAAACGATTTACAATTTAAAATCACAGATGACGTAATCGCCAATGCTGAAAAAGAAACACAACTGTGGACAGAAGAAAGAAACAAAGAGATTTCCAAACTAAAAGAGCAAGAAGCATTTCGAAGAGAATTCCTTGGAAACCTTGCTCATGAACTTAAAACACCAATTTTTTCAATTCAAGGATATATATTAACCTTACTAGATGGCGGATTAGAAGATGAAAATGTAAACAGATCCTTTTTGGAACGTGCTTCAAAAGCTACCGATCGAATGGTAAATATCATTGAAGATTTAGATCAAATCACAAAACTCGAAGCGGATGCCTTAAAATTGGAACTCCGCCCATTTGATATTGTTGAATTGACAAAAGAAGTTTTTGAATCATTGGAAATAATAGCTCAAGAAAAAAATATCAAATTAACCTTTGCAAAAGATTACGGATCTAAATTCGTAATAGGTGATAAAAGTAAAATTGCTCAAGTTTTAACCAACTTAATTTCTAACTCAATTTTCTACGGTAACAAGGGAGGAACAACAATTGTACGTTTCTATTTAATGGACGATATAATCACAACAGAAGTTTCTGATAATGGGCCTGGAATAGAGGCTAATCATATTCCTAGATTATTTGAAAGGTTTTACCGTGTTGAGAAAAGTCGCAACCGAAATGATGGAGGTTCTGGTTTGGGATTAGCAATTTGCAAGCATATCATTGAATCGCATGGACAAACGATTTCAGTAAGAAGTACTTATGGGGTTGGAAGTACGTTTTTCTTTAGTTTAGATAAGAGTAAAACACAATCAGCTGGTTTATACTCTTCTAGGGGAGTGCAAATAAAGTAAATTATTCAAATTCTTCTTTATCCTTTCTTTTACCAAAACTAAATGTGCTCTGTAGAATATAACTGTATACAACCGAAATCACTGTTGTTACTAGTCTAGAAGGCGTTGGATAAAACTTCATAACATCAACAAATAACTTCATGCATAAGTAACTTAATCCAATTGCTCCCAAAGCAACCATCAAATAACGTACAAATTGAATTCTACCTGGGATATTTGAATCTTGGAACGTGATGTACTTATTCAATAAAAAGCCCGTCATAAAGGTAATTGGAAATACAAAAAACAACGACGCTATATGTGAACTAAGAACAAAATAATGAAGATCTACATCTTCTTTTCGAAAAATGTAGTGGTAAAATAAAAAGTATAGCACCAAATCAAAAACAAGATTACCTCCGCCACACACTGCATATCTGAATGTTTTCAAAGGCATGAATCGACTAAAAATAAAATAGAACGAATCAATTATCTTAATGAGTATTTTTTGCATGTTTACTATTGAGGTTCAAAAGTAGTCAATTAAACAGTTTCAAGATATATATCTCTGTAAATAAACTCTTAAATCCTTTGAATCGATTATAGTTTAAATCAAAGAAAATAACTAGAATCTAATACAGTTATCTAATTCTTACAATTCAGAAGTGTGTATCGACTTAGCGTTTCAAGTTTATGACTTACAGATTCTCCAGCTAAATTTTTCAAAAAACAAAAAACCCTTACCAGAAACTGATAAGGGTTTAAAAAGCGGCGTCGACTTACTCTCCCACCCTCAAAAGGGCAGTACCATCAGCGCAAGCAGGCTTAACTTCTCTGTTCGGAATGGGAAGAGGTGGACCATGCTGCTATAGACACCTAAAACGTTAA